>NZ_JBIWEM010000002.1:942850-981549 GCF_044762545.1 Pseudomonas sp. NPDC096925 | reverse complement strand
GCCTGGATGGCGGAAAGCTTGAACTGTCTGGTGTGCTTGCTCATGTGAAACGCCCCTGAGGTTGGATTTTTGTCCAACATCAGGGGCGCAGTTCAGAGGCACGTGACAGGCATCAGCTCCCCGTAACGCCTGGGGTATCCGCTGCCGCTTCGGCCTCCATCTTCAACCGGTCGGCCTTGCAAATGTACTTGGGCTTGCGCGGCGCCAGTTTGGCGCTGGCCTTCTTGGCATGCGCCTGCAATAGCTGCTTGATCTTCTTGCGACGGTTCATTCTCACTCGACCTGTCAGTCTGGTTTGGCTGAACACATCATACCTCGCCTGGGCCAGCGTCTCGTTGACGTTATTTTCACACCCGGCAGATTAGCGTCACGCCCTTTCCGGTCACGGGCACATCCGCTGGCCGCCAAGCTACGACGAGGCATACGTGTCACACACTCCATCCCCCTCCTCGCCCAAGCGCGTGGACTGGGCCGGCCTGGGCTGGCTTTTGCTGTTCTTCTGGTACTTCTCGGGCGTGACCCAGGCGTTGCTGCTGTTCAGTGGTACCACCGGGTTCGCCGGCTTTCGCGATGCATTTTTCCTCAGCAGCCTGTGGCTGGCCCCGGTGCTGCTGCTGCCACGCTTCACCCGTACCACTGCCGCGGTCATCGGCCTGGTGCTGTGGGCCGCTTCGCTGGTGGGCCTGAGCTACTTCGGCATCTATCGCCAGGAGTTCTCGCAAAGCGTCATCTTCGTGATGTTCGAGTCCAACACCGCCGAGGCCGGCGAGTACTTCAGCCAGTACTTCAGCGTCTGGCTGGGTCTGGCATTGCTGCTGTACACCCTGGTGGCGGTGTTGCTGTGGAAGCGCGTACGCCCGGTCAGCCTGCCACTGCGCAGCCGCCTGCCGGTGGTCGCCCTGTTGCTGCTGGCCAACCTGGTGTACCCGTTCTACAAACAGATGGTGACCCAGCAGCGCAGCTTCGCCGATGCGGCCGAAAAGGTGCAGCAGCGCATGGAACCCGCCGTGCCTTGGCAACTGCTGGTCGGCTACCGCCAGTACCGCCAGCAACTGGACAACATGCAGGAGCTGCTGGCCCAGAACGCCGCGCTGCCCCCCCTGCAAAACCTGCATGACAGTAGCGGTGCAGCGCCACGCACGCTGGTGCTGGTGCTGGGCGAATCCACCACCCGCGAGCACATGCACCTGTACGGCTATAACCGCGACACCACGCCCAACCTCGACGCACTGGCCGCCAGCGACAAGAGCCTGACGGTATTCCGCAACGTGGTATCGCCACGCCCGTACACCATCGAAGTGATGCAGCAGATCCTCACCTTTGGCGACGAGCAGAACCCGGACCGCTTCCTCACCGACCCGTCGCTGATCAACCTGATGAAACAGGCCGGCTACAAGACCTTCTGGATCACCAACCAGCAGACCATGACCAAGCGCAACACCATGCTGACCACCTTCTCGCAGCAGACGGACGCGCCGGTGTACCTCAACAACCAGCGCAACCAGAATGCCAGTCAGTACGACGACGTGGTACTGGCACCGTTCGAGAAGGCCCTGCAGGACCCGGCGCCGAACAAGTTCATCATCGTGCACCTGCTGGGTACGCACATGGACTATCGCTATCGCTACCCGAACGACTACGCGCACTTCAACGACCGCCAGGGGGCGCCTGGCAAGCTGACGGCCGACCAGGTGGAAACCTACAACTTCTACGACAACGCGGTGCGCTACAACGACTACGTGGTATCGAGCCTGATCAAGCGTTACTCGGCCAGTACCCCCAATGGTTTCCTGCTGTACCTGTCAGACCATGGCGAAGATGTGTACAGCTCTGGCAACCACGACCGCCTGGGGCGCAACGAAGGCGCGCCAACCCGGCCGATGTACACCATCCCGTTCCTGCTGTGGACTTCGCCCAGCTGGCAGGCCGAGCACCCGCGCGACTTACAGGCGATGGCCGACCGCCCCTACAGCAGCTCGCACCTGATCCATACCCTGTCCGACCTGGCCGGGCTGAGCTATGACCGTTACGAACCGGCCAAGAGCCTGGTAAACCCGCAGTTCGTGGTGGCACCGCGCTGGATTGGCGACCCGTACCGCAAGGACGGCTTGCGCGAATTCGACCAGTTGCCGCTGGACAAGGCCGAGCGGGTGCGGGAGACGGTCAGTAGCGGGAAGAGCCTGAACTGAGTGTTGTGCGGTCGGGATTGCCGGGGGCGCTTTGCGCCCCTTTCGCGACACAAGGCCGCTCCCACAAGTACCGTGTAGCGGTCAGCCATCAGGCAGGCTGGGCACAGCTGCCCTGCCGGGCACTGCCCCGCACCGCCTCGGCCAGTTTGCGCAGGTTGGCCTGGTGGGCATTGACCAGGCTGGCGATACTGTTGTCCGCCGCCGTCTGCAACGAGGTTCGGCAGGTCAGCCCAGCCTCACCCGGGCGCGTCAGACGCCAGACCGCTTCCAGCGAGGCATAGCGCCCCGGCACGCTATCGAAACGCTGCACATCCACCCGCAGCAACGCATTGCCGCCCCCCACAGCCCCGCCCAGCTGGTCCTGCAAGGCGCTGCGGAATTCATCCACCAGGTTGGCCCCCCACCACTCCGTTTCGAGGATGGCCAGGCCGCTCTGCCCTTGCCGCACCACCAACTGCGGGCGGTCCACCTGCGGTGGCACGGCCACCCTCGCCACCTGGATGCGCTGGCCGCTGTCGCGCACCGGCTCGCTCGGTACCAGCGTGTGATAGTTGTTCGGGGTACTGCTGCAACCCCACAGCACGGCCAGCAGGCCGGCGCCACACATATTGCGCAGTCGATGCATCGGCTGTCTCCTCAGGGTTCAAGGTCTGCTGCACTGGCTGCTTTCGGCCGGCCACGTATCAGCGATTCGGGGTGCCGGCCCAGGTAATCGGCAAGGTCACGCAGCGAACGCGACATGCGCTCCAGTTCATCCAGGGTTTCACCCATCCGCTCGCGCTGCGGCGAGTCTTCGGCGATCGCCGAATTGGCCGTGCGCAGGGTCTTGTGCACTTCGTCCAGCGCCACCTTCACATCCGGCAGGGTCTGGCCATTGAACTGCTTGAGGCTGGCGCGCAGCTCACGCAGGCTGCCGTCCAGGTTGTTGGCGATACTCTCCAGCGGCAGTTTGCTGATGCGCTCCACCACCCGCTGCAGCTGTTCCTGCAATTGCTCCAGGCTGCCTGGCAATGTGGGGATGGTGATAGGGTCGGCGGTCTTGTCGAAGGCCACCTTGGGGGCATCCGGGTAGAAGTCCAGGGAGATGAACATTTGCCCGGTAATCAGGTTGCCGCTGCGCGCCTGCGCCCGCAGCCCGTGCTCGACAAAGGTGCCGATCAGCCGCCGTGCGCCATCCATGTCGCCTTCGGCATGCTTGAACACGGCAAGCATCTTGCGGTGCACCGGCCCCAGCCGCTGTGGGTAGATAACCGCATCGACCACCACCGGGAAGGTCTGCCGGGTGGCATCGTAGTCGAGCTTGACCGAGGTGACCCGGCCAAACTCCACCCCCTTGAACTCCACCGGGGCTCCCACCGACAGCCCGCGCATGGCCTGGTCGAAGCGCAATTGCAGGTACTGCGCCTGGCCACTGGGCGGTGCCAGGGCGGTGTCGCGGTCGGCAAACAGCTGGAAGCGTGCCTGATCGGCAGCGGGCTCGGCTTGCGGGGCGAAGTCGGGCGAGCCAAAGGCCAGCCCACCCACCAGGATCGACGACAACGATTCAGTATCGATCTTCAGGCCGTTGGCACCGATCTGCATGTCGACGCCACTGGCGTTCCAGAAGCGGGTATCGGCACTGACGAAGCTGTCGTAGGGGGCCTGCACGAATATGCCAATCTCCACGCCCTTGCCATCGCCCTGCAGGGCAAAGGAAACCACCTCACCCACCGGGATCTTGCGGTAGTAGATCGATGAGCCAATATCCAGCGACCCCAGGTCGCTGGCGGTAAGGACAAAGCGCTTGCCCTTTTCGTCGTAGGTGATCGGCGGTGGCAGCTCCAGGCCGACGAAGGACTTCTCCGGCACTTTCGATTCACCGGAATCCGCCCCGATGAAACTGCCCGACAGCAGTGTGTCCACGCCGGACACGCCGCCCACGCCAATGCGTGGCCGCACCACCCAGAAGCGCGCACCCTGGGTGGCGAACGCGCGGGCGTCGTTGGACAGCTGGACCTTTGCGACCACGCTCTTCTTGTCGTCGGCCAGGTCCACCGTAGTAACTTCGCCAATCACCACGCTGCGGTACTTGACCTGGGTCTTGTGCGCCACCAGCCCTTCCCCGGTGTGGAAGGAAATGGCGATGACCGGTCCCTGCTGCATCCAGTTGCGCACCACCAGCGAAGCGCCGATCAGGATCGCCAATATCGGCACGATCCATACCAGCGACACACTCCAGCGCCGGGTGCGCACTTCAACCTGCCCCGCGCCCTCGCGCTTGTCAGTCTGTTGCACCATCAATACGGCCTCCCTCATTGGCACGGCAATCCCAGATCAGGCGTGGATCGAAGCTCATCGCAGAAAACATGGTCAGTACCACCACCATGCCGAAAAACAGAATGCCCAGCCGCGGCTCGATGGTGCCCAGCCCGCGCAGTTGCACCAGCGCCGCCACCAGTGCCACCACCATCACATCGAGCATCGACCAGTAACCGATCAACTCGACGAAGCGGTACAGCTGCGAGCGCTGCCGGCAGGCCCAGGTGGAACCGCGCTGGGCGGTGAACAGCAACAGGCCAAGCGAGAAGAACTTGATGGCAGGCACGCCCACACTGGCGATGAAGATGATCAACGCGATGTCCCAGGCACCGGCCTCCCAGAACTCCAGCACACCACCGCCGATAGTGCTTTCGCTGCCGCTGCCAAGCATTTCGGTGTGCATCACCGGTAGCAGGTTGGCGGGAATGTAGAAAATCAGCGCCGCCAGCAGAAACGCCCAGCCGCGGCTGATGGCATTGGCCTTGCGCCGGTGAATGGCGGCACCACAGCGGTCGCAGGTGTGCGTACCGCTACCCAGTTCGCAGGCCTGCCCGCAGCCATGGCACAGGCACAGGCCCAGGTCGGCGGCGTTGGCCGGGGTATTCATACCTGCTCCCACAAGTCACGGATGTCCTTGCCGGCGATATGGATAATCAGCATGCTCAACGCGGCCAGGGCCAGCAGACCGATGCCGGGGATCACATCGAGCAACCCGGCCAGCTTGATCACTGCCACCATCGCCCCCAGCAGGCACACCTCCAGCATGCTCCAAGGCCGCAGGCTCTCCAGGCTGCGCATGCACAGGGCAAAGCCGGGGGCGCGCTGGCCGGCCAGGGCGTAACTCAATAGCCAGCACAACACGGCAATCTGCAGCACCGGCGCAAAGATGATCGACAAGGCCATGACCAGGGCGATGAAGGTGATACTGCCGTGGCTGAGGATCTGCACCGAGTCCCATAACGTCGCCGAGTGGGTCAGCCCTTGCATGCCGATGGTCATCACCGGGTAGAAGTTGGCGAACACCAGCAGGATGCCCCCCGTCACACTCAGGGCCAGCCGCTGCTGCACGGTCAGCGAGGTGTGCCGGTACAGCACCCCTCCACAGCGCGGGCAAACGGCGCGCTGGTGCTTGAGCAGCGGCGCACGGTGGTACACCGTGTCGCAGTACTCACAGATAATCAGGTGCTGGGTCTGGCTCATGGAGTTTCCACAGGTAGCCCGGATTCGGGCCGTGATATGCCGGCGGACCACATCTGATATCCGGTTTAGACCATCCCGGCAAAACTGCCATCATTAACAGCAAAGCCGAACTATCCTGTGAAACGGGATCCCCACCTGCTGGAGGTTTGCCATGCGTACGTTCACGTGGAGTTACCTGCTGGTGCTGCTGTGCGCGGCATCGGCAGCCCAGGCGCAGTCGGTGGTGCCGCTCAAGGGCCAAAGCAGCCAGCAGATGCAACTGGATATCAATGATTGCAATACCGTCGCGACCAATGCCGCGAACAGTGCCGCGACCTCCAACGACCCCCATGTCGGTGGCCGCGTACGCGGTGCCGCTGCCGGCGCGGTTGCCGGTGCGGCAGGCGCGCAGGTGCGCGGCAACCAGCACGACGAGCTGTATGACCGGGTCGGTGACGATGCCAAGGAGCAATACCGGCAGAACCGCGCCGGTGAAGTAGCCGCCGCCGGTGCTGCGGTCGGTGGCATGCGCCAGCGTCAGGACCGCCGCCAGGACCGTCGCGGCCAGGACGAAGCGAAAGCCCAGGCCCATGCCAGTGCCTACGCCGGATGCCTGCAGGGGCGCGGCTACCAGGTCAGTCCCTGATCAGCAGGCGCGCCATGCCTTGGAAGAAGGAAGCATGGCGTGCCTGTTTCAGAACCTGGCCAGTTCTTCCCGGCAGAACTCGACGAACAGCTGCGCCGGCTTGGTCAGTTGCACCCGCTTCAACCACGCTGCCGCCAACCCCGACAGTGCCACCGGCTCGGCGATATCCAGCATGGCCAGGCGTTGCCCGTCGTAGGTGTACTCCGAATGCGGTCGCGTCACCAGCAGCGAAAAGCCGAAGCCCTGCCCGACCATGCCACGCACCATTTCGATTGACGGCGAGCTGAAGACGATGTTGGGCGTCAGGCCCATTTCGTTAAACAGGCTGACGAAGTAGGTGCGGCTGGGGGCCACATCCAGCAGGATCATCGGCTCCGGGCACAGGTCGCGCAGCGATACCTGGGCCTGGCCGGCGAAGCGGTGGTTCTCGGGCAGCAGCACATAGGGCTTCTGCGGCGGCATCAGCGGCTCGGCCTCGATGGTGCCGTCCAGATCATGGTCGTAGAGAAACGCCAGGTCGAAGGTACCGGCAGTCAGGCCCTGGATCAGGTCCTGCTGCTCGCCGTCGCGCAGGCGGATATCCACCCCCGGGTAACGCTGGCGAAAGCCGGCGATCAGGCGCGGCAGGTACAGCGGTGCCACGGTTTCGAAGCAACCGATGTCGATTTGCCCGGCCACGGTGTCGTTGTCGGCCAGGGCATTCTGCTCGAATTCGTGGGCCATCTGCAGCAGCGACTTGGTCTTGGCATAGAAGCGCTTGCCGCTGGGCGTCAGCGACACACCCTGGGCGTGGTGGCGAATGAACAGCTGCACGCCGAAACTTTCCTCCAGGCTCTTGATGGCCGTGGAGATGGACGGCTGGGCGATGTACAGCTGGCGTGAAGCCTCGGCAACGCTGCCGGCCTCCACCGTGGTGACGAAGTACTTGAGTTGTCGCAATGTATAGGCCGCCACGGGCACCTCTCTGACGCCGGTCTGGGCGCGCTGGGATCATGCCTGACACTTTACCCTTGGCAGCGGGTGGGTGGGGGCTGGGTGATGAAGGATTTACCTATGGCTTGGGCAGGTTTTTTGTAGGGGGGACGCCTTGCGCCCCCCCTGCGTACTACTCGAAGTCGACATTCGTCGGCACACAGTCGTCGCCGATCAGTTTGTACTCTGGCGCGCATGCCATGCCGACCACAGGGGCTACCCCACGCTTGCGCCTGGACAGTGTCTCCTGAGGTTCCGGGTGATCCATTAGATCGTGGTCATCGCGAGCTGGCAGTTCATTCATCGATTCTTCTTGCATGGTCATGACTCCTGGCTTGGTTGATTACGCCCGACCAACGTTAATGACCGTTCAGCTCGCAGCCCATCTGGAAACACAGCCCACCCCACCAGCCCCGTAAAGGCGATCAGCTGCAGCAGCGCATGTTCCTTGCAGGTGCCCCCTGCTCGAGCGTTGCCACTGGTCAAATGCCCCCGAACGGCTTTACTGATACTTATCGACCCCATGCATACGGTGTGCGTTCATGAAGATCATAGTCACCAGCATCCTCGTCGACGACCAGGCCAAAGCCCTGGCTTTCTACCACTACGTACTCGGTTTCGAGCCCAAGCACGACGTCCCCATGGGCCGGCACCGCTGGCTGACCCTCACCTCCCCCAACGACCCCAACGGCGTCGAGTTGCTGCTGGAGCCCGACGCACACCCGGCTGCCAAGGTATACAAGGCCGCGCTCAGGCAGGACGGCATCCCTGCCACCTCGTTCGGCGTGCGTGACATCCAGGCCGAATATACCCGGCTGTGCGCGGCGGGCGTGCAATTCACCCAGCCGCCCACCCCCATGGGGCCCGTCACCGTGGCGGTGTTCGATGACACCTGCGGCAACCTGATCCAGATCACCCAGAAACACTAGGTGTACGTTTACGGCCCCACGGGCAGGCGCAGGGTCGCGCGCAACCCGTGTGGTAGCTGATTGCGCAGCTGAACATTGCCACCCAGGCGCTTCATGATGGTGCTGACGATCGACAACCCCAGCCCGGCGCCATTGGTCGAACCCTTGCTGTAGAAACGCTCGAATACCCGCTGCTGGTCTGCCACGGCGATGCCCGGCCCTTCGTCGTCGACACTGATCAGCAGGGCTTGCCCTTCACGCTGTAGCGTCACGGTGACCCTCCCCCCCGCTGGCGAATGGTCCACGGCATTGGTCACCAGGTTCTGCAAGGCAATGCCCAGCGCGCCAGCGTCGGTGTGCACGTGGTAGTCGCCTGCTGCGATGTCCAGCGAAGGCTCCAGCCCGCATTCCAGTATCCATGGAGTCAGCTCGGCCAGGGTCTCGGCCACCACTCCCTCCAGGTCAACCTGCGGCCAGGCACGCTGGCCGGGCCGTGGCTCCAGGCGGGCCAGGGTCAACAGCTGATTGACCACCCGGGCAAGGCGGTCGACACCGCCCATCAGGAACTGCAGAGCCTTGTCCCGCTCGGCCTCGCTGGCTGCATTGAGGGCGTTCTGCGCATGCAGGCGCAGGACGGCCAAGGGCGTGCGCATCTCGTGGGCGGCATCGGCGATGAAACGGTGCTCGCGGCGCAGCAGGTCGTCGATCTGCCCGAGCAGGCGGTTGATCGCCGCCTGCATCGGCTCCAGTTCCTTCGGCAGCGGTACCAGCTGCAACGGCTCGAGTGACTCGGCGTGGCGGGCGCGGATCACCTTGGCCATGTTCTGCAACGGCCGCAGTCCCCAGCCAATGGCCGCCCACACCAGCAAGGCCAGGGCCAGGCTGCCGAACAGGAATGGCAACAGCGTGTGCCGCACGATGCGCTCGATCAGGTCGTCACGCACGTCGTTGCGCTCACCCACCCAGATTACCCAGTGTTTTTCCGGCACCGGCAAGACGAAACTGCGCCAACGGTGCCCATCCATCACCATGTCGGCAAACCCCGGCGCCCGGGGCGGCTGCCCCAGCTGCGGGGCACTGGGCGTGTGCACCAGCAAGCCGTTGTCGTCGGCCCATACCTGGAAGGCCAGCTTGCTCTCATAGCGGTGCCCCACCTTGTCCTGCCCGGCCTTGCTCAAGGCCTCGTCGAAGGCGCGGTATAACTCGTCACGGCTCTGTCCCTGCACCGGCAGGCTCATGATGCCCTGCAGCAGCCGCGCGTTCTGCGCCAGGTGGGCATCGTACACCTCGTTAATTTCGTGGCGGCTGTCGTGGTAGTTATACAGCGCCAGCAATCCGCTGCCGCCAAGCAACAGCAGCATCACCCGCCATAAGGTGCGTTGACGCAGCGAGCTCATGCCTTGACTTCCACCAGATAGCCGATCCCGCGTACGGTACGAATCAGGCCGTTGAACAGCTTTTTGCGCAGTTGGTAGATGTTCACTTCCAGGGTATTGCTCTCCGGCTCTTCATCCCATCCATACAACAACTGGGTCAACCGTTCACGGGTGAACACCTTGCCCGGCTGGGCCAGCAATTCGTGAAGCAGCAGGTACTCCTTGGGCGTGAGCACCACCGGCTGGCCCTGGTAGTGCACCTGTTGGCTGACCGGGTCCAGGCACACCCCGGCGTGTTCGATCAATACCCGCGCGCGGCCACTGCTACGACGCAGCAAGGCCCGCAAGCGGGCCTTGAGTTCGTTGAGGTCAAAGGGTTTCACCAGGTAGTCATCGGCGCCGGCATCCAGCCCGGCGATGCGGTCGTCGGTGGCGTCACGGGCGGTCAGCACCAGCACCGGCAGGCTCTTACCGGCCACGCGCAGGCGCCGCAGCAGCTCGATGCCGTCCAGGCGTGGCAAGCCCAGGTCGAGGATGGCCAGGTCGAACTCCTCGTGGCACAGGGCATGCAAGGCGCTGGCGCCATCCTGCAGCCAGTCGAGGGTATACCCCTCGCGGCGCAGGCCGTCACAGATGCCCTCCCCCAGCGCGGCGTCGTCTTCAACCAGCAGTAGGCGCATGCTCAATCCTGTTTGTCCTTGATCGCTTTGAGTAAAGCATCTATTTCACCACGGCGGCCCTGGTCAGCCAGCTCCCGCCCGGGGCGGGGCGGGGCCTGCAAGGCCTTTTGCAGGGCAGCACGGGCTTCGGCGTAGCGGTTCTGCCGGTACAGGTGGTCGGCCCAGAAGTAGTTGCTGTCGATACCCTCGGGGTTGATCACCAATGCCTGGCGCAGCATGGCCTCGGCCTTGGTCTGGTCGCCGAAGCTCAGCGGCCAGCCGGGTACCTGATCGTACAGCGCACCCAGGCTGGTGTAGGCCGAGCCCTGCAGCGCCTTGGGGTCCATGGCCAGGGCCTTTTCCAGGCTGGTACGGGCAGCCTTGACCTTGCCCAGCGCGCCCAGCCCGCCGGTGGCACCGGCCCAACTGCTGTTGACGATGCCGTCCCAGATCAGCGGTTCGGCCGAGCCCGGGTGCTGGCGCACCAACGCCGCCGACTGCACCGCCAGGGCCTCGAACGCCCCGGCACGCTGGGCTTCGGGCAGGTTGTAGCGTATTACCGCCCAGCGCTGCTGGATGGCATTGAGTTGCTGGGTTCCGTTCTGGTCGAGGGCCCAGGTGAACGGGGCGATTGCCAGCAGGCTGGCCAGTATCAGACGCTTCATTTGCTCGACTCCTTGCTGTGCCAGGTGCTGTAGCGACGGATCAGCGGCAGTTGTTTGCGCAGGGCGCGGTCGACCACGCCCGGCAGCATGCCGTTAAGGCGCACGAAAAGTTTTTCCGGCCAGCCCAGGTACAGTTCGCTGCGCTCGGCCTGCACGGCATCGAGTACTGCCCGGGCGACATCCTGCGGGTCATCGACGCCTACCTTAAGCGCCTGGTTCAGGGCCTGCGCAGCGCTACTGTTCATCGTCGTGTGGGTGGTGCGCGGTGCGGCATATAGCACGTTCACCGAAGTGTCGGCCAGCTCGCGGCGCAGCGCCTCGGAAAACCCGCGCAAGGCAAACTTGCTGGCGCAGTAGGTGGCATAGCCGGGGTAGCCGATCGAGCCGTAGATCGAACCCACGTTCACCACCAGAGCACTGGGTTGCTCGCGCAGCAGCGGCAGGCACAGGCGGGTAAGCTGCACGGCGGCCTTGATGTTGAGATCGAACAACTCGTCCAGGGCCGCCTCGTCCATCTGTTCGAGCATGGCGAAGCGGTTGACCCCGGCAGCGTTGATCAACAGGTTGCAACAGCCCATCGCCCGCGCCGCTTCCAGCACGTCGCGGCGGCCTTCGGCGCTGCGCAGGTCGGCCTGCTGCCAAAGCAGTTGCCCAGGGTAGCGCACCATCAGCTCGGCCAGCTTGCCCTGTTGCCGGCTTACCGCCAGCACCCGGGCGCCGGCGCTGCACAGCTGGTCCGCCAACTCCAGGCCGATGCCACCGCTGGCGCCAGTGAGCACCGCCACGCAATCAGGCAAGCGCATGCTGTGCCTCCTGCTGCGCGGCACGCGGCAGCCCTTCGAACATGGCGGTGTAGAGGCGATACACAACCTTGGCGGCATGGATTACCGCCTGCTGGTCCTCGGGCTGGTCCAGTCGGTTCATCAGCCCGCGGTAGGTGGCCATGTGGTCCTGGTCCAGGGCGCCGTGGGAACTCAGGTAGCTGAATGCCTGGTCCGGCAGGCCAAGGCTGCTCTGCAGGGTCCCGGCAGCCTGGGTGGCCAGGGCAATACTGGTGCCTTCGAGCACATTGACCATGCCGAACAGCCCGACCGGGTTACCACGGGCAATCTGGTCGTAGAGAAATGCCACCATCAGCTCGATGGGCAACGCCGGGCGGCCGCCCGCCACTTGCTGCGGATCACCACCGCAGGCGGCGATGTCATCGAGAATCCAGCGCTCGTGGCCGTACTCCTCCTCGATGTACTCGCACACTGCACCGCGCAGCCACTCCAGCCGCGCCGGCAACCGGGCGCCGCAGGCCATCATCAATGGCACGGTGTGCCGCACGTGGTGGTAGGCCTGGGTGAGGAAGGCCACATAGGCCTCGAGGCTGGCCTTGCCGGCCAGCGCGTCGCGGATGACCGGGACGTTGAACAATGCCGTACGCTCGTCGGCGGTTTCCTGTTGCAGCATATCGAAGAAAAGCATGGCAACCTCGTCGCTCATTGAAGGTCGGATAGCAAGGACTGGTAACACCGCAGGATCTGTTCGCGGCGTGGCCGGCCATTGGCGGTCAGGGTTTGCCCGGCGGCACTCAAGGGCTCGGGCAAGCGCCGCCAGGCATGTACCCGGGCATAGTCCGGCAGCCCGGCATTGGCCTGGCGGACGGCCTGTTCCAGGGTGTGATCATCGGCCTGCGGGTCCAGCGGCCAGACCAGCGCCAGGTTGTGCGCCAGGCCCTCGCCGTGTACGAACGCCTGGGCGATCACCCCGCCCTGGGTCAGTTCGGCCTCGACCCACTCGGGGTTGACGTTGCGCCCGAAGCTGGTGCTGTACTGGTGCTTCTTGCGCCCGGCCAGGTACAGGAAGCCGTCGCTGTCGAAGTGCCCCAGGTCACCGGTCGACAACCACGGCTCGCTGAAAGGTGGCTCGCCCAGGTAGCCGAGCAACGCCGAGCCGGCCACCTGCACCTCGCCATCTTCGGCAATGCGCACCTGCACATGCGGCAGCGGCCGCCCGACACTGCCCGGGCGCTGGCCGCCGGGGCGGTTGAGGCATACCACCGAGGCGCATTCGGACAAGCCGTAGCCCTCGAACACCGGTAGCCCGATGGCCGCGGCACGGGCCAGCAGGCTCGGCGCCACCCGCGCGCCGCCCACCGCCACGAAGCGCAACGGGCCAACTCGCATCAGGCCGCGTTCGATGGCGGTGACCAACCCAAGCAGCAGTTGCGGCACCAGGATCAGGCTTTCGGCACCACTCAAGGCAATGGCGCCCAGCAACTGCTTGAAGTCGACCTGGCTGGCACCGCGAAAACCCAGCTGCGCCTGCGGGTACAGGGCAATGCTCGCCCCGGCCAGCAGGGCCGCGTAAAGCCCCAGGTTTTCCAGCAGCACTGCCAGGGGCAAGACCGCCAGGTACTTGCCCGGCGCCGCAGACCGGCTGGCGGCCTCCAGTTCACGCGCTACCCGCAGCATGGCATCGGCGCTCAGGCATACGCCCTTGGGTGCACCGGTGCTGCCGGAGGTGTAGGTAATCTTCGCAGTACCCGGTGGCAAGGGTGCGCTCGCTGGCGGCTGCCGGCTCCAGAAACGCTCACCGGCACTGAAGCCGCTGGCGTGCAAGTCGTCAGCGAAGGCCTCATCGGCCAGCGCCAGCACCGCCCCGCTCTGCGCCAGGCAGTGGCGCCGCTGGGCACTGCTGAAGAACGCCGGCAGGATGACGATGGGACGCGCCGCGAACAGCGCCGCCAGGTCCCAGAACAGCGCCTCGGGGCCGTTCTCCAGGGCCAGGACGAAAGTGCCCGGTGGCTGCGCGCTCAACCAGGCCTGGCGGTGCTCGACCTCGTCCAGCAACTGTTGATAGGTGAATGACCCGGCAAGGCCCAGCAACGCCGGTTGCGCCCCTCGGTGGCGGGCATGCAGTTGCAACACGTCCCTGAACAGCTGGCATTCATGCAGCATGGCCGGCCTCCTGTACGCTCGCGGGCAAACCCAACCGCTCGAACACTCCGCCGCGGGCCAGGGCTTCATGGCCGTAGCCGATGCTGCCGACGAACACCTGCGGGTGCTGCGCGTAGTAACTGCCCCAACTGCCGGCGTCGCCGTTCAGCCGACCAGGGTCGGCCACGGCCAGCGCCGTGGGCACCAGGCCCAGGCGATGAAAGCTGTTGACCAGGGTCGCTGCCCCGGTGAAGGCCACCCACTGCAAGCCGCGGGCGGCCAGCAACCAGGTCACGGCAATGATCATGATCCGCGCACTGCCGGCGCTGAGTGCGGCCAGGTTACCCACTTCAACCAACTGCGCACGGCTCACCGGGCTGGTCGACAGCCGGGTCACGGCCACCTCCAGCGGTTCATCCAGGTAACGTTCGATGAAGGTCGGGCCACTGCTGGCCAGGCGTATACCGGCGGCGGCCATCAAGCGTCCATGGCTGTCGTGCAGGCCGAGCAGTTCGGGCAGGTAGTGCTGCACGTCGGCGTGGTGGGCGCAGGCAAAGCGGGCATGAATGAACTGCTCCAGCTCGTCGCGCCCAGGTTCCCCCGGGAGTTTCAGCGTCAAATGGGCAAGGCGATCGCCGTGGCTACCAATAGCCAGTGGAAACAGGTTGGAGCTGTCTGCCTGGGTCATGGCTGTCCCCCTTTCAGGTCAGGTGTTGGGGGCAGTATCCGGGGGCAATCTGAAGCCAATCTGAAGTGCTACATTTGCCATTGCCCTCATGCGCACCAACAAGGAAAACAGATGCGCCACGAATTCAGCGAAGTGCTCAATGACCTGGTCGACTACTTTCTGCTTGGCGATATCCAGCTGCTCGAGCGCTTCAAGCAACAACATGAACTGCCCGACGACCTGGCCCATGCGTTCACCCATGGCGACAGCGGCGACCAGGCCGTGCGCGAAGGTATCGTGCTGCCGCTGGCCGGGGTCGACAACCTGCCCTACCGCATCCTGTTCACCCTGGACAGACACACCCCGGCCCTGCTCGAACCCGGCAGCCGCCTCAAGCACCGCCGCAATGGCTATGTGCTGCAGGTCGAGCACGGTGCGCTGATGCTGTACACCTGGCGCATCCTGCAGCACTTCACGCCCAAGACACTGGGTGACCTGATGGCGCGCTACCAGGTGCCGGGGCGGCCAATCATCGAGCTGGACAATGGCTGGTATGACGTGGAGGTGCTGGCGGGTGCGCTGGTGCGGGACGGGTTGTACGAACCGGCATTCGAGTTCGTGTTGAAGAAGCGCTGGGGGCGGGGTGAGGCTGAGGGGGTGGATACCGGGTATGCCTTTGGGCTGCGTGGCTATTTCGACTGATGGGTTGCCAATACCGGCCTCTTCGCGGGTGAACCCGCTCCCACAGGTACTGCACAGTTCTCGAAGCCTGTGTTGTACCTGTGGGAGCGGGTTCACCCGCGAAGAGGCCGGTACTGGCAGCCTAAACCTTCAGGTGTGGGTGATATCCCGGTCCTTGGTCTCCGGCAGGAAGAAAATCCCCAACACCGCCGTCATCACCGCAATCACGATCGGGTACCACAAGCCGTAATAGATATCCCCGGTCGCCGCCACCATGGCAAACGCCACCGTCGGCAGGAAACCGCCGAACCAGCCGTTGCCGATGTGGTAAGGCAGCGACATCGAGGTGTAACGGATACGCGCCGGGAACAGCTCCACCAGCCAGGCGGCGATCGGCCCGTAGACCATGGTCACGTAGACCACCAGCAGGGTCAGCAGCAACAGCACCATCGGATAATGGATCTTCGCCGGGTCGGCCTTCTCCGGGTAGCCCGCCTCTTTCAACGCCCCGATCAAGTTCGCGGTAAAGGCGTCGCTCTGCGCCTTGAAGTCCGCTGCCGCCAGGCTGCTGCCATCAAAGCTCGGCAGCACCCGCTCACCAATGCGGACCTGCGCCACGCTACCTGGTTCGGCCGCTTCGTTGGTATAGGGGATGGCCCGCTTGGCCAGCAGGCTCTTGGCGATATCGCACGAACTGGTGAATTTGGCCTTGCCCACCGGGTCGAACTGGAACGCGCACTGGCCAGGGTCGGCCATCACCACCACCGGGTTCTGCTCCTGGGCAACGAACACATCCGGGTTGCCGTACTGGGTCAGTGCCTTGAAGATCGGGAAGTAGGTCAGTGCGGCGATGATGCAGCCGGCCATGATGATTTTCTTGCGGCCGATGCGGTCGGACAGGCTGCCGAAGAAGATGAAGAACGGCGTGCCGATCAGCAGCGAACCGGCGATCAGCAGGTTGGCGGTCTGCGGCTCGATCTTGAGCATCTGCAACAGGAAGAACAGCGCATAGAACTGCCCGGTGTACCACACCACGGCCTGGCCGGCGGTACCGCCGAGCAGCGACATGATCACCACCTTGAGGTTGTCCCAACGGGCGAACGCTTCGGTCAGCGGCGCCTTGGACGCCTTGCCCTCGGCCTTCATCTTCATGAACACCGGCGACTCATTGAGTTGCATGCGGATGTATACCGAAATCGCCAGCAGCAGGATCGACAGCAGGAACGGCACCCGCCAGCCCCAGGCCTCGAACACCTCGTTACCCATGGCCGTGCGGCAGGCCATGATCACCAGCAGCGAGAGGAACAGCCCCAGGGTGGCCGTGGTCTGGATCCAGGCGGTGAAAAAGCCGCGCCGGCCTTTGGGTGCATGTTCGGCCACGTATGTGGCCGCGCCGCCGTACTCGCCCCCCAATGCCAGGCCCTGCAGCAGGCGCAGGGTAACCAGGATGATCGGCGCGGCCACGCCGATCGTGGTGTAGCTGGGCAGCAGGCCCACCACGGCGGTGGACAGGCCCATGATGACAATAGTGATGAGGAAGGTGTACTTGCGCCCGATCATGTCGCCCAGGCGCCCGAACACGATGGCGCCGAACGGCCGCACGGCAAAGCCGGCGGCAAAGGCCAGCAAGGCGAAGATGAACGAGGTGGTTTCATTGACCCCGGCAAAGAAGTGCTTGGCGATGATCGCCGCCAGTGAGCCGTACAGGTAGAAGTCGTACCATTCGAAGACCGTCCCAAGGGACGAGGCGAAGATGACCTTGCGCTCCTCCCGGGTGATACCGCGTTGGGGCGCGCTGCCCGTGGATGTGCTGTCGAGAACCGCCATGGGGTGCCTCCGTCTTGTCGTTATGCAGGCCGGGAGCACCTCAAATCTTTTTCACCATCGCACCCAGGCCCTGGGGGACTTGCTTTGGATATGCGAAGCACGACGAGGCGGGCCGCCTCGGATCGCAGCAAGGTCACTGAAGCATAATAGGCTTTGCCGGGATATCCACTGGCATGACCAGGCGCACAAGAGGGCTGCATGAACGATAAGGCGACACAGGGCTGGCAAGGCGATATCTGGTTGGCGGACGATCACTGCCTGCTGCTGGCCACGCTAGGCAAAACCGACAGCCACGCGCATTACGCGCACCAGGTATTGATCGGCCTCGGTGCGGATGTCGAGGTATGCCTGGGCGAGCAGCGCTATAGCGGCCAGCAGGTGGTCATCCCGTCGCAGCAACCACACGCCATCCTCAGCCATGGCATACCCTGCCTTACCTTGTTCGCCGAGCCCCTGGCGTTCGACGTGGCAGACCTGGCACAGGTCTGCGAGCAAGCCGGCAACAGCCCTGAGCAACTGGCCGAGTGCCTGCGGCAGTGGCCCCGCCGCCCGCTCGACCCGCGCCTGAGCAAAGCACTCAAGCGCATCCGTGCGCTGGACGAACGGGCCCTGCCGGCCTACGAACTGGCCAGTACCGCCGCGCTGTCGATCAGTCAGTTGGAGCGCCTGTTCAGCGGCACGCTGGAGCTGTCGGTACGGCGCCTGGTGCTGTGGCAGCGCCTGCGCGTGGCCCTGCAATTGGCGTTGGGCGGCGCCAGCCTGACCGAAGCAGCACTGCTGGCAGGGTTTGCCGACTCGGCGCATTTTACCCGCAGTGTGCGCCGTCAGTTCGGCATGCCCCCCGGCACCGCCTTGCGTCGACTGCGCCTACGCACGTTCGGCTAACGCCTGGCGCAGTGCTGCCGGCAGCAGGGCCGGTGGTTGCGCATCGCCGCTCACCCAAGGCTCACGCAGTTGCGCCAGGTAGGCCTGCGGATAATCCGGCCGGTCACCGATCCCCATGTCGTCATCTGCCAGCGCGTAGCCTGGCAAGTACAGCACCGTGCCAAGCAGACGGTCCCATAGCGGGAAGAACAGTGCGAAGTTGACGTCACCGGTGGTGCCGTACTTCAGGTGGTGCAGGCGGTGCACCGGCGCCCAGGCGAACACATGGCGCAAGCCGCCGATGCGCATGTCCACGTTGCCGTGCTGCAGCAACAACTGGATCGACACGCTGAACGCCAGCAGTGTAGCCACCTCGACAGGCAGGCCGAGCACCAGCAACGGCAGAGTCCCGCCCAGGGTTTCGAGCAGTTGGTGCACGGGGTGTTTCAGCAAGCCGTTGAAGCCGTACAGCCGGGTGACGCTGTGGTGTACCGCATGCAGCCGCCACAGCAGCGGGCTGCGGTGGCTGGCGTAATGCACCAGGGTGATGCCCAGGTCCGCTACCACGATTGCCAACAGCAACTGCAAGGCCAGCGGCCAATGGACGGGCCACAGGTCGGTTGCCGGGAGGCAGCTGGCCAGCAGTGGGATGGATGCCACGCTGGAGAGGGTCAGGCACTCGTTGACCAGGGCATGGCAAAGGTCACGTCGGCCCTCGCCTTGCGTCTGGTTCCAGGCGGTCTTGTAAGGGATGAGCCATTCGCAGGTGAATGACAGCAACACAGCGCTGGCCAGCAGTGGCAACAGCCACAGCGGGCGGGTTGCCAGCGCCAGTGCAGCGGCGATGAAACCGAAGAAGAACAATGGGGCGTAGAGGATACGCATGGGTGGCTCCAGGCAAGTTGGAGCCGCCAGTGTTGGCCCAGGGGCAAGGTGGGCGCTTGAACGAACGGCGCATGTAAGCCCCACGCGCGCCTACAGGGACCGTAGCCAGTTTCAAGCGAACGTTTAGCGCAAGAACTGTACGACCTCTGCCAATACCCGCTCAGCCTGCTCTCGGTGCGGTACATGCCCACAGCCCTGCAGCAACCGCATCACCCCCGGCCCGCCAGCCAGCGCCATCAGCCGTTCGGGATGTGCAGGCGAGCCGAACTCGTCGTTATCGCCATGCAGGCTCAACAGCGGGCAGCGTACCTGCGGCAGCACCTCATCCAGGCTCCAGCCGGCAAAGTCCTCGGCCAGCCAGTTGTCCACCCAGGCGCGCAATACCCACTCGGCCTTGTCGCCATGGTAGCGCTCCAGCCGTTGCAACTGCCCGGGTTCGGCAAACTGCCGGTCGGCCACGCGAATGCCTTCAAGGGTACGGGCCTCGACAAACGCCTGCGCCGATTCGGTAATCAGCCCCGTACAGTGGCTGGCGAAGGCCGCCGCACAGGCCACAGCCATGCCGCCGCCCACGCTGTGGCCGAAGACAATGAAATCGCCAATGCCAAAATACGCGCGCAACGCCGTGAACCCCTGCTGCGCCTCGCCCTCGACAAAGCCCAGGCGCAACCTGCCCGGGTGGGCGTCGGAGCGGCCAAAGCCCAGGCGGTCGTAGGCGATTACCCGATGCCCGGTGGTTTGCGCAAGCTGCGCCGGGAACTCGCGCCACAAGGCGACGCAACCCAGCGAATCATGCAGCAGGACGATCGGTGCACCCTGCGCCTGCAAAGGCGCCCATTCCTGGGCGAACAGCTTGCCTTGCGCGGTGTCGATCCAGTGCTCGCGGGTGTGCAGGTCAGTCATGGAGCCCTCGTTGCCAGTACCGGCCCTTTCAGCTCGACCTGGTTGCCGTCCGGGTCGTAGCAGTACAGCGACAGCCCCTCGCCTTCAGCGCCATAGCGCTTTTCGGCAGGTTCAACCTCAACCCCCGCGGCTTGCAGGTAGGCCTTCAGTGCTGGCTCATCGAACGGCTCGATGCGCAGGCAGAAATGGTGCAGGTTGCGCCCCTCGGCCCCCGGCGCCGCCCCGCCAGGCTGCCCCAGGGGACCGTCCAGGGTCACCAGGTCGATCATCGCCGTGCCGGTGGCCAGGTGGACCATACCCAGGTCTTCGCGCACGCGGCTGACCGTGCAGCCGAGCAGCTCGGTGTAGAAGGCAACGCTGCGCTCCAGGTCGCTGACCCGCAGAACGAGGTGGTCGATGTGCTTGATGGCGAATGGTCGCATGCCGGGGCTCCTTGTGGCTGCTGGATTCCTGTAGAGGATCGCTGCGAAGAATCAGCGCGGTGTATGGCACCGGCTGCGCCGGTGTTCGCGGCTAAAGCCGCTCCCACAGCCACCATAGCCCAGGTCCGCACGGCATGACCAGACTCACCTACTCGTTCACCAACCGTTGCAGCACGTCCCCTTCATGACGGGCCAGGATGCGCAACAATTGGTCGACCAGCGCCCGGTCCGGCGCATCCAGATGGAAGTGGTGCCCGCCCGGATGCCAGGAGATCTTCGCCTGGCTGGGCAAGGCCGCCTGGCGCCGGGTAAAGGCCTCACCGGTGAATGCCCCCTGGCGGCCGAACAGCAGGTACAACGGGCAACGGATCTGGCTGAGCAGGTCGCAGGCTTCGCGCTCGGTCAGCGGCATGGGCTCGGGCAGTACCAGGCGCGGGTCGTGGCGCCAGCAATAACCCTCGCCCAACTGCAGCAGGTCACGCAGCGCCAGCAGCCGTGCAGCCCCTTCCGACAGCTCGGTGTCCAGGCGCTCGCGGCGTTGCTCCAGGGCCGTTTCAAGGTCCTCGAAACGGTCGACGGCCGGCTCGGCAAAGCCCTGCAACTGACTGCGCTGCACCATGCGCTTGAGCCGGTAGGCCCGGGCCAGGTGTTGCACGCGATCATCCTCGGCCACCGTGAACGGTGCACCCATGCCGTCGAGGAAGGTCATGCTGGCGATACCGCTGGTCATGGCCGCCAGCAGCGACGCCACCCCGGTACCCATGCCATGCGCCAACACATGGAATTGCGCCAGCCCCAGGCTGTCGGTCACCGCCAGCATGTCCTCGGCATGTTCCCACAGGTAGTAGCCACTGTCGTGGCGACGATGGTCCGAACGGCCGTGGCCGACCAGGTCGGGGGCCACGACGAAGCAGCCCTCCAGCAACGGCCCCAGGCGTTCGAACGAGGCCGCATTATCCAGCCAGCCATGCACGGCCAGCACAGGAATGCCGTCTTCCGGCCCCCAAGTCCGTACCGCAATCTCAATACCGTCGAGGTCCAGCAGGTAATCCTTGGGACTGCATAGCGAATGCATCGTAGTTCTCCCTGACAGAGTGCCGACCTAAGGCCAGGCATCATGGCGCCGGCTCCACTGCAATGCGCCGGCGTCCCCACACAGCATGCCTACGCCATGCCGTAGTCCACCATCTCCCACCAGCCCTGCCCGCGCTGCTCCCCTACCGACGCTCTCGTGCACAGGACCGACCTGTGCATTCAACTAAATACCACCGCATGCCGAGCCGAATCCTTTCGACTGATGCCTCCACTGACCTTGGAGCATTCAACATGTCCACCCCTCCCGTGCCTTTCCATCAGGCCCAGATCGTTCGTAGCCTGCCTGCCTGGGCCCGAACAATGCACCCCGACCATACCCGCCGCGTCGTGCAGAGCGTGCGCAAGGACTACCTCGACGAAAACGGCTCGCCTTACGCCTGGTACGCTGCGGCCAGCGCTGAAGATCAAGCACATGTACGACAGCTGATTGACACTCGCGATGCCGGCTTCAAGGCACTGCGAGTCGCGCTCAAGGACTTCAGGCAGATCAGCGAATTCTGCAAGCCTTTGCTAGAGAGCCGGTTGGGCCCGAATATCAACGTGGACAAAGCCCAATATCTGCACCAACCGTTCAAGGTGTACACCACGCTGGTGAATCCCCCCGGCCTCGATATTTCACTCGGCGGCGACGACGCGTACATTGAGCGCCCCGAAGGGCCGCCACAGAAGCGCTCACTGCTGGAGGCCGCACTGCACAACTTCGAAGGGCCAGACGAAGTGGGGCCGTTCGATGCCCTGACCCTTGGCCCGAACGACAACGCATCACGTCCCGGCCTCGAACCCGAAGCGTTCGTCAGCCTTTGCCGAAGCCTGGACCTGGGTCGGCAGTACCAGGACCACCTGCAGAGCATTTATGAAGGCCCCGGACAGGCCACGATCGAGCAGCTATGGATCGATGCAAGCCGGCAGGCACTGAAAACCGAGGCAATGATCGCTTATCTCAAAGGCCTGTTGACGCTCAAAGGTCGCGATGCTTTGGTACAGCTGTGCAACAACGAAAATACACCGCGGTACGGCGATCAAAAGCTTCACTGCTGGCGCTTCAGCCTGTTCGGCATCCCGATTCATGAGGTACTGCTGATTGGCCCCGATGAAGTCGACCAGAGCAATCCCTGCATGCTCTACATTCCCCAGGATACCCAACACCCGGTAAGGGAATTCACTTCCTTGCGGGAAGCCGGCACCCACGTACGTCAACGCCTGCTGCAAACCACCTATCGCCACCACTTGATCAGCTTCGCTTACAAGGACAGCCAGGTCGACCTTGGCCGCAAGCTCGAAAATGCCCTGTTCGAGCAAAGCGCTCCAACGCGCAAACCCAAGAAAAAACCTGAACTGCACTTCAATCGAACGAGCCTGCCCCATCCCATCTGGCAAGTGCTTTACAAGGACCACAAGCGCCGTCTCAAGGCAGATGCCAGAGCGATCGCGGTGCCGACCGCCGATGCCAATGCCAAGGCACGCAAGGAACGGCTGCAGCAATGGCTGGACGCAGGCATGAACCTGCTGAACGTGGCCGCCTTCTTCGTGCCTGGGCTGGATGCCGCGATGCTTGGGGTATTTGCCTACGATCTCATGGATTCGGTGTTCACCGGGTTCGAGGCCTGGGAAGACGGCGATACCCAGGAAGCGCTGCAGCAACTGGAGTCGCTGGCCATCAATGCCGCCGTGGTTGCCGGTTTCGCCGTCGGCAGTCAGGCCGTCAAGGCATCGGGGTTCGTCGATGCCTTGAACAGTGTCTGGAAAGATGGCCGCGAACGGCTTTGGCATCCCGACATGAGCCCTTACAGCACCTTGAAGGCGTTGCCAGAGGATGCACTGCCTGATTCCCAAGGGCATTACATCATCGATGACAAACCCCATGTCCGGCTTCAAGGCAAACTGTATGAAGCGTTCGAAACCGACGGACAGTGGCGTGTGCGCCACCCGAACGACCCCGATGCCTACTCCCCTGTCTTGCACTACCTGGGTGACCAGCGCTGGCAACTGGCCCACGACAACCCGCTGGAATGGGACGATACGCAGTTGCTTGAGGCGCTGGGCCGGTTCAGCCAAGGGCTGGATGCCTCGGAGCGTCTTACCGCCTTGCGTATTACCGAAGTCGATGCATCCATCTTGCGCCGTAGCCAGGTCACCAGCTCCCGGCCGCCGGTTTTGCTGGCCGATGCCATGCTGCGGCTGAAACTGGATAACGACGTCCAGAGCATCATCACCCGGGTGCGTCATGGCATGCCCTTGGCTGCACACATGAACTTCGCGCTGCCAGAACTGGTAAGCCTGCCAGGCTGGCCAGCGCGCTACAGACTGAAGGTGTTCACCGGTGCCGAAAAATGGGGGGACGCAGTCTACTTCGGCACACAGCCAAAAACCGACACGTTGCAGATCGAGATCAGCCGCTCGGAACTCGACGAAGGCAAACTGAGCGAGGTTGTCCTGGCAGGGTTGGCCGAAGACGCCATACAACAGTTGCTGCCAGATACGCCAGCAGAGCAGCGCCCGAGCGCCTTGAACGAGCGATTGGCCAACCGCCTGACAGCGCGTCGTAGCGAAGTATTGGCGAGCATGCTGGAAAGCCATCGACCGTCGCTTGGCGACGAAGCGCAGACCCTGGGCCGCCAGTTTCCCGGTTTGCCTGACAATGCCCTGGAGGAACTCGTCAAGCTTGCCGGCAGCACCGAGCGCGAACGCATGAAGAGTGGGCGTGTGCCCTTGCGCGTGGCTGAAGAAGCCCGCTACCTGCAAGCCCGAGCCCGCCTTGATCGGGCCTTGCTTGGCCTCTATCGACCAGGCCTGAGCAGCGCCGACAGCCAACTGCTGCGTGACGCATTGGCAGCCAGGCAGCCGCAAGCCAGTGACGCCGAACTGCTGGCCAGCGCCCTCGCCGACCGCCCGGGCTGCGCCACGCTGCTTGGGCAGCAACCCATCAAGCCAGGCTTTCGCTCACCCATGCGCCTGGCACATGGGCAAATCGGTTACCCGCTCAGTGGTCGAGGGGCAGGCCCGCTCAGCGCGAGCGCCGCGACACGTCGACTCAGATTGCTTTTCCCCTCACTGAGCCGCAGCCAGATCAGCGCGCTGCAGCTCGAACTGAGCCAGACCGGTGACCTGGGCTCGGCTATCCGGCAACTGCAGTCAGATTGGCACGGTCTGGAACGCTACCTGTATGAATGGTACAGGAACACGGACAGCCTCATTGATCTGATGGAGCGACAGCAATGCGCCGAATACCTCAAGAATGCCTGGCGGCGGGAGGGGCCCGGCAACCAGGGCACGCTCGTCCTGGAGCGAATACATTTGTCCGAGTTGCCAGCGATCACGGCCCGCTTGCCCCATATCCGTGAACTCAGGCTGAGGGGGCTGGGGCTGCAGCGACTGGACACCACATTCCTGTCCTGCTTCCCCAACCTGCAAGTACTGGAAGTGACCGGCAACCCGGAAATCGAGGCAGAAGCGCTGTTCCAGGCACTTGAATCGGTGCCCAGGCTGCACACGCTGGAACTGGTCGGCAACACCCTTGCTACTCTCTCACCGACCGCACGGCGAGTGCTGGCTGCGATGCCAGACCTGCGCCAGCTGAATCTGAACCGCAACCAGCTGACACTGGATCAGGCGACATTGGCGTTCCTGTGCCGCCGGCCGCTGGAGGTCCTGACGCTGCGGAGCAATCGCATCACGCTCGATGAAAACCTCGCCACGCGCTTTCAGGACATGATCCATCTGCAGCGACTGGACCTGGGCTTCAACCCGCTACAGATCGCGCCTGATGTGAGCTACATGGCGCGGCTGCAACACCTGGACCTGTACAACTGCGATCTGCAGGCATTGCCCACTGGCCTGACCACCCTGATGAGCCAGTCACAGTACCAGTTGCGCTACCTGGAGCTCTCATCCAACCGCATTCACCATGTTCCGGACCTGGCAAGCATCCTGCGCAGCCCCTATGCCCGGGACGTCGCCGCCCGCTTGCCCCAACGCCGCTGGCTGTTCAACTACAACAATCTCGAAGCCGAGTCGGCCAGGCGTCTACGAGCCAGCGGCGTCAATATCTACGAGCACACATTCGAACGGCCAGGGTGGCAAGGGCTCTGGCGCGACTCTTCAACCGACCATCAGAATCAGCTGTGGTCCGACCTGTTCGATCACAACGACCATGGCGACCTGCAAGCGGTGCTGGAACGCCTGGCCAGTTCGGTGGAAGCACGAAGAGATCCGGAAGGCTTGCAGGTGCGTGTATGGGCACTGTTGGAGCAGGCCCACCAGGATACAGAGCTGCGCGAGCGGCTGAACGAGGTGGCGCAAGCCTTCCCCCCTACCTGCGGTGATGCCGGCGCCGATGCATTCAGCGCCCTGGAAGTGGAACTGCTGGCCAATCAGGCGTCAAGGCAGGCACGAAACACGGCCAAGCCGCTGTTCGACCTTTACCGCAAGCTGTATCGTCGCGAGAAAGTCAACGAACTGGCCGATCGCATCAGCCTGCAACGCGCCTTGCGCAAGCAGGCGCTGCAGAGAAATGCCACGGACGAACAGTTACCGGCTCATGACGTGCTGGATGTCCCGGCGGCGTTCCCCGATACGGACCTTGCCACGGGCCTGGTCGACGATATCGAAGTCCGCCTGGCACTGCGCCAGTCCTTGACCGCTGAGCTTGATTTTCCCGAACCAAGCAGCGGCATGCTCTATCGGAATACCGCAAGGATCAACCAGCAGATCATCGACAACGTGCGCGATGCCGTGCTCGAACTCGATGCCGACACCACCGCCCGCCAGCAGTGGATGACCGAACAGCCGGTCTGGGTTGACTACCTCAAGCGCCAATATGCCAGCCAGTTCGAAGCCATTACCGACTTCTGGCGCCCGGGCCTCGATTACCTCTTTTATTGCCTGGATGAAAGCCAGGAGCCGATCACTCACCTGGACAACGCGATATTGCGTGCATTGGCCCCGGAAATGCCTACCCCTGCGCTGGACGAAAACGGCACGCTACGTCGGGTTCCTCTCAATGAGGCCGCCTATGTCAAGGCCACGAACGCCTTGACCCACGAACAGCAACAGGTGGAAGCCGGGCTGTTGTTGAGCCTTACCCGGCAAGTGGAAGTCCTCGGTACCTGAACGCTGATCAATGACCCCGCAGGTCTTCGAAGAAGGCCTGCCGCCCATCCACCTGGCTAGACGCACGAGGCGCGGCCGCCGCCTCTGCGTTGGCCGCCTCCACATGCCAATAGCAGTGCCTGACCGCGCGGGTTACCGCCACGTAGGCCAGGCGCTGCACCTCTTCTTTCTGCGCAGTATCGAAGGGTTGAGCATCACCGGCCTTGCCCAGCCCGGCCTGGCGATACACCTGGTTCTTGTAGGGCGAGCTGGTCAGGTACTGGCAGTCGCCCAGCATGAACACTGCATCGGCCTGCAAGCCCTTGGCACTGTGGTAGGTCAACTGGCGCAGCCGGCGGTGCTCGGCGGGCAACGCGGCCTCGGCTTGCAGCACGCTTTGCAGGTGGTCGTTCATCAGCGCCCTGTCGCTGCCCTTGCGGTACAGCATCATCACCGTCTCGCCACGCTGGTAGTGCTCGATCAGCGTTTCACCCAAGGCGGCCTCGTCTCGGTCGAACACCTTGACCGGCGAGCCCGGCACCTCGGCCGCCGGGCCACTGGCGCGGGCTTTCTTGCCGGCAATCGCCGGGGTGCCCTTGACCAAGTGTTCGGCCGCGTCGATCACTTGCTGCTGGCAACGGTAGTTGTCGACCAGCATCACCCGCGTGTTGGCCGGCGACGGGAAGGCCTTGGTGAACTCCATGAAGTACTTGGGCGAACTGCCGCGCCAGCCGTAGATCGACTGCCAGTCGTCGCCCACGCACAGCAGTGATGAATGCCGGGCATTGCGCCCGGTGTGCATCGCCGGGCCGCGCCGGCGGATCTCGGCAAGGCTGGCGCGCAGCCAGCTGACGATCTGCGGCGACACATCCTGGAATTCGTCGATCATCAGGTGCGCCAGCGGCCGCAGCAGCGGGTCGGGCAGCAGCTGCAGGTTTTCCGGGTTGTTCTCGCCGAACAAAGCGAACATGCGGTTGTAGCTCATCACCGGCGGCGACTGGTCCAGCAGGTGCGCCTCCAGGGCCTTCCAGTACAGGGCCAGGGCCTCGAAGAACAGCGCATCGCTGTCGCCGGAAGGGAAGCTCATCGCCGCCACGGCAGTGTTCACGTCCAGGCCCAGGTTCTCGATGAAGTTCGCCGCTCCGACAAAGGCATCGAGCAGCGGCGCCGGGGCCAGCTCGCCCTTGACCTTGTATTCGAAGCCGGGGCCGGCCACGGCATCACCGGCCAGCGAGGCTGCCAGGCGCCGGGCCATGGCATAGTTGTCGAGCCAGATCAGCGGCTGGTCGCAGAAGGCCTGCAACAGGGTGCGCTTGACCGCCCACTCGGCGCGCACCGCCAGCTTGGCGCCGGGGCGCTGGTACTGCGCGCTTTCCGCCGGGTCGAAGCCGAGCACCAGCAAAGGCCCCTGGCCGGCCAGACGGCCATGCACATGGAAGCGGCTGCCACGGATCTCGATGGTCTCGCGGCAGGGCTCGATGCCGTTGATCGGCCAGGCGCCGGCGGCGAACCACAGGTCCTCGATCACGTCGCACAGCTCTTCGTCGCGCTGGGCAGCCAGCTGGGTTACCTGCGCGCGCTTCTGCACATCGGGGTTATTGGGGTCCAGCGGTTTCAGCTGCAGGGCTTCGTTGCGCAACAGGCCAACCAGCTCGGCAAAACGTGGGCTTTCGCCCAGCAGGGTGCTGTAACACTGGTTCAGTTGCTGGCGCTGGGCATCGTTCAGGCGCAGGTCGAACGGGTTGCTGTCGGCCTCGGCCTCGCGCCCGGCCGGCATCTCGTTGCCCAGCGTCTCGAACGCGCGCACCTGGCCAAAGCCCGGCAGGCTGCGCACCAGCGGCAGGATACGCGAATGAAAGGTGCGCACCAGCTCGCGGGCCTGCGCCGGTTGCAAGTTGATCTGCCATAGCGCGAACACCTGCAGCAGGCGCTTGATGAAGTCCTTGCGCGACTCGCGGGTGAAGGTGACCACGGTCATCGCGTCCAGTTCATAGCCCAGGTAATGGCGCAACAGCAGGATGCGCAGTACCAGCGAGGTGGACTTGCCCGCCCCGGCCCCGGCCACCACGCAGGTGGACGGCGTATCGCTGAAAATCAGCTTCCATTGCGCGGCACTGGGTTGCGCCTCGGCGGGCAGGCGCTGGGCGACATCGGCCTTGAAACGCTTTTTCAGCTCGGTGGTCAGGGGCAGGCGCCAGTCATCGAACAGGTTGTCATCCTGGCCCGGCACGGCGGCGGTGTCGGGGCGGGTATCGCGGATTACCAGCACCTGGCGCCCAGCCTCGTAGCCCTCCACCCGCCCGCGCTCGAACCCTTCACGCACGCCATCGGCATGGCCACTGCGTTGGCCGCTGGCATGGCCGAGAAACCAGGAGTCGCGGTGCTGGGCCTGCAGGCGGGTCAGGCCACGCCCCAGCAGGCGGGCCGCCAGGCGGCGCAACCAGGGCAGTTGGGCAGGAGGGGTAAGGTCGGCGGGGGCCTGGGGTTGCTCGTGGGCCACGGTCACTCCGTTGAAAAACAAAATCAGCGGGCATGTTCGCCGCATCGACAAAAAATCGCCAGCGAATGCTTGCAGATCAGTGGATTAGGCGATGAAGCGGATAAAACACCCCATCCAAACAAATCTAATTTATTGATAATTTTAAGCCGATATTTACGCTTATTTTCGATGTTTCTTTAGCGCATCATGGCGTCATTCCACTGATTCAAGGAGCACGACCATGCTGCAACTGCGACCTTTCGAAAGCCTTGGCCACGCCAACCATGGCTGGCTCGATGCCCACCACCATTTCTCGTTTGCCGAGTACTACGACCCGGCGCGCATGCACTGGGGTAACCTGCGGGTATGGAACGACGACCTGATCGCTGCCGGCAGCGGCTTCCCGCCGCACCCGCACCGCGACATGGAAATCATCACCTATGTGCGTGAAGGCGCGATCAGCCACCAGGACAGCCTGGGTAACAAAGGCCGCACCGAAGCCGGTGACGTGCAAGTGATGAGCGCCGGTACCGGCATCGTGCACAGCGAGTACAACCTGGAAGACGTCGACACGCGTATTTTCCAGATCTGGATCGTGCCGGAGCGCACCGGTGAAGCACCGCAGTGGGGTACCCGGCCGTTCCCCAAAGGTGAGCGTGGCGAAGGCTTCGTGACCCTGGCCAGCGGCCGCGCGGGCGATGAAGACAGCCTGCAGATCCGCACCGATGCGCGATTGGTGGCTGCCACCCTGCGTGCCGGTGAAACTGCCGAGTACCGCTTCGATGCCGCACGCCGGGGTTACCTGGTGCCGGCCAAGGGGCTGGTGGAGGTCAACGGGCTGCGGGCCAAGGCGCGCGATGGTGTGGCGATCGAGCAGGAGGAGGTGCTGCGGGTGACCGCCATCGAGGACAGCGAGATCGTACTGGTGGATGTGGCCTGATGGATCGGGCCAGTTCAGGCTGCCTTGTACTGCCTGCTCTGGCCTCATCGCCGGCAAGCCAGCTAACACAGGAACCATGCAGGCCTGAAAATTGATGTAAGGCCTGTACGGTCCCTGTGGGAGCAGGCTTGTGGTGGCGACGAACCGCGGCGATGGGCTGTACAGCAGCCCCTTTTCAGAAGGGCAAGGTCAGCTTCAACCAGTAGGCATCACCCTGTGCGCGGTTGCGCACTCCGGTTTCCTTCGACCATTTCGCCGTCACGAACCAGCCATCCTTGCCGCTGTACTTGATCGACGGGCCAACGGCAAAGCTGCGCCCTTTGTTGTCGTCGATGCGCTCGCCATCCTGATTGTCGTCTGTCGTCTGCCGGTAGTAATACCCCCCTACCCCCAGCACCCAACCATTCCCAAGCCCCCAACCCACGGCATAGTCCACATGAAATTCCTGGCCCGAGCGGTAATCGGTGGCCGGGTTGCGGCGGTTGAAGTCGTACATCACCTTGGCATCCAGGTTGAGCCCGGCCGGGTCGACATAGCTCATCGCATACACCGGCTCGAACACCCAGTAGTTGCGCCCGGGGTTGGCCAGGTCATCCTTGTCGTAGCGGCCAGTGGGGGCAATCATGTCGAAAGCCAGGATGCTGTGGAACTTGTCGCTGTGGTGAAAGCCCAGCGCCGGGCCGAAGATCACGTCGCCCAGGCCGCTGTTGTGCTGCGACTGACCATTGAGCGACACCTTGACGTCCACCAGCGGCACGATCGCATGCAGCGCCAGGCTGGCGCCCAGCACCGTGTAGTCACTCACCCAGATCAGCCGCGGCACGATGGCGTTGGCGCGCACGCGAAAGTCCACCGGCAGCTTGCGCCCGTCGTTGCCACGCAGGTTGTCGGCCTCGTAATGGTTGACGAACAGCTGGCCATAGAAGCCCGGCGGCGGCATGGCGCCGGACATGTAGTTTTCGGCACCCAGCGGGTACGAGGTGCCGCCCCCTTCGGTGGCATGGGACAGGTTGGCAGCGCCAAACAACGAGGCGCACACGGCAAGGCGAAGCAGGTTCGCTAGGGTCGGGTTCATCGGGTCAACCTTTGTTGTTGTTATCGGTCGGGTGCACGCAGGCCCCCCGCAGGTCAGGGAGCCGGGCAGCAAAGGGTTCAGATGCGCTTGAACAGGGCCGAACGCTGGCCGTCGGCGGCGCCGTCTGCGGCGCTGTAGAAGCGCTCCATGAAGATGTCGCGCTCGAACAGGCGCCCCTGCATCAGGCAATTGATGGCCGCATCGATCATCGGTGGCGGGCCGCAAAGGTAGGCCTTGTGACCGTTGAAGCGGCCCTCGAAATGCTGCCTGGCCGCGTCGTGCACGTAGCCGCGCACACCTTGCCACTGCACGTCCTCGGCGGCCTGGCTGAGGGCCGGCACGTAGCTGAAATTGGCATGCCGGGTAGCCAGCGCCTCGAACAGCTCGCGGTTGTACAGCTCGGCACGGGTGCGGGCGCCCTGGAACAGGGTGATGCGCCGGGTGTCGCCACGCGCCAGCAGGTCGAGGATCATCGACTGCGGGCTGGACAGCCCCGAACCACCAGCGATGAAAATCAGGTCCCCCGGCTGCGAGCTGCGCACGAAGAACTGCCCGTAAGGGCCGGACAGCTCCAGTGCGTCGCCCACCTTGAGCTGCCGGTGGATGTGCCCGGTAGCCACGCCGCCTTCCACCAGGCGCACATGCAGCTCCAACTCGTCGGCCTGCTGCGGCGGGTTGGCCAGGGAGAACGCCCGGGTGCCTTCGATGCCCGGCAGTTGCAGGTTCACGTACTGCCCGGCCTGGAAGGCCATCGGCCGGTCGAGCTTGAGGTGAACACCGCGGATGGTCGGCGACAATTCCACCAGCCGGGTGACCACGGCGCGGTAGTCCTGCACTGGCAGGCCGGCGAAGTCCGGGTCGACATCGATGTCGGCTTCGATCACCAGGTCGCTCTGCGGGATGGCACAGCAGGCCAGTACCTTGCCCTCGTCGCGCTCCATGTCCATCAGCGCAAATGACGAGGCCGCCCCCAGGTCGACTTCGCCTTCGAGCACCTGGCACTTGCAGGTGGCACAGGTGCCGTGGCCGCAGGCAAACGGCAGCCACACGCCCTGGCGCAGGGCGGCCTCGAGGATGGTCTGGCCCTCCTCCACTTCAATCTGTTCGCCGGTGGGTTCGATGGTGACTTGGTAGCTCATGGCAGCATTCCTCAGTTATGGCTGCCGCCCAGGCCATCGAGGCCAGGGGTATGCAGGTGCAGCAGGCTCTTGTGGGCGATACCGTTGGCGGCCAGGCCACAGGCCAGGTCAGGGCTGAACGGCTGCTCGTCCAGGCGCCAGCGCGCTACGCTAAAGTCGACCCGGGCGGCATCCGGGTGCAGGGCAATGGCCGGCTTGACTACCTGCTCGATGAAGGCGGCGAAGGGTTGCGCCGGGTCCACCGGCAGGGTGAAGGGTGCGCAGAACAGCAAGTGGTTTTCCCAGCACAGGTACACCAGCTGGGCGCCGTGGAAGTTGGCCTGGCGGTCCAGGGGTTGGGCAGTGTAGGTGCCGATGGCGGTCACGGGCATGGCAATGTTCCTCTTGTTCTTGTCGGGGCCAGGGCGCAGCAACGGCGCCCTGGCGCTTCAGTGGTTCAGCCGGCCTGGCGCTCGGTGCCCTGCACGGCCTGCCAGCGCTGCTGTTCGGGTGAGCCCTGGTACTCGAAGTTGTCCTGCCCGGGGGCGATGTTGTAGTAGTCGCGCACCACTGCCTCGACATCGCCGCCACCGCAGTTGCCCTGCAGGATCTGGTGCACCGGCAGCCAGGCCTGCACGTACTTTTCCGGTTCGAAGGCGAAGATGTCGCTGCAGCCATCAGAGCAGAAGTGGTAACGCTCGCCTTCATGCACCAGGCTGCGGTGGCTCAGCTGCGTGGGCGCATCCGGCTCGGTGAAGGCCAGCGGAATCTGGCACACCTGGCACAGCATCGGCAGCGTCGGGTTGTAGAAGCGCTCGCCGCGCGCCTGCAGTTCGCGCCAGTGCTCGTAGCGTGGCCGGTAGTAGCGGTCGAAGGTGTCCGGGTACTTGGCCGACAGCCAGTCCAGTTCCTCGTCGGTGGGGATCCAGGTGTGAAAGTTGGTGGCCTGGCTGTACTGGTAGAAGATCGACCAGGCCTGGTGGCTGATGTGTTCCTTGCCGATGGTGGTCTGCTCGACATACTTCGGCGGGCGAATGCCGTAGCGTTCCAGGTCCTTGAACAGCGCGCCGCCGGCCTGCTCGAAGTACACCTCCCAGGCTTCGGCCCAGGACATCACCTTGTTCGGCAGCATGTAGTCCATCATCATCCCGACCAGGGTCAGCAACCGATAGCCACGCCAGAACCATTTGTCGATCCAGCGCTGCACGATGGGCACGTTGTCCTCGTGCTGTTCCAGCAGGAACTTGATCACCTCCAGGCCCAGGGTCATGTGCCTGGCCTCGTCGGACTGCGCCGAGAAGCCAAAGGTGACCGTGGCCATGTCGCCATTGAACGCCGCGCCCGACATGAACGGCACGAACAGCAGGTTGGTCAGCACGTACTCGAACGAGAACGAAATGGCAGTGAGGAACTCGAACGGGCCAGCCGTGCGCGCATCCTCGAAGAACGACTTGGGCACCGACAGGAACCACACCCGGTCGTGCATGTGGGCAAAGTCATGCAGGCCGTTGAAGTGCTTGTTGTAGTGGCTCATGGCGTGCACCTGGGTCTGCACGTGGCGCAGCTCGTCGATGGCCTGCATCTGGCAGGCCACCCGCGCACCGGCGCCGCCAAAGTGCCGGCCGACCCGGGCGAAGCCTTGGTAGGCCTGGTACTCCAGGGGCGTGACACCGCTCAGGAACAACTTCAGGGCATTGACGTAACGGGCGTCGGAGATGTTCTGGTGGCCGTTGTTCTGGGCAAAGGCATCGAAGATGGCGTACAGCTTCTTCTCTTTCTCGGCCTGGTATTTCCAGTAGGCGTCCATGGTCAGGCGGAACGGGTCTTCCCACTTGTCCCAGTCGGTGATCTTGATACCTTCGAACCGCTCGTAGGGGTAGATGGCGTCCTTGCTCTGGTAGCTCGGCTCCCAGCCCAGGTCTCGGGTCAGGCAGCGGTACTTGTCTTTCTGGTTGAGGCGCTTGGCGGCCATGGTGGTCTCCGGGTTCTTGTCGTTGTGCGGATCAGTTCCAGTGCAGGGCGAAGCAGTCTTCGTCTTCCTCGACGTTGCCACCCAGGGTGATCACGTCGATCAGCATTTCCTGCACGTCCCATTCACGGCCGATTTTTTCTTCCACCGTGGCCCGGTGGATTTCCAGGCGCCCTTCGGCCTGCACGCGGATCATCGCCGGCTGGTGCTGCACCTGGGCGTGGGGATTGTCCTGGGTGATGGCCTCGACGATGTAGCGGGCGCTGTCGTTGTCCTGGAAGGCGATGTAGACGAGGGAAGTCATGCGGCGTCTCCACTGAGGCCGAGTTTTTTCAGGCGTGCGCCAAAGGCGCTGTCGCAGGCATCCAGCGCGTCGCGGCCGGGGCCGGCCTCGGCCAGCGGCAGCAGCGCTTGCACGGCTCGCCCGCGCCATTGGCTGACCCAACCTTCGATCAGCTGGCGGTTGTGCGGGCTCTCGGCGACCGCGGTCTTGACCAGCGCATCGACCCAGCGCTGGCTCTCGGCGAACCACAGGCGCATGAACTCGGTGAGCATGCCCAGTTGCCCTGCCCCGGCGGCCACCAGCTGCGCATCGAAGTGTTCGAACAGCAACGGGTACACCAGGCCGTCGCTGACCAGGTTCTGCGCCAGGCTCAGCTCGAACCAGTCGCGTATCACCAGGCTGTCCTCGACATAGCGCCGCACCCCTTGCCAGGCCGGCTCGTCCAGCCAGCGCTGCTTGGCCTCGGCCAGCAGTGCCAGGCCGTCGTCCTCCAGCAGCAGGCCGATGCGCGACAGGTACTGGGCGATGGCCAGGCGGTCCATGGCCTGGAACATGTGCATCTGGGTGACGCTGGTGCCGAAGGCGTCGGCGGCGATGCCGCTGTTGTTCATGTTGGCGCCCAGTTCGGCGTGGCGCAGCGGCAGCAGCAGGCGTGCGACCAGGGCACGGGTTGCCGCCGGCAGGCTGGCCAGCAGCTCGCGCTTTTCACAGAAGGCAAAGCTGTGCTCGGCGTTTTCCTGCATGCGCGCCCGGGCCTGCACGTACGTGCCGTAGTAGTACTGGCGCGGGTCGCTGACGGCGTACCAGTCGGCCATCTGCAGCGCGGTGCGGCTGGGGTCGTTGAGCAGCTTGTCGGGCTGCCACAGCGGGCGGTAGTGGAAGTTGGTGGCCGCTTCGATATCGAAACTGGCTTCCTGGTAGCGGCTGGCCGGCTTGTCGCCGAAACGGCGGCGGGTATGGCTGAAGGTCTGGCGGATCGGCTCGACCGTGGCCGTCTTGATCTCGATACTCATGCAAGGCGTCCTGTACTTGTTGTTGTGGGGATGCAACGTGCCGACAAACGGCGCTTCATTCGTCCTCGTCGCGGCTTTCGCCATAGCGCCACTTCTGCATGTCGGCATCGACGGCGGCGGCCATCGCAGCGTCCATGTGGCGGACCCGGTTGCTGGCGCAGAAGCTGGCGAAGGCAGTACGCGGCAGGACCAGTTCGACGAACAGGTCCGGGTAACCGATGGCAAAGTCGAACTCGACAAAGGTGGAATCCGGCTCGCTGCGTACGCGGACGTAGCGCGGCATCTGCTCGAAGGGTGTGGTGGCTGGGGTCATGCGCGGGTGCTCCGGTTGGACGTGCCAAGGGCTAGAGCAACGGCTGTGCCAGGCGCTTGAAAAACCGCCAAACCAAGACATAACCAATTGTTTTTAAAAATTTTTTAATCCATGGATGGGTTGACCACCCCCTGTGCGGCCGACGCGCCACAGCCGGCCCGATTGATCATTTGCTCAATCGGGCCAGGGCGCTTCGAGCAAATGGCGAACAAGGCCGGCGATTGACTTTTGCGCCGCTTTCAGGCGGTTTAGTAAAAGAGCGACCCGAGCCTTGCCTGCAGCGCCGCGGTCGTCCCGGCGTGCCAAGTACCCGCCTTGCCTGAGCGGGCGCACGCCACCTCCCCATACAACTACAAGCAAGGGGCGCAAGCGAATGATTACCCAGTACAGGGCGCCGGAACCTGCACCGGCGCTGAAGGACCTTACCGAACGGGTGCGGTTCCTCGGCACCGAAGGCAAGATCTGGCTGGACGAGCAGCGCATGCTGCTGGTGCAGGCCGCGACCATGGCCAGCATGCGCCGCGAACTGATCGAAATGCTTGGTGTGGAGCGGGCCAAGGGCTTCTTCCTGCGCCTGGGCTACCAGTCGGGGTTGAAGGACGCCGAACTGGCGCGCAAGCTGCGCCCCAACGGCAACCCGGTGGAGATGTTCTTCATCGGCCCGCAGCTGCACTCGCTCAAGGGCATGGTCAAGGTGCGCCCGCTACAGCTGGAAATCGACATGGACAGCGGCCACTTCTACGCCGACATCGAGTGGCAGGACTCCTTCGAGGTGGAAAACTGCCAGTCCGAAGGCCTGCATTCCGAACAGCCGGTGTGCTGGATGCTGCTGGGTTACGCGATCAGCTACAGCTCGTTCTTCCTCGGTCGCCAGGTGCTTTACAAGGAAGTCAGCTGCCGCGGCTGCGGTGGCAGCGAATGCCGCATCATCGGCAAGCCGGTGGAACAGTGGGAAGATGCCGAGACTTTCCTGCGCTACTTCCAGAGCGACCCGGTGATCGACGAGCTGCAATCGCTGCAGGTGCAGGTGGCCAACCTGCGCCAGCGTCTGCAGTACGAGTCGGGACAGTTCTACGGCATCGGCCAGTCGGCGGTGTACCGGCGCTGCTGTGCACTGACCGACAAGGTGGCCCCGGGCAAGGCCTCGGTGCTGCTGCTGGGCGAAACCGGGGTCGGCAAGGAGGTGATCGCCCGCAGCCTGCACCTGCGCAGCGAGCGCGCCGGCGCGGCGTTCGTGGCGCTGAACTGCGCGACCATCCCGCCCGACCTGATCGAGGCCGAGCTGTTCGGCGTCGAGAAAGGTGCCTACACCGGCGCCCAGCAGGCGCGCATGGGCCGCTTCGAGCGGGCCAACGGCGGCACCCTGTTCCTCGATGAAATCGTCGAGCTCACGCCGCGTGCGCAGGCCAGCCTGTTGCGCGTACTGCAGGAAGGCGAGCTGGAACGGGTGGGTGACAGCCGCACGCGGCCGGTGGATGTACGGGTGATCGCCGCCACCCACGAAAACCTCGAACAGGCTGTCAAGGACGGGCGTTTTCGCGCCGACCTGTTCTACCGCCTGAACGTGTTCCCGGTGCATATCCCGGCGCTGCGCGAGCGCCGCGAAGACATCCCGCTGCTGATCGAGCACTTCCTCGGCCGCCTGCACCAGAGCTACGGCAAGAAGACCCGTGGCCTCAGCGACCGGGCCTTGCAGGTGTGCCTGCAGTACGACTGGCCGGGCAACATCCGCGAGCTGGAAAACCTCATGGAGCGCGGTGTGATCATCACCGACGAGAACCAGAGCATCGGCCTGGATGCACTGTTCCCGCATGCGCCACCGGCCACCGACAGCATCGGCCTGGGCAGCGATGGTCGGCTGGTGGCGGCCAGTGACCAGGCCGCGCCCGGCTGGGTGGCACAGATTCTCGACAGCGGCACCGGCCTGGATGCCGTCGAGGAAGCGCTGATGCAGGAAGCCATGCAGCGCTGCCGGCAGAACGTCTCGGAAGCCGCGCGCCTGCTCGGCATGACCCGCCCGGCCCTGGCCTATCGGCTGAAGAAATCACCAGGCGAAAGCGTGACCGACAAGCCTTGAGCATTTGCGCAATTGCGCTGGCGCGGATTGATCATATGATCGAGCGCGCGCCGGCGATCGGTACCTAAAAAACAAAAAAACCTTTTATATCAAACAGTTATAAACATGGCATCGCATTTGCTTTGAGCCTTGCACCGCAATAACAACAACGACCGGTGAGGCAACCATGACTGTAGCGATTTCCCATTCCCCCGAAGTACAAGCCTTCTTCGCGAAAGCGGCAGGCGTCGGCAACGACCAGGGCAACCCACGCCTGAAGCAGATTGTGCTGCGCATACTGCAGGACAGCGCGAAGCTGATCGAAGACCTAGCGATCAGCGACGACGAATTCTGGACCGCTGTCGACTACCTCAACCGCTTGGGCAGCCGCAACGAAGCCGGACTGCTGATGGCCGGCCTTGGCCTGGAGCACTTCCTCGACCTGCTCAGCGATGCCCGCGACAGCCAGGCCGGGCATACCGGCGGCACCCCGCGCACCATCGAAGGTCCGCTGTACGTGGCCGGTGCGCCGCTTTGCGAAGGCGAGGCGCGGCTGGACGACGGCCGTGACCCTGGCCAGCCGATGCTGCTTGAAGGCCAGGTGCTGGACCTGGCCGGCCAGCCGCTGGCCGGGGCTATCGTCGACGTGTGGCACGCCAATACCCAAGGCCTGTATTCCTACTTCGATTCCGGCCAGTCGGCCTACAACCTGCGCCGCCGCATTGTCACCGACGCCCAAGGCCGCTACCGCGCCCACAGCATCGTCCCCAGCGGCTACGGCTGCCCGGCCGATGGCCCGACCCAGGCCTGCCTGGACCAGTTGGGCCGGCATGGCCAGCGCCCTGCGCATATCCACTTCTTCATCAGTGCACCGGGGTACCGGCACCTGACCACACAGATCAACCTGGCGGGTGACGCGTACCTGTGGGATGACTTTGCCCATGCTACCCGCGACGGGTTGGTGGGCGAGGTGGAACGGCTCGAAGGCGGTGTGGCGCGGGTGGTGTTCGACTTCTGCCTGCAGCCGGCAGCGCATGCGGATGATGAGCAACGCAGCCAGCGGCCGCGGGCGTTGCAAACGGCTTGAGATTGCCGGGGCTGCTTTGCAGCCCTTTCGCGACACAAGGCCGCTCCCACAGAACTGCACACGACTCATTGAATTAGCAGGAACCCTGTGGGAGCGGCTTTAGCCGCGAACACCGGCG
>NZ_JBIWEM010000002.1:13523-942751 GCF_044762545.1 Pseudomonas sp. NPDC096925 | reverse complement strand
GCAGCCGGTGCCAGGCTCCGCGTTGGATTCTTCGCGGCTAAAGCCGCTCCCACAGACCGCTTGCGAATTCAGTTCTCTACGTGACAGCACAGCCCAAAAGACTGGGCCATGTCCCACAGAACGGCACACGACTCATTGAATTAGCAGGGACCCTGTGAGAGCAGATTTAGCCGCGAACACCGGCGCAGCCGGTGCCAGGCTCCGCGTTGGATTCTTCGCGGCTAAAGCCGCTCCCACAGACCGCTTGCGAATTCAGTTCTCTACGTGACAGCACAGCCCAGATGCATGCCCGCATGATGCCTGCATGCCTTAGCCTCGTAGGGCCAATTCGGCGAGCACCTCGGCCGAGGTGGTGACCTGGCGGAAGTGATGCTGCCAAAGCTCGATCCCCAGCTTGCCCGACCTGTCCAGCGAAGACCCTACCGTCATGTCGGTGACCAAGGTGGGCATCAGCCCCGCATCGAACAGGGCAAAACCGGCGGCCAGCACGCAAGTTTCGGTCTGCAGCCCACATACCAGCACCCGCTCCACACCCAGTTGCCGGATGTACTCGATGGCCTCTGCGCTCTGCCCGTAGCCATGCTTGACGAACACCTGATCGGCTTCGACCAGGCTCTCGTCCTCCGCCGCCGGGTGCCAGCCGAGCTGGCGCTCGAACGGCGTGACCTGTTCATCGTGCAACTCGACCGAGGCAATGGTGGGGATGTTGGCCGACAACCGGCGCAGGCCATCGACCAACCACTCGGGCGGGCTGAAGGTGGACTGGACATCGACGATGAGCAAAACCTGGCGCATGGGCGGATTCCGGTGCTGGCAAAAGGCGCGGAGTATAGCGTGATGCAAGTGCCGTGGTCGCCCAGCGAGCCAGGACACGATACGCCAGGCCAGCCCCGCGCCTCACGCAGCAGCCATCTTCGCACCCACCTCCGTGCACGCCGGATGACCGGCAGTCACCAGGCTGACACGACTATTTTCATTGATATTGATTTGTGAAATTAAACATGTCATTTTTCTTCATGCCGAACCGAGCCCCACAACGGGCTCAGGCCGGTACTGCCCTATCCACCGGAGTCAATAATATGAACAAGACCGGACTTCTAGGCGCATTGGCACTCTGTGCCTGCAGCGCACTGGCCCAGGCTGACGAAGGCAGCCTGCGCATCGGGATCGAAGTGGCATATCCGCCCTTCTCCTACCGCACCCCCGCAGGCGAACTCGCCGGCTTTGACTACGACATCGGCAACGCCCTGTGCGCGCAGATGCAAGTCAAATGTCAGTGGGTGATCCAGGAGTTCGACGGGATGATCCCGTCGTTGAAGGTGCGCAAGATTGACGCCGTGCTGTCGTCAATGTCGATTACTGAAGATCGGCTCAAGTCCGTCGACTTCACCGACAAGTACTATCACACCCCGGGCAAGTTCGCGATGAAGTCCGGCAGCCAGATCAGCGACCCGATGCAGGACCTCAAAGGCAAGAAGCTCGGCGTGCAGCGTGCCTCCACCTATGACCGCTTCGCTACCGAGCAGCTGGAAAGTGCAGGTGTCGAGGTCGTGCGCTACGCCTCGCAGAACGAAGCTTTCCTCGACCTGGCCGCGGGGCGGCTGGATGCCACCCTCGCCGACATCGTCAATACCGAAGAGAGCTTCATCAAGACGCCCGCCGGCCAAGGTTTTGCGCTTGTCGGTCCGGATGTCAACGACCCCCGCTACTTCGGTCGGGGTGCGGGCATTGCCGTGCGCAAGGGGGACAGCGCCAACCTGGCGCGCCTGAACGCCGCCATTGCCGCCATTCGCGCCAACGGCACCTACCAGCAAGTGCAGAGCAAGTACTTCCCGTTCGATATCTACGGCCAATGACCCCGGCTGACGAGGACTTTCATCATGCTTCACGGCTACGGTTCGAGCATTCTCGATGGCGCGTGGTTAAGCATCAGCCTGGCCCTGATGGCGATGGCCCTGGCCATCAGCCTCGGCCTGGTCGGCGCCGCCTGCCGGCTGTCACCACTGCGCTGGTTGGCAGCCCTGGGCGAGATCTACACCACGGCAGTGCGCGGCATTCCTGACCTGGTCCTGATTCTGCTGGTGTTCTATGGCGGACAGGACCTGATCAACCGTCTTGCGCTGGCGCTGGGCTACGAGCAGTACATCGACATCAACCCGTTCATCGCCGGGGTCTGCACCATGGGTTTCATTTTCGGTGCCTATCTTTCGGAAACCTTTCGCGGGGCCTTTCTCGCCATTCCCGAGGGTCAGGCCGAAGCAGGGGCCGCTTATGGCATGGGCAGCCTGCAGGTGTTCTGGCGGATCAGCGTGCCGCAGCTGGTGCGCCTGGCGCTGCCGGGTTTCACCAACAACTGGCTGGTCTTGATCAAGTCGACCGCGCTGATTTCCGTGATCGGCCTGCAGGACATGATGTTCAAGGCCAAGAACGCAGCCGATGCCACCCATGAACCGTTCACGTTCTTCCTCACCGTGGCAGGGCTCTACCTGCTGCTGACCAGCCTGTCGCTGGTGCTGCTGCGCAGCGTGGAAAAGCGTTATTCGTTCGGTTTCAAAGCCGCCGAACTATGAAGGGAAGGTTTGCATGATGCTTGACTACCCACTTATCTGGCAGAACCTGCCGCTGTACCTGAACGGCATTGCGCTGACCCTGAAGGTGCTGCTGATTTCCCTGGCCTGCGGCCTGGCACTGGCTATCCCACTGGCACTGATGCGCGTTTCGCATTCCTGCCTGCTGCGCTACCCGGCCTGGCTCTACACCTATGTCATTCGTGGCACACCGATGCTGGTGCAGTTGTTTCTGGTGTACTACGGCCTGGCACAGTTCGAACTTGTGCGTCAGAGCCCGCTCTGGCCGTACCTGTCCAGCGCAACCTTCTGCACCTGCCTGGCGTTCGCCCTCAACACCAGCGCCTACAGCGCCGAGTTGCTGGCCGGCAGCCTGCGGGCCACGCCGCGCGGCGAAGTTGAAGCCGCACGTGCCATGGGCATGTCGCGCCTGGCCTTGTACCGGCGCATCCTGCTGCCGTCGGCCCTGCGTCGATCGCTGCCGCAGTACAGCAACGAAGTGCTGATGATGCTACAGACCACCAGCCTGGCTTCGATCGTCACCCTGGTCGATATCACAGGCGCGGCAAAAACCTTCAACGCTCGTTACTACCTTCCGTTCGAGGCATTCATTACTGCGGGGCTGATCTACCTGGCCCTGACGTTCCTGCTGGTTCGCCTCTTCAAGCTGGCCGAGTGCCGCTGGCTGAAGTACCTGGCCCCACGCAAGCACTGAGGAGCACCCATGCAGCAAATCGACCATATCCTGCCCTGGAGTGCCTGCGGTACCCAGCGCACTCTGCGCCTCTTCCGCTTCGGCAACGGCCCGCGCAAAGCTTATATCCAGGCCTCTCTGCACGCTGACGAACTGCCCGGCATGCGCGTGGCGGTGGCATTGAAGGCCCGTCTGGCCGAGCTGGAAGCCCAAGGCCGACTCACGGGCGTGATAGAACTGGTGCCACTGGCCAACCCGATCGGTATCGGCCAGATGTTCCAGGCCACCCATCAAGGCCGTTTCGAGTTCAGCAGCGGCAAGAACTTCAACCGCGATTTTCCGGCACTGACCGAAGCGCTCATCAGGCGCCTGGAGGGCCATCTAGACGAGGATGGCGAGGCCAACGTGGCCATCATTCGCCGCACCATGCTCGACATCCTCGACGACTTGCCTGCTGCGCCATCGGAGCTCGAAGGCCTTCGTCGCCTGCTTCTGCAGCATGCGTGCGACGCCGATGTGGTGCTGGACCTGCACTGTGATTTCGAATCGGTGATGCTGCTGTATGCACTGCCGCAAAACTGGCCCCGCTTGCGCTCGCTGGCGGCACGCCTGGGTGCTGAAGCTGCATTGCTGGCCGAGGATGCTGGCGGCAATGCGTTCGACGAAGCCTGTGCGCTGCCATGGGTGAAGCTGGCCGAGCATTTTACGCAGGCAAACATCCCGTTGGCCTGTATCGCCACCACCATCGAGCTGCGCGGCATGGCCGATACCGAGCGAGAACGTTGCCAAGCCGACGCAGAGCACATTCTTGCCTACCTGGCCGACCAGGGCTTGGTCAGCGGCCCATGGCCCGAGGCACCGACCCATTGCTGCCAGGCCACACCGTTTGCCGGCGCCCAGTACGCCTATGCCGAACACCCAGGCGTAGTCAGCTATCTGCAACCTCTGGGTGCGCAGGTTCGAACCGGCGACCCACTGTTCGAAGTCATCGACCCGCTCAGTGACAGCCACAGCGTAGTCAGGGCCACAACCGACGGCATTCTCTATGCCCGCGAACGCCTTCGCTTCGCCCAACCGGGCCTCTGGCTGGCGAAAGTCGCTGGCAGCCTGCCCATTCGCCACGGTCGCTTGCTCAGCGACTGATACCAACGAGTACCCATCGATGAACAAACTGGAAATTCAGGACCTGCACAAAAGCTACGGCAACCACCAGGTACTCAAGGGCGTTTCGCTGCAGGCCAAGGCAGGCGACGTGATCAGCATCATCGGCTCCAGCGGCTCGGGCAAAAGCACCTTCCTGCGCTGTATCAACCTGCTCGAGCAACCCAATGCCGGGCAGATCATGGTCAATGGCGAACGCCTGAAGTTGCGTACCTGCCCACGCGCCGGGCTGCGGGCCGCTGACCCGAAACAACTGCAGCGCCTGCGCTCACGGCTGAGCATGGTCTTTCAGCATTTCAATCTCTGGTCACACATGAGCGCCCTGGACAACGTCATGGAAGCCCCGGTGCATGTACTGGGCATGAGCCGCAAGGATGCCCGTGAGAAAGCCGAGTACTACCTGCACAAGGTCGGCGTCAGCCATCGCCGAAACGCCTACCCGGCACACATGTCCGGTGGCGAACAGCAACGCGTGGCGATCGCCCGGGCCCTGGCCATGGAGCCGGAGGTGATGCTGTTCGATGAACCGACCTCGGCGCTCGACCCGGAACTGGTCGGCGAGGTGCTGAAGGTGATGCAGGAGCTGGCCCAGGAGGGCCGGACCATGGTGGTGGTCACCCATGAAATGGGCTTCGCTCGCGAAGTCTCCAACCAGGTCATGTTCCTGCATCAGGGGCTGGCCCTGGAGCGTGGCGATCCGCGCGAGGTACTCGCTCGTCCGCAGTCCGAACGCTTGCAGCAATTCCTTGCCGGCAGCCTCAAGTAAGCCTCCACCGGCGCCCCCGGCTGCTGCCGGGGAAGCCTTGGGATACACTACGGCACTCATTCAGGGAGTGTTGAGCCGCATGCCGAGCAATTCGAAAAACACCACCGTGTACGCCTCGCCAGTCATGCGCAAGTTGTCGGAGAGCCTGACCGACCTGCCGCCTTCGCTGCGCAAGGTCGCCGATTACATCCTGCGTCACCCGCTGAAGGCAGCGACCCTGACCATCGAAGACATGGCCCAAGCCACCGGCACTTCGCCAGCGGCCGTCAATCGCCTGGCCAAGGCCCTGCAACTGGGCGGCTACAGCGGCATGAAAGCCGAGCTGGTGACGACCTTGCAGCAAATGGTCTCGCCCGTGGACAAACTGCGCAATGAGTTGGCCCAGCGGCCCGGTGGCGATTTTGGGCTGCATGAGCAGATCCAGAGCGCCAGCAGCAACCTGGCCACTGCCGCCAGCAACAACCAGGCCGATGCGTTCGAAGCCTTCGTCAGCAACCTGATTGCGGCACGCAAAGTCTACGTGCTGGGTTTCGGCAACAGTGTCTACATGGCCGGCCTCGCGGCCTCGACGCTGGTACCGTTCTGTAAGGACACCTGTGCCATCAGCATGGAGGGTGGCAACGAGAATGCCGCCTACCGTCTGGCTGCCATCACCGAGCAGGATGTGCTGCTGGCGATTACCCTGCCCCGCTACTCCCAGGACACCCTTCAGCTGTCGCGCTTTGCCCGCGAACGCAATGCCACGGTGCTGGCGATTACCGATTCGCCCGCTTCCCCCCTGACAGCCATCGCTCACCACGTGTTGTTCGCGCCCGCCGATCATCCGGTGCTTACCAGCTCCAACATTGCCGTGCTGGCACTTATAGAAGGGCTGGTAGCCGGCGCCATGGCGCGCAACAAGGAAGCGGTGAAGCTGGCGACAGAGTTGACAGAAAGCGTGATGTCCTACCTGCATGTGCCCAGCGGCAAGGCTTCAAGAAAGTAGCCACTGCCTGATTGGGGCCGGATCGTTCCTGAGCGGCCTTACTGCCACACCGCCAGGCGCCGCCACGCAGGTCGACCGGCAGTTCGCGGCCCAGTTCGATGATAGCCTTGAGAACAAGGCAGTGCATGCAGTGTTTCCAGGCGGTTGCGCGGTGCTGGCGGCGACCCAGGTGGAAGAGATCGAGCACGCGGAATGGCAGGACCTGGGCATGCCGGAGACGCTGTGGGTGAACCGCGTGCGCGAGTTCGGCCCGTTGATCATCTCCATCGACACCAAGGGCAACAACCTGTTCGAGCAGAACAGGGCCCGCTTCAACGAGCGCAAGGGGGCGGTGATCGAGAAGATCGACAGCCAGGTCCGGTTCATCCAATGACCGCGTGCGACAGGGGCCACTTTGTGGCCCATTCGCGGGCAAGCCCGCTCCCACAGGGATATCACCAAGCCTGAGGGCAGTGATATCCCTGTGGGAGCGGGCTTGCCCGCGAATGGGCCGCAAAGCGGCCCTTGGCGCGTACCCCTCAGGCCCTCAACCTACCAGGTTGAAGTCCGCTGCAGTCACAGTGGTTGCATCCGCCACCCCCACAAGGCGGATGGAGTCGGTAGCACCGATGCTGACCAGCGTATCCGCGCCGTCATCGGCGATGGTAACGTTGGCGGCAAAGGTGGCCGCGGTGATGTTGAAGGCAGTGATATCCAGCAGGTCCTGCCCACCCGTCGCATCGCTATCGAAGTTGATGATCAGGTCATTGCCGAAGCCGGCGGCGAACTGGAAGACATCATTGCCATCAGTAGCCATCATGGTGTCATCACCCGCGCCGCCGTTTACCGTGTCGTTGCCAGCCGCACCGTTGATGAAGTCATTGCCACTGCCGCCCGACAGGATGTCGTTGCCATCATCGCCGAACAGCGTGTCGCTACCCGCCCCACCGTTCAGGATATCGTCGCCGAGACCACCGTCGAGACTGTCGTTGTCGTCACCTGCGTCCAGGGTATCGTTGCCAATGCCACCCAGTAGTTGGTCGTTACCCGCACCACCGGTTAGGGTGTCATTACCTGAGCCACCGGTGATGACGTTGTTCAGGGCATTACCGGTACCGGTGAAGTTGGCGGCACCGAAGTACCTCAAGTTCTCCAGGTTGTTGCCCAGCGTCCAACTGGTCAGCGTGGTGCGCACCAGGTCAGTACCACCACCGGCCTGTTCCACAAGCACGTCCCCGGCATTGTCTACTACATAGCTGTCGTTGCCGGCGCCGCCCACCATCTGGTCGATACCCGAACCACCATTGAGGAAGTCGCTTCCGGCGCCGCCGACGATGGTGTTGGCCAAGCCATTACCTACACCTGAGAAGTTGCCAGTGCCGGTAAAGCTCAAGTTCTCCACGTTGGCGCCTAGGGTGTAGCTGGCCAGGCTGGTCTGCACCTGGTCCGTACCGCCGCCAGCCGCCTCGGTGACGGTGTCACCCACGTTGTCGACGACATAGGTGTCGTTCCCGGCACCACCTGCCATGGCATCTGAGCCTGCCCCACCGTTCAGGACATCATTGCCCGAGCCGCCGATAATGACGTTGTTCAGGCCGTTACCGGTACCGACGAAGTTGGCGGCACCAAAGTAGGCCAGATTCTCCAGGTTATTGCCCAGCGTCCAGCTGGTCAGCGTCGTACGCACCAGATCGGTACCAGCCCCTGCCTGTTCCACGAGCACGTCCCCGGCATTATCGACCACATAGCTGTCGTTCCCGGCACCGCCCACCAACAGGTCGATACCCGCGCCGCCGTTGAGGAAGTCGTTTCCGGCCGCGCCGACGATGGTATTGGCCAGGCCATTACCTACGCCTGTGAAGTTGCCAGTACCGGTAAAGCTCAGGCTCTCCAGATTAGCCGCGAGGGTGTAGCTCGTCAGGCTGGTGCGCACCAGATCGGAACCTCCGCCCAACACCTCGACGACGACGTCTGCGGCGTTGTCGACGACAAAGGTGTCATCACCAGCTCCGCCGATCATGGTGTCCGTGCCGAGCCCACCGTCGAGTGTGTCGTTACCGGCGTTGCCGGTTAGGATGTCATTACCTGAACCGCCGGTGATGACGTTGTCCAGGGCATTACCGGTACCGGTGAAGTTGGCGACGCCAAAGTACCTCAGGTTCTCCAGGTTGTTACCCAGCGTCCAGTTGGCCAGCGTCGTCCGCACCAGGTCAGTACCACCGCCTGCCTGTTCCACGGGCACATCAGCGGCATTGTCGACTACATAACTGTCGTTACCGGCACCACCCACCAGCTGGTCGATACCTGCACCACCGTTGAGGAAGTCGTTTCCGGCACCACCGACGATGGTATTGGCCAGAGGATTACCCACTCCGATGAAGTTGCCGGTGCCAGTAAAGCTCAGGTTCTCCAGGTTAGCGCCCAGGGTGTAGCTTGCCAGGTTGGTCTGCACCTGGTCCGAGCCCCCGCCAGCCGCCTCGCTGATTGTGTCACCCGCGTTGTCGATGACAAAAGTGTCGTTGCCGGTACCGCCCGTCATCGCATCTGCACCCAGCCCACCATTGAGCACGTCGTTGCCTGCACCGCCGTCGAGGGTATCGTTACCCTCTCCGCCATCGAGCGTGTCGTCGCCATCGCCACCGAATAACTGATCGAACCCGGTCAAGCCAATGAGCGTGTCGTTACCAGCCAGACCAAGCAGAACGTCGTCACCCACTGTGCCGGTCAGAGTATCTGCTGCGGTTGTACCCACCAGCGTCACGCCTGGCACCGCAGGCACCTCCGCCGTCGGTGCAGAGGTCACCGTTTCCAGGGCGCCGAAGCCATCGGTGTAACGCACCAGCACGCGCAGTTGGAAGTGCCCCTGCGACGGACCTGGGGTGAAGGTAGCCGTAGTTGCACCGGCAATGTCAGTAAACGTCGTACCGCTACCTTGCTGCCACTGGAAGCTGAACGCACCCAGCCCGTCCAGATCGGCAATACCGCCAGTGAGTGCCGTCAGTGTCTGCCCCTGATCTGGCGTGGTGTCGCTGATCAGCACGGCACCGGTGGGCGCATCGTTGACGTTGGCCACCGGATCGAGGATGTCGGAGGCGATGCTTTCATGTACGCCGACGTCATCCACGTAGCTCACCAACACCCGCATGTTCTGCCCCACCTGCTCCTGGGTGAGGACAAAGGTGCTGCTGATGGCACCGGCAATATTGACCCAGCCCAGGCCCCGGTTGGACTGCCACTGGAAGGTGAACTGCGGGTTGCTCAGCCCGTCGGCATCGACGATGGTTGCCGTGTTGGCGGTGAGGGTTTGGTTCTGCACCAGCAACCCGGTCACGGTCGGCCCGGCGGTCGGTGCGCTGTTCGGCGACGAATCGACGATTTCCAGCGTGCCCTTGGTGTCCTGGTACACCCCGCGTACGCGGATGTTCAGGCCCGCTACATCATCGGTCACCCGGTAGGTGCTGCCGATCGCCCGCGAGACCTCGCCGGCGGCGACGAAGGTGATGTCTTCGTACACCCCCGAGCCCGGCAGGCGCTCGACCTGCCAGTAGTAGGCAATCGGGCCGTTGACGGCACCGCTGGCATTGCCTGCGCCGACGTTGTCGGCATCGTGCACCGCCACGTTGCTCACCCGCAGCAGCTGGCCGCTGACCGATGTGTCGTTACGCAGACCAGTGGCAGCGTCGAGGATCGCCAGGTGGCCCGTTGGGCCGGCGTTGACGGCAGTGCCCACGCCGGAAGCCTGCGAGCTGTCGGAGAACTGCAGGCGCTCGATACCGGTCAGGTGGTCGACACCATCACGCCCGGCCACCAGGTCGGTGACGATCACCGAGTTGCCATCGACCACCACGCTGTAGTCGGTGGACACCCCCGAGAACACCGCCGTGTCGTAGCTGTCGGTGCCGTTGAGGATTTCGCGGATGATCACCAGCTGGCCCGGGTTGTAGGTGCCATTGAGCATCAGCGGCACCATCGGCTCCATGCTGTCGTAGCTGGCGATTTCCGGGCCGGTGCCGTCGCTGTTGGCGCGCACGCTGATGCGCACGTTCAGCCACTTGTCACCGTCGAGGATATCGTCACCGCCACGGCCTTCGATCAGGTCGCTGCCACTGCCGCCGAGGATGATGTTGCCACCATCGTAGAACGTCGCCCCGGCAGCCAGCAGGCCGGCCAGGCCGTCGATCAGGCTGATGTTGGTCAACACGCTGCCCGTGGCGCCATTGGTCGGCAGGCTGGCGGCGTTTTCGTTGTCACCGCGCAGGAAGTCGCCATGGGCCGAGCCCGACAGGCCTTCCATGATGTCGAAGCGCACCAGCGCAGACGCACCCGAGCCAGGTACCGGCGGCACATCGAAGAAGCGGTCACTGTAGTCGATGGTCACGCCCTGGGCCAGGTCCTTGAAGGTTGCCCAGTCGTAACCGGAGCCACCGATGTAGCGGTCACCGAAGCCCAGGCTGCCGACCATGATGTCGTCGCCGCCTTCACCGTTGAACTTGTCGTTCTCGTTGCCACCGATGAACACGTCGTGACCAATGACCGGGTCGTTGCCGAGCGGGTCGAAGTTGTCGCCAGGCGCACCGTCCGAGGTGCCCTTCTCGATCCAGTCGTCGCCTTCGTTACCCATGTCCTGCTCGTTGGCCTTGCTGCCCAGGATAAAGTCATTGCCCTGGCCGCCAATGGCCTCGGAAGCGTCCTCACCGGTGACGATGAAGTCGTTGCCGAAACCACCGATAATCAGGTTGATGCCATTACCGCCGTGCAGCACATCGTTGCCGTCGCCGCCCTGGATATTGTCGTCACCACCCATGTCGCTGATGATGTCGTCGCCGGTACCACCACGCAGTTGGTCGTTGCCGTCGCCACCCTCGATGCGGTCGTTGCCACCATCGCCCCAGACCGTGTCGTCACCCTCGCTGGACACCAGGATGTCATCACCATCAGTGCCGCCCAGCACGATGTGCTCGGCACCGGCATAGCGGATGTAGTTGGTGTCCGGGCCTGCCGTCAGCGGGCTGTCGCGGAACACCACCTGCTCGCCATTTTCGCCCAGTGGGTCGGCGCTGCCCAGGCCTTCGTTGAACTGCTTGCTCTGGTCTACTTCCAGGTAGAAGCCCGGGTCGGAGAACACCAGGCCCGGCAGGTGGGTGGCCGAGGTGTTGGCCATGATCAGCTTGGCGAACGAGTTGCTTTCCAGCTCGGCGTTCATCGACAGGCCAGCGGTGCGCTCCAGGTAGTAGAAGCGGTCGCCATCCTGCAGTTTCTCCATCTGGTTCTCGAACACGAAGTTGAAGGTAGTGCCAAGCATGCCACCGAACGGGGTTTTCGCTTCAGCCAGGCCGCCGATCCACAGGTCGATGGCATCGACCCCGGTCACGGTAACCGCCCTCAGGTCATCGGCGGTGCCGAGCACGCCATCCTTGCCAGGCAGGGTGACGTTGGCGTAGGCGCCGGTGCTGTTGAGGAAGTCCAGGCGATCGGCTGGCGCACCGTCACCGCCGAACACCAAGGCCATGGCCGCCGCGCGTTTTTCCAGCAACGTGGTGGCGCCGGTGATGGTGCTGTGAGTGCCGTAGGCGGCGATGAAGTTGATCAGCGACTCCGGATGCTTCAGGTGCTGCACCAGGTCGACCCAGCTGGTGTACGGCTTGAGCTGGGTATCGCCGGTTTGCGCGTAGATGTCGCGGCGCACAGCGTTCAGCGAAGGGATGCCGACGTCGCGGCCACGGGCGATGTTGATCGCCGGCAGGTCCAGCGGCAGGCCGAGCAGGTTGTTGCGCAGCGCCTCGGTGACGAACTCGTCGATTTCGTTACCGGCCTGGCGGGTGACCCCGCGCACGATAGCGCTGGTGGCATCCTCGGGGGTAACGCCACTGGCGGCATACGCCAGCGGGTTGAGGAACGCCGCGATCAGGCCCAGTTGCTGGTCGGGGTTGGCACTGTTCGGGTCGCCGATGACAGTGAAGTCGACGTTGAAGCGGTCGACAGTCTCGGTCAGCATCGAGTGGCCGAAGCGGTACACGGTGTGGGCGAACTCGGCCACGATCGACGCATCGAGGTCGACGTCATACACCTGGGTCGGAGCGAAGAACAGGTCGACCCGCGGTTGCACGGTGCGGGCGAACTCCTCGAACACCAAATGCTGGTACTGCATCTCGGTACCGAACTTGGCCGCCTGGAACAAACGCTCGCCATTCCACACCAGCGCGTCGATCTCGGCCTGATTGGCCGGCAGCGCGGTCAGCGGGTTGAGCAGCCACTCGTTGATGAAGGCCAGATCACCCGAGTCGAGCACGGTGTCCTTGGTCTGTGCCACCAGCCGGTTGTGCTCGGAGTGGAATATCGCATGCACGGCGGTCAGGCCGATGTTCTCGTTGACCCGGCCGTCGCCGGCGATGTAGTGAGCATCGAGCAGCTCGTTGTCGTAGGCCAGGTTGGCACCGGTCTGCGGGTTCACCGGCACGGCATTGCCCGCAACGCTATCGGCATCCGGCGCCAGTACCCCAGCGCTGAATACCGGCACGGCATTGTGGGCGATGTCGGCAAGGAACTGATGACCGGTGCGCACCGCGTTGGTCAGGTCCAGTGGCGCGGCCGGGTTGCCTTCGACCTGCTGGTCGTCGGCCGTGCCGGCAATGCCGTCGAGGCCTTTCATGATCACCATCGGATAGCCATTGGGCCCCTTGATGAAGTTGCCATAGGCGTCAGTGGCCAGCAGCGGCACGTTGTCGACGTCGGCATCGGTGAGGTTGATGCCGAGCACATCGCGGGCCTGGGCCTTGACCACCTTCCAGGTCGCCATGCCACCGATTTCAGTGTCGTCAGCGGTACCGTACTTGCCGTCGGCACCCAGGTCCCGATTGGTGATCAATCGGCCGGTGGCGACCGGCCCGTCGTCGGTCAGCACGTAGGCGCGCAGGAACACCTGATGCGAAGGATGCGAGCTGTAGGTCTGGTTCTGGTCCACGAACGGGGTGGTGGTGTTGGTATGCTCGTGAATATCGTCGGCCGTGCCAAGCACGCCGTCCGCGCCAGGCAGATTGGTGGCCCGGGTCACCACCATGAAGTTGGTGAAACCACCCTCCACGTACAGCGGGTCATCCGGCTGCAGCGGGATGTAGATGGTACCCGAACCGCCCTTGGTCACCAGGTCCAGGCCGTGGTCGAAGAACTGCCCGAAGAAGGTCATCCAGGCGTTGAACGGCGCGGACAGACCAGCATCGGCAGCGGTGTTCTCGAACAGGTAGACGTCGTGGTCGTCAGCGGTACCGAACTGGCCGTCCAGGCCCGGGCTGGCGACGATGCGCACACCGTCCTTGAGCACGTCGTCGTTGCCAACGGCGCCGAAGTTGAGCACGCCGTCGGCACCCGGATCATACGCGGTGGCATAGGCCGCCGGGTTGTTGGAGGTCTGGTCGACGACCAGGTTGCTGATGGTGCGCGGCTGCGAGTCGAACACCGGGCCGCTGGTCTGCTGGTACGACGAGCCCGGAATGGCCGGCGAGCCAGGGCCGAAGAAGCCCGCAGGCGCACCTTCGGCCGGGTTGAACACCGGATCGGTCAAGCGCGGGAAGACATTGTCGCTGGCACCGAACTCGGTGTTGTTGATGCCATTGAGGTTCATCAGGTTGTTGTTCGAGCCATCCACCGCCCGCAGGCCCAGCGGCGCACGGATGTTCGGCAGCAACGAAAGGATGTCTGCCCCGTTGGCGTCAGCCTCGGCGATCTTGATCTGGTCGAGGATGAAGTTGAGGTCGGAGCGCACCATGTGCAGACCGGCACCGCCTGCAGTGGCATCCACCACCGGCGTGGCCGGTGTCACTACCACAGGCGCGCCCGGCTGCACCACGGCGGTGGGCTGGGAGAACAGCACTTCGGTAGTGCCGTGGGCGTCCTGGTAGATCGCCTTGACCCGCAGGGCTAGCCCGGCCAGGTCTGGCGACACCTTGAATGTGGTGCCGTCGGCGCTCTGGAACGCCAGGTCGCCGGCTGGCAGCAGGATGATGTCCTCGAACACACCACTGCCCGGGGTGGCCTCGAACTGCCAGTAGTACGACACCGAACGGTCGGCGAGCGTACCCTGCGGGTTACCGGCGCTGATGTTGTCGGCATCCAACACACCGGCGACGTTTACCGTAAGGACATCGCCCACGGTAATCGCACCGCCGTTGCCGTCAGTAATGGCCGGGCTGCCGGTAGGCTGCGCATTCAGCCCCTCAACCAGCACCCGCTGGCTGTCGGCGAACTGCAAGCGCTCGATATGCAGCAGGGTATCGACGCCGTCGCGGCCAGCCACGTTGTCGGTCACCGTCCAGACATCATCGGAAGTGTCGAGCGTACCTTTGGTGTTCTGCGTCACCGTGTATTCGCTCTGAATCCCCGAGAACACAGCCGTGTCGAACGCCGCGCCCCCCGTCGAGGTGCCGGGCAGGATTTCCCGCACGGCCTTGAGCTGGCCAGGGTTGTAGGTACGGTCGAGCATGAACGGAATCATGTCGACCATGCTGTCGAAGCTGGCGATTTCAGGGCCGGTATGATTGACGTCATCGGCGGCATACACCGCGATGCGCACGTTGAGCCATTTGTCGCCGTCGATCAGGTCATCGCCGCCGCGACCTTCGATCAGGTCGCTGCCATTGCCGCCGAGCATGATGTTGCCGGTGGCAAAGCCAGTGGTCGGCAACCCGGCATCGGCCAGGAACTGTTGCAAGCCGCGGATCAACGCGACGTTGGTCAAGGCGCTGCCGGTGGCACCGCCATGGTTGACAATGGTCACGGCATCGACGTTGTCGCCCTTGAGCACGTCGGCGAAGTTCGAACCGGACACGCCCTCGACCTCGGCAAAGCGGTCGAGGATGGAAGCCGGCGAGGCGCCGACCGGGTTGAACACGCCAGCGTTCTGGTTCGGTGCGTTGCCATGGGGCTGAGCCAGCGCGGCCAGGGTCAGGTCGACGGTGACGCCAACCTGGTCATTCTTGTTGGTAACCCAGTCGAAACCGGACATGCCGTCCATCTTGTCCTGGGCGTCACTTCCGACGAAGATGTCGTCGCCGCCCTCCCCGATCATTTCGTCGAAGCCACCGCCACCGACGAAGATGTCGTTGCCGACCACTTCATCACCCAGCAGCGGCGCAAAGTTGTCGCCGGGCGCACCGTCCTGGGTGCCCTTCTCGATCCAGTCGTCACCCTCGTTGCCGGTAGGTGGCAGGTTGGTCTTGGCGCCGAGGATGAAGTCATCACCCTGGCCGCCAAAGGTGGTGGTGATGTCTTCGGTGGTGACGATGAAGTCCTGGCCGTTGCCACCCAGGATCAGGTTGCCGGCCGCCAGCATGCTGCCGGCGACGATCACGTCGTTGCCGTCGTTGCCTTCCAGACGGTTGTCACCGAACGAGTCGGTGATGATGTCGTCACCTGCGCCACCCAGTACCGCATCGTTACCGGCGCCACCTTCAAGCGTGTCGTTACCGGCGTCGCCGTAGACAGTATCGTCGCCTTCGCCGGAGATGATGATGTCGTTGCCGGAGGTGCCGCCCAGTACCACATGGTCTTCACCGGTGTAGTGCAGGTAGTTGGTGTCGCTGCCCACGGTATCGGGATTGTCGCGGATCACCAGCGGTACGATCTCCACGCCGTTGATCATGATCCCGCCGGTCGGGTCGGCCCGGCCATCGGCGCCCAGCCCGGTGAACTGGTTGGCCTGGTTCACCTCGAGCGTGAAGGTTGGGGTGAGGAACACAGTGTTGGACAGGTGAGTCACATCCGAGTTGGCCATGATCAGCTTGGCGAAGGAGTTGTTCTCCAGTTCGGTGCCGAAGTTCATGCCCGCGGTACGCGACAGGTAGTAGAACCGGTCGCCGTTCTGCAGGGCTTCCAGCTGGGTTTCGAAGACGAAGTTGAAGCTGGAACCGAGCATGCCGCCGAATGGCATTTTCTTCTCGGCCAGGCCACCGACCCAGAAGTCGATGTCATCGACGCCGGTAACGGTCACCCCACTGATATCGTCGGCGGTGCCGGCGATACCGTCCGCGCCGGCCAATGTCACGTTGGCATAGGCACCGGTACCGTTGAGGAAGTCCAGGCGGTCCGCTGGCGCGCCGGCACCGCCAAGCACCAGCGCCACGGCCGCGGCGCGTTTATCGGCCAGGGTGGTTGCCCCGGTGATGCTGGCGTGGGTGCCGTAGGCGGCGATGAAGTTGATCAGAGACGCCGGGTGCTTGAGGTGGTCGCCGAAATCGACCCAGCTGATGTACGGCTTGAGCTGGCTGTCGCCGGTTGCAGCATAGAACTCGCGGCGTGCCTCATTCAGGGTGGGGATGCCGGTGTCGCGGCCACGGGCGATGTTCAGCGCCGGCAGGTCGAGCGGCAGGCCAAGCAGGTTGTTGCGCAGGGCTTCGGTGACGAACTCGTCGATTTCGTTGCCCAGCTGGCGGGTGACGCCGCGGATGATCGCGCCGGCCGCTTCATCAGCGGTTGCGCCACTGCCGGCGAATGCCAGCGGGTTGAGGAAGGCGGCGATCAGGCCAAGCTGCTGATCGGGGTTGTTCGGGTCGGCTGACACCGGGTTGAACGCCGGGTCGAAGCGGTCGACGGTTTCGGTCAGCATCGAGTGGCCGAACCGATACACCACGTGGGCGAACTCGGCGAGGATGGCCGGGTTGATCGAGGTGTCGTAGCCATTGGGGGCCAGGAACTCGTCGATCTGCGGCTGGATGGTGCGGGCGAACTCTTCGAACACCAGGTGCTGATACTGCATTTCGGTGCCGAACTTGGCGGCCTGGAACAGCCGCTCGCCGTCCCATACCAGCGCGGCGATTTCAGCGGGCGTGGTGGGGATGGCAGCGACATCATCGATCAGCCACTGGTTGAGGAACGCCAGGTCACCGGAGGCCAGCAGGGTGTCCTTGGTCTGCTGCACCAGGCGGTTGTGCTCGGAATGGAAAACGTGGTGCACGGCGGTCAGGCCGATGTTCTCGTTGACCCGGCCGTCGCCTGCAATGTAGTGGGCGTCGAGCAGTTCGTTGTCGTAGGTAAGGTTGTTGCCACCTGGCCCCACCGGCTGCGCGTTACCGACGGCAGTATCGGCGTCGGCCTGCAGCACACCATTCACGATCACCGGCGCGGCGTTGTGGGCGATGTCGTCAAGGAAGCCATGCCCGCTGCTCACGGCATTGGCCAGGCTGATGGGCGCGTCGCGGTTGCCTTCGACCAGCGTGGTGACGTCGTCGGCGGTACCGGCGATGCCGTCGGCACCATTGCTCACGCGCATCACCACCTGCGGCATGCCGTTGGGCCCGCGCACGAAGTTGCCGTAGGGGTCGGTGGCCAGCAGTGGCACGCTGTGCACGTCGGCGTCGGTCAGGTTGATGCCGAGCAGGTCGCGGGCCTGGGCCTTGACCACTGCCCAGGTGGCCATGCCACCGCTTTCGCCACTGCCATCGTCAGCGGTGCCAAAGCGGCCATCGGGGCCCAGGTCACGGTTGGTGATCAGCCGTCCGGTGGCTACCGGGTCGCCTGCGGCGTTGAGCGTGTATTCACGCAGGAACACCTGGTGCGAGGGGTGCGAGCTGTAGGTCTGGCTCTGGTCGACGAACGGCGAAGTGGTGTTGGTCTGACCATCGTCGGCGGTGCCCACCACGCCATCGGCGCCAGCGGTACGCACGGCGCGCGGCAGCACCATGAAGTTGGTCGGGCTGTTGGGGTCGAACAGCGGGTCGTCCGGCTGCAGCGGAATGAACACAAAGTCGGTGCTGCTCTTGGTGACCAGATCCAGACCGTGGTCGAAGAACTGGCCGAAGAAGGTCATCCAGGCGTTGAAGCCGGCGGTCAGGCCGACGTCGGGCGAAACGTTGGGGATGAAGAACACTTGCGTGTCGTCAGCGGTTCCGAACACCCCATCGATGCCGGGGCTGATCACCGGAGCAGCACCGCCATTGGCCTCCACCGCAGCCGGGTTGTTCGCCGTCTGATCGACTATCAGGTTGCTGATGGTGCGTGGTTGCGAATCGGTGACCGTGCCGGTGCCCGCATAATCGCCGCTGAAGGAGGGGCTGAGCAGGCGCAGGAACGAGTTGTCGGAGGCACCGAATTCACTCTGCCCGGTCACCAGGTTGTTGTAGCTGCCGTCCACGGTGCGCAAACCGAACGGTACCTGGCTGTTGGGCAGCAGGTCGATCAGGTTCGCGCCATCGGCGTGGGCTTCGGCGATGAAAATCTGTTGCAGGATGAATTCAAGGTCCGACTTGCTGAAATTGGCCATTTCAAATTGCCCTCGATCTGTCGGGAGATGACACAGGGCAACAGGGTCCTTCCCGCGCCCAGTCAGTATTGACGTGCGCAGATACTGGTTCTGTGTTCCAGGCGCAGGGCGCACAACACGCTTGTGCCGGCCCCACTGGCCTTCTCATTCGCAAGCCGGCACCCACTGTCCGGGGGCGTTGTTAAGCATGCGATACAGCTGTAACGCACATGCATCGACCCCAGCTCGCACAGGGTCCGAATACATCAGACTAAAGTCGCAGGCGAAAAGCTTGTCAATATTTCGTCGAAAAAAACACCACGCGATGATAATGCGTTGCAAATAGCTGTTTTATTGGCACTTATGAAAACTTCAAAGACCCGATAGAGCGAAACGATATTACCGTCCATGTCGCTGCAACCTACGCTCCAGCATGTGGGAGCTACGCAGCGTTTTGGACCATTCGCCATAAGAGCGATCCGCCTGCGAGCCAGCCAGAAGCCACGACTACCGCTGTACGGGGCGCCGCAAGGGCTTCCCGATTTGCGATAAAAGGGAGGCCCCGATGCACAAGCCACCACGCACTCGTTCCGAGCTGGCCGACGTGCTGTTCCGCCTGCGCCGTAGCTTTTTTGCCTTGGCCGCCTTCAGCGGTGTCATAAACGTCATGATGTTGACGCCAGCAATTTATATGTTGCAGGTGTACGACCGCGCTCTTGTCAGCCGCAACGTCACCACCCTGAGCATGCTCACCCTGCTGGTGATCGGTTTGTTCATGCTGATGTCAGCCCTGGAGATGGTCCGCACCCGCGTGCTGATCCGGGTAGGCAACTTCCTCGACATGGACCTCAACCGACGCATCTTCAGCGCCGCCTTCGAGCGCAACCTGAGCCGCGCCGGCGGCAACCCGGCCCAGGCCCTGCAGGACCTCGCGCAGGTGCGGCAGTTTCTGACCGGCAACGGCCTGTTCGCCTTCTTCGATGCCCCCTGGACGCCGATCTACCTGCTGGTCAGCTACCTGATCCACCCACTGCTGGGGCTGGTCACGCTGATCGGCTCGCTGATTCTGGTGGGCCTGGCCTACCTCACCGAAAAGGCCACGCAAAAACCCTTGGCCGAAGCCAACCAGGCGGCCATGTCGTCGGCCAGCTACGCCAACAACAACCTGCGCAACGCCGAAGTGATCGAAGCCATGGGCATGCTGCCGGCGATCGGCAAGCGCTGGTACCAGGGCCACTTGCGCATCCTGCAGATGCAGACCCTGGCCTCCGACCGCGCCGCGCTGATCAGCAGCACCGGGCGCTTCGTGCGCATTACCTTGCAGTCGGTAATCCTTGGCGCCGGCGCACTGTTGGCAATCGAAGGCAAGATCACCCCCGGCATGATGATCGCCTGCTCGATCCTCACCGGCCGCGCCCTGGCCCCGGTAGAGCAGGTGATCGCCGCGTGGAAGCAACTGCTGGGCTGCCGTTCCGCCTGGGGCCGGCTCAACGACCTGCTGCACGACTACCCGCAGCGGCCACCGAGCATGTCGCTACAGCGGCCACTGGGCATGCTGGCCGTGGAAAACGTGATCGCCGGCGCCCCCGGCACCAGCAACAACATCGTGCGCGGCGTCAGCTTCAGCCTGGTCCCGGGTGAAAGCCTGGGCATCATCGGCCCTTCGGCCTCCGGCAAGTCCACCCTCGCCCGCCTGCTGGTAGGCGTGTGGCCGACCCAGGCCGGCAAGGTGCGCCTGGACGGTGCCGATATCTTCACCTGGAACAAAGCCGAACTGGGGCCGTGGATCGGCTACCTGCCGCAGGACGTGGAGTTGTTCGAGGGCACCATCGCCGAGAACATCGCACGCTTCGCAGAAGTGGACAGCGAGGCGGTGATCCGCGCTGCCCGCAGCAGCGGCGTGCACGACATGATCCTGCGCTTCCCGCAGGGCTACGACACTCGTCTGGCCGCCGACGGCAGCCCGCTGTCCGGTGGCCAGAAGCAACGCATTGCCCTGGCCCGTGCGCTGTATGGCGAGCCGAACCTGGTAGTGCTGGACGAGCCCAACGCCAACCTCGATGACGTTGGCGAAAAGGCCCTGGTCGATGCGCTGGCCGAACTCAAGGCACGCGGTGCCACGGTAATCCTGATTTCCCACCGGCCCAATGTGCTGTGTGCGGTCGACAAGGTGCTGATGCTGCGTGACGGCGCTGTACACATGCTCGGCAGCCGCGACGAAGTGTTCGCGGCGCTGCGCAAGGCCAGCGTGATCCCGGCGGCAACCGCTGCGCCGCTGGCTTCGGTAAAAGCACGGGAGTGATCGATCATGCAGATGACCCAACACACCGAATTGATTCCCGCCGAGGCCCGCAACGGGATCGACCTGGACATGGGCCGGCCGGCACGCTGGGGCGTATGGATGGTCATCGCCGGCTTTGGCGGCTTCCTGCTGTGGTCGTGCCTGGCGCCACTGGATGCCGGGGTGGTCGCTACCGGCACGGTCAAGGTCACCAGCAACCGCAAGGCCGTACAGCACCTGACCGGCGGCACGGTCGAGGCAATCCTGGTGCGCGAAGGCGATATGGTGAAGCAAGGCCAGGAGGTGGTACGCCTCGACGCCCTGCGCGCAGTGGCCGAACAGGGCGCAGTCAGTGCCCAGTACATCGTCAGCAAGACCGTGGAAAACCGCCTGGAAGCCGAGCGCGATGGCCGCGACACGGTCACCTTCGACCCAGCCCTGCTCAAGCACTACGGCAACGACCCGCGCCTGCTGGCAGCCATGGACCTGCAACAACGCCTGCTGGACACCCGCCGCGCGGGCCTTGCCGGTGAACTGAGCATCCTCGAGGAAAACCTCGCCGCCACTGCGGTACAGCTCAAGGGCCTGCAGCAGGTGTACGGCGCCCGTGCCTCGCAGATTGGCTTCCTCAACCAGGAACTGCAAGGCACCCGCGTGCTGGCCGCCGAAGGCTACGTGCCGCGCAACCGCCTGCTGGAGCTGGAGCGCAACAATGCCGACCTGTCCGCCGGCCAGGCGGAAAACCTCAACAACATTGCCCGCACGCGCAGCCAGGCCACCGAGATCAAGCTGCGCATGCTGCAACGCCAGCACGACTACCTCAAGGAAGTGGAGTCGCAACTGACCGATACCGCCAAGGAGAACACCACCCTGGCCGACCGCCTGCGCGCGCTGGACTACGAAGTGACCCACACGGTGATCCGCTCGCCGATCGACGGCATGGTCCAGGCCCTGAGCATTGCCACGGTCGGCGGCATCATCCAGCCTGGGGTCAAGATCATGGAGGTGGTTCCGCTCGACCAGCCGCTGCAGGTCGACGCGATGATCCCGGTACAGGCCATCGACAAGATGGTCCCGGGCCTGGACGTGGACCTCGCCTTCCCGGCCTTCAACCATGCGAAGACGCCGAACATCCCAGGGCGGGTCAAGACCATCTCCGCCGACCGCCTGATGGACGAAGAAAGCAAACAGCCGTACTACCTGGCCCAGGTTGAGGTGACGCAGGACGGCATGGGCCTGCTGGGCAGCAATCACATCCGCCCCGGCATGCCGGCCACCGTCACCATCAAGACCGGCGAGCGCAACCTGCTAAGCTACCTGCTAAAACCGATGCTCGAACGCGTGGACGCCTCGTTCAAGGAGCAGTGAATGAATCACCGGTGCCTGATGCTTTGCCTGTTGGGGTTGTCCGCACAGACCAGTGCCATGGACCTGAAACAAGCCTGGGACCTGCTGCAGTACCAGGGCCCGATCTACCGCGCCGCGGTGCACGAGAAAGAAGCCGGCAGCGAGAACCGCGCCATCGGCCAGGCCGGCCTGCTACCGCAGATCAACGCGGCTGGCTACTTCAACAAGGTCAATGGCAGCCAGCGGCAGAGTGGCCGGGACAGCGACCTGGACTATGACTCCAAGGGCGCCAACGTGCGTTTGCGCCAACCGCTGTTCAACAAGCAGAAGATGGCCGAATACCGTCAGGGCCAGCAACGTGCCGACTACAGCGTGGCAGTGTTCGACGCCAAGAGCCAGGACGCTGCGGTGCGCCTGGCCGACGCTTACTTCGACGTGCTGCTGGCCAGCGAAACCATCACCCTGGCCAAGGCCAAGCTGAATGCCTTCGAAGAGCAGCTGGCGTCGGCGAAGCGGCGCATGGAGCTGGGTGCCGGCACCATCACCGACATCGACGAGTCGGTGGCCCGCCGCGACCTGGCCGAGGCTGACCTGATCGAGGCCCAGGACAACCTGGTCAACGCCCGCCGCAAGCTGGAGGAATACATCGGTGAAACCCCGCAGTCGCTGACCACCTTGCAGCCAGGCTTCAACACACCGCCCCTGATACCGGGCAACCTGCAGGACTGGCTGGTCAAGGCCCAGGCCGACAGCCCGTTGATTCATGCGCGCCGGCACAGCTACGAGCTGGCCGAAGAAGAAGTGAAGCGCGCCCGCGCCGGGCACTGGCCGACCCTGGATTTCGTGGCGGGCTATACCGCTGGCAGCAGCCAGTCGATTTCCGAACTGAACCAGCGCAACCACTACAGCTCGATCGGGCTGGAGCTGAACATTCCGCTGTACAGCGGTGGCGGTACCAGTGCCCTCACCCGCCAGGCCAGTGCCAACAGTTCCAAGGCCCTGGATGAACTGGACGCCACGCGCCAGGAAGTGATTTCCGGCACCACTCGCGAGTACCGCGGCGTGCAGAGTGGCGCCTTGCGCATTCAGGCGCTGGAAAAGGCTGTGGCGTCCAACGAACGCTCGCTGCTTTCGGCCCGCAAGGGCTTCAAGGAAGGCGGCACCAGCACCAACTCCGATGTGCTCAATGCCGAAGAGTTGCTGTATGACGCCCGTCACGACCTGTTCGAGGCGAAGCTGAACTACCTGATGTCGCGGCTGCGCCTGGCGTCGTCGGTGGGTAGCCTGGGGGATGACGATATCCAGCAGATCAACGATTACCTTGGACCGGAACTGGTGGTGAGCAACTGACTATCGGCCCGCTCCCACAGCGGCGCCTACCGCATTTTGTTCCATTTCAGGCTATGATCGGTGACCCCGCCGCGGACGCCCTGACCTATGCCCGTCGACCTGCAAGCGTTATACCCCAGGCTGATCCACCTGATGCTGGACACGGTGTTCGTGGTCGACAGGGACAACCAGATCGTTTTCGTCAGCGATGCCTGCGAGGCGCTGCTGGGCTACCAGGCCTGCGAACTGATCGGCACCCCGATCACCGACTATATGCACCCTGACGACCTGGCGATCACGCGTGCATCGATCGTCCGGGTGATGAGCGGCCATCCCCATTACGACTTCCGCAACCGCTACATCCGCAAGGATGGCGGTATCGTGCATATCCTGTGGGCGGCCTGCTGGTCCGACGAGGCCGATGCCCGCATCGGTGTGGCGCGGGATATCACCGCCCAACGCCAGGCCGAGGACGAACTGCGCTTCCTGGCCCACCATGACCCCCTCACCCGCCTGGCCAACCGGGCCATGTTCAACGAGCGGCTTGACACCGCCCTTGCCGCGGCCCGGCGCCACAACCACCCGCTGGCGTTGCTGTTCATCGATATCAATGACTTCAAGGACATCAACGATAACCATGGGCACAGCGTGGGTGACCGGGTGCTGTGCACCTTGGCACGGCGCCTGGAAGGCTGTGTGAGTGCGACCGATACAGTAGCCCGAATGGGCGGTGACGAGTTCACCGTGCTACTGACCGACTACGCATCGCCAGAGACCATTGCCGAGCAGGTGGCACGTATCCTGGCAGCCATGGCCGAGCCACTCGGCGCCGAGTTTGCGGGCATCGACGCGCCTTCCTGCAGCATTGGCGTGGCCTGTTTCCCCGAGGACGGCAGCGACGCCGACATGCTGCTGCGCCATGCTGATGGCGATATGTACCGGGTCAAGCGACAGCGCGCTGCGGCCAGCTGATCGCTCTGGCGGCCGCTGGTGGAATCGACCACAACGGAGATGACCATGCGCAACCCTGAAGATACCTTGCTCGATAGCTGGCAGCACAACGCCCAGGCCTGGATCGATGCGGTGCGCAGTGGCGCCATCGAGAGCCGCCGCCAGGTCACCGATCAGGCCATCCTGCTGGCCATTCTTGGTCGCCAACCCGAACGCGTGCTCGACCTGGGCTGTGGTGAAGGCTGGCTGTTGCGGGCGCTGGGCGACCGTGGTGTCGAAGCAGTAGGTGTGGATGGTGACCGGGCGCTGGTGGATGCCGCGCGCGCTGCGGGTTCCGCCGAGGTGCACCTGGCCAGCTATGCACAGCTGGTCGATGCGCAGGCCTATGTTGGCCAGGACTATGACCTGGTCTGTGCCAACTTCGCCCTGTTGCAGCAGGACATCATCCCGCTGCTGGCGGCGATGAATGCGTTGCTGGTGCCAGGCGGTGCGCTGGTGATCCAGACCCTGCACCCATGGAGTGTGGCGGATGGGAATTACCAGGATGGCTGGCGGGAGGAGTCGTTTGCCGGGCTCGCCGGGGATTGGCACGTGATGCCTTGGTACTTCCGCACCCTGGCCAGCTGGCTGAACGCGCTGGACATGGCGGGGTTGCGGCTGGTCGGTTTGCAGGAGCCACAGCACCCACAGAGTGCGCTGCCGCAGTCGCTGCTGTTGGTGGCCGAGCGCCCTTGAAGCATACACGGTCGGTGTAGGAACGGCCCATCACGACACAAGGCCGCTCCTACAGGGACCGCGCCAGGGTCAGAGGACCGGCTTGCGCACCGCCCCGCTGCGGGCCTTGGCCATGGCCGCCAGGCGCACCGCGACGTTGGCCGCACCGTAACCGGCATACCCCCCCTTGCGCTGGATGATCTCGAAGAAGAAACGCTCTTCGAACGGCTCGGTGTACACGTGGAACAGCTCGCCACCCTGGGCATCGCGGTCGTACAGCACGTTGTAGTAGGCCAGTTCGCTGAGGAATTCGTCGTCGAAATCGAAACGCGCCGCCAGGTCGTCGTAGTAGTTCAGCGGGATCTCCAGCAGCGGTACGCCAGCCAGTTTGGCCCGCGCCACTTCGCGGAAGATGTCGTCGCAATCGAAGGCAATGTGGTGCACCCCCGAACCTCGGTAGCTGGACAGCGCATGGGCGATGGCGGTATTGCGGTTTTCCGAAATGTTCAACGGCAGGCGCAAGGTGCCGCACTGGCTGCGCAGGGCGCGGCTCTTGACCAACCCGTAAGGGTCCGGCAGCACCACTTCGTCATCGGCAGCGAAATCGAACAGGCTCTTGTAGAACAGCACCCAGCTGTCCAGCGACTCGGCTGGCAGGGCCAGGGCCATGTGGTCGATGCGGCGCAGGCCGCCGGTGGCCGTGGCGCTCTTGTCCAGGCTGAAGTCGGTGTCGTACAGGGTCTGGCCAGCGGTGCCCTGCTCCACCAGGTACAGCAGGCTGCCATCCGGCGCTCGTACCGCCGGCACTTCACACTCGTTAGGCCCGACCAGGCCACGGAACGGCTGGCCACGGTAGGCGGTGGCACGCTTCAGGGCAGCTTGCTGGTCCTTGACCCGCAGCGCGGTGGCGCACAGCGACGGCCCGTGGGCCTCGAAGAAGTTGTGGCCGAAGGAATAGGGTTCGGCGTTCAGCACAATGTTGATATCGCCCTGGCGCAGCAGTTGCACCGCTTTGCTGCGGTGCTTGCCGGCTTCGGCAAAGCCCAGGCGCTTCAGCCAGCTACCCAGGCGCGCGCCAACGGCCTCGTCGACCGCGAATTCGAGGAACTCCACACCGTCATAGGCACTGGCCGCCGGTGGGGTGAACAGCACACCGGGTTCGATCGGCGTGCCTTCCTGCTCCAGGCGCAGGCGAGTCTGCTCCTCGAGGTACAGCAGCGAACGCAGGCCGTCGGCGGCATTCTGCCGGGGCGGTGCAGCGCGGAAGCCGTCGTTGAATATTTCCAGCGACAGCGGCCCGCTGTAGCCGGTGGCGAGGATTGGCGCCAGGAAACCGGCCATGTCCATCTCGCCCTGCCCCGGGAAGCAACGGAAGTGACGGCTCCACTCCAGCACATCCATGGCCAGGATCGGCGCATCGGCCATTTGCACGAAGAAGATCTTGTCGCCGGGGATATCGCGGATCGCGCTCGGGTCGCCCTTGAGCGACAAGGTGTGGAAGCTGTCGAGGATCACCCCGAGGGCCGGGTGGTCAGCCTGGCGCACCAGGCTCCAGACTTGCTGGTAGGTATTGACATGGCGGCCCCAGGCCAGGGCTTCGTAGCCAATGCGCAGGCCGCGTTTGCCGGCGTGCTCGGCCAGCAGGCGCAAGTCGTCGACCAACAACTGTTCTTCGCTCAGGGCATCGGCCTGGACGTTGCTGCACACCAGCACCAGGTCGGTACCCAGTTCCTGCATCAGGTCGAATTTGCGCTCGGCGCGGTCGAGGTTTTTCTGCAGGCGGTCGCGGCGGCAGCCTTCAAAGTCGCGGAACGGCTGGAACAGGGTGATGGCAATACCCAGGTCGGCGCACATCTGCCGCACCTGGCGCGGGCTGCCAGCGTAATAGAGCAGGTCGTTTTCGAAGATCTCGACGCCGTCAAAACCGGCGGCGGCGATGGCTTCGAGCTTTTCCGGCAGGGTGCCGCTCAAGGACACGGTAGCGATCGAACGCTGCATGGCGGGAGTTCCTTGTTGTTAGAGGGAGACGGTGCCAGACAGGTAAAAAAACACTGTCACAGTTTATGGCACGATCGATTATTCGCAGGTAGAGTCGTCGCTTCAATCTCTTTGTACGGAATGGTTAGTTTTGCGTTCGATTATCGCACAATACCCGTTTTAGCGAATTGCCAGTCCGCTGGCCCGTGGTCAACATGAACCACAGACGCAGGCACACCGACCACTGCCTCCTGCCTTGGCTAACCTCCGGCGGAACCTGCGCTAACAACAATAACAACGGAGACAACGATGGCTCACTCCAGCTCTCAAGCCAAGAAAGCGACCGCCAGTGGATGGATAGGCTCGGCACTCGAGTACTACGACTTCTTCATCTACGCCCAGGCCGCTGCGCTGATTTTCCCGCAGATCTTCTTCCCTAACACCGACCCGAAAATGGCCATCATTGCCTCGCTGGCCACCTACGGCGTGGGTTACCTGGCGCGCCCGTTCGGCGCCTTCGTGCTGGGCCACTGGGGTGACACCCGCGGCCGCAAGAACGTACTGTTGCTGTGCATGTTCCTGATGGGCCTGTCGACCATGGCCGTGGGCCTGCTGCCCACCTACCACGACATCGGCCTGCTCGCCCCGGCCCTGCTGGTGGTGCTGCGCCTGATCCAGGGCTTTGCCGTGGCCGGTGAAATTTCCGGTGCCAGTTCGATGATCATGGAACATGCGCCATTCGGTCGACGGGGCTACTACGCCAGCTTCACCCTGCAAGGCGTACAGGCTGGCCAGGTGCTGGCGGCGGCCGTGTTCCTGCCACTGGCCTACTTCATGCCCAGCGAAGCCTTCAACGACTGGGGCTGGCGCATTCCATTCCTGATGAGCGCCATCGTGCTGATTGCCGGCTTCATCATCCGTAAGGAAGTGCACGAAACCCCGGCGTTCGTGAAGGAAGAGAAGCAGGACAAAGTCGCCAAGTCGCCGATCAGCGAGGCCTTCCGCCACAGCTGGAAGCACATGGTGCTGGTGATGTTCATGGCGCTGATGAACGTGATCCCGGTGGTGGCCACCATCTTCGGTGCGGCCTACGCGGTACAGCCGGCCTATGGCATCGGCTTCGACAAGAGCGTGTACCTGTGGATTCCGGTAGTCGGCAACATCGTTGCGGTGCTGGTGATTCCGTTTGTCGGCAACCTGTCCGACAAGATCGGCCGTCGCCCGACCATGATCGCCGGTTGCCTGGGCTCGGGCCTGCTGGCCTTCCTCTACCTGTATGCGATCAGCATCCAGAACGTACCGCTGGCGTTCGCCTCGTCGATCGTCATGTGGGGGATGGTGTACCAGGGCTACAACGCGGTGTTCCCCAGCTTCTACCCAGAGCTGTTCCACACCCGCTACCGCGTTTCGGCCATGGCCATCGCGCAGAACATCGGCACCATGCTGACCGCCATGCTGCCGGCGCTGTTCGCCCTGGTTGCTCCGCCCGGCTCGGACAACATCCCGCTGGTGGTTGGTGGGCTGGCGTTCTTCATCACCTGCGTGTGCGCCCTGGCAGCGTACATTGCCCCGGAAACCCATCGCCTGGCGATGGAAGACCTGGGTAACCCCGATGCCAAGCCGATGGACAAGACCACCTATGAAGCTAGCCGTAAAGGTAGCTTTCAGGCAGTGAGCCACTGATCGATTGCAGGGGGCTGCTCTGCAGCCCATTCGCGGGCAAGCCCGCTCCCACAGGGTCGCATCAAGCCTGAGGCCGATGCAGTCCCTGTAGGAGCGGGCTTGCCCGCGAATGGGCCGCAACGCGGCCCCGGCAATTTCAGCCCTTGACCACTTCCTGCAGGCGCGCCCAGAGCTGTTCGACATCCCCCCGCTCGGTCGGCAGCGCGCCAATCGACACCCGCACCATCCACCGCCCATCCAGCGTCGCCGGCGTCACATAGGCATCCCCGGACGCATTCAGCCGCTCGGCCCACCCCTTGGTATGCGCATCCAGCGCCTCCCCCTCCAGCCCCGCAGGCCGATGGCGAATGCACAACGTCTGCAACTGCACCGGCGCCAGTACCTCCCACTCCCCAGCCGCCGCAACCTGCCCGGCCAGCCATTGGGCATTGTCCAGGTCACGCCGCAGCCGTGCCTGCAACGCCTCAACGCCCTCGCTGCGCAGCATGAACCACAGCTTCAACGCCCGGAACCGGCGGCCCAGCGGGATACCCCAGTCACGCAGGTTCTTCACCTCGCCATCCACCGCCGACTGCAGGTAGCTGGGGTTGGTGCTCATGACCCGGATCAGGTGCTGCGGGTCGCGCACGTAGTAGATCGAGCAATCGAAGGCTACGCCCAGCCACTTGTGCGCGTTGACCACCAGCGAATCGGCCAGCTCGATGCCGTCCCACATCCAGCGGCATTCCGGCAGGATCATCGCCGAGCCGGCCATGGCCGAGTCCACGTGCAGCCACAGGCCATGGGCCTGGGCGATCTCGCCGATCGGGCGCAGCGGGTCGAGCGCCGTGGTGGCGGTGGTACCGGTGGTCGCGACCACGGCGCAGGGCTGGTTGCCGGCGGCCAGGTCCTGCTCGATCGCCGCCTGCAGTGCTTGCGGGCGCATGGCGTAGCGTTCGTCGGTCGGGATCAGGCGGATGTTGTCGCGGCCAAAACCGGCCAGCAGTGCTGCCTTGTCCACCGAGCTGTGGGCGTGGGCACTGACATAGACGATCAGCGGCCTGGCCTGGGCTTGCAGGCCGCCGCGCACCAGTGCGTAGTCGCTGGCGCGTTCGCGCGCACAGATCAGCGCCACCAGGGTGCTGGTGGATGCGGTGTCCTGGATCACCCCGCTCCATTGGCCAGACAGGCCGAGCAACTGACGCAGCCAGTCGAGGGTGGTTTCCTCCAGCTCGCTCAGGGCCGGGCTGGACTGCCACGACAGGCCCAATACGCCAAGGCCGGTGCTGAGGAAGTCACCGAGGACCGACGACAGGGTGCCGTTGGAGGGGAAGTAGCCGTAGAAGTCCGGGTGCTGCCAATGGGACAGGCCGGGCATGACCAACTGGTTGACGTCGTCGAGGATCGCTGCGAAAGGTTCGCCTTGCTGAGGGGCCTGTGCGGGCAAGGCAGCCTTGAGGTAGCCGGGCTCGACCTGGGCCATGACCGGGCGCTCGCCAACGGTTTGGCGGTAATCGGCGATAAGGTCGATCAGTTGGTGGCCGTACTGGCGGAATTGTTCGGGGGTCACCTGGGGTCTCCTGTGGGTTGTTCGCTGCCTGTACTGGCCTCTTCGCGGGTAAACCCGCTCCCACAGGCATGGCATCGCTTGTGGGAGCGGGTTTACCCGCGAAGAGGCCGGTACAGACAACACATTGCACCCAGTCTAGGCACCTATCCCGAAGTGAATAACCCCGCTTCGCGCATACCTGTTATGGCAAACCCGCATGCCCGCCCTGCACACCAAACTGCGACTGGCGCCACAACTCGAACACCCGGTTGCGCAACCAGCGGTGCTCGGCCGAGGCCTGCAGGCGCTGGTGCCATACCACCCAGTAGCGCTGGCTGTGGTCGATGAAACCCAGCGGCCGCCAGGCCAGGTCATGCAGGCGACACAGCTGCCGGGCGATATGCTCGGGGACGGTGGCCAGCGCCTGGCTGTTGGCGATCACCTGCACGGTGGCTGAGAAGAACGGCACTTCCAGGCTGACCCGCCGTTGCAGGCCCTGGACGCGCAGATGGCGGTCAATGAAGCTGTCCTTGTCACCACCGCCGGAAATACGCACATGCTTGTGCGCCAGATAGTCGGCCTGGCTGAGCGCACCGTGGGCGACCAGCGGATGGTCGTGGCGCATCAGGCACACCGCGCGGTCTTCGCCCAACAGACGCCCGTGCAGGTTGGGTGGCGACTCGTCGAACAAGGTGGTGGCCAGGTCGATCTCACCGCTGGCCAGCAAGGCGTACTGGCCGGCCTGCCAGGTGCGGTACTCCAGCGATACGCCCGGCGCTTCGCGCTCCAGCGCCGCCACCAGCAGCGGCAGCATGTGCTCGGCCACATAGTCGGACGCTGCCAGGCAGAAGCGCCGCTCGCAACGCGCCGGGTCGAATACTGCGGGCTGGCGCAGGGCGTGCAGTTCTTCGAGAACCTGGCGCAGGGGTTCGACCAGGGCTTCGGCGTGTTCGCTTAGCACGTAACCGCGGCCCTGGCGAACCAGCAACGGGTCGTCAAAGGCTTCGCGCAGGTGGGCCAGCTGGCGGCTAAGGGCGGACTGGCTGACGCCCAGACGCTCGGCGGCGTGGCTGAGGTTCTTCAGCTGCAGCAGGTGGTCGAGGGTGCGCAGGTGGGCGAGGCTGAGGGAGGCGAAGGTGGGGTTCATCGGGGTTCGGCTCCAGACCGCTGGCGAGGGCTTTGCCCTCGTTTCGCGACACAATGCCGCTCCCACATGGAGTATGCGTTCCACTGTGGGAGCGGCCTTGCGTCGCGAAAGGGCCGCAAAGCGGCCCCGGATACGCAGATCAGTCAGTCAGGCCGACATACACGTTCTGCACATCATCGTTCTCGTCGATCGCCTCGAGGAACGCTTCCACCTCGGCCAATGCTTCAGCACTCAGGCTGGCCGCGCTCACCGGGTTTTTCGGGGTGTAGCCGATCTTCGCCGAAGTCACGGTAAAGCCATGCTCCGGCAGGGCTTTCTGCACCGCGTCCAGGTCGGTGGTGTCGGTGATGAACAGGGTCGAACCCTCTTCGTCGCCTTCCTCGAAGTCCTGGGCACCGGCTTCGATGGCCGCCATTTCCGGGTCGGCATCGCCATTCGGGGTGGCTTCGATCAGGCCGACGTGGTTGAAGTCCCAGGCCACCGAACCGCTGGCACCCAGCTGGCCCTTGCGGAACAGCACGCGGATTTGCGCGACGGTACGGTTGACGTTGTCGGTCAGGCACTCGACGATCAGCGGTACCTGGTGCGGGGCGAAGCCTTCGTAGCTAACCGCCGAGTACTGCACGGCATCGCCGTCCAGGCCCGCGCCCTTGCGGATTGCGCGCTCCAGGGTCTCGCGGGTCATCGAGGCCTTCTTGGCCTGCTCGATGGCCAGGCGCAGGCGCGGGTTCATGTCCGGGTCGGCACCGGACTTGGCAGCGATCTGGATCTCTTTGGACAGCTTGCCCATGATCTTGCCTTTGGCGTTGGCCGCGGCTTCTTTATGTTTGGCTTTCCACTGTGCGCCCATGTCGACTCTCTTGTTTCAGCGGCCGGTTCAGGAAGCGACCGGCCAAAAGTGGGTGCAGTTTATACGCCCTCTGGCCTGTGTTCGACAAGAAATCTCATCAGCCTTTGTCCGCCTTGCCTGCCGCCGCGGCAAACCGCGCCAACCGCACATCCAGCCGGCGCGGACGCAAACCATGGTCCTCGGCCCGCTCCTTGCGGCGGATGGCATTGCGCACCATCAGCGAGCCCAGGTAGCGGATCGGCTCGGGGGGGAACAGCCCCAGCGGCCCTTTCACCAACGGCGAACGGGTCCACGGGTTGTCCAGCCCCAGCGCCAGCGACGAGAGAATCTGCCCACCCATGTGGCACGGCCCGACGCCACTGCCGGAGTAACCAAAGCCGTAGAATACGTTGCCCTGCCCGTCCAGCCGGCCAAAGAACGGCAAACCGGTCACCGAGCGATCGGACGGCCCGTTCCAGCTGGCCGCCAGCGGCACCTCGGCCAGCGCCGGGAAAAACCCGCCCAGGCTTTCGCGCAGCAGCGGCCGGTACGGCGACGGCTGGTCGAACACCGGCAGCATGCGCCCGCCATAGGCGAAGGTATTGCCGCCCTTGCCGAGCATCAGCCGACCATCGGAGGTGTTGTGGTAGTAGTGCACGAAAATCCGCGAATCGAGCACGCTGATGCCGCTGTCCAGGCCAATCTGGTGCAGCAGCTCGGGACACGGCTCGGTGATCACCATGTCGCTGGAAACGATCGCCACGCTGCGCTCGAACTGCGGGAAAGCCCGCGCCATCCAGGCATTCAGGCCCAGGACCACGCGGTCGGCGCGCACCGTGCCATGGGCCGTGCGCACCTGCACCGGGGTGCCGTGCTCCAGGCCAGTCATGGCGCTGCCCTCATGGATACGCACGCCGCGCTGCAAGGCCACCCGGCGCAAGCCGCGCACCAGCTTGCCCGGCTGCACCGTGGCCGCGGCCGGCGAAAACCAGCCTTCCAGGTGCCGCGCCGAACCCGCCAGGCGCTGCACCTGCTGCAGCGGCAGGCGGCGAAACGAATTGATCCCCCTGTGCTCCAGCGCAGCAATTACCGCGTCGGTGGCGCCGACCTGGGCGGCATTGGTGGCGGTGTACAGCGTGCCGTCAAGGCGGTAATCGCAATCGATGCCATTGGCCGCGCAGAACGCGCCGATTTCACCGATGCTGCGCTCCGACTCGCGCACCAGGCGCACCGCCTCGGTCACCCCGAACAGGCGCTCGAGGGTGAAGTACTTGGCCGACCAGGACAACGCGCAGCCACCATTGCGGCCACTGGCACCGGCGCCGCAGATATCGGCCTCGATCAGCACGATATCCAGGGCCGGCACCGCCTCCTTGAGCATCAGTGCGGTCCACAGGCCGGTGTAGCCGCCACCGACGATGCATACATCGCAACGGGCATCGCCTTGCAGCGGAGGGCACACCGCCTCCTGCGCCGAATCCAGGGCCTGTTGCAGCCAGAAGGGTCTCATTCGCTCGCTTTCCTTTCAGGTACGCAGTGGCTTGATTGCCATGCTGGTATTCGGTGCCACATCGGTGCTTTGCACAGCGCTGGCCGGTCGGCTGTTCCAGTGCGGCAGCAGCACCAGCGCCGAGAACAGGGCACAGCCGGCAAACACGATGAACACCGTGACACCATCGAAGTAACCCGGTAGCAGCCCGCCCAGTACCGCCCCCACCGAGCCGCAGCCATTGACGAAGCCCGCTGCGGTGGCACCGGCCTTGGCGGTGCCGAAGTCGATGGCCGCAGCGCCGCTGATCATCGAGTCCGGCCCGTACAGGGTCAGGCCCATGACGAACAGCAGGGCCACCACCAGGATCACGCTGCCGGTGTGCATGGCCGCCATGAATGCCGCCAGGGCCACGGTCAGCAGCAGCAGGCTGATGACACAGGCCGGCATGCGCCGGGCGCCGAACAGCTTGTCGGAGGCCAGGCCAATGATGATAGGGCCGAGCAGCCCGGCCAGTTCGAAGGCTGTCGGGATGATCGCTGCACCTACCTTGCCCACCGAAGGCATCTGCTCGAAGACGATCACCGGCCCCCACAGCAGGATGGCGTAGCGCGCCGGCTTCAACAGGAAGTACGCCAGCCCCAGGGTCAGCACCGTGCGGTTGCGCAGGATCTCCTTCAGCGGCGCCCACACGCTGCACAGGTTGCCGGCCGGGGCCATGCTCTGCGGCTCGGGCTCCACCGCCGGCAGGCCAACGTCTTCAGGTTTGTTGCGCTGCAGGAAGAAGAACAGCACGGCCACCAGCGCCACCACCGCGGCACTGGAGAAGAACGCCGCGTGCCAGGTACCGACCAGGGTATAGGCCCACCAGCCGGCGAACGGCGAGGCCACCAGGCCGCCAAAGGCATAGCAGGAACTCCACAGGCCCAGCACCCGCCCACGCTGCGACGCGGGGAAGAAGCTGCCGATGTTCTTGCACAACCCGGCCCAGCCGGTGGATTGCGCCAGGCCCTGTACCAGCATGCAGGTGGCGAAGATCGGGAAGGTCGCGTAACTGCCCATCACCACCGCCGCGGCAGCAGAAATCACCAGGCCGCCGAGCACCACCACGCGCGGGCCAAAGCGGTCGGCAAGCATGCCCCAGGTGAACTGGCCCACGGCGTAGGCGGCCAGGTAGATGGCGTCGAGGTTGGCCATGGCGGCCTTGTCGAGCATGAAGCCGGGGTCTTCAGCGATGCCCAGCTTGGCCACCGAGAAGGCCTTGCGGGTGAAGTAGAAGGCGGCGTAGGCCAGCCAGGTAATGGCGAAAATCTGGAGGCGCCAGCGTTTGAACGCGGCTAGGGATTGGTTCATGTAAGTCTGACCTCTTGCTCAAGTGTGCCGGCAGAATGTGAAGAAACGCCTGTCTTGTTCTTGTGTTACGCACAGCGATGACGAGGCTGTCATCGGGTCAGATGGCACCGTGTGGGCGCCATGGCCCTGGCGGCGCTTGTGGTGCCTGCGTCGGGCTGACATGCATGGAAACAGTTGCAGTAAGATAAATAAAATCGATTTATCGTATTTCACACATAAGCCCAGCTTGTTACTGAGGTCGTCATGTCGGTTTCCCACGCACAACTCAAGGCCTTCCATGCCGTGGCAGTTCACGGCAGCTTTACCCGCGCCGCCGAGAAGCTGTTTCTTACCCAGCCCGCGGTGTCGGACCAGGTGCGCAAACTGGAGGAGCGCTTCGGCGTGTTGCTGTTCCACCGCAACAAGCGCTCGGTGCAGCTCACCGACCTCGGCGAGCGCCTGCTGGGTATCAGCCAGCGCCTGTTCGCCTGCGAGGCCGAAGCCCATGAACTGCTGCAGGATTCGCGTGCGCTGCACACCGGCAGCCTGGTACTGGCAGTGGATGCGCCAGTGCACGTGCTGCCGCAGATCGCCCGCTTCTGCCAGCGCTACCCGGGCATCCAGGTGAAGATCGAGACCGGCAACACCGACGAGTCGCTGGCCCGGCTGTTCAGCTACCAGGCCGACCTGGCCCTGCTGGGGCGGGACGTCGACGATGAGCGGCTGCACTGCCTGCCGCTGCGTCGCGACCCGATGGTGGCGTTCGTCTCCCACCAGCACCCATGGGCCAGCCGTGGCGCGATCAGCCTGGCGGATCTGGACGATATGCCGCTGGTGCTGCGCGAGCCCGGGTCGGTGACGCGGCAGACGCTGGAAGAAGAGATGCAACGGGCCGGGCTGCGGATTCGCCCGGCGATCCAGGTGGAAGGCCGGGAAGCGGCGCGGGAAGCGGTGGTGGTGGGGATTGGTGTGGGGGTGGTGTCGGCGGCGGAGTTTGGTGCGGATGCGCGGGTGTGTGCGTTGCCGATCGTCGATTGCCAGCGGCACCTGACCGAGACATTGGTGTGCCTGAGTGAACAGCGCACGCGGCGGGTGGTGGCGACCTTCCTGCAGATGGTGGAGGAAGGGTTGTAAGCCTGTGCCGGCCTCTTCGCGGGTAAACCCGCTCCCACAGATCCCCCACAGTTCTCAGGTTCCGTGGAGTACCTGTGGGAGCGGGTTTACCCGCGAAGAGGCCAGTACAGGCAACCCATCTATGCTGGGAAGAACTCAATTCACAAAACAACTCCTCATGCTCTACCGCCTTGCCGCCGACACCCTGGTCCTGCTGCACCTGGCCTTCATCCTGCTGGTGCTGTTCGGCGGCCTGCTGGTGCTGCGCTGGCGCCCTGCCCTGCTGCTGCACCTGCCGGCCCTGACCTGGGGCCTGGCGGTAGAATGCCTGCACCTGGGCTGCCCGCTGACCACCTGGGAAAACCGCATGCGCAGCGCTGCCGGTGACGCGGGCTATCAGGGCGGCTTCGTCGAGCACTACATCTGGCCATTGATCTACCCCGCCGGGCTGACCCCGCACATCCAGCTGCTGCTGGGCACTTTCGTACTGCTGCTCAACCTCGGCATCTACAGCTACGTGGCCTGGCGCTGGCGCCGCCCTAGCGGGTAGCGATCACGAACAGCCGCGGGAACGGCAACAGCACCTTGCCATCGGTGGCCGGCGGGTAGTCGCGCTGCATCGCCTGCAGGTACATCTGCAGGAAATCCACCTGCTCCTGCGCCTCCAACCGCCCCAGATACGGACGCAAGGCAGAACCCTTGAACCATTCCACCACGGCTTCGGCGCCGCCGGCCAACGGGTGATGGTAGGTGGTACGCCACACATCCACCCGCGCACACAGCGGGCTGAGCAGGTCGTAGTAGAACGCCGCGTTGTGCCGTGGCGGCAGCTGGAAATCGGCGAACTTCGCCGCCCAGGGCCCCTGGCTGGCGATTTCGCGCAGTTGCCGATGGGCCGGCTCGTCGAGGTTGTCCGGGGTCTGCACGGCCAGGCTGGCACCTTCGCTCAGCTGGCGCACCAGGTGCGGATACAGCGAGGCATGGTCAGGTACCCATTGCAGCGAGGCATTGGCCAGGATCAGGTCCTGCGGCTCGGGGGCGGACCAGCCTGCAATGTCACCAATGACCGTGCGCACGCGGGGGATGCACAGCCGTTTGCGCTCGCGGGCCTTGTCGATCATGTCCGGGTCGCTGTCCAGGGCCGTCACCTGGGCATCCGGGTAACGTTGCAGCAGCACCTCGGTGGAATTGCCGGGGCCACAGCCCAGATCGGTGGCGTGGCGGACCGGGCGTGGCGGCACGGCGGCGAGCAGGTCGCGCACGGCGCGCGTGCGTTCGTCTTCGAACTGGGAATACTGGGTGGCGGACCAGGCCATGTGAAGCTCCTTTGGGCGGGCAATGTGTTCAGCATATGCCATCTGCCCTGTTCTGATAGGTCTGACGCGGCCCCACAAGCAAAACGCCAGAAGTCCGAAGGAAAACCCTGGCCCAACAACACAAAACGGCCGGGTCCCCCCAGGGAGCCGGCCGTTTTGAGAAGCGCGTGACGTTTAGTGCTGCTTGCCAGTGCGGATCTGGTGCACCACACCCATCGCCACCACGACTGCTGCGGCGATACCGGTGGAGATCACCAGGATCTGGTAGTCAGGCATGAAGGCCATGGTCACCAGGGCGGCCACGATGAACGCGATCACCAGGTAGGTGAGCCACGGGAACAGCCACATCTTCAGACGCACTTCCTTGCCTTCGGCGATCAGCTTGCGGCGCATGCGCAGCTGCGAGAAGGCGATCACCAGGTACACCAGCAGGGCGATCATGCCGGTGGTGTTCATCAGGGTTTCCAGCACGTCTTTCGGGCGCAGGGTCTCGCTGAAGTTGATCAGTGCACACACCACGGCCACGGCGCACGACCCCATGATCGCGTACACCGGTACACCGGTGCCGGCGCGGGTGATCTTGAAGAACGACGGCGCGTCGCCACGCTGGGCCAGGGAGAACAGCATGCGCGAAGCGGTGTAGTGGCCCGAGATCAGGCAGCTGCTCACCGAGGTCAGCACCACAAAGTTCATCAGCAGCTCGGCATAGGGCACGCCCAGCAGTTCCAGGGTGCGGCGGTAGGCGCCATAGCCGGAAACGCCCAGGTACGGGTCGTTCCACGGTACCAGGCAGACGATCAGGAAGATCGAACCCACGTAGAACAGGCACACACGCCAGACCACCGAGTTGGTCGCCTTGACGATCTGCGCGGCCGGGTCCTTGGCTTCGGAAGCGGCGATGGTGACGATTTCCGCGCCGAGGAAGGCGAACATCACCCCGAGCAAGGCACCGATCACGGTGGTGATGCCGTTGGGCATGAAGCCTTCGGCGGTGAGGTGGCTGATGCCACGCACTTCACCGAACTGCCAGATGTTCAGCACGGCAGCGGTACACACGATCAGGAAGCAGACGATCGCGATCACCTTGATCAAGGCGAACCAGAACTCGAACTCACCGTAGTGCTTGACGTTGAAGAAGTTGACGGTGATCAGCAACAGGGTCGTGGCCAGCACGAACACGTTGACGCTGACGTCGGGGAAGAAACCATGCAGGATCTTGCCCGCCACATAAGCTTCCCAGGCCATGAGGATGACCCAGTACCACCAGTACAGCCAGCCGATGGTGAAACCGGCCCAACGGCCGATGGCGCGATCGGCGTAGGTGGAGAACGAACCGGTGTCTGGCGAGGAAGTCGCCATTTCACCCAGCATGCGCATGATCAGTACCACCAGGATGCCACCTGCCAGGTAGGCCAGGACAGCGGCTGGGCCGGCGCTGTGAATCACGCTGCCGGAACCGACGAACAAGGCGCCGCCGATAACCCCGGCGATCGACATCATCGTCAGGTGGCGCGACTTCAGCGAGGCACTGAGCTTGCTCTCGTGCCCGCTTTTCGCGGTGGTGGTTGTGGATGTTGCGTCCATCAGTTGTGTACCCCGTGCTTCTTTTTATCCAAGGAAAACTGTGAAACCCCGATGGCTGGCGGTTTCACGTACATCAGTGCTAATGCGCGCAGGATGGTGTGAGCGAACACACGCAGGCCTTCCATGGCGGCCTGCTGACGCGCCCCAGGGCAGGCGCCTGGGGCGAACTGAACATGCTTTAGGTGGCGATATCTGACACCTAATGTAAAAATGTCCGACGCAGAGAGCCATGCACAGTGGCATGAAACTCGCACTGCACTGTACAGGTCGCCCATGCAATACACCTTGCAAACGCCGGGCGATACGCACCCTGAAGGCCCCGAATGTTCGAATTACATCCAGACTCCTCGACCCCGCTGGTGAACCAGATCATCGACGGGCTGCGCGAGCTGATCGACAACCAGACCCTCAAGCCAGGCGCCAAGGTCCCCTCGATCCGCGCCTTTGCCGCGAGCTATTCGGTGAGCACCTTCACCGTGGTCGAGGCCTACGACCGCCTGGTCGCCCAGGGCCTGCTGGTGAGCCGGGGAAATGCGGGGTTCTTCGTCAACCGCGCGGCGGGCGAATTGCTGGACCAGCACAATGCCGAGGCCGACACCAGTCGACCAACGTTCAACTCCGAGTGGTACCTGCAGCAGATCTTCGAAATCCGCCAGTTGCCGTTCAAGCCGGGGTGCGGCTGGCTGCCCAACGACTGGATGTACGAAGACGGACTGCGCCGCGGCCTGCGCCAGGTGGCCGGCAGCCCGCTGGAGCTGTCGGGCTACGGCGACCCCATGGGCCTGCCGGAGCTGCGCGCGCTGACCGCGCAGAACCTGCAGCAGGAACTGTCGATCGTCGCCAACCCGGCGCAACTGATGCTCACCCACGGCGCCAGCCAGGCCCTGGACCTGGCCGCGCGTACGCTGGTGCGCCCGGGCGATGTGGTGCTGGTGGACGACCCCGGCTACCCCAACCTGATGAGCATCCTGCGCACCCAGGGTGCGACCCTGGTCGGCGTGCCGCGCACACCGGCCGGCTACGACCTGAACCAGCTGGAACAGTTGCTCAGCCATCACCGCCCCACTGCGTTCTTCACCCAGCCGCACCTGCACAGCCCGACCTGCTCGCGCACGCCGCTGCCGCAGCTGCACCGCCTGCTGCAACTGGCCAGCCAGCACGGTTTCCGCCTGGTGGAGAACAACCTGTACGCCGACATGGTCGCCGAGCCGCAGCCGTGCCTGGCCAGCCTCGACCACCTGCAGCAGGTGGTGTACGTGGGCAGCTACTCCAAGAGCATTTCGCCCAATGTGCGCGTTGGCTACATGCTGGCCAACCCCGAACTGATGCAGAAGCTGCTGCACCTGAAGATGCGCTCGGGCCTGACCACCTCGCAGGTGATGGAGCGTGTGGTGTATGCCGCGATCATCGACGGGCGCTGGCGCAAGCACCTCAAGCGCCTGCGCCAGCGCTTGGCCGAAGCGCACCAGGAAGTTGGCCGGCATCTGCATCGCTTGGGCTTCGAGTTGTTCATCGAGTCGGATGAAGGGATGTATATCTGGACCCGCCACCCGGCGATTCCGGACAGCGCGGCGTTGCTGGATGATGCGCTGGAGAAAGGCATCATGCTCGGGCCCGGGCAGTTGTTCATGGTCGATGCCAAGGCGACCGGGTGGATGCGGTTCAACGTGGCGTTCAGCACCGAGCCGGCGATGTGGGAGTTGCTGGAGAAGGTATTGGTGAAGCATGTGCGGCGGGGTGGGGTGTAACGGTTTGCGGGGTGTTCGCCACAACACTTTCAGCGCCTGAGAGATCGAGCGCCGCCCGCGCGGCGCTCGATCTCTCAGGCGCTGAAACTGTCATGGCAAGCACCTGTCAGCCCCGCCCCTCCTTATCGCCAGTCCGCCTTGTCAGCAAAAAACGCCTGCGCATTCGCCTCCAGGCTCTCCAGGTGATACCCCCCTTCCTGCACGATCAGGCACGGCAAGCGCATCGCCCGAATCCGCTCGCCCAATACCGCAAACCCTTCCGTCGTCACCGCCACCTTGCTCTGCGGATCCAGCTCGTAGATATCGAACCCCAGTGACAACACCAGCACCTCGGCGCCAAAGTCCTTCACCGCAGCGAGTGCAACCTCCAACTGGCCCATGAAGTCCGCTTCGCTAGCCCCATGCGCCATCGGCAAGTTCAGGTTGTACCCCTCCCCCGCACCACTGCCACGCTCATCCTCGAACCCGGCCACACCCGGGTAGAAGTTGGTCGGGTCACCATGCACCGACACATACAGCACATCACTGCGATCGTAGAAGATCTCCTGAATCCCCTGCCCGTGGTGCATGTCGGTATCGAGAATGGCCACGCGGCTGTAGCGGCTGCGCAAGGCCTGGGCAGCAACGGCAGCGTTGTTGATGTAGCAGAAACCACCCGCAGCATCGAACCGCGCATGGTGCCCAGGAGGTCGGCACAGCGCATAGGCCGCCGGTTCCCCATCGAGAATGGCCTTTGCCCCGGCCACCGCGCTTTGCGCAGACCAATAGGCCGAGCGCCAGGTGTTTTCACCTACAGGGCAGCTACCATCCGCAAGGTAGCGCCCTGCCTGGGCGAGGATGCCGCGCAGGGCGTTGGGCTCACGCACGAAGATGTTGGACATGACCTCGTCGCCCCAGTCCTCAGGCACTTCCTTCCAGCGCGCATGGGCCTCTTCGAGGAAGGCCAGGTAGGCCTCGCCATGCACAGCCTTGAGCGACTCGAGGCCGGCATCCTCAGGCTGACGGATGTCGAAGCCTAGGTCCCTGGCCGCCTGCAGCAGACGCCGGGCGCGCTCGGGGACTTCCTGCGGGGTACGCATGGCGCCGCGCGAGTAATAGCTACGGGGGTGGTGCAGCAGTTGTTCGGGATGGAAGTAGCAACGCATCAGGCTTCTCCTTGTTCGATACGGCCCGCGCGGGCCAGCACGGCGTTGAGCAGTACATCGGCACCCTGGCGGGCATCGTCGGGCAGTACGTCTTCGGCTTCGTTGTGGCTCAGGCCGCCGACACAGGGGATGAACACCATGGCGGTCGGGCAGTAGCGGGCCAGCAGGATGGCGTCGTGGCCGGCGCCGCTGACGATCGACTGCTGGGCATAACCGAGGCCGTCCACCGCCTGCTGCACGGCGGCTACGCAGTCAGCGTCGAACGGCGTGGCCGGGCTGACCCAGTGGCGCTCGATACGCACCTGCAGGCCGCGCTGGTTGGCGATGGCTTGCAGCTTCAGGGTCAGGTCACGCTCCATGGCCTCGATGGCTTCATCGCGGTGGTGACGCAGGTCCACCGTGAAGCGCAGCACGCCGGGGATGGTGTTGCGCGAGGATTTGGCGATAGAGAGTTCGCCCACGGTGGTCAGGCCTTGCGGCGCGAAATCGGCGGCCAGTTGCTCGACGGCCTGGATCATCTGTGCAGCGCCGTACAGGGCATCCTTGCGCAATGACATCGGCGTGGTACCGGCATGCGCCGCCTGGCCCTCGACGGTAACGTCCAGCCAGCGGATGGCCTGCCCGCCGCTGACCACACCGATGGCCTTGGCGTTGTCTTCAAGGATCGGGCCTTGCTCGATATGCGCCTCGAAATAGGCAGCGACCTGACCGCCCAGCGGGCGCTGGCCGGCGTAACCGGTGCGTTGCAGTTCGTCGGCGACGCTGATGCCATCGGCGTCGCGAATGGCCAGCGCTTCGTCCAGCGCGAGGGCGCCGGTGAACACCGCCGAACCGAACATGGCCGGGGTGAAGCGGGCCCCCTCCTCGTTGGTCCATACGGCGATTTCCAGCGGTTTGCGCGTCTGGATGTTCAAGTCATTGAGCCGGCGTACCACTTCGAGCCCCGCCAACACACCGTAGACGCCATCGAAACGACCGCCCTCTGGTTGGGTGTCGAGATGGCTGCCCATCATCACCGGCGCTGCAGCCGGGTCGCTGCCAGCGCGGCGGGCGAACAGGTTGCCAATGGCATCCACAGTCAGCGTCAGGCCGGCTTCGCGGCACCAGTGGCTGAACAGTTCACGGCCAGCCTTGTCGTCGTCGCTCAGAGCCAGGCGACAGCTGCCGCCACGGGCGGTGGCGCCAATTTCGGCCATGGCCATCAGGCTCGCCCACAGGCGTTCGCCATTGCTTTTCAACATGTGCGGGTACTCCAGAATAAACGGTTCGATCAAGCCAGCTCCAGGCGCTGGCTACGGGCATACTGGCGCGCAAGGGCGAGCACGCAAACCAACGAGATAGTGGCGATCAGGGTGTAGAACAGCGCCATCGGCCACCACTGACCGCTGAAGGTGTGGGCCAACCAGGTGCCGATCAGCGGGGTCAGGCCGCCAGCGATGGCGCCGCAGATCTGGTAGGCCAGGGAAATGGCGGTGTAGCGCACGCGGGTGTCGAACATGCCGCTGACGTAGCCGGCGATTACCGCGTAGAACGACGCCATGCACGCGGCTGCCAGGGCGATGCCGAGCACGATCAGCGGGCCTTCGCCAGAGCTGACCAGCACGAACATCGGGTATGGCGAGGCCATGGCCAGCAACGCAACCAGGGCCAGGAAGCGGGTAGCGCCGATCTTTTCCGACAACCACGCGGCCAGCGGCTGCACGCAGAACTGGATGATCGCCACGAAGAACAGGCACTCCAGGATCAACGAACGCTCCAGGTGCAATTGCTGGGTGGTGTAACTGATCATGAAGGTGTTGGTGAAGTAGACCCCGGCAATGCCCAGGGTATTGGCGCCGATGCACAGCAACAGCGGGCGCCAGGCCGTGCGCAGCACTTCGAATGCCGGAGCCTGCTCCTTGCGCCGGGCCTTTTCCGCCTGCTCGCGACTGGCGATGAACTCGGGCGATTCATTCACCCCAAGGCGGATTGCCAGGCCCACCAGCAGCAACAGCGCGCTGGCCAGGAACGGCACACGCCAGCCCCAGCTCATCAGGTCTGCTTCCGGCAGGCGGGTGACCGCGCCGAAGGCCAGCAGCGACAGGATCAGGCCCGCCGGGCTGCCCAACTGGGCGAACGAAGCAAAGAAGTTGCGCCGGCCCTTGGGCGCATGCTCGCCGGCCATCAGCACCGCCCCGCCCCATTCGCCGCCCACGGCAATGCCCTGGACGATGCGCAGCAGGATCAGCAGTACCGGCGCGATGGCGCCGATTTGCGCGTAGGTCGGCAGCAGGCCGATGCCCACGGTGACGATGCCCATCATCAGCAAGGTGATGACCAGCGACTTCTTGCGGCCGATACGGTCGCCCACATGGCCAAAGACGATGCCACCCAGCGGCCGGGCGAAGAAGCCGACGGCGAAGGTGCCGAACGCGGCCATGGTGCTGAACAGGCTGTTGTCGGAGGGGAAGAACAGCGCGCCGAACACCAGGGCGGCGGCGGTGGCATAGATGTAGAAGTCGTACCACTCGATCATGGTGCCGATGAATGCGGCGGCGGCGGCACGGCGTGGTTGGGGGGAAGCGGTGGGCTTCATGGGGGCTCCTTTGCTTGTTGTTCTGGCAGGAGTTGTCGGGGGCACGGTGGCGCTCTTGTGGCGCTTGGCCTGCTGGTCTGGTGTTGGCTTCTTCGCGGGTAAACCCGCTCCCACAGGGATTGCACAAGGTCTGCAAGCGCTGCAGTACCTGTGGGAGCGGGTTTACCCGCGAAGAGGCCAGCACCGATGCAACAGGCCTCAATACCTGCGATTTATCGGCCCAGGGCTATGATTAGTCAATTTTCTATTTATTATTCGCACTATTAGCCTTGCTTATTATCGAGCCCCGCCATGCCCGACCGCCTGCTCAACGACCGCCTCGACTGGAACCTGCTGCGCACCTTCCGGGTCATCGGCCAGGAGCTGTCCATCAGCCGCGCCGCCGCCCGCCTGCACCTCACCCAGCCGGCAGTGAGCCAGGCACTCAAGCGCCTGGAAGAGCAGCTCGGCCGCCAACTCATCGCCCGTCGCGGGCCGCGCTTCGTGCTGACGGAAATGGGCGAGCAGCTGTTCCAGCTTGCCGGCGAGGTCTATGGGCAGATGTCGCAGATCGGCGGCTTGCTGGAGCAGCCGGCGGACGAACTGGTGGGCAAGGTACGCCTGTTGATGATCAGCCGTATCGTCAACGAACGCTTCGACGACTTCCTCGCCGATTTCCACCGCCAGCACCCGCGGGTGGAGCTGGAGATCGACGTGATGCGCAGCTCCGACATCGTCGCCGCCTTGCAGGAAAAAACCGCCACAGCGGGCCTCAGCCTGAACCGGCGTGCGCAGCCACGGCTGGAGCAACGGTTGTTCCTGCGCCAGCGCTATGCGTTCTTCTGTGGCAAGCACCATGCCCTGTTCGGCCAGGACGAAGGCGACCTGCAGCGGGAGAACTTCGTCAGTTTCACCAGTGACCAGATTGGCGGCATGCTGTCGCCACTGACCATTTTCCGCGACCAGCAAGGGTTTGCCGGGCGGATCGTGGCGTCGTCACCGAGCCTTGAAGAAGTGCGCCGGCTGGTGATTGCCGGGTTTGGCATAGGTTGCCTGCCCGAGCATGTGGTGGCACCGGATGTAGACGCCGGGTTGCTGTGGAAGCTGCCGCCGCAGGAAGGGATTGCCGATGTGGATATCCACCTGTTGTGGAACAGGGAGCAGCGCTTCAGCCGCGCGGAAGAGGTGTTTATCGAGGCGTTGCAGCAAAGCCTTGACTGAACACAGAGGTGAGGCGGGCCAGCACTGGACACAATGATGGCCAATTAGTAGCATCCAGGCCAACTGAACATTACGGACAATCTCAGTCATGGATCGAACTACCGGGATCATCAAGCGCCCTATTCATTACCCCATCCGCCCCTTGATCACCTGGGAAGAAGCATGGAAAGGACCCGACGAGGGCTTGATCCGCTGCTGGGAGATTGGCCGTGAGCGGGCTTTGGCCCAACCAGAACTTGCCCGGCACTGCGCCGATGGCGCACTCCCGGTGCTAGGTTGGAAAGGTGGCCATGATCGCGCATTGAAGAAACCGATGAAGTACGGTTCGTTCAAGTACCTGGCGCAATGGCAGGGCCTTCGCGGCGAGGATCTGTTCATCGATACGCGAACAGAGCTCACCCTGACCTGTAATCACACCGGCATGCTGACAACGTTCACACCGGACCAGGAAAAATACGCCAACGCTGTGATGCTGATGGAATAGCAACGAGGAACGGTAAGCGAAGCGCATTCGTAGCGCGCGGCGTTTGCAGGATGGCTACACCACTGATGATGTTTACCGCTTCTGAGCGGATCGATACACCTCGCTACGCTCGCGCTTGCCAACCGATACCACCACTACAACGATACGCTCGTCCTCGACTCGATAGACGAGGCGATATCCAGAGGCCTTGAGCTTGATTTTGTAGTGGTTCGGCAGGTCACGCAGCGCGTCGGCCTGTACCTTGGGTGACTGCAGGCGCTCGGCGAGTTTTTTCTTGATCTGTTCGCGCACGGTGTGGCCTAGCTTGCCCCACTCTTTCATTGCCGAAGGCAGGAATTCGAGTTTATAGGTCATCCAGGGAAACCGGTACGCCTTGTTCACCCAGCCTCGACTTTGCCAGTTCGCTCAATTCGAGATCTTCCAAGCGTTCCATCATGGCCTCGTACAGTTCGGCCGGCACCATGTAACCCATCACGCGGTTGTGATTGAGCACGGCGACGGGCATACCCGCAGCGCCGGTCATCACCGCGGATGGGTTCTTTTTCAGTTCCGACACGCTTACAGCCACGTCAGCGAATATGTTTTGCATGTTTGCACCCTCAATAGAGAGCCATATTTTGGTTCATATATAGGACACAAACAAGCACCTCGATTGCAGCTTCGCACTGACATCGCCGGGGCCGCGTTGCGGGCCTATCGCGGCACAAGGCCGCCCCTGCAAAAGTCCGCGCGAAGGCTTGTATCAGGCTGTTGCCAGTGCCGGGTAGTCGGTCAGGCCATGGGCATCACCGCCAAACAACGTAGCCCGTTCGTGTTCCGCCAAGGGCGCATTCAGCTTCAGCCGTGCCGGCAGATCCGGGTTGGCCACGAATGGCCGGCCAAAACCGATCAGGTCAGCCCAGCCCTCCTCCAGCGCACGCCGTGCACGTTCGCCGGTGTACTTGCCGGCATACACCATCACCCCCGGGAACACCGTCCGCAGTTGTTGCTTGAAGTCCACCGGCATGTCCGGCGCGTCATCCCAGTCGGCTTCGGCAATGTGCAGGTAGCCGATGCCGATTTCGCCCAGGCGCTGGGCCGCTGCGGTATAGGTGGTGACCGGGTCGTCATCGACACAGCCATTGAGCGTGGTCAGTGGGGCCAGGCGTACGCCTACACGCTGAGCGTTGCCCGTGCCTTCGACCAGCGCGCGGGTGACCTGGTCGAGGAAACGCAGGCGGTTTTCCAGCGAGCCGCCGTAGCGGTCGGTGCGGTCGTTGGCACCAGAATCGAGGAACTGGTTGACCAGGTAACCGTTGGCCGCGTGCAACTCGACACCGTCAAAACCGGCCGCCATGGCATTGCGCGCGGCCTGGCGGTACTGCTCGATGATCTCGGCAATTTCCGCTTCGCTCAACGCGCGCGGTTTGGAGGCCTGGACAAAGCCTGGGGTGCCGTCGGCATTGTCGATGAACACATTCACGCCGTCGGCCTGCATCTCCGAGGACGACACCGGTGCCTGGCCGCCGAGCAGGCTGCTGTGGCTGAGGCGGCCGACGTGCCATAGCTGGGCGAAGATACGCCCGCCCGCGGCATGCACCGCTTCGGTGACCAGGCGCCAGCCGTCAATTTGCGCCTGGGTGTGGATACCCGGGGTACGGGCGTAACCCTTGCCCAGCGGCGAGATCCAGGTGCCTTCACTGACGATCAGCCCGGCACTGGCGCGTTGTGCGTAGTACTCGGCCATCAGCGCGGTCGGTACATCGCCAGGCTGGGCGGCGCGGGAGCGGGTCATCGGCGGCATCAGTACGCGGTTGGGCAGGTTCAGGGCGCCGAGTTGCAGGGGTTGGAACAGCGGATCTTGAGTCATGGCGAGCATCTCCGTAAATCGAATCAGGGGTCAGGCGCGGCTGACGACAGGTTGTGGCTGGGCAGGCACGCGGCGGTCGAGACGGCCGCTGTACAGGGTCAGGGCCAGGGCACCGAGGGTGACCAGTGCGGCGATCCAGGGGGTGTGGCCGAGGCCGAGTTGCTGCACCACCTGGGCACCGCCCCAGGAACCACCGGCCACACCCAGGTTGAAGGCGGCGATGTTGAAACCGGCGGCCACGTCGACGGCATCGGGGGCGACCTTTTCCGCCTGCTGCACTACGTACACCTGCAGGCCCGGCACATTGCCGAAGGCCACTGCGCCCCAGGCCAGCACGGTCACTACCACCAGCACCGGATGCGGCGCGGTGAAGGTCAGCGCCAGCAGCACCATGGCCAGCAGCAGGAAGATGATCGACAGTGCCTTGACCGGGCCTTTGCGGTCGGCCAGGCGGCCGCCCCAGATGTTGCCCAGGGCAACCGATACGCCGTAGGCGAGCAGCACCAGGGCAACGCTGTTGGCGCCGAAGCCGGCGATGTCCTGCAGGATCGGGGCAAGGAAGGTGAAGGCGACCAGCGAGCCGCCGTAACCCACGGCGGTCATGGCATACACCAGCAGCAGGCGCGGTTGCAGCATCACCCGCAATTGGCGCAGCAGCGGTGCCGGCTGGCTGTGCTGGATGCGCTTGGGCACGAACAGCAGCGCGCCGAGCAGCGCCACCAGGCCGAACGCGGCCACCACCAGGAAGGTCACGCGCCAGCCGAAGTGCTGGCCGATGAAGGTACCCAGCGGAATGCCGGTGACGAAGGCCACGGTCATGCCACTGAACATGGTGGCGATGGCGCTGGCGGCTTTTTCTTTCGGCACCAGGCTGGTGGCGATGATCGAGCCGACCGAGAAGAACACCCCGTGGGCCAGGCCGGTGAGGATGCGCGCCATGATCAGCGATTCGTAGCTGGGCGCCTGCCAGGCCACCAGGTTACCGGCGGTGAACAGCGCCATCAGGCCGACCAACAACAGCTTGCGCGGTACGCGGCCGGTCATGGCGGTGAGCAGGGGTGCGCCGATGGCGACGCTGAGGGCGTAAAGGCTGACCAGCAGGCCGGCCGAAGGCAGGGTGACCGCCAGGTCATTGGCGATGGTCGGGATGAGGCCGACGATCACGAACTCCGTGGTGCCGATGGCGAAGGCCGCCAAGGTCAGGGCTAACAAGGCGAGAGGCATTTGAGAATCACCTGTGGAAGGTTGGGATGGGTGAATTCTCGGGGGGCGCGGGGATGGGAAAAAGACGGGGGCGGGACAATGAGTTTTGCCTCTGAAGCAAAGGTGGTGGTCGGGCTGTTGCGAAAGGATCAAGCTTTTGTGGGGCCTGGACAGATGCATTCGCGGGCACGCCCGCTCCCACAGGTACTGCGCTGCATTTGAAACAGCGCGGTACCTGTGGGAGCGGGCGTGCCCGCGAATGGAGGGCAAAGCCCTCCCCTTGCGTTGAACACCGCCAAGTCCTGGTCGGCATGCTCAACCGACGAAGCGAGCGCATCCATGGCTGGCCAGATCGAGACCGCCAAAGTCATAATCATCAACAGTTAAGTCCCCGGAGGTCTCATGCAAGATCTACGTCAGTTGCGCTACTTCGTAGCCGTCGCCGAATGCGAGAACGTCGGCCGGGCCGCCGAGCAGCTGCATATTTCCCAATCTCCCCTCAGCCGGCAGATCGCCCAGCTGGAGGACAACCTGGGCCTGGCCCTGTTCGAACGGCGCAACCAGCGCCTGTACCTGACCAGGGACGGGCGCACCTTCCTGGCCGAGGCACGTGGCCTGCTCAAGCATGCCGAGCGCCTGGAATCGCTGGGCAAGCGCCTGGGCCGCGGCGAGGAAGGCGGGCTGTGCATCGGTTACATCAACCACGCCATCCATGCCGGCGTGCTGCCTGGCGCGGTGCGGGCCATTCGTGGCGAGCGCCCGAACATTCACATTGCGCTGTACAACATGACCCCCAACGAGCAGTTCGAAGGCCTGCGTCAGCGCAGCCTGGACATTGCCCTGGTCTGCGAGCCGCCGCCAAAGAACGACCCCGACCTGCGCGGCCAGCCGGTACTGGACGACCCGTTGTTGCTGGCCATCCCGGCCGCGCACCCGCTGGCCAGCAAGGCTCGGCTGACCCCCGCCGACCTGCATGAGCAGGAATGGATCATCACCGGTGGCCAGCCCGACCAGGTCAACAAGCGCGACGATTTCATTGCCCGTTGTGGTGATGCCGGTTTCACCCCGCGCCTGTCGCTGGAGGCTACCGACCCGCTGAGCGTACTCGGCCTGGTGTCCGCCGGCCTGGGCCTGGCCATGGTGCAAAGCAGCCTGTCGGCCAGCGCCGGGCCAACCGTGGTGCTGCGCAAGCTGGACTGGTTCCAGCCCAGCGAGCAGTTGTGGGCGGTCTGGCACCAGGTCGACTTGCGGCCAATCGTGGGCATTTTCCGTGAGCAGGTGCTGGCATTGGCCGAGGAAGGGCTTGATAAGTCCATGTAGGTCTTAACTAAGTCGAATTACGTCTTTTACAGTCTGACTGCGCTTCACTAGGATGGCTCCTATCGATGCAACCCAACCACAGGAGCCATTCCATGAACATCGACCTCGGCGGACGCACCGCCATCATCAGCGGCTCGACCGGCGGTATTGGCCTGGCTATCGCCCGCGGCCTGGCCCGCGCAAACGCCGACGTAGTCATTGCCGGCCGCAGCCAGAAGTCGCTGGATGCCGCCCTGGCCGAACTGCGCGAGCAAGGTGGGAGTGGGCAGATCCACGGCGTGGTCGCCGACCTGGGCACCGCCGCCGGTGCCGACACCCTGTTCGCCGCCCACCCACGGGCCGACATTCTGGTCAACAACCTGGGCATCTACGACGACGTCGACTTCTTCGACGTGGCCGACAGCGAGTGGACGCGCTTCTACGACACCAACGTGCTGAGCGGCGTGCGTCTGGCCCGTCACTATGCCCCGGGCATGGTCGAGAAAGGTTGGGGGCGGATCCTGTTCATCTCCTCGGAATCGGGCATCGCCATCCCTGCCGACATGATCAACTACGGCGTCACCAAGGCTGCCAACCTGGCGGTATCGCATGGCCTGGCCAAGCGCCTGGCCGGCACCGGGGTAACCGTGAACGCAGTACTGCCCGGCCCAACCCTGACCGACGGCGTGGCTGCGCTGGTAGCCGATGCAGCCCAGGCGTCCGGGCGCAGCATTCGTGAAGAAGCCGACAACTTCGTGCGTACCGCACGGCCGAGCTCGATCATCCAGCGCGCCGCCGATGTCGACGAAGTCGCCCACCTGGCGGTGTACCTCGCCTCCCCTTACTCCTCCGCCACCACCGGCGCAGCGCTGCGGGTCGACGGCGGCGTGGTCGACAGCCTGGCTATCTGAATTCAACCCCGGCTACCCATCCACCGAAGCGCTGTTCAAGGCCCTCGGCGTAAGCGGCGTGTTCGACTACCACGACGCCGACTGGCAGAACCAACTGCAGGCCGCCCTGGGCGAGCGCCCGCTGCATGCCCTGTTCGACACCGTCAGCGGCGCCTATGCCGGCAGCCTTGCCTACCTGCTCGGCTACAACGGCCACCTCGTGTGCATCCAGGACCGCCAGGAAACCGCACCAACGCCCGCCTTCAGCACGGCAATCTCGCTGCATGAAGTGGCGCTCAACAGCATTCATGCCCACGGCCGGCTGGCGGATCGCCAGGCCCTGCGCGTGGCCGGTGAACGACTGCTGCAGGCCGTCGCCGATGGCCGCCTGATCGCGCCACAGCGCCGAGAGTTCGCCTTCTCGGCATTGCCACAGGCTCTGCAGCAGCTGAAAGAAGGCCAAGGCGCAGGCAAATGGGTGACACGCCTCGACTAACAGCCGTCTGCGAGAACTTGGATCCCATTCCGTGACAAGGTATGCTGACCGATAGCTAAACGCCACCACTCAGGCAGGCTTCGTGCCTGCCTTCAAGGACGAGCCCTTTGCCCAGCCACCCTACCCGTCACACCGTCGCCCGCCAGTGGCAGTTGCTCAAGTTGCTGCCTGGCCGTCACCCAGGGATGAGTTCCACCCAGTTGCAGGCGGCCCTGACAACCGTTGGCCATATCACCAGCAAACGCACCGTCGAACGCGACCTGGTCGAACTCGCGGCGCTGTTCCCGCTGCAGTGCAACAGCAAAGGCATGCCCTACGGCTGGTACTGGCAACCGGGCCTGAGCCTGGGTGAAGCGCAGCAGCTGCAGCCCGATGCGCTCACACCCCCGGAACAGGTTGAGTTGCACGCCTGGGTCGATGCTGCGCTGGCCAGGCGCCTGGAAGCGTTGCCACTGTCGGCAGATATGCAACTGACGCCGCAAGCGGACGGCGGCGCCACGCTGGTCGCCACCGTCGACGACAACCGCGCGCTGATGGGCTGGCTGCTGTCCCAGGCCGGCTCGATCCGCGTGCAGGCGCCGCAGGCACTGCGCCAGGCCATGCTCGAACAGTTGCGCCAGAGCCTGGCGCTGCACGAGAGTGGTTGTTGATCGGCAAGCAAAAGTCATTGTCCCCCGGGCCGCTTTTTCCCATAGCGGGCCCTGCGCAGAATCTGCTCCTGACAACGCCTCACCATCAGGAGTACCCGATGAAACGCTTCAAGCCCCTGCTGCTCGCCGTCGCCCTGGCGACCACTGCCCAGGCCACCCTGGCCGCCGACTGGCAGACCTCGCCCTACGGCAAACAGGATGAAGTCGGCGCTGCCAACCTGCTCACCCCCGAAGTGGTCAGGCAGGCGGTCGGCCTGGTCAAGACCGGCAAGACCTACCCGCTGGCCGTGCCGGTGAGCAAGGACCTGCCAGCCTTTCGCCACCGCAGCTTCCACCTGTACAACATCCAGCCCGGCGAGCAGGCTGGCCAGACCCTGGGCCGCAACAAGTTCACGTTCAACGATGAACTGGTCAACGGTTGGACCGGCGTCGGCACCCAGCTCAACGGCATCGGCCACATCGGTATCGACAACGTCTACTACAACGGCAACAAGGCTGCCGACTTCGTCACCGTCGAAGGCGTGACCAAGCTGGGTGTGGAGAAAGTACCGCCCATGGTCACCCGCGGCGTGGTGCTGGACATGACCGCTCACTACGGCAAAGCCATCGTGCCGGGCGGCACCTCGATCACCGTCGATGACATCAAGGCCGTGCTGAAGAAAGAAGGCATTACCCTGCGCAAGGGTGACGTGGTGCTGTTCAACACCGGTTGGCTGGAACTGATCGGCAAGGACAACCAGCAGTTCCTCGCCACCGAACCGGGCATCGACCTGCCGGCGGCCGAGTGGCTGGCGGACCAGGGCATCGTTGCCTTTGGTGGCGACACCTGGGCGTCGGAGGTGTACCCCAACCCGACCGGTGAAGAATTCCCGGTCAACCAGTTCATGCTGGCCAAGCGTGGCATCTACAACCTCGAGCTGATCGACACCCGCGCGCTGGTGAAGGACAAGGCGTTCGAGTTCCTGTTCGTGCTTGGGCAGCCGCTGTACAAGGGCTCGACCCAGGTGAACATCAACCCCGTAGCGATTCACTGATCGCCGCACCTCAATGCTGACGCGGTACCCGTGGGAGCGGGTTTACCCGCGAACACCGGCGAAGCCGGTGCCATACACCGTGTCGCCTCCTTCGCGGGTAAACCCGCTCCCACAAGGGCCTGCATTTTGTTTCGAATGACAGTTCAGTCAGGCGATTCAGAAGGTACCGGGATACGCCCCGCCATCGATCAGCAGGTTCTGCCCGGTGATGTACCCGGCATGCGCACTGCACAGGAACGCGCAGTAGGCGCCGAACTCATCGGCACTACCAAAGCGCGCCGCCGGGATAGCCTTGCGCCGGGACTGTGCGGTGGCTTCTACATCGCCACCTGCCGCCTTCAAGGTCTTCTGCAGGCGCGCTGTGTCGAACGCCCCCGGCAGCAGATTATTCAGCGTCACGTTACTGCCCGCCAGGCGCTGCTGACGGGCCAGGCCGGCGATGAAGCCGGTCAGGCCACTGCGTGCGCCATTGGACAAGCCAAGAATATCGATCGGCGCCTTCACCGCACCGGAGGTGATGTTCACCACCCGGCCGAACCCGCGCTCGGCCATGCCATCGACCACCGCCTTGATCAGCTCGATGGGGGTAAGCATGTTGGCGTCCAGTGCCTTCAGCCAGTCCTCACGCCCCCAGTCACGGAAGTCACCCGGTGGCGGGCCTCCGGCGTTGTTGACCAGGATATCCACCTGCGGGCAGGCTGCCAGCAGCGCCTGGCGCACCTCGGCGTCGGCGACATCCCCGGCCACGGTGCGCACCTCGATGCCCGGGCAGGCCGCGCGCAACTCGGCAGCGGTCTGCTCCAGGGTGGCCTGGGTGCGGGCATTGATGACCAGGTTGACGCCTTCTTTGCCCAGCGCTTCGGCGCAGCCTTTGCCCAGGCCCTGGCTGGCCGCGCAGACGATGGCCCAGCGGCCGGTAATGCCTAGATCCATTGGGTTGCTCCTTGATGCAATGCAGTTACAGGGTCACTGGATCGGCGAAAACGCGGCAGGCATCAACAACTTCGATTCCATCCGCACCAGCATCGGGAAGGCCACGGGGATGAAGCGCTCCAGCCAGTCCGCATCGCGGTACAGGGCGGCGCGGCGCTCGATGCGCTCGTCAAGGCTCTCGTAGGCCCAGATGTGCACCACCTGGTTCAGTTCGCCAATCTCGGTGTACCACCAGCCCACCAGCTTGGCGTAGCGCGAGATCACCGGCAAGCCTTCCTTTTCGAAGTGCTCCAGGTATTGCTTCATCTTGCCGATGTGCAGGGTGTAGGTACGCATTTCATAGAACATGGTCGTGGTTCCGCTAAAGGTTCAGAGGTTGCCGTGGTAGGCGTCGGTGATCAGGCGCTCGACATCGCGCGCCGTGGTCAGGCGTGGGTTGACCAGCACGTTGCCGCTGCGCATCGAGTCGCTGACCATCTGCGGCAGGAACTCCAGGTCCACGCCCAGTTCGCGGATGGTCGCCGGGATGCCGATGGCCTGGTTCAGGGCCACCACCGCCTCTACCGCGCGCGCCGCGGCCTGCTCCACGCTGAGCCCGGTCACATCGGCGCCCAGGGCAATGGCGATGTCGCGGAAGCGCTCCGGGCAGGCCGGCAGGTTGAACTTGATCACGTAAGGCAGCAGGGCGGCGTTGGCGATGCCATGGGGAATGTTGAACACCCCACCGAAGGTATGGGAAATGGCATGCACGTTGCCCAGCCTGGATTGCGAGAACGCCACCCCGGCCAGGAACGAGCCGAGCAGCATCTGCTCGCGGGCGTCCATGTCGGTGCCGACGAAGTAGGTTTTTTCCAGGCTGCCGGCAATCATGCGAATGGCTTGCAGGGCCATGGCCTGGCTGATCGGGTTGGCCTGGCGCGACACATACGACTCGATGGCGTGGGTCAGCGCATCCATGCCGGTGGCCGCGGTGATGGCCGCGGGCAGTTTCAGGGTTAGTGCCGGGTCGAGAATGGCCAGGCGCGGGAACAGCCGCGGGCTGACGATCACCGTCTTGAACAGCGTGCGCTTGTTGGTGAACACGGTCGACGCCGTGCATTCGCTGCCGGTACCGGAGGTGGTCGGGATGGCGAAGATCGGCAGCGGTGGCTGGGTCAGTTTGTCGTAACCCTCGTAGTCGAGGATGTTGCCAGGGTTGGTGGCCATCGCCGCCACGCCCTTGGCGGTGTCGATGCTGCTGCCACCGCCCACGCCGATCACGGCGGTGCAGTTGCGTGTTTTCAGCAGCGCCACGGCAGCGTCCAGCACGTCGGTGCTGGGGTTGGCTTCAACGTCTGAGAACAGCTGGTAGTCGATACCCGCCTGCTCCAGCGAGGCGAAGAAACCGGCCAGGATGCCAGCGTCGATCAGGCCCTGGTCGGTGACCACCAGCAGGGGGCCGTCCAGGTACGGTTTGAGCAGCGCACCGGCCTGGTCGGCCAGGCCCGCGCCACATTTGGCAAGGGTGGGGAAATGGAACTGGAATGGGCTCATGAGGTGTCCTCAGGCAACTGCGTTGTTCTTGTTGTGCCCGCCGTGACGCTGGCGGGCCGTGCCGGGGCAATCTAGAGCGCGGGCCAGGGCCGCCGATAATGAAAAGAGCTGATCCGCCAATAACCGCTGCTTATCCCCTGCCCGGGTAATAAGCAGGCGTTATTGGCGGATCAGCTCTTTTCATTACCCGCCCCGCCGGCAGCGCTCCAACAATCGGCCTGCGTAGCTGCTACGCCTCCCGATAATCACAACAACGAGCTCCCGCGATGAAGACCATCCCCTCCCCGGCCGACCTGGCGCTGCCTGCTGCGGCCCCGATGACCACGGTGCGCTGGCGCATCTTCCTGATCCTGTTGCTGCTGACCGCAATCAACTACATCGACCGCGCCTCGCTGTCGGTGGCGCTGCCGCTGATCGCCCCCGAATTCAACCTGACACCGGCCATGGAAGGGCTGATGCTAAGTGCGTTCTTCTGGTCGTATGCCTTGATGCAGATCCCTGGCGGCCTGCTGCTGGACCGCTTCCACACCCGCGGCATCATTGGCGCGGCAACCGTGGCCTGGGGCCTGTTCCAGGCGCTGGGCGCGGCCTCGCACAACTGGCTGGTACTGCTACTGACGCGCATCGGCCTGGGCGTGGCCGAGTCGCCGATCATGCCCGCCGGGGCCAAGCTCAATGGTGCCTGGCTGACGCCCAACGAACGTGGCCGTGGCGCAGTGCTGGTGGACGGCGGCGCGCCGCTGGGCAGTGCCCTGGGGGCGATCCTGATTTCCGGGTTGATTGCCTGGCTGGGCTCTTGGCGATTGGCCTTCGTGGTGGCGGGGGTCGGTACCGTACTGGCCGGCATCCTGGCGTGGAAGTACATCCGCAACCACCCCAGCGAGCACCCAGGGGTGAACGAGGCCGAGCTGCGCCACATCACCGAAGGCAACGCCAGCGCCCATGCCGCGGCAGCCAAGGCCAGCCTGCCGCTGCGCGAGCTGCTCAAGGACCGTTCGATCTTTGCCATGTTCGCCGGCTACAGCTGCATCCTGGCGGTGTTCTACGGGCTGCTGACCTGGATGCCAAGCTACCTGCACAAGGCCCACGGCCTGAACATCTCGGCCATGGGTGGGGCGACCTTCCTGATCTTCATGTGCGGGTTTGTCGGCGAGCTGATCGGCGGCTGGATCGGTGACCGCTGGCGGGCCAGCGGTGCCTCGCCGAACCTGGTGATGCGCACCCTGTTCAGCGGTTCGGCGCTGGTGGCGGCGGTGTGCATCCTGGCAGCAGCCTATGTGGGCGAAACCGTCGCGGTGATCAGCCTGCTGTGCGTGGCGATGTTCTTCATCCGTTGGTGCGGGATGTACTGGTGCCTGCCGGCGATCATCGGCGGGCCGTCGCGCACCGGCGTGCTGGGTGGCACCATGAACTTCTGCGGCAACATGGCCGGGGTGCTGGTACCGATCGTGATCGGGCTGATCGTGCAGTTCACCGGGGATTACTTCTTTGCGCTGATCTTCTTCGTGGTGGCGGCGGTGTTGATTGCGGTGTTTTCCAGCTTGATCGATTACCGCGAGCGGCAGTTCTGAGGTTTGGGATTGCAAGCCCCTGTAGGAGCGGGCGTGCCCGCGAAGCAGGCAACGCGGTGGATGGCACCGGCTGCGCCGGTGTTCGCGGGCTCGCCCGCTCCCACAGGGGCCGCTACTGGTTTCAACCGGCAGTCAACTCCTCTACCAGCAAGCGCGCCGCCGGTGACAGCGGCGCTGCCACCCGGTGCACGATGCCGAACGGCTCGCTCAGTGCCCGCAGCTGCACTGCCAGCGACACCAGCAAGCCGCGCTGCTCGGCAAAGGCCGCCACCGCGCTGGGGATCACCGCCACCAGCATCGGGTCATCCTCCAGCAGCATGAAGGTGGCGAAGGTGGAGAAGGTTTCCAGCGGGTAGCGTGGCACCTCCACCCCCGCTTCGCTCAACTCACGCTCCAGCGCCTGGCGCATGGGCATGTTGGCCGGGTAGACAATCCAGCGGTACTGGCTCAGGTCGCCGACTTCCAGCGCCGCCACCCCGGCCAGCGGGTGCCGTGGGTGCGCGACCACCGCCAGCGGCTCCTGGGCCAGTTCGACAAAGGCATAGTCTGCCGCGTTGCGGCCCAGCCCTGGCCGGCAGATGGCCAGGTCCAGGCGCCCTTCATCGAGCTGGGCCAGCAGGTTGGCACTGGTGTTTTCGGCGATCTCCACCGCCAGCTGCGGCTGCCTGCTGCGCAGCCGCCCGAGGGCGCCGACCAGGGTCGGCATGGCACCCATGATGCTGCCCACCGCCAGCCGCCCGCCCTGGCCCTGGACAATGCCCAGCACCTCTTCGCGCAAGTGCCCCAGGTCGCTGTGGATCAACCGCGCATAACGCACCACGCAACGACCTACGTCATTGGCCACCAGCCCGCTGGGCAGGCGCTGGAACAACGGCACACCCAGCACCTCCTCTACCTCGCGCAAGGCCTTGGTGGCCCCGGGCTGGGAAATCGCCATGGCCTCGGCCGCCTTGTGCAGGGAGCCGCAGCGGTCCAGTTCGATGAGCAGGCGTAACTGACGCAGGCGCAGGCGGGAGAAAATGGAGTCCAGGGAAGGGATCATCGGGCAGGCTCGGCATAGGTCTTGTAATGCCGAGCACTATAGAGGGTTGTCAACGGGCGATTGTTGAGTTTGCGGCAAATGACCCTTGACCTGAAGGCACGCCCGCCGGGGCTATACCACGCGGCGCCGCGACAGGCAGGCATACCCCAGGCCCAGCACGCTGACCGCCAATACGCCCAGCAGTACCATCAGCTCACGGCTGTAGCGGGCCACCCAGGCCGGGAAGCCGATGACCTCGCGGTACACCTGCACATCGGCCTTACCATTGGCGTGACTGATGCTGACCCCGCTCTGGCGGATCTGCGAGTAGTCCGCATCGAAGTACACCCATACCTTGCACGCGCCACCCGGCTCGATGGCGGGGATATCCACTTGCATGGTGGCGGTTTCCAGGATGGTGTCGTTGCCCGCAGCGTCGCGCACCTGCACCAGGCCCTTGGCTGGCAGGCGGATTTTCACCTGACGCACCTGTGCATCACCACTGTTGCGCAATTCGATGAGCAAACCGGTGCGGTGGTCGACCAGCCCGGCCTCGAAGGGCTTGGCGAACAGTTGGGCATAGGGTGCCTGGGCCATTTCGATCAGGCGCTCGACCTGATCGTGGCTCAGCCCGCCCTCGCTGATGGTGTTGATACGCCCCTGCAACTGCTCGTACTTGAGCTGCTCGCTGGCCTTGCTGATGCGTTCGCTGAACTGGCTGGGATAGGTGAGGTAGGCATAGGTCAGCGATGCCTCCAGGCGCGGGTTGCCTCTGAGCAGCCCATAGACGGCCAGCAGAACCATCAGGCCAAGCAGCACGGCTACCAGAAGTTTCCCCACCTTGTCCCAGCTCAATGCGAACTTCCTTCTGTCGTGATTCAGACGATTCAAACTGACCAAGGGTGCCAAGTTCACGGCCCCCAGGCAAGCCTGACTAAGGCTGCTCCTCACCTGCCCGTGCCTGGCGCAACTGATGCAACTGGCCGTCGATCAACGCCTTGGCCATACCTGCCAGATAGTACGTGGCCTGCATCATCACCTTGCGGTCGCCAGGCCGGTCGATGGCCTTGCGGGTGAGTTCGGTAATGCAGCCCATGATGCTTGAGGCTTCCATCAGCGCCGTCCGCATTGGCAGCTGCGGTTTCATCTGCACCAGTTCGGCACCGCCGTTGCCAAAACGGCCCGCTGCGCGCACGACATTAAGGTTGCTGCCTTCTTTCGGAGTGTCTTTGTCCATGTCCATTCCTCGGGGTTACGAGCGTGCCGAGACTAGGGCGCTACCTGCCACGCCACAATCACCTTGGGGGTGGAAAGGCTTACTTTCGGAAATGGACTACAAGAATCCTACAAAGGGGACGCTCTGCCACCGGCCAGGCTCTTGACCGGCACCCGGCAGTGACGGACGATCAAGTTCCCCCACACAAGGACGAACACCATGCTGCGGATACTGGGCAGAGCCTCTTCCATCAATGTACGAAAAGTCCTGTGGGCGTGCGCCGAGTTCGAGGTTCCGTTCGAGCGCGAAGACTGGGGGGCGGGCTTCAAGCCCACGGACAGCGCCGAGTTCCTTGCGTTGAACCCCAACGCCATGATCCCGGTGATCCAGGATGGCGACTTCACCCTGTGGGAATCCAACAGCATCATCCGCTACCTGGCCACGCGCTACGGCGCCACCGCGTTCTACCCGGGCGAAGCGCAGGCGCGGGCCAGGATCGACCAGTGGATCGACTGGCAGGCCTCGGACCTCAACCGCTCCTGGAGCTACGCGTTCATGTCACTGGTCAGGCACTCGCCCGCCCACCAGGACCCTCAGGCCCTCGCCGCCGGCTGTGCGGACTGGGCGCGCTACATGCACATTCTCGACCGCCAGCTGGCGGCCACCGGTGCCTATGTGGCCGGCAGCCAGTTCACCCTGGCCGACATTCCCATCGGCCTGTCGGTCAACCGCTGGTTCGAAACACCGTTCGAGCACCCGCACCTGCCGGCCGTGCGCGACTATTACGAGCGGTTGAGCGAGCGCCCGGCCTATCACCTGCACGGCCGCAACGGTACGCCGTGATGGCAACATTGTGGGAGCGGCCTTGCGTCGCGAAAGGGGCGCAAAGCGCCCCCAGGATCTCAGCCCCTTAAACTGCTACCCGATCCCTCAACGCCACCGCCCGCCCACGCCAGGCAAACATCAAGACCATTACCAATCCAACCGCCGCCATCGCCGCCCCCGCCAGGGAAACCGCCGAATACCCCAGCCCGGCATTGATCACCGCCCCACCCAGCGCCGCACCAATCGCGTTACCCAGGTTGAACGCCCCAATGTTCACCGCCGACGCCAGGTTGGGCGCATCCTTGGCCGCCTCCATCACCCGCATCTGCAGCGGCGGCACCAGGGCAAAGCTGGCCGCACCCCACACCAGGATCGCCAGCGCAGTCGGCAGCGGCCAGCCCATCACCAGCGGGAACATCAGCAACACCGCAATCAGCACGGCCAGTGACAGCATCAGGGTGCGGTCGATCGAGCGGTCCGCGGCCTTGCCACCCCACACGTTGCCCAAGGTCAGGCCGACACCGAACAACACCAGCATGGCCGTGACGAAGGTGGTGGACGCGGCCGCCTCGCTCTGCAAGATCGGCGCGATATAGGTGAATACCGTGAACATCGCGCTGGAGCCCACCACGGTCAGCAGCAATGCCGCCAGCACCGGCCCGCGGCCCAGCACGCGGATTTCGGCCATGGCCCCGTCACCCTTGGGCGACGGCACATGGGGCAGTGCATACCAGAGGCTTGTCATTGCCACCAGGCCGAGCCCGGCGATGCCCCAGAATGCCGTGCGCCAGCCCAGCATTTCACCGAACCAGGTCGCCAGCGGCACACCGCCGATGGTGGCCAGGGTCAACCCCATGAACATGGCGGCCACGGCCCCGGCGCGCTTCTCGGGCGGCACCACGCTGGCCGCGACGATCGAGCCGATGCCAAAGAACGCACCGTGGTTGAGCGAGGTGACCACGCGGGCGACCAGCAGGCTGGCGTAGTCGCTGGCCAGGGCCGACATCAGGTTGCCCAGGGTGAAGATGGCCATCAGGCCGATCAACAGGTAACGCCGCGGGACCTTCACCGTGGCCAGGGTCATCAGCGGTGCCCCGATCAGCACACCGATCGCATAGGCACTGACCAACAGCCCGGCAGCCGGGATTGAGACGCCAAGGTCGGTGGCGATGCTGGGCAACATGCCCATGGGGGCGAACTCGGTGACACCGATGCCAAAGGCACCGATGGCGAGTGCGACAAGCGGTGGATTGATACGCATGGCAAACTCCTTATCTGTGCTGCAAATGCTACGATCCGAAGCTGAGCCGCACTAGACTGCGTTTTTGCGAACCACCTTTGCTCAAGAGGCACAAATGGACTTCAGTGGAAGATCCGGAGAGATGGAAATATTTGCCAAGGTGGCACAAGAGGGCAGCCTGTCTGCCGCCGCCCGGGCGCTGGGGCTGACGCCTTCGGCGGTCAGCCGCATCCTCGCGCGCACCGAACAGCGGCTGGGCACCCGCCTGCTGCTACGCACCACCCGGGCGATCACTCTCACGCCCGAGGGCGAAGCGTACCTGCGCGGTGCGCGGCGAGTGCTGGCCGACATGCTCGAAGTGGAAGAGGCCATCACCGACCAGGGCGTGCCACGCGGGCGCTTGCGCGTCAGCGCAGCGCTGGGCCATGGCCGGCTGACCGTGGTGCCGTTGCTGGCAGCGTTCAGCGCGCGCTACCCGCAGGTGCTGGTCGACCTTACCCTCAGTGACGAAGTGGCCGACATTCTCGGCGGCCAGGCCGACGTGGCGCTGCGCTTCGGCCACCTGCCGGACAGCTCGTTGAGCGCCCGCGCCATTGGCGAAACCGGCCAGGTGATCGTCGCCTCGCCCGCATACCTGGCGCGCTGTGGGACGCCGCTTGTGCCGGAGGACCTGGCCCGGCACAACTGCCTGCGCTTCAACTTCCGCCGCGCCGCCCCCGACTGGCCATTCCGCCGCGACGGGCAGGCGTTCTCATTGAAGGTGACGGGCAATATCGAATGCAGCAGTGGCGAAGCCCTGGCGCAGCTGGCCAGGCTCGGCGCCGGCGTAGCGCGCATCGGTACCTTTACCGTGGCCGATGACCTGGCCAGCGGTCAGCTGGTGCCGTTGCTGGAGGCGTACAACCCCGGTGATCGGGAGCCGATTCATGCAGTGTTCGTCGGCGGCCCGGCAATGCCGGCGCGGGTGCGGGTGTTCGTGGATTTTCTGGTGGAGCAACTGTCAGGCCGGAGCTGTCGCGAAGAGAACTGAATTCGCAAGCGGTGCGCGTAACCTGTGGGAGAACCGTCTTGCCCAAAATTTAAAAACATATGCAGTCACTGTGGGAGCGGGCTTGCCCGCGAACACGGGCGAAGCCCGTGCCATCCACTGCGTCGCTTGCTTCGCGGGCAAGCCCGCTCCCACAGGGTCCCTGCCAATTCAATGAATCATGTGCAGTTCCATGAAAGCGGCATCCGCGAATCAGGCAGTACAATGACGCACTTTTACATCAGCCATGCAAAGGACCGCCCATGCTTTACGTCGTCATGCTCGGAGGCCGTCACCCCGGCGCCAAGATCGAAGTCCACGATGTGGTGTTCGCCCAGGCCGACACCTTCGAACAGGCCTACCCGCAATTGCGCCAGGCCTGGTTCGGCAGCCCGCGAGGTTTGCATGTCGATTCGTGGCTGGAAGTGCACGGTATCGACGGCCAACGCATCGAACTGCGCCAGCAGCCCCCTGCCCCTGGTGCGCTGCGCCTGTACTTCATCAACCTCGGTGGCTACGAACGCGAGGTATTCGGCGAGGCCCACCGCTACCTGCTGGTCACCGCCCACAACAAGGCCGAGGCCAAGGCCCTGGGCAAACAACGCATGCAGGCGGACTGGCTGAAGCCGCATACCGATGCCTTGCTGGATGTCGACGATTGCCTGGCGATCGACCAGGTGGCAGGCCAGTTCGTGCACCTGGTCGAAGGTGCACACGAGCCGGTGGTGGTGCGTAACGACTACATCCTGATCTGACGCCGACAGCGCCGCGAAGCGCGCGGTACACTTGCCTTCAGCTCACGCTCAGGAGTTGTTTCATGCCCTACCCCATCGAACAGAAACTGGTCATTGGCGTTGCTTCGAGTGCGCTGTTCGACCTCACCGTCTCGGACGACATCTACCAGACCCAGGGCGTTGAGGCTTACCGCCAGCATCAGCAGCAGAACCTGGACGAACCGTTCCCAAAGGGCGTGGCGTTCCCGTTCATTCGCCGCTTCCTGAGCATCAACCAGGCCTTCCCCGAGCAGTTGCCGGTGGAGGTGGTGCTGCTGTCGCGCAATTCGCCGGAAACCGGCCTGCGAGTGTTTCGCTCGATCAGCCACTACCAGCTGGACATCACCCGCGCGGCGTTCATGTCGGGCCGCTCGCCCTACGAGTACATCCCGGCGTTCAATGCCTCGCTGTTCCTCAGCGCCAACGAGGAGGATGTGCAGAAAGCCATCGACGCCGACTACCCGGCCGGGCGGGTGCTGCCGACACGCATCTACGATGACGAGATCGACACCGAACTGCGGGTGGCCTTCGACTTTGACGGGGTGATTGCCGATGACGAGGCCGAGCGCGTGTACAAGCGCGACGACAACCTGGACGAGTTTCAGGAGCACGAGCGGGCGCGCAAGGGCATCCCGCATTCGCCGGGGCCGTTGGCGGACCTGTACCGCAAGCTTTCGCTGATTCGCATGCTCGAGGACCGCAAGTTGGCCGAGGACCCGGCGTACAAACGGATTCTGCGGATTGCGATCGTGACAGCGCGCAATGCGCCTTCGCATGAGCGGGTGGTGACGACGTTGAAGGACTGGGGCGTATCGCCGGACGAGTGCTTCTTTTTGGGCGGGATGGAAAAGCCCAGGGTGTTGTCGATCCTGAAACCGCATGTGTTCTTTGATGACCAGCGCAGCCATTTGCAGTCGCCGGCGGGGGATTTGCCGATGGTGCACGTGCCGTTTGGGGTGGCGAATCGCGAGCGCTCGGCAGCGGACTCTGCGCTCGATGTGCCTGCTCCCACTTCGATCGCACCGATTTGATGTGATGTGCAGTACCTGTGGGAGCGGGCAAGTCGGGGCACCGAACCGCCGCGAAGGGTCGCAAAGCGGCCCAAATCTGTTCAGCTGGCTGGCATTAGGGCTCTGGGCTGGCGATTCGCATCGCCACCCCGGCTTTCTTCATTTCGCCAGATTGGGCCCGGGCTTTGGCTCTTCCGGGGTAATCCAGCGGACTTCGATACGGCGCTGCTGTGCATCCTCCGGCGCTATGCCCGGGATGGGCTGTGAGTCGCCATAACCTGCCACTACCACACGTCTTGCAGTAACAGGATCAAGATTACCGACGATTAGTTTGCGCGCTTCACGAGCACGGGCAGCAGAAAGCGTGAAATTGTCGTCGTAGACCGTGCAATTGGCTTCGAAGTTTGTCACCGGTCGCAGCACTGGCAAGTTGTCGGTGTGGCCTTCAATGTACACCTGCGCACCCCGAAACTGTGCCAGAAACTGCGTTACCGCCGCCTCGATGCTCTGGAAGGCTTCGCGGGACTGCTCGGTGATGCATGCACTGCCGCGACCGAACACCCCGTCACGCAGTGTCAGTTTCTGTGCGCCCAGGTCAAGGGCCACCAGGCTGGCACCGGCAGTACTATTGAGCGAGTCCTGCAGCGCGCCGAGCAACTGCTCGACTTTCTGCCGCTGGCTGGCACTGCTCTGAGCCTGTTCCTGTTGATACTTGAGGTCCGAATAGCTCTTCTGCAACACCGCCATCACCAGCAACAACATGACCACGGCCATGACCCCAGCCATCAGGTCGGCAATGGAAACCCATTCATTCGGTTTATCTTTCATCGCCGGTTACCTTCACTCGACCACCTCGTTCAGTGCCGCAACGGGTTGCGGGCGGTCGAGGGCATGAAGCTGGTCAATGATCTTCCTGAGCGACTGGGTAATTTCACTGCCGGTGCTGCGCTGCTGACTGTGTTGGGCCAGACTGCTCAGCTCATCCAGACGCTGATCGATCGCTTGCAGATTGCGGCCGATCATGTCGACACGCGCAGTCAATGCATCCATGGCCGGTTGCAACGGACTGCTGTGCTGCATCGTCATGAGCTGCGCGACCAACTCCTTGATTTCGCTGGCGGCGAATTCGGCCTGCTGCGTGATCGATTCGTAACGACTGTCAAGGGCCACCATTCGTCGGCCGCTATCGGAAACAGCCTTGAGGCCAGAGAGGATTTTCTCACGCAGGTCGCCCACCAGGTGAGTCATGCCCTCCACATTGACTTGCAAGGTTTCACTGGAGCCCTGGAAGCTGGCATGAGCATTACGCTGCAGGTTCAGCGACTCCTCGTTAGACTTCTTCATGCCCTCCATGGTCTGGCCTACGTTGTTCGACAGGCTGTTGACCGCGGCGGAGATTCCCAGTGTGGCTTCGGACAGGCTGGCAGACATCTGTGTCATGTTGTTGGTGAAGCTGCTACCCATCAGGCCAATGGTCTCGCCGAGGTCTTGCTTGAGGTGACCAAGCACGCCAGCCACACCCTCCTTGAAATCACCAATGGCTTGCTGCAGGTCACCTGCCGAAGCACCGATGATGCTGGCGGCACTGGCCATCTGTTCAGCTGCACCAGAAATCGCAGCGAGGTTGCGGCTGTTGCTGTCAATCAAGTGTTCCATCGCCTGGCGGGTGGCCCGACCGTCTTCAAGCTGCTGCTGATTCTGCTCACCATGCTGTTGCAATCGGGTATCGATGCCGCTCAACGTAGTCAGCGCCAGTTCGCTGGTGCTGTTCAAGGTACTCAACACAGGGAGGGCAGTTTTCAGCAAGTCGCTGTTTACTTGCTGTACCTGCACGGTGTTTTGCAGAACCTCGTTGCCTGCCAACTGGTCCTTTTGCAGCTTCTGCAGATTGTGGTTGGCTGCCTGTTGCTCCTGGAGTAGCCCCTGCAGTGTTTGATTGCCAGCTTGCTGCGCCTGCAGGACATCATCCCGGATCTGGTTACCTGCCTGGGTTTCCTGTACCAGGGTCTGCAGAACCTGGTGTCCAGACAACTGATCCTCTTGCAGTTTCAGCACGTTGTGGTTGGCTGCCTGCTGCTCTTGTAACAGCCCTTGCAGGGTCTTGTTACCGGTTTGCTGTTCGTGCAGCGACGCTTGCAGTGGCACAAGCAAGGCATCGATGCTGGCACGATTGTCCGTAAGCGCCTGCTGGGTCGTTGCGGCATGCAGTTTGAGCAGACGTACCTGCAACTCCAGCAACTGCCGCTGGCTCTCGTTCTGGCTGGCAAGATTGACATCAAAACGAGTCAATGTCTCAAACAGCCTCGTCTGTACATGTTGGCGCTCTTCCTGACGTTGCAGACGGCTGCTGTCGAAGGCACGCTTCATCTGCCCGACACACCAGCGAAGACGCCGCTCTTCATAGCCGTTGCTGGCCGCATAGGCTTTGAGTAGCAAGAAGGCGAGAATGCCCCAGGTGGACGTTTTGAATTTGGTGCCAAGGCCCTCCATCATGCCCATGAGGTTGGCCATGGCGTTATCCATGCCACCCCCGGCGTTGGCTTCGACCAGAATCGTCGACGCCTTGTTCAAAGCGATACCCAGGCCCAGGAAGGTACCCAGCAACCCCAGGATCAACAAGATCCCGGGCATGAACTCGGCCATTTTTTCACCAGGGCTGGCCACAGCAGCACTGATTTCATTCAGCGAGCCGTGCTCGACGTCCAGGTCATTCTGGCCGCCGCCATTCCACTTGCGCTCCCAGGTCCGCTCCCGTGCGCCAAGCTGCAAGGCGACCACTGTCACCAGCGAAAGTACGCCGATCAGCCCGGCGAACAACAGCTGTAGCGGGTCCGTCGAAGGCAGCAGGAAAGTAAGGATCTCCTGAAAACTCACGCTGCCACCTCGACCAGGCGGCCAGCACGCTCACGGCTGGCTTCTTCGAAGATGTTGGCGAAGTCGATGATCAGGCTCTGCTCATCTTCGGTCAGTTCTTCCCAGCGTTTGCCATGTTGAGCGCAGTCGATGATGATCATGCCGACCTCCTGGCTGTCACTGAGCAGGTAAGCGTCATCGGCAAAGTCTTCAGGCTGCTTTTCCAGCACCTGCAGGAAGCCCTCGGCGGCATAGACGTAGTTGCGCATTTCCTGGTTGCGCTTGCGCAGCTGATCCATCTGTGCCTTGAGGGCAGGCAGGCGAGCTTGAATTTCTGCCAAGGTCGCCTTGTCTTCGGCAGAGGGTTCACCGAGGTTCTGGCTGATCTTCAACTGGCGCTCTTGAACCTGGAGCCTGGCCACCGACTCACTGAGCGTTTTCCAGTCCTTCTCCTGCTGTTCGAGGTTGCAACCCCAAGCCATGATCAGCTCTTCGAAGACGAACGGAATCAGCTTTTTGCCGAAACGTGCATGGATCACTTCATCAAGGCGCACCGCCTGGTCATCGCTGACCAGGGGGTTGGCCTTGAGCAACTCTGCGCCAATCTCTACCAGGAACAGATCGTCACGGTTGATCGCCTCCAGGTCCTGCGCATGAATCAGGCGCTGCTCGGTATCCTTGAGCAACTTTTGCGAAGCGCGCAGGCGCAGGTAATGGTCGAAATCGCTGATGTTGTTGTTTTCCAGCACTTGCTGGATACGCGTGCTCAACTGGGCATACTGGGTAATCAGGGTTGCCAGGTCGAGGGCACGGCCAGCTTCGCCGCGCACGTCCTCACGGGCTTCGCGCAACACTTCCTCGTGAGCCGCAGCCTGCTCCATTTCCTTGTCGTTCAAGAAGATATCGCGCAGCATTTTCGCTTTGGCAATGGCCCACTCGACAGCAGCTTTTACCTGCTTGGCCAGCGCGCTCTTTTCCCAGTTCAGCAACGCTTCAAGGGCCTTGTCGAAGGCCCGTATGGCAGTCGCCACCCAAGGGAAGGTCGGCAGTGCAACGGTCGCCCATTCGGCAGCAATTTTCAGCGCTGGCCTGACCACATTAGCGATGAAGGGCTTGACCTTGCTCCATACCTCCTTGACCTTGCCAACAAAGGACTCTGCCTTGGTTGCCATCCAGTCCAGGGCGTCCCTGGCCTTTTCACGAACGTTGTCGAACGTTGTGCGCACCACCTCTACCGCCGCTGAACCAACGCTCTTGATGGCGCTCCAGCAATCCGAAAAAAAGCCCATTGTTCAATCCTCGTGATGTCGTCAGTCGATACCCAGCAGGGCCTTGGCCCGCTTGGCATCCTTGGTAGCGTGGGTATTCGGGATGGCGACCTGCCGTTGGGCGGTCTGCACTTCGTCGATGGCCTGCTGAATATGGGCCATCTGCAATTGCGCCGGACCGCCTTCCTGCTCAGCAGCCAGCAGGACCTTGGGTAACGCCAGGCGCATGCAGGTGCGGATCTCTCGTCCGGACAGCCCCTCGGATTGCATGGCCGCTTCGCTCAACAGCAAATCGCGGGGTGAACCCAAGGGGATCTGCTCGACCAGAAAGCGCGACCACAACTGCTCGCGGGCGGCCAGGTCTGGAAGGTTGAATTCGATGTGATAGCCGATTCGGCTGCGAAATGCCTCATCGTAATTGCCAGCAAAGTTGGTGGCGAAAACAACAATCCCTTCATAGCGCTCAAGCTCGATCAACAGCGTCGAGCGCATCGCATTGACCTCGTTATCGACACCCTGGGTAACCGAAGACAAACGCTTGCCGAGCAAGGTATCGGCCTCATCGAAAAACAACAGGGCGCCGGTCTCGGTCGCCTGGGCGAACGCAGCCTGGATATTGCGTGCGGTATCGCCCATGAACTTGCTTTCCAGTTCGGCAATGCCCAGCGCCATGAACGGTAACCCAAGCTGACCCGCCAACGCTTCAGCGCACAGGGTTTTTCCTGTACCCGGTGGGCCATAGAAGTTGAGGATGGCAGTCATGCCCATCGGGTCGACTGCGGCGAAGCCCCAATCCTGGTAGATGGTGCGATGAAAGCGCAGGCGCGCCAGACATTCGTCCAGCTGTAGCCGTGTCTTGGCCGACAGCACCAGGTCATCTTTCAAGCTGAAACGTGTGGGCCTCAGGGTGAAAGCAGGGGCGTTGCAAGATGGATCGGCCGCGCGTGGTGGCACCGGAATCTGGCCGGGGGCGTTATCGTGCATGGATTTAGCCTGAGAGACATGGAGCGCGGGGGAAGACCGTTTTACCGACTGGAGCCGTGCTCAGATGAAAATGCGATGGGGAACGAAACGTGAAAGGTGCCCGAGAGCAAACTGCGGGCGACGTCGCAGGCACGCATGGCTGAGGTGGCGTGCTTGAAGCTGGACCTTGCGGTGTTCGCAGCCACGCTTACCAAAGTGCCTCGCTGGCGCATCCAATGCTTGATCATCCTTGAAACCCATGGCGTTTTGACGTCAAAGTGATGGCGAGATTACTATGATAAATAGCCATTTGCCACCACCCTTTTCAATCTTCAGCAAGGCTTTCGTTCGATAACTTCGAACGCACTGTTGTGGCTTATGCGGCCGGGGACTGATAGGCCCCAACCACGTCATTACCCCGCATCTCGATCGTCAATACGACGGGCGACTGCTGCTCAACCAGCAATTGCTGCATCTGCCCGATATCGCTTTTCGTACTTGCCATGAACAATGGCAGCGCATCCTCCTCCCACTCTCTCAACGACAAGCGGTTTGCCTGGATTGTGGATTGGGAGTCCAGGTAGGAGGTAAGGCCTTTGACCCGAGCCTGGACAGCACGCTTGAAATTGGACAATTGCCCACGCTCCCCCAGGAAGTCAGCCGCAACCTTTTCCAGCGTCGCCTGACGGTGCTTGACCACAGCAGCTTCGCCAGGGAATGAACTCAACAGCCGGCAGGCAACGAGACGAGTTCCCATACACAGCTTCCATTCCTCTGCTCGCGCATCGGATTCGCTCTGCATCTTTTTCAAGGCAGCCGTCAATCCAGCCGTCGTCTCGAACAGGCCTGGTGCCTTATGTTCCACGGCCTTCTGGGCCAACTTGGTCAGCTCATCCTCCACGTGGTCATTAATCACCTCCAAATCCAGTTCGATGTCCTCCAGCTTCTGCCTGATTGCAGGGTTCAATTCACCTGCCAGGACCAGAGGGGTGACTTGTCGAAGGTACTTTAGGGCCCCTTTAACCTTGGATTTGCGCTCCTCGACCAGGAACGTGGCAATGCCTTCCACCCCTGCCTGTATCTCGCTGAGCTTGGCACTGATATCTGCCAGATGCTTTTGTGCAACGACTGCAGAGGCGATCTGGAACATCGCAGCAGAGCTGACCAATTGCTGGAGCCGTTCAGGCTCGAACAAAGTCGCATGCTCACGAATCCTTCCACCCTGAATCGAGAAGGCCCGGAAGCCCTCCCCATTCGCTGCGGCGGCGAGCGGGCCATCGATGACCACTTGCATGTAACGAGACTGGGCAACGTCCTGAGCGACGACCAGATTGGGCAGTGTTTGCAGCAATGGAGCCAATCGGTCGATGCCCAACTTGCTGGCATCCACCTTTTCGGCGCCGGCGGGAACAAGTTGTTCCGTGACAAGATTGACACTCATCAGGGGCTGCTCGGCAGATCGCCCTATCAACCAGGTCGCTGGCTCGCTAGTGGGAGCGCTTTGCATTGGGAGGTTGTTTTCCATCACGGGCTCCAGTTCAGTTTGGATCGGTCATTGCACCAAGGCTGTGCCGCATTCGCTGCAGAATTTAGTGCCCCGGACACTACCCGCATGGCAAGCGGGGCAAGTGACCTGTGCATTCTTCTGCCGAATGTAGGCAATCTGCACCACGCACGGCACCGTTACCCGGTAGGCCTGGCTCGCCAGTGTGTGAGCCCCTGCAATACCCGTCAGCGCCACCCCCACAGGGCCAAATGCCAACCCGGCTGCACGCCCCGCGATGATGTTGGCACCAGCGGCCAAAGCCCCGCCCATTGCCAACCGGGCGAATGCATTGTTTGCCAGAAGCGCGGCCTGTACGGCGGCAGGCCCGCCGCGCCGTATGGCTGCCTGAATCGCGGCGTACGATATGCCCAGCACACCTGTGTCGTTCTGGAAGCCCTTGGAGAAATCGGCCTGTTCTTGCGGCGACATCTTCTCCCAGGCCTGAGAGAGCAATTTCTCCAGCACCTTGAGTTCCAGGCTCGCCGCCGGCTCGTCCTTGCTGCTCGTTCCGCCCACATGGCTAAGCACATCGGCAACGATCTCGGCATAAGGAACCCCATTGCGGCGAAACAGGTTGACGATGCTGTTCCCGCCATAGTGCTGAAGCTCACGAATCAGTAGCAACAGCACGCCTCGGGAAAACTTGCTCTTTCTTTTCGCCGACTCAAGTGCTGCTCGGACTTCACTTGCCATCGACAACCGCCCCTTGCCGGAGTCGGTCAAGAAGTCGACCAGAACGGACACATCGGCGGGATCGGCGTCACTGAGCAACTGCAAAAGCTCGGTGTCCCCGTTGATGTCAATCTCGCTTTCCATCAAACATTCCTCTAAATCTGTTCAACCAAGCTGTCGGTATCACTGTGCAAACATTTAACGGTTTGCCGGGCTCACCGTTACGACATTCCACGACGATGAGCTATCACCCTGCGGCTGTGCCGCGCTCCTGCAAAAGCCTGCGGGCTTCGCGTGCCAGCCTGTCGAGGCGGTCGACCAACTCGACCATCACCTCCAGCGTGTCGGCCTCATCATCCCGCTCGTGATCCCTCCTGACTGCAGCAATGCATTCACGCATGGCGGGCGACCAGCGTTCCTCGGCTTCCTCAGCCAAAGCAATAAGGGTGTTGATGCCACGCCGCGCACCCGATGTAATGTCCTGTGCCTCGGCGGCGAAATCCGAAGGTGTTGCCGTTCGCACTTCCGGCTCATAGGCACTGTCTTCGACAACGGCTTCCACCTCTGCCTCATCAGCCGGGCAGGCGGCTTTGACCAACGCATCGGTCAGCTCGCGAATGTCATCACTGAGGAACTGCACGGTAGCCAGGTGCGTATTGCGCCGCGGAGCCTGCGGCAGGAAGAACTGCACCTGCTCGCCCTCTCCCAGCACCGCGTCGCTCCATTCACGCAAGGTCTGCCCGTAGCTGAAGCGCGGGTAGTTGACCCGCGGATAGAGGCGCTCGATGACTTCATCGCTGAGCGAGCTTGGGTCAACCATCACCCCGTATTTGTGCAGCAGGTCGAAAGCGACTTTGTAGCGCGGGGCCAGAAGCTTGCGGTTGATGCCCTGGTGGAACGGCGCGGACAGCGTGCGCATTGCATTGTTCAGGGTACGGTTATCCAGCACCCCGACGAGCTCACCCAATGTATCAGCGTCACTGGCCCCTTCTGGTACGACCCAATCGGCCATCAAGGCGCGTGCTTCGTCCAGCGCCTGGGTGATCGTTTTTACAGCGTGCGGCATGGGAAATCCCTTTTATCGAAGCGTCCATGCACAGGGCTTGGAGCACTGCGTGATGTCTTTTTGATATTGCGGCGCAGATTGCCAATTTATGCCAGCCTCGGCAAGCGTACGTAAGGGCTGCGATAGCAGCATTGCCAATGCTGAAGGGCTATCCTGCCGCGGTCGGCTCGGTGATAGTATTTTGCCGCACGACCAATTCTGGCCCCTTCGACAACCGAGGCAATGGAATGAAATATGGCGCCGATCATGGCCTGGACGAGTATCAGATCGCCGAACGCGACCAACTGATCGAGAGCATCAAACAAGGGCTGCGCAATTTCGAGGACGCCTACGGCCTTGACTTGCCGCTGGTTCGCTTCGAGCGGTTGCTTGAGCCTGGCATTCCAGGCAACGTGGTGTATGACGGTCGCCAGCCTGTTTACGATGAGGCCTGGGCCAGGAAAAAGCGGGACTATGTCTTCAAGGAACTGCTCGACTACCTCGCCAAGCTCATCGTGCGAAACGTTGCCGCCATGGGGCGAAATGATGATCGCCTGATCGGTAGTTCGTATGCAGTGGCGCTGAAGCTGTGCACCTCTTACCCCGTGAAGAACGAAGTCGGGTTTGCGCAAGAAGAGGATAGCTTCCGCCTGCGATGCGACACCGGCAAGCTGGGGCTGACATTCCAGGACATCGTCGGTCGTGTGTGTGATGAGTATGAGGAAAACTACAAAACCTACCGCCTATGGAATGACCACGCACTACAACTGCTGGCCCAGTACCTGTTCAGGGGCGCGTGGGATAGCACCGTCTTTGAAGAGGGCGCCTTGTGGGTAGAACTGAGCAGTGAAGGCGAGCCTGTCAGCCTTGAGACGTTTATCGAGGCCGTAGACGAGTCCCTGCTCAATTTGCCGCTGGAGCGCCTGACAGAGGCCAGCTTCCCGGACTATACCGGGGTCATATTCAGCGAGTACGTACCAGCGGAAAACCTTTCGCCGGCGCAGAAAGAAGCGCTTTACCGTCAGTATGTCGAAATACTGACTCAGTGAGCAGGAGTTGCACCGGTAAGATCATCTAGTCTGCCCAGTGGGACAAGTTCATTTAGAGTCGGGTTGGTCCGCCCCATTGGCGAAGTGTTTCGCGACCACGTTATCGACACGGCAGCGAAGCAGTCCACCTGAAACGTACGCCGCAACCAAGAGCAAGGTTCCAAACTCATGAGCAATCTATTCAAAGGCCCGTTCTTCGACTACGTTCTGGCCAATGATCCGTTGAAGTCAGCCAGCTACTTCAAGCACGGATCCAACACTATGCTTTATCAAGTTAAGAACAAACTGTATCGTTTGACCCGAGAGGGATGCGGGCATAACTTCATAGCAGAGCAATCAGCAAGACTTAGTCCACACGTTACGAACATTCTGCATGACTACGGCCCAGTCGCACCATCGGACGAGGACGACGACAGCTTCTACTGGCTGGCTGAGGTTGAGGTCCTGCAACCTATCCCTTTTGGCAGCAAACTCGCAGAAGACATCAGCTTGATTCTGGCACAACTGGTTGAAGACGAAGAGAGCCAACTGTATGGAGAGGCTTTGGTTGAGTTTGGAGAGCGCTGTTTACAGCTTGCCGATCACCATGATGATTACTCAGGCGTGTTAGAGGCCTGGGAAACGGCGGCGCGTTTTGCTGCTCAACACGAAGCAGCTATTGACGTAAGACTCGACAACATGATGGTCAGGCCATCAACGGGAGAATTGGTCTTGACTGATCCAATTTGCGATACCTATTTCCCAATCACGGAAGTCCAAAAACAGAAAATGGCCCATATTTACAGCGCGATTCCCTAGCCATTGCGAGCCAGAAGCGAGGCACGCGCAATTCAAAGCTGTTTCTGCGCTAGTCGGAGCTTTTCGGTAATATCAATCGCCTGCGGATGAGCCAGCCCAGTCGAAAATGGAATGCGTTTGAATTGCTGCAGCCGAGAGAGACTGAAGGCGGCATGGTGAGGAAGCAAAAAGCCGCCAACAACCTCAATATCCGGGTCAAATAGAATACCCAGCAGGTAGTCGAAACAACCCTCCTTCTTGTCAGAGAGCTCAATGCGAGTCTCATGCCTACCGCTCCGCGGCAAGCATCTGGATCTCACTTCAATTCTACCCAATTGCGGACACAGGATGTCAAAACCCTTCTCAACACCACTTTTGTTGCGGTGTGCACAAAGCGCCTTTGCCGCTAGTAATTCAGCGTAACCGCCAGTATCTCGGATGCCATGGGCCTCGAGGGCTTCCCTGTAGTGCAGCATAGTCTTGAGTAGCTGAGTGATTTCCATGAACTGCAGTACCCGTCCCGTCTTCTCGAATGGCATTCAAAGGTGATGCCGATGGGGTTGCCTGATTTGGGTCTTTTTACCCTTTCATCTCCTGATTGTGCCAGTGATTTCGAATGTCCAATCGGTTTCAACCAGCCGATCACATATCAGGCCAAAAGCTGCCCTTCGCCCTCCTTCCAATCGTCACTTTCTTTTCTGCAACGCCGCTCAACGGCACATCACCACGACCTCCTTGACCCACGCCCTCCCACCGCCGCATGCTCGAACGCTTCCACCCCACGCTCAAGGAACGATTGCATGAAGCTGGAAACTCTCGCCATCCACGCAGGCTTCAGCCCCGACCCGACCACCCGCGCGGTGGCCGTACCGATCTACCAGACCACCTCCTTCGCCTTCGACGACACCCAGCACGGCGCCGACCTGTTCGACCTGAAGGTGGCCGGCAACATCTACTCGCGCATCATGAACCCCACCAACGATGTGCTCGAACAGCGCATGGCCGCCCTGGAGGGCGGGGTTGGTGCGCTGGCGGTGGCTTCGGGCATGGCGGCCATCACCTACGCCATCCAGACCGTCGCCGAGGCCGGCGACAACATTGTCTCGGTGGCCAAGCTGTACGGCGGCACCTACAACCTGCTGGCCCACACCCTGCCGCGCATGGGCATCCACACCCGCTTCGCCGCCCATGACGACATCGCCGCCCTCGAAGCACTGATCGATTCGCGCACCAAGGCGGTGTTCTGCGAGTCCATTGGCAACCCTGCCGGCAATATCGTCGATATCGCCGCGCTGGCCGAGGCCGCCCACCGCCACGGCGTGCCGCTGATCGTCGACAACACCGTGGCCACCCCGGTGCTGTGCCGGCCGTTCGAGCATGGCGCCGATATCGTCGTGCACTCGCTGACCAAGTACATCGGCGGCCACGGGACCAGCATCGGCGGCATCGTCATCGACTCCGGCAAGTTCCCCTGGGCCGACAACAAGGAACGCTTCGCCCTGCTCAACACCCCCGACCCGTCCTACCACGGCGTCACCTACACCGAAGCCTTCGGCCCCGCCGCCTTCATCGGCCGCTGCCGCGTGGTGCCGTTGCGCAACACCGGCGCCGCACTGTCGCCGTTCAACGCCTTCCTGATCCTGCAAGGCCTGGAAACCTTGGCCTTGCGCATGGAGCGCCACACCGAGAACGCGCTGAAGGTTGCCCGCTACCTGCAAGCCCACGAGCAGGTGGCCTGGGTGAAGTACGCAGGGCTGCCCGACCACCCCGAGCATGAACTGGCCCGGCGCTACACCGGTGGCAAGCCGGCGTCGATCCTGTCGTTCGGCATCAAGGGCGGCCAGGCGGCCGGTGCGCGCTTCATCGATGCGCTGCAGCTGGTGGTGCGCCTGGTGAACATCGGCGACGCCAAGTCGCTGGCCTGCCACCCCGCCTCCACCACCCACCGCCAGCTCAACGACGAGGAACTGGAAAAGGCCGGCGTGCCACGGGACATGGTGCGTTTGTCGATCGGCATCGAGCACAGCGACGACATCATCGCCGACCTGGCCCAGGCACTGGAGGCCAGCCGCGGCTGATTCACCTGCGCCCTACCCAGTGCCGACGGCGGGCGCACCTGCTGATTGCAGGCAAGCCAGTTGTCATGGCGCTGCACATGACTCATTGGATTGGCAGGGACACTGTGGGAGATTGCCCAGCCCTTGGGGCTGCGCTGTCGCACAGGGAACAATGTTCGAGAGCGTGTCACTTTCCCTTGTGGGAGCGGGCGTGCCCGCGAAACAGCCAACGCGGTGTATGGCACCGGCTCCGCCGGTGTTCGCGGGCTCGCCCGCTCCCACAAAAACTGCGCAAGCCTTTAAAGCTTGCACAAGACAGTTGGTCCCACAGGTACGCGGACCGCTTGCGAATTCAGTTCTCCAGGCGACAGCGCAGTCCAAAGGGCAGTGAACGCTCGACACCAACGAATCCATCACAGACCATTAAAAGCCAAACGGATGCCCAGGAACGAATGCCATGGATCGCCTTCCGACGCTGTTCACCGATCGTCTTGTTCTCACGCCACTCCAGTTGCAGGATGCCCCCGTCATCCAGGAGTTGTTCCCCCAATGGGAGGTAGTGCGCTATCTGGATCGTCGTGTCCCATGGCCGTATCCAGAGGATGGCGCGCTGGTCTATGTGCGCGATGTCGCCCTGCCGGCCATGGCAGCGTGTCGTGAATGGCACTGGATGATCCGCCTGCGCAACGACGCCGAGTGCACCATTGGCAGCATCAGTTTGTTTAAACAGCCTGGAAACAACAGAGGCTTCTGGCTTGCGCCCCAGTGGTGGGGAAAAGGCTATATGCGTGAAGCATGTCGGGTCATCAACGCGTATTGGTTCGAGACATTGTCGCGTCCGCTCATGCAGGTCCCCAAAGCGGTTGCCAACCACGCGTCCCGCAGGGTCTCAGAGAATGAAGGCATGCGCATGGTGGGCGTGCGGGACGGTGATTTTGTCTGCGGGCAGATGCGCGTCGAAATATGGGAGATGACACGGGCTGAGTGGCTTGCAGGCATTTTTTCGACATCTGCTACAAGACCAGGCGCAACCCGATGACCACCTGGGCAAAGCCAAAGGTGCCGATAGCGACTGCAGACATTGCAGAGATGATCCGCATGAACGAGACGGACATCTTCTTGCGTAAAGCCGCCGTCAGCCCACTCAGGCACAGCCACCACGCAGCAGATCCCAAGAAGACTCCAGCCAGCATTGAGCAGGTGCCAAACCACATTGCTTCACCCGCCTGCGGCTCGCCGGACAGCGGGTCGAGTGCCGCAAAAATGGCAATGAAGGCCAATATTGTCATGGGGTTGGACAGGGTTAACCCGAACGCTGTCAGGAAGTCGCGAGTGACTGCCGTAGAGGCTGCCACCACTGCTGCATGCTTGGGTTTCAGCGCGTCGCGGGCAATACCCCAGGCCAGCCACATCAGGAACGCACCACCAACCACCTTCAGAAGCATTGCCAGCGACGGAGCAGACAGGGCCACCCCGGTAATGCCGACTGCCCCGAGCACCCCATAGAGAGCGTCGGCGGTTGCAGCCCCCAACCCTGTCGCAAGTCCTGAACGAAAGCCACGCTTCAGGCTCCGCTGGACGCAGAGCAGGCCAATCGGGCCGACGGGTGCAGCGATTGAAAAGCCAATGACAAGCGCCTTGATGAACAACATGAGCCCCTCCATACGGTACGCGTCGATCATGGAGGCATGGTAGGCATGGCTTGGGTAGGGCAGAATGGGTTTTCTAAGGAAGATTCGTCTTTTACCTAAGGAATTAAGCCACATGGATGACATTGACTGGAAAATCCTTGATCGCCTTCAGGGCAACGGTCGCATGACCTATACAGAGCTTGCACGGCACGTCCACCTCTCGGTGCCAGCCGTCACCGAGCGAGTCAAGCGCCTTGAGGAAGAGGGAGTGATCGAGGGCTATGCGGCGCGGGTCAACCCGATAAAAGCGGGCTATCTGGTCGGGGCCATATTGGCCATGACAGTACCCCAACCGGCCAAGGCAAAATTCCTCAAGCTGCTAGGGTCGATACCGGAAGTGCTGGAGTGCCATCACATAACAGGGGCAGACTCCTACATCTTCCGTGTGGTCGCCGCCAGCATGAGCGATTTGGAGCGGCTGATCGAAAAGATCAACATCTATGGAGAGACGCGAACGTCCATCGTGATGTCTACCCCGATCCCCGCACGGGCAATTGAACGCCCCACTCGATCGTGACCCGAAGTGGTTTGAAGGTATACGCCTGGCCATGCATCGGAGACGCGTCGCGGCAGTCCCTTGCCGGACGCTGACGGTTCAATGCCTCAAGCGTTGGCCGACACTTGTCGTGGCGCACGCACACCCCACAACCAGTAACCCAGGGATAGCAGCACCAACCAGCCAACCCCGACATACATGGCTGTGCGGCTGGCCGGGAACCAACCGAGCACGCCAAAAATGAATACCATGAAAGCAATCGCGCAAGCCGGCCCTACCGGCCACAGTGGCACACGATAATCCAGTGCAGCCGCCTCCTCCTTGCTCATGCCGCGCCGCATGGCCACCTGAGAAAGCAGGATCATCAACCAGACCCAGACAATGGAGAACGTGACCACCGCAGCGAGCACCAGGAACAAGTCTTCTGGCACCAGGTAGTTCAATACCACGCCCAGAAGCAGCGCAACGCCCATCACTGCAACCGTCATCCACGGCACACCGAAACGCGACAACGATGCGAAGCCGGCAGGTGCCTGGCCGTCCTGAGCCATGCCGTACATCATGCGCCCAGCGCTGAAGATATCGCTATTGATTGCCGAAACAGCCGCTGAAATGACCACGATGTTCAACACGGTTGCCGCTGAACTGATGCCAAGACCACTGAAGATCTGCACGAACGGGCTACCGTGGCTGCCAATGCTGGTCCAAGGGTAAATGGCCATGAGTACGAACAGGGTAAGAATGTAGAACAGCAGGATACGCAGAGGCACCGAGTTGATAGCCTTGGGCAGCACGCGCTTCGGGTCCCTTGCCTCGCCTGCGGTGATGCCGATCATTTCGACCCCGCCAAAGGCGAACATCACGACAGTGAAGGAAGCGATCATTCCACTGACGCCATTAGGGAAGAACCCGCCGTGGCTCCACAGGTTCGAGATTCCGGCAACCGTGCCTGCCTCGTCATTCAACTGGATACCCAGTAGCAGCACTGCCGCGCCTGCCACAATCATGGCAACGATCGCGGTCACCTTCAGCAACGACAGCCAGAACTCCATCTCCCCGAACACTTTCACGCTGCACAGGTTCAGCGCCCCGATAAAGAACACTATCCCCAGCACCCAGATCCACGCGGGCGTTTCAGGGAACCACAGCCCCATGTAAACGCCAAAGGCCGTCACGTCTGCCAGGCACACCACCAACATCGAGAACGCGTAGCTCCAACCGGTCAGAAAGCCAAAGTAGCGCCCCAGGTATTGGCTGGCATAGTGGCCGAACGAGCCTGACACCGGGTTATGAACCGCCATTTCGCCAAGGGCGCGCATCATCATGTAAATGGCTGCGCCACCGATCAGATAGGCCAGCAGAACTGAAGGCCCTGCCAATTTGATTGCCGATGCCGAGCCATAAAACAGTCCGGTACCGATAGCAGAACCTAACGCCATGAAACGAATATGCCGGGTAGAGAGACCCCGCTTCAACTGATGTGAAGATTGAGCGCTCATAGATACCTTCTTGGTTTTATTATCAGGTCCGCACAACGCTAATGCCGTGCGGTTTTATCAGGCACGCATTATTCCAATCATCAAGCCCTTGGCCACAGCACCGGAAACAGTTCGTGGTTCATTTCGGCACCGCTGGCCAGTTGCGTTTCCAGGCCAGGAAACGGTGGCGAGGTTTTCCACTGGCGCGGTGCGTGAGTGATGTCATCGCCCAGGAAGCGCACCGAGAAGGCTCGACGCCGGCGATTGCCCCCGACACCGCCAGAGGCGTGCAAGGTGAGCATGTGGAAGAACACCGCGTCGCCTGGGGAGAGCGCCCAGCCGAGGATGTTCCAGGCGCTGCGATCGGCCTCGATATCCGGCAAGTCCGCAAGGCTGCCTTCCGGGAACCATTGCGCCTGGCTGTCGAGGAAGCTGCGTGGCATCAGCCACGGCCCAAGGTGCGAGCCCCCCACGAATTCAAGGGTGGACGCTCTGGAGACCGGGTCGACGGGCATCCACATGCTGCAGTTCTGGCGCCCGTCGATGTTGTAATAGGGCTGGTCCTGATGCCAGGGCGTTCGCTGGCGCGTGTTGGGTTCCTTGACCAGCAGGTGATCGTGATAAAGCCGGGCTGTCTCGCTGTTCATGAGTTGCGCTGCAACGCTACCCACCCGGCTTTCAAAGATGAACTGGCGATAGGCCGGAATATCACTCCAATTACAGAAGTCTTCAAAGAACCAACCCGGGTCATCAGGGCGGCTCGCCACTTTAGCGCGCTCGCTTGGGGCTTTCAGGTTCTGTTCGATGCCGGTTTCGAGCAGTGCAACTTCTTCCGGCGTGAACAAATTACGTACGCAGACGGCACCATCGCGCTGGAAAGCCTCGATGGTTTCTTCACTTAATTGAAATTCGGCGGTCTGTTTCATAAGCACCCTTTGGTCTTTTTATTGGGCAACAGCACCACTGCCAAGTATCAAGCGGAACAAGCAAGGTGCACCGCGAGTATTGCTTTTCAGCTACGATAGGAAAAGAATATATTTCCTAATCCCGAGTATAGGAAAAGATGATAGGGTTCTCGTTCAGGCAGCTCGAATACTTCGTCGCCGTGGCCGAACACGGCAGCATCAGCGCTGCGGCGCGAGCCCGGCACGTTTCGCAGCCATCGGTTTCGGTTGCGATTGCCCAGCTTGAAGAGGCGCTGAACGAGCGGCTGTTCCGGCGCCAGGTCAGCCGCGGGCTGGAGCTGACGTCAGCAGGTACGCGTTTACTGGCCCAGGCACGCGATATCATCGGCATGGCCATTGCCATGAATCAAAACGCGGATGCCACGCGAGGCTCGCTGCGCGGCAACCTGTCGCTTATCTGCTTTCAGGACTTGGGCCCCTATTACGCGCCGCGGCTGCTATCGAGTTTTCGCAAGCAGTATCCCGATGTGGAGGTCACGCTGTTCGAGACTGACCTGGCAGACGTACACCGCCACCTGAGCGCCGGCAAGGCCGAGCTCGCGCTGACGTATGACATAGGCCTCGATCCCTCGCTGCCGCGCCAGGTACTGGCTGAGCTGAAACCCTACGCACTCATCGCCACTGACCACCGCCTGGCCCAGCTGGCAGCGATACCGCTGCATGAGCTGGCGCAGGAGTGTTTGATTCTTGAGGACATCGCACAAACGCGTGAGTATTTTCTTTCGCTGTTTTGGGCGCATAACCTGCAACCGCGCACTCAGCAATTTACCCAGACCTTCGAGATGCAACGGGGCCTGGTCGCGCATGGCTACGGGGTTGCCCTGTCATGCACCCGGCCCGCCGGGGACCACTGCTATGACGGTACACCGCTGTTGTGCCGGCCATTACTGGAAGAGGTATCACCGCAAAAAGTGGTGCTGGCCCAATCAGGTGCGATGCACCCATCGCCGGTGGCGGAGGCGTTCAAGGGTTGGGTTGCTCGGGAGATAGCTGGTGGGGGGCCTGAGTTCGATTGAGGTAGCCATAGGTATTCAGCAGGGTTGCTGCGAGACGGGCCAAGTACCTCGTTGCAGTTTGCAAGTTTTCTCGAGGGACAATGACGGATCAGTTCGAGTAGCCCCCCTGTGAAAGCGTGCCGCGTGGAGTGCTACCCGTTGAGATCTCTACTCGATAGAGGAGCCCCAAGAGCCCGCGATAACAATCTGCTCTGACCCTGCGACTCTTCAGGCGTGGAGACCGCCAATAGGCACAGTGCGCTAAAAGTCGCACTACTGTGCCTCGTAAGCTGACGTTACCCTCGCGCAAAAGCTAACAAAGTTATCAGTTTAGCTGGGCAATATTTAACCTATGGCTCGTAAAACAAGGCATCCAGCATAGCGGCCCTGGCATTCCAAGCCTTTAAAGCTTGACCTGAAGGTGGCGGTGCGGACCTCCACCACGGCGCATCCAGGATGCGCTCTACAACCTCATCCCAGTATCGCATGTAGTCCAGTTGGTCAGGCCGCACCAACCCGACATCTTTGGCCAGTCGTTTTCGGTTGGCACTGTCGACGCACAGAAACTGATCAGGTCGTTTCATGCACAGTAGACGTGTAGCCGTTGCTATACCATCCCGGCCGTCAGGGAAAGCGCTGCAATATTCTTCGATGAATCTGCTGTATTGCGACTTTGTGACTGTCCCTTGCACAGGGATGTGCTCCAACGCTCTTGAAAATGGCTCAGGCCTTTCAATCACCACGTTCTTGTAGACGCCTGCGCCCTGCATCGAACCAAACCAACCGGCAGAAGCGATGACTTGATTTGGCAGGCCCGCGATTGCTCTTCGCGTCTGCCCATCAAGATCTTGAAAGGTTGGAGCGCGGGCGAAAGCCGCCTGTATCTCGTCTAGAAACGCCAAGCGCTCCTTGAGGCCTTGCTTGTCCGTCCTGAGCAGCATCAAATAGCTGGCCCAGTCCAACGTCATGACGCTGGAGTCGACTGCTGCTTTGCCAGAGGGCCGCTCCCCATAAAGGTCCATCAGCTTGTCAAGCTGGGGCTTCCTCGCTTCTCGAATGGCTTGATATCGTTTTGCATCGTCTTTTGAAACAACACGTGCGTATTGGCCATATCCATTGACCAGTTTCTGAATTTCCTCGACAGCCAAGCCATCCCGATGGGTTATGAGTGTGCAGAGTTCGGTGTTTTTGCCCAGTGCGCCTGCAGTCAGGTTCGCACTGCCAATAATGGCTTCCCAGCTGCCATCGCTCTGGAAGAGAAAGACCTTAGGGTGGAAAACGCCATTTGGCTGCATGACGAACTTGACCTGTTCGGAGCCGGCAAAATCCATCAGTACTTTGGCGTCTGTCTGATAGAAATGTATACCGATGACTGCGCTGCTAATTTTCACCTTGTTTCGGAACAAGGCTTCATAGACGGCGGTGTTCGCTGATGCCCAGGCGACGCCGAAAGAAATAGTGCTGTGGGTTTCGATGAGCCGTTTGAGATGCGCTTCCAGCGCTTTTGCGGTACTGATGAGTTCCATGGCTTCCAAGGGGGGTGGGGGTTGTCGATGGGTCTATAAGACTTTGAAAACGAGCTTACCCTTACTGAATGGCATATGGCCACTACTGATAGTTTAAATCAAACGCCGCGACCGCAAGGACGTAGGGACGTAGGGACGTAGGGACGTAGGGACGTAGGGAGCAGGCGACTGGCTCCCTCGACAAAGCAACAAGAAACTTCACGTCAACAGCCAAGTCAGCACTTCATGCATGTCAAATGTGAGAAAATGTAAAAAATCATGATGGCACAATGCCTCAATAACAGGCAAAATCCATACGTTTCCAATGGGTATGAAGGACCGGTTTCGATGACATGGCCAGTCACGCTGACACTCGACAGCGCAGCCTATCCCCTCTGCGTGGTACAGCGAGCCGCTTACGCGCTGGCCGACACCGTCGCGATCCAGATTAGGATCGACGCCGACCAAATTAGCCTCATAGCCCTGCCCGCTGAAGCGAAACTGACGCTATCCCTGGAGCAAGCCCATTCGCTGATCCTCCAGCATCTGAACGACTTTGCCCTGCGCGACCACATCAACCGCGAAACCGCAGGGTTGCGCGAAATGCTGGCCCGAGCTGCGCTCGCTGGATGTGGGATTTCGCAGTGACACTGATTGCAACCGATGCCAACAGCTACCGCCTGCTGCCCTTTCGCTTCATGCGCATGAACACGGGGCATGACCGTGACATTCTGCTCACCTCTGATACAGGCGAGTACCTGCACGTGAACGACGCGCAGTTGCGGGCCCTCAGTTACTTCAGCGTTGAGCCAGGCACACCGTTCTACAAAGACTTGCTGGCTCGGCACTTCATCTACGAGCCAGGCCGTCACGATCCGTTCCCGGAAATGGCTGCGCAGTATCGCAGCCGCAAAGACTTCTTGTTCCAGGGCCCTGCGCTGCACTTGTTTGTTGTAACACTGCGCTGCAATCACACCTGCCAGTACTGCCAGGTGTCGCGCGCCCCGCTGGGCGGCTCCGGCCACGACCTGTCGGAAACGGACGCATTAGCCGCAGTTGATCGCTTGTTCGAATCGAACGCTCCCGCCCTGACGGTGGAGTTTCAGGGCGGCGAGCCGCTTCTGGCCTTCGAGCGTGTGCGCCAGATTGTCGAGTGGGTGACTGAACGAAACGTGGTCGAACAGCGGGATATCCAATTCGTCATTACCACTACCCTGCACCATCTGACGGACGAAATACTCGACTTCGCAAACCAGCATCGAATCCAGTTCTCGACATCGCTCGATGGGCCCGCCCCCTTGCACAATGCCAACCGCCCAACACCGTCACGAGACTCGTACGAGCGTACCGTGAAAGGCATACAGCGGGTGCGTGAACGCCTTGGGCACGACGCGGTCTCCGCCCTGACCACGCTGACCTCAAGAAGCCTTGAACAGCCTGAAGCGATCATCGACGAGTATGTAAACCAGGGCTTCTCCAGCATTTCTCTTCGGCCGCTGAGCCCTTACGGGTTTGCCACCAAGAGTGCGCATCGCCTTGATTACCCGATTGAGCGATACCTGGAGTTCTACAAGAAGGCACTGGCCTATCTGTTAGATATCAACCAGCAAGGCGTGTTCTTGTCGGAAAGCTATACGAGCCTGCTGTTGAAGAACATCTTGACGCCCTTCTCTTCCGGCTATGTAGACCTGCGCTCCCCCGCCGGCGCCGGCTCTGCGGCGCTGGTTTACAACTATGACGGTTATGTCTACCCGTCGGACGAAGCCCGGATGTTACTGGAGATGGGCGAAGACGGTTTGAGGCTAGGCACAGTCCATCAACCCCTGCCAGAACTCCTGGCTTCGCCCGTCATGGAAGCGTTGCTTGCCAGCGGAGTTGCCGAAGCACTGCCCGGCTGCTCGGACTGCGCGCTGGTCCCTTACTGTGGTGCAGACCCGATCGAACACTATGCCCGCCAAGGCGACCCGATCGGGCATAGGGTATTCAGCAGCTTCTGCAAGAAGAACATGGGTCTGCTGAAGCACTTGTTTGGCTTGCTTCGCGACGGTGACGACAACTTACAACGGGTACTGCTGTCCTGGTTGAACAGGCGCTCCTACAGCGATGTTCGCTTCCCGGGCTACAGGGGCTGAAGACGATGCTGCGCAAAGATACCCATTTCGAAATTCATCACTTGAATGAGCCAAAGCTGCTCAAGGTCATCACACTGGATGAGTTCATCGAGCAGGGCCTGGCTGTGTGTGCCGGAAGCGCTGTATTCAGTGATCTGCTGCTTTGGCTGCCAAACAACGAACTGCAACGAAGCCCGCACCTGCGTTCATTGCCGGTAGGCGGCATCCTGACCCCGGAACCACTGACTGAGCACATCGAGAACGAGAGACTGCACCTGCATTCTCCAAAAGATGCGGATGTCGTGCAGCCGGGTGATGTCATTGCCATCACGCCAGGCAACACCTTGGTAAGAGTGCTTTACCGTCGCGGTTCAGACAGCAACCTGCTGTTCATGACGGACCGTTGCAACAGCCTATGCCTTATGTGCTCACAGCCGCCAAAAGATATTGATGACCGCTGGCACATCGAGGAAAACCTTCGGCTCATAGATTTGATGGACGCGGGCGAGGAAAATCTTGGCATCAGCGGCGGAGAACCAACGCTCTATCGCGATGGTCTGCTGGAGATTCTGGCCAAGTGCAAAGCCGTTTTGCCGCAAAAGTCCGTACACGTGCTTAGCAATGGGCGCCTGTTCAAAGACCCAAGCTGGATCGCAGCATTGAATGCCCTTGGCCACCCTCAGCTGAGCTGGGGTATTCCACTGTATGCCGACAATGCTGAAGACCATGACCATGTGGTGCAGGCCCCTGGCGCCTTCAGCGAAACCCTGCATGGCCTTTATAACCTCGCCCGCGCCGACCAGATCATCGAGATTCGCGTCGTGCTCAATCGCCTGACCACACCGCGCCTGCCCGAGCTAGCCCACTACGTATTCAGGAACCTGCCGTTCGTACGGCATGTTGCGCTGATGGGTATCGAAAGTACGGGCCTCGCCAGGAAGCACTACGAAGAACTGTGGGTTGACCCGCTGGACTATCAGGAATCATTGAGCCAAGCCGTGTACTTCCTGTTCAACCGCGGGATGCCGGTTTCGATCTATAACCTGCCCCTGTGCTTGATCCCGGCTCATCTCTCGCGCTTCGCCCGCCAGAGCATTTCGGACTGGAAGAACCTGTTCATCGATGCCTGCCAGCAATGCGCTGCGGTTCAGCATTGCTCAGGCTTCTTCAAATCCCACACCGACCGCTGGCAGAGCCGCGGCGTACAACCACTATCGACCGAGGCCTTTAGCGCCTTTGCAAGGAGTGCGCAGTGAAATTGCTTGACCGCTGGAAAGTCCTGATCAGTGGGATCACCCTGCTGCCGATGGCAGGTACCACCTTGGCACAGGCGGTCCATATGCCGCTTGCTGATGCCAGCTGGCAGCCGAACGACAAACTACAGCCCCCAGTCTTTGCCGATACGCTCAACGCGCCAGACGCAGTGAACATCTATGCGGCACATCGCTCGCATAGTTCACATCGGTCCCACAGCTCGCATAGTTCCCACTACAGCGGCTCGGGCGGCTATAGCGCACCACGCTACTACAGCCCGCCCACAACCAGCACGCGGAACTACAGCGCGCCAAGTACATCGAGCAGTACCTCGAGTAGCAATAGCCTTTATCAGTCGTCTGGTACATCGACCGGGACGAGTTCGACGACTTCAAAAGCACGAGCAACCAACGAGCAGAAGAGCAACCTGGTCGCTCGCGTGCAGACCGCCCTGACGGTACGCCAGTATTACCAAGGCCCCATTGATGGGGTGTTGGGCAAGGCGACACGTGGTGCGTTGATGGCCTTCCAGATGGACAGTGCGCTGACCGTGAATGGCAGGATGGATACGCCAACGTTGAATGCGCTGGGGATCAAGATTCCATAAGTCGCCCCCGGCTAGAACAGAGATGACAGTTCCTCAACATCCCGTTCGATTCGCACCTTGGGTGGGCGCCCGATATACAGAGGGCGTCCACGGCTTGCGCATGCTTTTGGTGTGCGAATCGCACTATGGGCAAAAGGAACATGAGCGGCCAACCGTTACACCGGAAATCATAAAAGCTCTCGCTCTGGGGCAAGCTCATCCCTTGGCCACTGCCAAACCAGGTAAACACGCGCATTTTACCAAGATCAGGACTGCGGTCACGAAGGCCAGGCCCGATGGCGCCAGTTTGGATACGCAAGGGTTTTGGCAGTGCATCGCTTACTACAATTACCTGCAGGAGTTCGTAAGTGCCTGTCGCAAAGCCCCACCCAAAAGCGCCTGGGGGCGGAGCGAATCTGCCTTTTCTGAAGTGGTGAGCGTGCTGGCGCCGGATTTGATTGTCTGTTTCAGCAAACGCAACGGAAAAAAAGTCCGTTCGCTATCGAAGGGCACACCGGTGGCGGTGGTTAACCATCCCTCATCACGGTTTGCCTATCACAGAGCAAAGCCAGCCATCGCCAAAGGGATCGAGGAAGCTCTTGCACGAGGCTTGCACGTCTCTGAGTTTTCAAGTAGCCCCACCTATGACATCTGGTGCCGTGCCACGGCTTCTGCATTACCAACACCGCTAGCCAATCTTTCCCCGCCCCATATCGATGAGCTTCGACAGGCACGTATGAAGGCAATGAAAGCTCTCGATAACTATCATCGGCTTGTCCCTCCAAGCGGGATTGAGTAAGTAATTGAGCTGCAGCACTTGGCTGCGTGTAAAGCTGGCCCTTCCGTTGGATTGAACCTGGACGGATACAACGCCTAGGGCCAGTAAATGTCGAACCTAGCGGGAGGTTTTGTGACGAACGTACAGCGCAGCCGCTCCCCCGGAAAACTGCCGAAGAGTTCGGAGTCCACTCGTTTCACTCCGCACCGCTGGCTGCAACTTCACCCAGGAAGGCAGTTTGGTATGGGAGTTCTCGCCCGCCGATCAGAACACCGACCACCCAATCCGTGAACTGAGCAACTCAAGCGCCGCCATCCCAGCCAGGGAGTTACCCGCAGCATTCAACTCCGGCGACCACACGCACACCGTGAACTGCCCCGGCACGATCGCCACAATCCCGCCCCCCACGCCACTCTTGCCAGGCAACCCCACCCGATAGGCGAAATTCCCTGCTTCGTCATACAACCCGCTGGTGGCCATGATCGAGTTCACCTGCTGGGTCTGGCGCCGGGTCAGAATCTGCTCACCGCTGTGCTTGCAGAACCCATCGTTAGCCAGGAAGCAGAATGCCCTAGCCAGATCAAGGCAGTTCATCTGCAGCGCGCAGTAACTGAAATAGCTACGCAGCACCGTCTCCACCTCGTTATGGAAGTTACCGAACGACTGCATCAGGTAAGCCATGGCCGCGTTGCGCGCGCGGAATTGATACTCCGAATCGGCAACGCGGGCATCAATGGAAATGTGCGGATTGCCCGATAGCCGCCGAACGAAATCGCGCATCGACAACGTGGGTGCCGCAAAGCGCGACTGGTTGATATCGCAGATCACCAACGCACCCGCATTGATAAACGGGTTGCGCGGCCGACCACGCTCGAACTCCAGCTGCACCAGCGAGTTGAACGGCTGGCCAGAGGGTTCATGACCAAGCCGTTGCCAAATGGCTTCACCCGAGTGCCCAATCGCCTGTACCAGGCTGAACACCTTGGAAATACTCTGCACCGAGAACGGCACCAGCGCGTCGCCTGCGCAGTAATAACTGCCATCGTTGCCATAGACTGCGATACCCAGCTGGTTCGCAGGCACATCGGCCAACGCAGGAATGTAGTCAGCCACTTTGCCCTTGCCGATCAAGGGACGTACTTCTTCGAGAATCTCGTTCAACAGCGTTTGCATGGAAGGCCCTGTATCAGTCCCCAAGACGACGGCTAAGGGGTAGCATTCTTGACGAAGCTTGAGCGGAAGAAATCACACACTCGGCAAGAAATGCCCGGCCAATCCTGTAACCCGTGGCTTCTCGCCATCACCTATGCTGTGCTTGCTTTGACAGATAGAGTACATGCACCCGTCAGGTGCAAAAGCAACTAACCAAGGACTGGAGAACCAAGGATGCCCGCTTGCCCTTTTCCCGCTGACGAAGCGCTTCGCCAGCGCACGCTCGATGACATGAACCTGGTCGATACGCCAGCCGAGCTTTACCTCGATACCCTGGTGCGGCTCACCCAGGACCTGGCTCATGTGGACACTGTGCTTATCAGCCTCATCGACCAGGACCGACAGTGGTTCAAGGCCCGCATAGGGCTTGAGGCAAGCGAGACGACGCGCAGTATTTCCTTCTGCGGCTACGCCATTCTCGGCGAGGATACCCTGATGGTGCCCGACGCCACGTGCGACGGGCGATTCGTCGATAACCCGCTCGTGCTGAACGCGCCCTATATCCGCTTCTACGCCGGCCACCCCCTGCGCGCCGGGAACGGTAAAGCCATCGGTACGCTGTGCATGTTCGACCCGCGCCCCCGCGTGCTCAGCGAGGCTCAGCAAGCGAACTTCAGGGACCTGGCCACACTCGCCGAGGGGTATCTGCAGCTGCGCACCTTGGCACAGGTGAACCGCGATCTGCGGCTTGAAATGGATCGCGAGCAGCGCAAGGCCCTGCTCGACCCTTTGACGCAACTGTGGAACCGCGGCGCGCTGACGGCGTTTGAAGACCATGAACGGCGATTGGCAGAGGTGAACGGCTTACAACTGGGTGCGGTTTATGCCGACCTGGATCACTTCAAGGCCATCAATGACAAGTACGGCCATGGCGGCGGCGACAAGGTGCTCTGCGAGTCTGCCCGGCGCCTGCGTGCAGCACTTCGCCCTGATGACCTGCTGGTGCGCCATGGGGGTGAGGAGTTCGTCGCTATTTTGCAGGTTAAGGACAGCGAAGAGCTGACGCGGATTGCTGAGCGGATTCGCGAACAGGTGGGTGCCGGACCGATGCAATTGCCCGGTGGTCAACTGAAGGTGAGCGTGAGCGTAGGGTGCACCCTGTTTGCCAAGGGTGAAACGCTGGATGACGCACTGGAGCGCGCTGACAAGGGGCTTTATGACGCCAAGCAGAATGGACGAAACCGGGTTGTGTATGTAGCGCCGTCACTCTGAGCCGAGCACGATCAGGGCTGTACGGCATTTCTTCTTGCACATCAGCCCGAACCTAACGGGAGATTTTGTGGCGAACGTAAAGCGCAGCCGTGCCCCCGGAAACCGGCCGTGCCTGCAACTCGAATACATGTGGATGGCCCTTGATCAAATCGCTCAGCTTCTTGAAACCATGCGTGCGCGAATCGAACTCAGGTCGAAGCTTGGTCATGTTGGCGCCCAACGCCCCCAGGTTCGCCCAGCCCTCCTCGTCAGCGAGATCGTCCAGAATCTTGCTGATAAAGCTAACTGGAGCTTTGGGCTTTTTACGAGCGACTACTTCTGTGTTCGGCTTACCGGTCCCTGCAGTAGCATCAACCTCCCCTGCCACTTCCTCGCTGGCAGAAGGCAAAACCTCCTCCCGCAAAAGCTCGGTGTAGATAAACTTGTCGCAGGCAGCCACGAATGGTTTCGGTGTTTTTTCCTCCCCAAACCCATAAACAGTCAGACCTTCCTCACGCATGCGCGAAGCTAGCCGAGTGAAGTCGCTGTCGCTCGAAACCAGGCAAAAACCATCAAAGCGCCGGGTGTAGAGCAGGTCCATCGCATCGATGATCAACGAGCTGTCGGTTGCGTTCTTCCCTTTTGTGTAGGCGAATTGCTGTATGGGTTGAATGGAGTAATCGAGAAGAACCTTTTTCCAGCCACCCAGTTGGGGGCCGGTCCAGTCGCCATAGATACGTTTCACGCTCGCCACACCGTACTTGGCAATTTCCTCGAACAGCCCCTCAACGATGGCGGCCGGGGCATTGTCGGCATCAATCAGTACAGCGAGGTGCTTCTGTGAGTGGTTCACGCTGTAAGTGGCCATGATCCGTCCTTGAAAAGAATCAACCATATCGTCAACGGTTCCAGAAATCTCCCCCTTTTCAATATCCAATCGGATCGGCTTGCGGGGGCTTCTGAGCCTGTATTCCCTGGCACGGTCACCGGTAATCCATCCGGCAGCTGCACAGTGAAGAAAAATCGGCGGAAAAACAGCCACAGACCAATCGCGTTCTTGACTGTTAAAGGGTTTGGGGTTCACGCGCTTCAGCCTGCACCGCTGGCCCCGATCTCATCCATGAAATCCGCAAGAAACACTTCAAGCCGAGCATGGCGCTCAGCAGCCAGCCGAGCCCCTTCAGCAGTTTTAAAGCCTGACGCAAGCTTGAGCAGCTTGGTATGAAAGTGCTCGACCGTATACGCCTTGTCCTGATACTCCCTCCCCCATGCAGTGGGGTTCTCGAAATCGTACAGCGCCGACCCCATTCGCCCGGAAACGTAAAAACACCGGGCGATACCCACTGCACCTATGGCGTCCAGGCGATCACTGTCCTGAAGAATCCTGGCCTCAAGGGTGAGTGGTTCGAAGCCAGCCGAGTAGCTGTGGGTTTTGACTGCATGCGCCACCTGTTCGATGCGCTGCAATGGCCAGCCCATATCAGCCAGGATCGACGCCGCCCTTTGTGCGGATAGCGTTGACGCCTGCCCACGCAAGGGCGAGTTCTTTTCTACTGCGACACAGTCATGCAGCACCGTCGCTGCAAGCAGCACTTCCAGGTCGCCGCCTTCTACGCGCTGTATCCGTTGCGCGTTGACCCATACGCGATGGATGTGGGACAGGTCGTGGGAGCCATCTGGCTGGTCGGCCGGTAGGTACTTCAGCAGGTCAGCGGCAAAGCGCTGGAAAGGGGCAAAAGCTTCGATAGTCATCTTGGGTACGTTCCATTTTCATCGCGCGACATCAAATTGACACTACCCCACCAATTTGCAAACCTTCCCCACCGACAACATTCGGCCGAAAGATGCAGCCCCGGAAAAACAAGCGATGGAAAGCAAGCAGCAACAATTGATGAGCGCGTACCGCCAAGCGTTATCAGGCCTACCGCTGCATTGGCTGGACCGCAGCCGCGAGCACGAAGCGGATTTCAAGCACCTTTCAGGCTTGTTTCTGCCTGGTACGTCGCCGGAGTTTGAGCAGGCGGCAAAACGTATCATGGTTGTGGGCCGAGAAACGCGTCGTTGGGATGTTTTGACCGCCGATAAACCCTTCATTGATCTGGACGAGTACATCCAACGCGCCATGGCAATCCAGCAACGCCACTTGGCAAAGTACATCCAAGACAAAGCCGACCGAGGGGCCAGCTTCTTCAATTTTCTCCGCAAACTCCACCAGCCCGATCAATCCGTAGGTATCGCTTGGGCCAACCTCTTCAGCTTCGCATGGCAGAAAGGGTCACCCATGCGCTGGCGACATTTCGAAGACCTCGCGAAGGTATCCAAGCGCCTGCTCGAGGCGCAAATCGACGTACTTCGTCCTGACATAATCGTGTTTGCCAACGGCGCGAGCAGTGCCCACATCAGGCAACAATTCTTCCCGCACAAAGGCGAACTTAGTGTTTGCAGCGACCTCGGTGATTACCGTACGCAAGGCATTCCGGTTAAACAGCTGTGGCGCTTCCGCCTGCATGACTCAATACAGTGCTATCGCATTCAGCACCCGAGCAGCGTCAGTGCCGGCTCACGCGCAGCACGGCGCTTTCTTCTGGACCAGTTACTCCTTGGCAATCTGCCGAATGATCCAACCGTCGCGGCCTCGGCACGGTTGATGACGGAGCCACAGTAACGCTGCGCCGAGAGGCGCTCCAACAGACGATCGACTAACCCCAGGCTACCCATGGTCAACTCAGTAGTATCGATATCCGAACAAGCATTCTTCAGCATCGTCACCTCTGCGCTGGAGGCATACAAAGTCGAGCATCTGCTCGAAAACGGCGACTTCGCAGCGCGGGTTGAAACCTACGGACACCTATGGGGTTACGCTCAGAAATCCATAGGCGCGCAAACCATGTATCGCGTGGTTTGGGCAGACACTTGCACCTCTGTCACCCGAGACCAAGGGTCGATTTCCTACGGCGATGCGCCGCAGGAAATCAAACAAAGCTTCATCGATACGTTCTTCCCGGAGGTCACGTTCCTCGGCGATTATCATAGCCACCCGTACAGCTACCAGGATGATGAGATAAAGACGGAGCTGGAGCTGGAGCGAGGGGGCTACTATCGCTTCTCGGATGCCGACTTCCGCTCGGTGAAACAGCAGCAGGATGACGGGCTGGATTATCGGGTCGGGCTGGTAGCGACCGTTTTTGAACGGGACGAAAAGGTCAAGCGGGCGCTGAAGATTCTGGATGGCGAGAGTGCCCTGAGGTTTCAGGTCGGGTCCATGACGATCTGGCTCAAAGCCTACGTGTGGACAGAGGACGAAAACCTCAAATTCAGGCGCAAGGCGGATCGCATGGTGCGCCTTGTATGCCCAAGTTTGAACGTGTTCGCCGGGATGCGGGATGGCTGGGCTGGGCTTCCACCACAAAACTAGAAAGGCGCTTGGTACCTCTTCGTGTTTGGAATAACGTACTTACCTGGTGTCCCACTTGGGCTGGATGGCGGTGCAGCAGCTGATCAGCTGTTTGGGCAGGTCCCCCCGGCGAGCTGATCGACACCGCTGTATAGCCAAGCACCTGAGTACAGCTTAGAAGCGGAGTCGTCGATGACCATAGCGGGATTCAGGGATAAATGGGTGACGAGTTTTTTGAGAGCCTTGATCCATTAACCGAGCAGCTAGCGTTGCATGCTGTCATGGGTGGACGTGCAAAAAATCAGAATTAAGCCCTTCCTTGTAGGCCATTTCCCAAAGATACTCCCTGCGCCTGTTTTTCGTTGCACATGCAAATCGTGAGTCCTAGTCTCGACCCGTCGCTGCCAATTCAGCGACCGGTTTTGACAGGCCGTCGATTGTTGTCCGTGTGCATACGCTTATGGCGGCTGTACGTGCGGGCACCCTCGTGTGCGCCGAGTGCCAACAATCTCGGTCTGTCAACCCGCGTACAGCTGCCACCCTCCCGTTTGACAGCGAGGTGGATAGCAGCTCAACCATTGTTGGAGCGTAAGCATGCTGAAGATAATCCCAGATCCACCCCAAAATACTCTTTGCCTTGAAGATACCCTGATCCAAGCTACGGATTACGCGCTATGCGCGGCGACCGTTGTGCATCAGGCAATGCTGCTGCAGCCCAAGTCACCAGCGTCGATTTTGATGATGACCTCAATGCATGAACTGGAGACTCTGCGAGCTTTGCTTGAGTCCGCGCTTGTCCAGGTGCAGATGCCCACTGAGCCTAGGACTTTGCACTAAGGCTTCATTGATGTGTCGCCTTGGCTACCCCTATCGCCGGCACGGCGGGCTCCCACAAAGGTCTGAGCTGCGCCACAGATCTCGAGGCCTGTGCAGTACCTGTGGGAGCTGGCTTACCGGCGATGAGGCCAGACTAGGCACTAGATATTTCGGGGAGAATGAACAATGACCACAGAAGAAACCAAATTCACCGTCGGCAAAACCACCTTCTACCAAGGGGCAAACCAGACCCATCCTCTGTTTCGTATTGAAGCCGGCATCCCTTGCCAGAGCGCCCGCGAACAGGCCTCGGAACTGATGGGCTACGCACGGGATATGACCCTGGATGGCTTGATGGAAGACAAACCCCAACTGATCTGGGCCTCGCACTACCTCTGCGCTTTGGCCAAGGCGCTGATGGATGATGCCGAGTTGGGAATGATGAAAAACCCTTGAAAACTCCCGTCCCCACAGGAGCAGAACAAGCCGCCCCTGCACTATCGCACCTGCCATGACTTACGCAGTCTCTGCAGGAGCCCCTAGGTCGCGAAAGGGCCGCAAAGCGGCCCCAGCAATCCAAGCCCCCAGCGCAACTTGTACCGCCCTTAATAGACCAGCTAAGTATGCGCATGACCGTTACCGGCCATGTGGTGACCTACGGCCGCCACCTGCCTTATGCCAGCGCAAACCTTTCATGGGGCAGATTCAATGGACATCGCATCTTCGAAAACCGCCGCCACAGTTTCCTCAAGCTGCTCTGCATCCAGATAAGCCAGATCGATCACCTCGTTACGAATACGAAGAATCTTTATAGCTCTGCGCATGATGTCCTCCATTGTGCCTTTTTCTATTTCGATTGCCGCCCTCATCCAGCCCTCCGCCACAGCTGTCGCAAGTCGCTGGGAGCTGGCAATGGAGGGCCTTTCAAATATCTGTACCATCGCATCCTCGGGTAGTGCTTTAACCAGACCCCAGCGGTCAGGATGGTCCTCTCCACGATCAAGCCCCTTACCGCGCATCCAGAGCCGCTGAAACGTATTTCGGTTCCCACCGGCAAACCGGCTACGACTTTCACCCGGGAAGCGCCATACCACCAGATCAGGCACAATGACAGTCGCAAGAAATGCCCAAACATCATTCCTTAGCGCTTCGCCACTGGACAGTGCTGACGCCTGCGCAAGGTAGATCGTCGCCTCCTGATCGAACTCCGCCTTGGCGCTTTGGCTCACTACGCGAGGAAATCCTGCGCTTTGTGCGATCTCTTTGAGGCCTTGCCCGAGATCCAAAGCGGCCTTGCCCGATTTGTAACCACCGCTGGGAGCAAACGACAATACGTCCGAATAATCCGACAGGATATTCAGAGTAGATCGAGTATTTACGCCTGTCTCATGAAATCGTCCGAGGGCGGTATCCACACCTATTGGCTTCAGGCGAGGTAATAGTGCGACAGTCATTATTCTTCGCCCCCTAACTCGGCAGCTGCCAAAATCGATGCATGAAAACGGCCGGGAAAGCTTCGACGCAAGACGCTGATACTTTGGCGGTTCTGCCCACTAAAAGCGGTTTCGATCCAGATACGGGTCTGTTGTCCGATGGATCCCTCTTCAAAACTTACCAAAAAATCATCCTCACTCTCTTGATCAAGCGCGGTAGTAATCATTTGTGTCATGACATCAGCTACGATCGCTTGAAGCAAAAGCCGGTCTCCGTCCACAAAGCGCTGCGCGACCTCCTCTATGTCAGCGTTCACGTAGAGCCGCACATTGCCCCCGAAGTCGGCATGAAAGTTTGACGGGTCCCACTGTACATACCAAGGAGCGTTCTGCTCAGGCATACCCTGAAAGCTGTCAGTGAAACTCGTGAGCTCGATCGGAAAGCGCGATCCGCCACCATCCTCGATGAGGACGCGCAGATCCGTATGCCAAAGCTTCGCCCCTTTGAACCGGGGTGATAACTGATTCCCTGATGCAGTGGGCCCATCGAGGAGAATTCTGACTTCAAGATAAAGCTGGGATGAGAGCGTATGCCCTGCAAGTGTCGCTTCGAGACGTACACAGGTTTCGTCACTATCAAGAATTTTTATGCACGCATTGTGGGTTACGCGAGGAAGCGACCCTGCGCCGGTCCCAACCACGAGCACTGCGGCAAGCTTGAGTGAAGCAGGGTCGAGAGCCAGATCCAAAGCAGCCTGATCAATGTCAACAGTGACATCCACTCCGACCTCCAGATCTTTCTCGTAGTCCCAGTCCTCCAGGATTTCGCCAAGAGGAAACCGCGGCTGACCTGGTTCACCGATCGTCCAACCATTTAGCACAACAGAGTCATCGGAAAGTGTGAGAAATGGCAGAGCAATTCTTCTCATTGATCACCCTCCTTTACAAAAGCCAAGCGTACTCCGACGGCGGCATGAACTGTACTTAACACCCGAATAGTCACAATACCACTCTGCTTGCCCACTTCCAGAGTATCGCCACAGGCTACTTTCTGCGAACCGTCCAGATCCATCTTCAATACCCTGGATCCAAATCCAGGTGGAAGGTCCTTGCTGTCCGTCATCCCACCATCTGCGATGAGTCTTGCTTCAGCAAGCAATTTAAGATGCTCATCTCTCTCGTCGTTACGCAGTTCGGCTTCAAAAACCGCACATGGCTGATCATTTTCGTCAATTTCAAGTCGCAAAAACCTGGGCACAGACACGGATAGGTCATCACACTTGCGGGGTGTACGAGAATTAGCTGTGGTTGGTTTGCCTGGTCCTTTACCCGAAACAGCATCCAGAAAATTTCCCAGTCTGGCTGCAGTCTTCGCTAGCGAGGGACCTTTGGTTCTTTCGCTCGCAACAATCGTCGAGGTCGGGGAAGCGTAGGTTTGGGCATGATGGTCAAGACGTTTCAGTGCAATCCTGACCATTGACTTCGCGTCTGAGCCAGGGAGCATGTCAGGCACCCAATCATCATGCGCAGGGGGCTCCGCCTTTGCGAAGGCTTCTTCTACTGATTTCTCATCCGAACAGATGAAAACGCCCGCCCATTCGTAGCGCGTATCCGGGAACGGTGCACCGCTTATATATTTGACGACGAGTTCCACAGGCCGCATCACCGCGATGTGGCTCGCCTGATGGGGCACCTTGGAATCGTCATGAAGGGCTACTGCAGAGCGGGTAGCACGCATCCCCCTCTTGAGCGCGAGAGCCCCTAGGGGTTTGTACGGCTTGTCCCGTTGTATCCGAATGATATCGCCGTCAACATTGCGATGCTCGGCAATGGCAGCAGAAAATAAATCTAGCGGTGGAAACTGCTCGGGTCGAGGAATGGGGACTTCGGTTTGCTCTATGAATAACCGAATATCCAGTTTCCTCTCCACTGGAGTCGTCTGCGTGAGTCGAGGCCAGAAGTTCCAGAGTATCGTCTCGATAATCTCATCCGCGACTGTGCGTGCCCCCTCGGCCACGTAGGGGTCAAGGATCATGACTGTCGTACCAGTCAGGAGGTGCGCACGTGCCGGCATGCCCAAGCATGCTGCAAGCTCTTCAGCTATTCCGCCTGTGGCCGGGTCGATACCGCCTTCGTTATCTTTGATACCCCACCAGTGGCGCCCGGTGAAACGTTTTCTCCTGCCGTCCGATGCAATGGCGTCAAAAGCACTGCCGAGGTGACAACCCATGAACCTTCTCGTCTGGGTGCCGCTCGCGGTGGTTTGTGTATCGACAAGAATAGTGGAGCAGGCGCTCATCGCGTAAAGGGAGCTTTTGCCATACCCGTATGTACCTCCCCCATTATGGGTATCCCGCGCAACACCGACATTTCGCAGGAAATTCACGAAATCTAGCGCTTCGTCACCTTCTGCAACGGCATCACCTGACGTCGGACCGCCTAATCCAGTGGTATTGAAGTCGCAGATCTCCAAAACCTTCAGATCGGACTTCCCTAGGGTCTCCTGGATGGCCCCTGCAGTTTCGTCGCAAGCGATTTGATCGGATAGCACTTGGTTTAGGAGAAACCTCAACTGCTCCGATGTCAGCGTGCGATAGCGGACATGGATGGTGGGGCCTTTTCCCAGACGCCCCGCATCGATGCTGTTCTGAATGGATTCCCGCAGCACTGTCTGCAAAAGATCCTGTGCAGGGCAGCCAAGCAATTTTTTGAAGCCGTCGGCGGCGATATTACCGGTGCGCGCGAATGGTTCGCTGAAGAGTTCCAACAGGCTCATTTCGAGATTCTCTCGAAGGCGCACATCTGCTCACTTTCAGAGAGCTCGTATGCGGTGGCATGGGTCAGGTCTACGGTATACGTCAGATTGCTCACGCCGGCCGGGAGTGATTTTGACTCGAATGCCGAACGGGTGACTCTGGGGAAACCAGGCCCAACCTGATAGGTCTTGATCGACCAGTCGGAGTAAGCAATGCGATTCCATTCCGGAGCGTCGGGGCTTTGACAACCGATTGCAGCCAAGCGCTCATTGAGCGTTGAAGTATTCACTCCGCTGGCTTGCAACTGTTTTACCAATTCCGCGACGGACAACTCGCCGCCCCTTGCCTTCTCAATGTTGACATGCGCCAGTACAAGCGAGCCCTCGTCAGGCAGCTCCAGTTGGTCTATGCCGTTGATACCTATCTGCATCGTATCCAGGCGACCGGAAGTCTTCACTTCCAGAGCGTGAACACCCCTGCGGAAGTCGTGGCGCTGCCCCAGCGGCCCCGACCACGCATCGACAGCGCCAGGGTCTATCTTCACCAGTTCACGAAGTACCAGCAGTTCGCCAACAAGCCCCAGTATTGCACTTTCAGGAGTTTGCGGAGTCGATGTTTCCCCCAGCAATACGCGGAAATCATGAATCGCGCTTGCAACTGCCGTGTGAGGCGAATCTCCGTTTTGCAGGCGCCTGAGAATTGCCTCCGCCAGCTCCGCAAACACTGCATTCAGCGTTTTTTCAAGGCACATGACGTCAATGAACCGGACACTCTTACCCGCGACTGCAAGACTGACGATGGATATCGAGAGCTTGCTGGTAGAGGTGAGCCCTACTGGATGATACCCACTGGTTGGGACCAACAGACGGGGTTCGCCATGCAGGCCGATTGCGTAACGTACGACACCGAAGCCAGTGTCGATGCCGGAGTCCAAAGTCGGAATCTCGACGACGCCATCGCCCCTCTCACTGGAGCGAAGTTGCGACCACCGATGAAGAGGATTATGCATCGGCAGTCTGCGCCTCTTCATCTGCAACGAGCTCTTCCAATGCTTCGTCGATTTTTTCTTCCGATGGAACATCCAGCTCCACCGCGTAGTACGCACCAGCGTGATCCTTGACGCCTGGAAACACGATACCGATTCCAATGAGGTCATCGGCGGCATCTAGCATGACACGATTTTTCGTGCTCGCCATTGGCGGAGACTCTTGGTCAATCGCATACAGCAGTAACAACGGCTTAGCGGGTCTTCGGCTTTTGAAAGATGCCCACGAGTCATCATCTTCGTCGCTGGAGGGACTTAACGCGTCGATGAGAATATCGTTCTTCGACATCAAGGCCTTGATGTCGGCATAGCTTCGCTCCGAAGCGCTCAACTGCGCGCGGCGGTTGGTAGGAATTGGACCTAACTGCCCCAGCGGCTTGCGAGAGAGACTGGATCCAGGTGTGATGAACCCCACGTTCCAGGTTTGCAGTTGTTGTCCTGCCTTATCGATGTAAGCCAGCAGCATTTCTCTTTTCAGATCCATATGCTGGTCGCAGATCTCGTAGGTCTTCAAAAACTTTCTGATCAATGCCAGCGGTATGTCCTGGGCGAGTTTTCGATTTCCCAAGTCCTTGATATTGTCAGCGCCAATGTCATCCACGAGGCAGCTAGCAGCAGACCAGTTGGCGCTGACCACTCGTTCACTTTGATGGTCAAAGCGAATGGTCTGTACATGACGCCCTTCAAAGCTGATGCTGGTACGAAACGCGTGGCGCATTTTCGCCGCCGAAGTAATTGCCATCCCAGGAATGGCGCGCACCTTCACTGCGAACTCCGCAGGAGTGGTCTTGTATTCGCTGTACCGCGCGATGTCGTCGCGAATTTCCTCCTCGATGCGCGCAAGCGCCCTGAAGCTTGAAATCAGCTCAGCCGTAGTCCAGAGACGGGGAAGATCCTCGTAACCATTTCGATACCCGAACCAGCGGCCCATCTGAAGAAGGGTGTCGTATTGCATCGAAGTGCGAAGGAAAAAGGATACGCAGAGCCCTTCGATCGTCAGTCCCCGAGCTAGCACTGCTCCACCGATCACTACATAGGTTTTTGGGCCCTTCGTGTAGTCCAGCCGTTTCTCGCTGACCCCGTTTTCGATGGCAACCTCCAGGGCTGCAAGCGTCTGCTGGAGATGTGGCAAAAGCTGTTGCAATGTCGGAGGGCTTACGTCGTGCTCGAGTGGAACCGCAGAAATTTCACGGTTGAAGATCGTGCTCAATCTCGCAGAAATATCTCCGTTACCTGTAGCCAGATCAGTACCGTGCGTCTTCAGCCATCCACAAATGACCGCGTCCATACCTTCGTGCTGAGAAATAAGCGGTGATGTGTGGATGAGCATCGACATATGCTCGTGTCCTTGGCCTCGCGCTCGACGTATGGAACACGAGATGAGGAACCAGAGGAGCGCTTCCTCCAGCTCCTCTGTCATCTGCGGCTTGAAGTTTTTATCGCTTGCGCGAGCGGGACGCAAAGTATTCAGTTTCTCCACCGGTATGGTCCGTATCATGTCCCGGCCGGCTTCTTCTGTACTTTCGTTGTCGGCGTCCTTCGGATCGAAACCGAACACCTCCCTCGCCCCAAAATAATTGTCGGACCGAGGTAGCGCTGTAATGAAATCTTCAGGGTAAAGATCGTCCAGTTCGTCCTTGTTGCGCGGATACGGATCGATAAAGACGTTGGCAAACGGCGTGGCGGTGTAGCCCACGTAAGAGACCGCAGGAAGAGCCCGGATGATTTTCCGAATCTCTTCGTTGATTCGAGTCATGTCCTCGTCATTGTTCGAAGCATTTACTGATGCCTGATCGCACTCATCATCGATGATGAGTACCTTGAGTTGCGCCTGGACATTCGTCGAGGTGCTACGCCCCTTGTCGTCGACGATCGTTCGGCGGAACGCTTGCAGACGTGAAGCAACTTTTTTCATTACTACCAACTGAGCGCGACCTGGCACGGGAAGCGCGAAGTGCCGACTGGCCGGGATCTCAAAGTCACCGTCGTCTTTGCTCTCCGTCCACAGCTGCCATAGGTGACTGTGGCGCATTACGACGTCATTTTCGATTCGGCTCTGTGTCTGTGCCCTGAGCTTATTGGTGACACCTGCGAGAAGAACAATGAGGTTGTAGCCTGCATCTACTGCCTTGGCGATGACGGCAGTCATGTTGGCCGTTTTGCCTGACTGAACGTAACCCACGACAAGCCCGCGGTGACGAAATTTGGCCGCAGAGGGGTTTGCCAACAGCGAGACCACCTCCGACGAGCTTTTGTTTATCGATTTAACAGCGTCCTTGTCCCAGCCCTTGACGTTGGTCAAGTAGCCTTCGAGCGCTGGCCAGTGAACGTCGCTTGCACTCGGCCCGGTGTACCACTCCTCCCTCGACTTGATGAGCGAAGAATGACGCAGGACCTCCACACTCCCCAACGACGCGACGACACGTGCGAGGGCGATCGCAAGGTTCTTATCCATGTCGGCGGAAAACGTAATGCCAAAAACTGAAGCCTCTCGTTTGATGGCTTCTGCAGCCGTGGCGGGGCTTTCATGTGTCGGAAGCTTTTCGCGGATCTGCTTCTCGAAGATATCAATCTGTGAGGTCATCATAAGCTTCCTGCAATTCCTCAGGCCAATTCGGCAAGGTTGAGCTCCTGACATCCTTGGCGAATGGTCGGCCCATTATCGTAATTCGGTTCACCGTCAAGGACGGGGTCTGCATGCCAACTGGACAGGGCTTGTCGCGAGTCCTCAGCGCAGCTGCAAGCATCGACTGGTAGCACAGTAATATCAATACCCTTATACCATTCGCTGATACATCTCTGCCGGTGCCCCAATCTCAAGCGCCCGGCCAACCCGGCCTGTGTCTCGGCAGGGCATCACCTGCGCTGCAGCAGGTCTGAGGCAATTCTAAGCACAAAGGCTCTGTGCCGCGTCACGGCAACCAGAGTGCCATTACGAATGACTGTAATCATCCGGAGACACAAAAGAAGCTGCTCACTATACTGTCTGCATATACAGTACACATAGCCCGTGCAATGCGCGCAACCATGGCAAATGGGCGGTTTACAAAATCCTGATAAGGAATAAAATGGTGACAGCACATCACACGTTTGACCCAGAGGAATACGGACTCATGAACCTTTTCGAACCTCACGCTCTCGAGTCCGCAGAGACCGAATCGCAAAGCTCTCAGGAGCTACAGCCGCAGCAAGACCTGGCGCTGCTTCGCCAATTGCTGGAGATTTACGACCAAGGACAAATTGCTTCAAAGCTGAATGAGATTGGCTCTACACATTGTCGAGAAACCGTGAACCGGTGGATGAAGGGCAAAGCTGTCCCGAGGCTTACCCACCGGGAGTTCGTACACCTGCAATCTTTTCTGCCCAAGCGCCCTGAAGGTAAGACCTCCTTTCGTTTTATCGATCTTTTTGCGGGGATTGGTGGAATCCGAAAGGGTTTTGAGGCGATCGGCGGTGAATGTGTGTTCACATCTGAATGGAACGAGCATGCTGTCCGCACCTACAAAGCCAATCACTACTGTGATCCCGCCCGGCACCGCTTCAATCAGGACATCCGCACCGTTACCCTTTCTGATCAGGCAGAAATAAGTGAAGAAGAGGCATATCGCCACATCGATCAAGAAATCCCTGATCACGATGTACTCCTCGCAGGTTTTCCCTGCCAGCCTTTTTCGCTAGCAGGTGTATCCAAGAAGAATTCCCTGGGGCGCAAGCATGGTTTTGAGTGCGAGACCCAAGGCACACTTTTCTTTGATGTCGCTCGGATTCTAGCGGCAAAAAAGCCCGCAGCATTTCTTCTTGAGAATGTGAAGAACCTCAAGAGTCATGACAAAGGTAAGACTTTCCGCATTATTTGCGAGACATTGAATGAGCTAGGCTATGAGGTGGCAGATGTCGAAGCCCCTAAAGGCCAAGACCCTAAAGTAATTGATGCCCGGCACTTTGTCCCCCAACACCGAGAGCGAATTGTGCTCGTAGGATTCCGACGGGATCTTAACGTTCACGGCGGGTTCACCCTTAAAGAAATCGAAAAGCTATATCCATCAGCTCGACCAACTTTCGGCGACCTTCTTGACGAAAAGGTTGACGCCAAATATATCTTGACACCAAAGCTATGGGAGTATCTTTATAAGTACGCTGAAAAACATCGCCAGAAAGGTAATGGGTTCGGGTTTGGCCTGACTCGACCAAACGATGTAGCCCGTACATTGTCTGCTCGATATCACAAAGATGGCTCTGAAATTCTCGTTGATCGTGGCTTCAATGAAAAGCTGGATTTCTACGGAGAATTGAATCAAATCAATCGCCCTCGCCGACTCACGCCTCACGAATGCGCCAGATTGATGGGATTCGATAAGCCCGGCGAAAGCAAATTCGTTATCCCGGTATCTGATACTCAGGCTTATCGACAGTTTGGCAACTCGGTCGCCGTACCTGTTTTTGAAGCAGTTGCCCGACTAATGAAAGATCGAATCCTTGCAGCCAAGGCCAAAACGGATCAGAATCAAACGCAGCTGGAGTTCAGCTTGCCTGCGTAACCTCTGACCACTCAGGGTGCGCCGCACCTTGAGTGGGGTTCATTTTGGTTGATATTGTTGATCCTGTGACGCGATCTCGCATGATGTCAGGGATAAAGGGGAAAAACACCTCTCCCGAGCTCGTCATTCGCAAGGCCCTCCATGCCCGAGGCTTTCGCTTTCGCATACACACAACTCACCTGCCGGGCAAACCCGACCTAATTCTCCCCAAGTTCAGAGCAGCAATTTTTGTTCATGGTTGCTTCTGGCACGGCCATAATTGCCGATACTTCAAGACCCCCAAAACTCGTACAGAGTTCTGGATGGACAAAATAGAGAAAAACAAAGTACGAGACGCAATTCAAATAGCCAAACTTAATGAGGCTGGCTGGCGAACTCTAATCATATGGGAGTGCGCAATTCGGAAAATGAAGAGTGAAAACTCCATTACCCTGATCGACACTGTGGCAGCATGGCTATCTCAAAACTCAACCTTTCACGAGCTTGACGAACAGAACACATAGACTATCAACTTTCAAATCAGAAAAGCTCTTCAGCAAAATCAACCAGCCAACACGCAGTAGCCGGCACCCTCAGATGCGTTTAAATCAACAACACTGCCAGGCCACACCATAGAGCTCAAGAAATCATATATCTCACACGCTCCAGATACGCAGCCAAATTTAGCAGCCATTCTTTCTGCTCGCTGCCATAAGTTCCAAATAGTGCCGACGGGACGACCAATCGCAAATTATGGGCTTTCATTTCATTAGTCTGATTCAAACTTATAGCCGGTTCCAAGGTAAAGAGATGCTTTTCCTTTATTCGACATGCCTCTGCCAACACCTGCCGCCAACGATCTTTGCATGTAGACTTCGAAGCAAGCATCACTAGCCGCTCGTCTGGGTAATTTAAATCACTATATTGCTTCTGCCCCGGAAATAAAAAGTCTGCAGTTGCTCGGTTCTCGGTAATCACTTGCCGACCAAAGGGCAAGCCATGAGCTTCAAAAACGGCAGCCAAATGATGTTCCAATGCGTGCCCAACGCGTGATTTACGCCTATTCTGTACACTCAGCGAGAACCGGATAAAGTGCTCAACATCAGAAAACCCTTTATCCAACTGAGCCTGAACAATTTTCCGCTCAAGCGTTCTAAAGAGCATCTCCTCATGCTCCATCCAAGCTAGCAGTGCGGAATCAGGATCCGTTTGGACCGGTTCCGCCATCCTGCAGGTCTCACGGACGAAAGAGCTGAACTCAGCCGTTACCGGAAAACGCTCCCCAAATCGATCGACAATCTTACCAAGCCAGTCATCATTATAACTGCGAACCTCAATACCCAGTTCTTCAAGTATCATCACCTCAATAATGCTTACTTGCCTTCTATCTTCGACTTCGTGGACCTCAAACCCCTTCATAGGCAAGTGATCAATATCAAAAAGCCAGCGAATCTGTTGTTCACTGGTGGAGCCACGCGGACTAACCACTAACATTAGAGTGTTGTCTGGACGAACAGCGAGAACACAAAAGTCTCCTTCTGACATCCGATTCGTAACCGCATTTTCTCGATAGTACAAACGGTACTCCGGCCTCCGGTGAGCCTGACGTAGCCGGGTATCGTACCAGGTAAGTCCACCGGTAGCTTTTAGCGGGGTATCACTTTCATCGTCGAAGTATAGAAAAGTACCTTCGAAAGAAACCTTATGCTCTCCCGGGTTACCCAAAATCTGTACGAAGGCATTAGAGCCGATCTCATGCTGATGAGATCGAGGGGTGGCGTCAACAGCAGACAAATGCTTGGCAGCCACTCCCGTAAAGTGCTGTCGGAGGCTTCCCATCCTTTTTAAATTCCTGTGCGACCCCAAAGACAGACAGGATAGCTAGAACACGCCCCGTAGACAACTGGCACTACGCCACCTAATCTACACTACCACATGTAGCCTCAGAGGGACCTCAAATGGCAATTGTTGACTGGAGCCTGATTTTTGACAATTGGGGCATCAAGCGCGTAACCCCCACTGACAAAAGCAAAAGCGCCTACGTCGTTACAACTGAACAAGAGATAGCTATCCAAAATGCTGGAATCCTCCCTTCCGAGAAGCGCCCAGGCATCCCGTTTGAAATTAAAATACCCCTAAATACTGCCTTCACTAGCATCCAAGCATCTTTCTATCACTCAAATCGATCGCTTGAAGCGGATAGAGGGCCGGAGCCGCGGATCGGCCGAAAATTCATTAGCCAGTGGCTAACAGTAGGCGATGATGTCCTGCTTGGTAACATCGGGCAGACGCTCTGCGCCATCAAGCTCGAGTCCGTGAAAGATCTTACCACTGAAGAGGTGATAGAAGAGCTTGCCCTAAGATCTCCACCCCCAATTATCTTTGCTCTAGCAAAGAGAGCCCCCACAAAACCTAAGAAAAAGGAAATCATCAAAAACGATTTCATTCGCAACCGATTCGTGGTGATGGCAGCAATACTCAGAGCGAAAAATTCCTGTGAGATGCCAGGCTGCACTGCAAAATTATTCAAACGAAGCGATGGCAGTAACTATTTGGAAGTTCACCACATCACCCCACTCAGCGAAAATGGCGCTGACAATCTTGACAATGTAGCCGCCTTATGCCCGCACTGCCATCGCGAACAGCATCACAGTGGAGATCGCAGCAAACTGCGCAAGGTTCTGAAAAAACACATCAAGTCAATTTCACAATATTAAATCCCAATTAGCCTGGCTCAGCGCTTCTAGAGATGGTTTGAAATTGTCACGTGCCTCTGAGCGGCACCGGATCATCTGCACAAGTTGGTCTTGTTCAGGTGAGCATTGACCCCCAAGAGCTGGAGGCCTGCAAGCCGAGGCGGAATTGAGAGCTCTTTATGTCAGCGCTGGGCACCAGCGCCTTCCTGTACCAGCCGAGGCTACCGGCTTGAGACTCAGGCAAAAAAGCCGGGACGAGCGACTAGTGGTATTAAGCAACCAAACAATGTCGATCATCGATTGGCAGCGATGCATCAGCCGTGAGCGTTTTCCCCATGCAGCAGCACAAGCTATACACCAAATGAATCACTCGGCTTAGAATAATGCGAAAGGGCGAAAGAAAGGTCTAGCAGTAGCAAAGTCTACGACCGCCACTCCTGGTTTCGCCTCCATACGGATTCACGACCTTAAGATTACTTTCACCAGGAAGCTGAAAGCGACAGCCCTCAACAAAGAGGAGCGCAAGCCTTATTGAGCCGCAAGAACAGCAACGCGACCAGCCACCACTCTGATGCAGAGCTTGATCAACTGATTGAGGCGGCAAACAAAGTATCGGCCACCGATTCGCGCGGACCGTTCCTGGCTATTTTGAAGAAGAGGATTGGATGATGGAAAGGCAAAGTCACTCGAAAAGTCGCCAGCACCAGAAACAACAAAGCCACCCGAAGGTGGCTTAGTCGTTTAAATAATGGTCGGGACGGAGTGATTCGAACACTCGACCCCTTGCACCCCATGCAAGTGCGCTACCGGGCTGCGCTACGCCCCGACTGGGCTTTGAAGCATGTTCTCAATGCTACCGAGAACGTTGAAGAATGTACCCTAACCTCCTGATAAATGAAAGCTTTTTCTCAAAAAAATTCACTCATCAAAAACCCAGGTCACTTCTTCAACACCACCAACACATCCTCCAACTCGACAATCATCTGCCGAATCAGCTGCTTGTACTGGCTCGACTCATCCTTGGCCTCATCACTGGAGAGCCTCAACCGAGCCCCACCAATGGTGAACCCCTGGTCATAAAGCAGCGCACGAATCTGGCGAATCATCAGCACATCCTGCCGCTGATAATACCGCCGGTTCCCCCGCCGCTTCACGGGATTGAGCTGATCGAACTCCTGCTCCCAATACCGCAGCACGTGCGGTTTTACCGCACAAAGCTCACTCACCTCACCAATGGTGAAGTACCGTTTGCCCGGTATGGGGGGCAGTTCGTCGTTATGGCTTGGTTCCAGCATAGGCCTCAACCCGGGCCTTCAACTTCTGCCCTGGACGAAAGGTGACGACGCGCCGTGCAGTGATCGGGATTTCTTCCCCTGTCTTGGGGTTGCGGCCCGGCCGCTGGCGTTTGTCGCGAAGGTCGAAGTTGCCGAAACCGGACAGCTTGACCTGCTCGTTCTCTTCAAGTGCGTGCCGAATTTCTTCGAAAAACAGCTCGACCAGCTCCTTGGCCTCACGCTTGTTAAGCCCCAGCTCCTCGTACAGCCTTTCGGCCATCTCAGCTTTCGTCAGAGCACCCATGCCGTTATTTCCTTAACGTGGTGTTCAACCTTTGTTCGAGCGAGGTGAGGATGTTTTGCAGTGCGGCGTTCACCTCATCGTCGTTAAGAGTGCGCGATGGATGCTGCCAGGTCAAGCCGACGGCAAGGCTTTTTCTATCAGGATCAATACCTTTACCTTGGTAGACGTCAAACAGCCTGAGGTCTGTGAGCCATTCGCCTGCATTGTCACGAATTACTTCAAGTACCGCGCTAGAAGCTACATCACGTCCTGCGATCAAAGCCAGGTCGCGGCGGGTTTCCGGGAACTTGGACAGCTCGCTGAATTTCGGCAGGCGGCCTTCGACCACGTCGCCCAGCACCAGCTCGAACAGGAACACCGGGCGGTCCAGGTCCAGGGCTTTTGCCAGCTCTGGGTGGATGGCGCCGAGGTAGCCGACCAGCTTGCCGTCACGCTCGATGGCGGCGGTCTGGCCTGGGTGCAGGGCTGGGTGCTTGCCGGCGCTGAAGGTGAAGTCGCTCAGGGCGCCGGAGTAGCCCAGCAGGGCTTCCACGTCGGCCTTCACGTCGAAGAAGTCGACGCCGTCGCGGCCGTTGGCCCAGCCTTCTGGCAGGCGGCTGCCGGTGACAACGCCGGCGATCATCGGCTGCTGCTTCAGGTCGCCGAGCTGGCCGACGAAGCGCAGGCCGCTTTCGAACAGGCGCACGCGGTCTTGCTGGCGGTTCAGGTTGTGCTGCAGTGCCTTGACCAGGCCCGGCCACAGGGACGCGCGCATGGCGGCCATGTCGCTGGAGATGGGGTTGGCCAGCAGCAGCGGCTCTACGCCCGGGCTGAACAGTTCGAACAGTTTCGGGTCGATGAAGCTGTAGGTGATGGCTTCCTGGTAGCCGCGGGCAACCAGCAGGCGGCGCAGGGTCGGCAGGTCACCGCGGGTTTCCGGCTTACCCTGTGGGGCCAGGCGGGCTTGCGGGTAGCGAACCGGCAGGTTGTTGTAGCCGTACAGGCGGGCCAGCTCTTCGATCAGGTCCACTTCCAGGCTGATGTCGAAGCGGTGGCTTGGGACGTTGACGGTCCACTGCGCTACACCTTCGGAGCCGCCATCGCGAGTCGTGGTCAGCTCCAGGGCGTTGAGCAGTTGCTCGACCTGGGCTGGGTCCATTTCCATGCCGAGCATCTGGGTGATGCGTTCGGCGCGCAGGGTGACCGGGGCCACTTGCGGCAGGTGCTGTTCGCTGACGGCTTCGACGACCGGGCCGGCTTCGCCGCCGACGATGTCCAGCAGCAGCTGGGTGGCGCGCTCCATGGCTTCGCGGGCCAGCTGCGAGTCCACGCCGCGCTCGTAGCGGTGCGAGGCGTCGGTGTGCAGGCCGTAGGAACGGGCTTTACCGGCGACGGAGATCGGCTCGAAGAAGGCGCTTTCGAGGAACAGGTCGCGGGTTTTTTCGGTGTTCACACCGCTGTGCTCGCCACCCATGACGCCGGCGATGGCCAGGGCGCGGGTGTGGTCGGCGATCACCAGGGTGTCGGCGCGCAGGGCAACTTCCTGGCCGTCGAGCAGGACGAGCTTCTCGCCCTCTTCAGCCATGCGTACGCGGATGCCGCCGTTGATTTCTGCCAGGTCGAAGGCGTGCATCGGCTGGCCGAGTTCGAGCATCACGTAGTTGGTGATGTCGACGGCGGCGTCGATGCTGCGCACGTCGCTGCGGCGCAGGCGTTCGACCATCCACAGTGGGGTCGGCTTGCTCAGGTCGACGTTGCGGATGACGCGGCCCAGGTAACGTGGGCAGGCAGCCGGGGCGCTGACTTCGACCGGGCGCACTTCGTCGTGGGCAGCCGGTACGGCTGGCACTACCGGGCGGGTGACCGGGGTGTCGTACAGGGCGCTGACGTCGCGGGCCAGGCCGGCGATGGACAGGCAGTCACCGCGGTTGGGAGTGAGGCCGATTTCGATGCTGGCGTCGTCCAGGCTCAGGTACTGGCGAATGTCTTCGCCAACCGGGGCGTCGGCAGCCAGCTCGAGCAGGCCGTCGTTCTCTTCGCTGATCTGCAGCTCGGCAGCCGAGCACAGCATGCCGAAGGACTCGACGCCGCGCAGCTTGGCCTTCTTGATCTTGAAGTCGCCCGGCAGTTCGGCGCCGATCATGGCGAACGGGATCTTGATGCCTGGGCGGGCGTTAGGGGCGCCGCACACGACCTGGAAGGTTTCCTGGCCGTTGCTTACCTGGCACACGCGCAGCTTGTCGGCGTCCGGGTGTTGTTCGGTGGCGAGGATTTCGCCCACGACGATGCCGCTGAACTGGCCGGCAGCGGGGGTAACGCTGTCGACTTCGAGGCCGGCCATGGACAGGCGGGCGACCAGTTCGTCACGGGAGACTTGCGGGTTTACCCAACCGCGCAGCCACTGTTCACTGAATTTCATGCTGTTCTCCTAGAATGTGCGTCGATTGGGCCTAGCGGAATTGGGCAAGGAACCGCAGGTCGTTATCGAAGAACAGACGCAAATCGTTGACGCCGTAGCGCAGCATGGCCAGGCGCTCGGCGCCCATGCCGAAGGCGAAGCCCTGGAACTCTTCAGGGTCGATGCCGGACATGCGCAGCACGTTCGGGTGCACCATGCCGCAGCCCATCACTTCCAGCCAGCCGGTCTGCTTGCACACGCGGCAGCCTTTGCCGGAACACATCACGCACTGGATGTCGACTTCGGCGGACGGCTCGGTGAAGGGGAAGAACGATGGGCGGAAACGTACCGCCAGTTCTTTTTCGAAGAACACGCGCAGGAACTCTTCGATGGTGCCCTTGAGGTCGGCGAAGTTGATATCGCGATCGATCAGCAGGCCTTCGACCTGGTGGAACATCGGCGAGTGGGTGATATCCGAGTCGCAGCGGTATACGCGGCCCGGGCAGACAATGCGGATGGGCGGCTGGGTGGACTCCATGGTCCGCACCTGCACCGGCGAGGTGTGGGTGCGCAGCAGCATGTTGGCATTGAAGTAGAAGGTGTCGTGCATCGCCCGGGCCGGGTGGTGGCCGGGGATGTTGAGCGCTTCGAAGTTGTGGTAGTCGTCTTCCACCTCTGGGCCTTCGGCGATGCCGTAGCCGATGTGGGTGAAGAACTGCTCGATGCGCTCGAGTGTACGGGTGATCGGGTGCAGGCCACCGGTGGCCTGGCCGCGGCCTGGCAGGGTGACGTCAATGCATTCAGCAGCCAGGCGAGCGCTGAGCTCGGCTTCTTCGAAGGCGGCCTTGCGGGCATTGAGCACAACGGTGACGCGCTCTTTGGCGTCGTTGATCAGCGCGCCGACTTTCGGCCGCTCTTCGGCTGGCAGGTTGCCCAGGGTCTTCATCACCTGGGTCAGCTCGCCTTTCTTGCCGAGATAATTCACCCGGATCTGTTCCAGGGTATTGATGTCTTCAGCGCGCTCCACGGCCTCTAGGGCTTGGGAGACCAACGCATCCAGGTTTTCCATGTACAGACTCCAGATACGAAAATAGGGGAAGAGCTTTGAAGGCTCTTCCCCTATCGATGACGTTCAATGCCCGACGGCGCTAGCGCCGCCGGGTGATTGTCGCGGGTACTTAAGCCAGAACGGCTTTAGCTTTCTCGACAATCGCAGCAAACGCCGCTTTTTCGTTCACTGCCAGATCGGCCAGAACCTTACGGTCGATTTCGATCGAAGCCTTTTTCAGGCCAGCAATCAGACGGCTGTAGGACAGACCGTTGGTGCGGGCACCGGCGTTGATACGAGCGATCCACAGTGCGCGGAACTGACGCTTCTTCTGACGACGGTCACGGTAGGCATATTGACCTGCCTTGATGACAGCCTGCTTGGCAACGCGGAATACGCGCGAGCGTGCACCGTAGTAGCCTTTAGCCAGTTTCAGAATTTTCTTGTGACGCTTACGAGCGATGACGCCACGCTTAACACGAGCCATGAGTAACTTCCTCTATCTAAACCAGAATTAACGTACGCGCAGCATGCGCTCGACTTTTGCCACGTCAGACGGGTGCAGCAGGCTGGCACCGCGCAGTTGACGCTTACGCTTGGTCGACATTTTGGTCAGGATGTGGCTCTTGAAAGCGTGCTTGTGCTTGAAGCCGGAAGCGGTCTTCAGGAAGCGCTTCGCAGCACCGCTCTTGGTTTTCATTTTTGGCATGTTGGAACTCCGCATTCGATAAAATTACACAATAATCATCAGGCCTGCCGTGCCCGGGAGATTACTTCTTCTTTTTGGGGGCGATGACCATCATAAGCTGGCGTCCTTCCATCTTCGGATGCTGCTCAACGGAGCCGTATTCGGCGAGGTCGGCTTCGACCCGCTTCAACAGTTCCATGCCCAGCTCCTGGTGGGCCATCTCACGGCCGCGGAATCTCAGAGAGATCTTGGCCTTGTCCCCATCGGTAAGGAAACGTACCAGGTTGCGTAGTTTTACCTGGTAATCCCCTTCTTCCGTCCCTGGACGAAACTTGATTTCTTTGATCTGGATCTGCTTCTGGTTTTTCTTGGCTTCGTTGGCCTGCTTCTTCTTCTCGAAGAGGTGCTTGCCGTAGTCCATCACCTTGCAGACGGGCGGTTGCGCGTCGGCGGAGATCTCCACCAGATCCAGCTTCGCTTCATCAGCGATACGAAGCGCTTCATCAATCGAGACGATGCCAATCTGCTCGCCGTCAGCGCCAATTAACCGAACCTCGCGTGCCGAGATATTCTCGTTGATCGGGGCTTTCGGTGCAGTTCGTTTATCGTTTCTCATTTCACGCTTAATAGTCATTACTCCGATTCTAGGCGACCGCGCTGGGCGACAGCGCTGTTGAGCAGCTGCGTGAATTCAGCCACCGGCATGGAGCCGAGGTCTTTGCCTTCACGGGTGCGTACTGCGACGGTCTGCGTTTCGACTTCGCGATCCCCTATAACCAAAAGGTACGGGACCTTGAGCAAAGTATGCTCGCGGATTTTAAAGCCGATCTTCTCATTTCTCAAGTCCGACTTGGCACGGAAACCGCTACCGTTCAGGGTATTTTCCACCTCGAGGGCGAAATCGGCCTGCTTGTCGGTGATGTTCATGATCACGGCCTGGGTAGGTGCCAGCCAGGCCGGGAACACGCCAGCGTAATGCTCGATCAGCATGCCGATGAAGCGTTCGAACGAACCGAGGATGGCGCGGTGCAGCATGACCGGGCGAACACGGCTGTTATCTTCGGCGATATAGCTGGCATCCAGGCGCTCTGGCAGGTTCGGGTCGTACTGCAGGGTACCGCATTGCCAGTTACGGCCGAGGCAGTCGCGCAGGGTGAACTCGATCTTCGGGCCGTAGAAGGCGCCCTCGCCCGGCTGGTATTCCCACTCCAGGCCCGATTCGTTCAAGGCGTCGGCCAGTGCACCTTCGGCCCGGTCCCACAGCTCTTCGGAGCCCACGCGCTTGGCCGGGCGGGTCGACAGCTTCATGGCGATGTCGGTGAAGCCGAAGTCCTTGTACACGTCCAGGGTCAGCTTGATGAAGTCGGCGGCTTCTTTCTTCACCTGTTCTTCGGTGCAGAAGATGTGCGCGTCGTCCTGCACGAAGCCACGCACGCGCATGATGCCGTGCAGGGCGCCGGACGGCTCGTTACGGTGGCAGGCACCGAACTCGGCCAGGCGCAGCGGCAGGTCGCGGTAGCTCTTCAGGCCCTGGTTGAACACCTGCACGTGGCACGGGCAGTTCATCGGTTTTACCGCGTAGTCACGGCTTTCCGACGAAGTGGTGAACATGTTCTCGGCGTAGTTGGACCAGTGGCCGGAGCGCTCCCAGAGGATACGGTCGACAACCTGCGGGGTCTTGATTTCCTGGTAGCCGTTGACGCGCTGGACCTGGCGCATGTACTGCTCGAGTACCTGGTACACGGTCCAGCCGTTGGCGTGCCAGAACACCATGCCCGGGGCTTCTTCCTGCAGGTGGAACAGGTCGAGCTGCTTGCCGATCTTGCGGTGGTCGCGTTTTTCGGCTTCTTCGATGCGCTGGATGTACGCCGCCAGCTGCTTCTTGTCGGCCCAGGCGGTGCCGTACACGCGTTGCAGCTGCTCGTTCTTGGCATCACCGCGCCAGTAGGCGCCGGACAGCTTGGTCAGCTTGAACGCCTTGAGGAAGCGGGTGTTCGGCACGTGCGGGCCACGGCACATGTCGACGTATTCTTCGTGGTAGTACAGGCCCATGGCCTGCTCGTCCGGCATGTCTTCGACCAGGCGCAGCTTGTAGTCTTCGCCACGGGCCTTGAACACGTCGATGACTTCGGCACGCGGGGTCATCTTCTTGATGACGTCGTAGTCCTTGTCGATCAGCTCCATCATGCGCTTTTCGATGGCGGCCATGTCTTCAGGGGTGAAGGGGCGCTCGTAGGCGATGTCGTAGTAGAAGCCTTCGTCGATGACCGGGCCGATCACCATCTTGGCGGTCGGGTACAGCTGCTTCACCGCGTGGCCGACCAGGTGGGCGCACGAGTGACGGATGATCTCCAGTCCCTCTTCATCTTTAGGGGTGATGATCTGCAGGGTGGCGTCGTTGCTGATCAGGTCGCAGGCATCGACCAGTTTGCCGTCGACCTTGCCGGCCACGGTGGCCTTGGCCAGGCCGGCGCCGATGGAAGCGGCGACTTCGGCTACGGATACGGCGTGATCGAACGAACGTTGACTGCCATCGGGAAGAGTAATAACGGGCATGGCGCCTCCTCTCCTAGTGGTGACCCCTACCAAAGGTCACGTGGGTTGGGATGAGCCAGTACAAGATCCGACCTGCCTTCCTCGGTGGGAAGCCTGCCTCACAGCGGCAGAAGCCTTTCGGCTTGTCAGGGACGAACCAGAGTGACTGGAAAGAAAAAAGATTGCTGCAAGCTGCACGTTGTCAGCTGCAAGCCGGGCATGCTAGCACGCAGGTTGCGTGGCAGGCAGAAATATTTGGAAATTACAGACTTCGGCTGAACTTACACGGAAAAATTCCTATCAGACCTTGGGAAGCAACCTACTCTTGATGTGACCTTAACCCAAGGAGTAACTGGTTATGCGAGTTCCATCTCTTCTGACCCTGGCAGCCGCTGCGGCCCTGCTGCTGCCCATGGCTGCGAACGCCGGCAACTTCCCGGCCGGGAAGGAAGCCGCCTACATGACCCAGTGCACGCAAGTGGCTCAAGGCCAAGGCGTTGATGCTGCGGCCGCGAAAAAACACTGCGACTGTGGTGCGCAAACCATCAAAAAGAATTTCACCGACGCGGAGATTGCCGACCTCGACAGCAACGATGGCGTGGACGCCAAGCTGATGCAGAAGGCCCAGACGGTCGTGAAACAGGCCTGCGCACCGAAGAGCTGAAACCTTAAAGCCAGAGCAGGCCAGCCATTCTTTGCGCTGGATCAATATCCTGCGAAGGTAAAAGGCGCTAGATGCGCAGAATTAGACTATGATGTGTCCCGTGCTCCGTAGCCTCGGCCGCATTGCACCACTGAAAAAACTAAATGTTCTGGAGATTCACCCATGTCCAATCGCCAACAAGGCACCGTCAAATGGTTCAATGATGAGAAAGGCTACGGCTTCATCACCCCAGCAGGCGGCGGCGACGACCTGTTCGTTCACTTCAAGGCCATCGAATCTGACGGCTTCAAGAGCCTGAAAGAAGGCCAGACTGTTTCCTTCGTCGCCGAGCGCGGCCAGAAGGGCATGCAGGCTGCACAGGTTCGTCCGGAGTAATTCGGATAGCTGTAAAAAAACCCGCCCTTGTGGCGGGTTTTTTTATGGGTGCTGCATGGGCTGACGGGGTTGGCCATGCGGGCGCGGCTTTTTTTGTGGGAGCGGCCTTGTGTCGCGAAAGGGGCGCGTAGCGGCCCCAAGGTTTTCAGCTTCGCAGCATCAATGGCCGGGGCCGCTTTGCGGCCCTATCGCGACACAAGGCCACTCCCACAAGGACCGCGTATCAACCGCAGTTGACGCGAATCACCTTGCCCTGCTCGTCCACATTCAGGTTCAGGCGCTCGGAGCGGTACTCCAGGGTGACCACGTCGTGCGGCTTGAGAATGCGTGCCATCTGCGAGCCACTGGCCTTGCGCGCCTGCTCCAGCAGCTCGGCGCTGGCTGGCTTGCCAATGGCAAAATCGGCGCCACTGGCTTCGCAGCGGCCGTCGTTGCCTGCCGGCGCAGCGCCACCAGCAGAATTGCCACCAGTGCTGCAACCAGCCAGGACAGCAGCCACCGCCAGGGTTGCCAGGTAAGCACGGGTACGGAACATGAAGCCTCCTAAATCGGTCCGGGAACTGTCTGATCCGACAGTTCCACTCATCATTTGTTGCAAAACCGGTCAAGTCTGCCTGAACTCGCCGACAGAGGCGAAAACGCAATCGTGACCGGATTTTGCACAACCCGCTGCGTTTGCCATATGCTTAAGCCGCAACGTCACTGACGCAAAGTCATGATTTAGTGCCAGAAGTGGAGCGCACCCCGCCTCCATCGAACACCAGGGTCAGGTGTTCGCCCCTTCGTCCTGGGCCCCAAGCGAGAGCCTTTCATGAGCAGCCACAGCATCGATGCCGATATCAAGGTCAAATGGGCCGAGGGCCAGAGCGCGTACAGCCCTGGCACACCGGAAGAATTGCTGTTGATTGCCATCGACCTGCTGGTGCGCGATCGCGGCGCCGAGGCGGCACGCAGCTTCATCGACCAGGTGTTCGAGCGCTTCGCGCCGCACACGGCTATTCCAATCGCGCCAAACGGGCGCTGAGCAGGTCGAACAGGCCCTGGGCATCGCCCTGCTCCACCCACATCACGTTGGCCGGCTGCTTTAGCACGCCATACCAGTCGGCAAGGGTCTGGCCGAAGCTGGGGCCTTCGCGGCTGTCGATGCTCATATGGATGCGCCGGCCGCTGAAAAGCTCGGGCTTGAGCAGGTAGGCGATCACGCTGGCGTCGTGCACCGGGCCACCGGGCATGCCGTACAGGTCCATGTCGTGGGTGATATAGGCGTTGAGGATATCCACTACCCGTTTGCTGGCCTGGTTGTTCACCGCTGCCAGTTGCTTGAGGCGGGCGTCGCTGGTCAGCAGCTTGTGGGTGACGTCCAGCGGCAGGTAGGTCAGCTGCACGCCGCTGGCCAGCACCACTTCAGCGGCATGCGGGTCGGCATAGAGGTTGAATTCCGCCGCCGGGGTGATGTTGCCGCCGTTGAAATGGGCGCCGCCCATGACCACCACTTGCTTGATGCCTTTGGCGATGTCCGGGCGCTGGATCAGCGCCAGGGCCAGATTGGTCTGCGGGCCGAGCATGGCGATGGTGATGCTGTGGGGTTTGGCGGCGCCCAGGGTGTCGACAAGGTATTGCACTGCGTTGCCCTGGGCTAGCGGCGCTTTCGGTTCGTGGACCTGGATGCCGGTGAGGCCTTCTTCGCCGTGGACGTCGGCGGCGTAGATCGGCTTGCGCACCAGCGGGCGTGCGGCGCCGGCGTACACGGGGATGTCTTCGCGGCCGGCCCATTCGCGAGCCAGGCGGGCGTTGCGCGAGGTTTTGTCCAGGCGCACATTGCCGGCCACGGTGGTGATGGCGCGGATCTTGAGCTCGTCGGGCGAGGCCATGGCCAGGAACAGCGCGACCACGTCGTCGGCGCCGGGGTCGGTGTCGATGATCAGGTCGATGGGGGCGGCCTGGAGGGTGGTGGCTGCGGCCATGAGGGCGATTCCTTGTAGCAGGGGTTTGAGCATGGGTGGCACTCCTGTTGCCTGGATTGGTATTCCTGGTACACCGCAAATCCCTGTGGGAGCGGGTTTACCCGCGAAGGAGGCAGCGCGGTGGATGGCACCGGTTTCGCCGGTGTTCGCGGGTGAACCCGCTCCCACAGGGGGCGACGGGCTAGAAAGTCACGCCGGAAATCAGCGCGATGTTGCTGTAGGGCTGGCATTCGCCAGTGCGCACGACCGCACGGGCACTGCGCGACAGTACTTTGAAATCTTCATGGCTCAGCCATTCACGCTTGCCCAGCTTGCCCTTCAGCCGCTCGATCTCGACCAGCGCCGGCGGCACCACCTTCTGCATCTCTTCGGCCAGCACATGCCGCTCCACCTGCAACTCGCTCAGCACGGCCCGCAACACGCTGGCGAAATCCGGCAACCCAGGCGTAACGGCCAGGTCGATCAGTTCGACCCCCGGCGGCACCGGCAGCCCGGCATCGCCGATCACCAGGATGTCACCATGTCCCATGCCGGCGATGGTCCGCGACAGGGCGACGTTCAGCAGTGGGGTTTTCTTCATGGCGCAAGCTCCGCCAGGTAGGGAATGGACGGCTGGGCACCAGCGCGGGTGACCGACAGGGCTGCGGCGCGCTGGCCGAAGGTGATGGCTTCGCCCTCCCCCAGGCCGCGTACCAGGCCAGCGGCAAAGCCACCGATGAAGGTGTCGCCGGCTGCAGTGGTGTCCAGCGGCTGCACCACCGGTGCAGGGAAATGCTGGTGGCCCTTGGCCGTGACCTGCAAGGCCCCTTGCGCGCCCAGGGTAATGATCACTTTGCCCGCGCCCAGCTGCAGCAAGCGCTCGCCGGCGCGCCGGGCACTGTCCAGGTCGGTCACTGCCACGCCGGTCAGGGCCTCGGCCTCGCTTTCGTTGGGTGTCAGGTAGTCGATGTGGGCGAACCAGTCCGCTGGCAAGGTGCCGGTCGCCGGCGCCGGGTTGAGGATCACCCGCTTGCCCAGTTCATGCCCCCTGGCCAGGGTCCAGGCCACGGTGTCGGCCGGCACTTCCAGCTGGCAGATGATCACCTCGGCCGCCTGCAGCAGTGCATCGAAACGCTGCACCGACTGCGGCGTCAGCAGGCCGTTGCCACCGGGGATGATGACGATGCAGTTCTGGCTGGCGGCATCGACGGTAATCAGCGCCACACCGCTGGACACGCCCGAGCAGGTGGTAACGCCCTGGCAGTCGATGCCTTCCACATACAAGGCCCGGTGCAGTTGCCGGCCATAATCATCGTCGCCGACGTTGCCGATCATCGCCACGCTGCCACCCAGGCGCGCCACGGCCACCGCCTGGTTGGCCCCCTTGCCGCCCGGCACGGTGAAAAAGCTTTCGCCGGGGAGTGTTTCGCCGGCCCGGGGCAGGCGCTGGGCGCGGGCCACCAGGTCCATGTTGAGGCTACCGACTACCACGACCTTGGCATTCATGACATTTCCTTAGCATTAGCGGTAATCGTTGAACAGGTCCGGGCGCGGCCCGGTGGACTCGCGCAGCACGATGCGCGGGGCGACGATACGTTGCTCTGCCGCGCCCTGCCGAGGCGTGCCGATACGCGCCAGCAACAGCGACGCGGCGCTCTCGCCCAACGCGCGGATCGACTGGCCCACCGTGGTCAACGGCGGGTACACATAACGGCTGAGTTCGATGTCGTCGAAGCCGATCACCGACAGCTCGGCGGGTACGTTGATGTTGCGTTCGGCCGCGGCGCGCAGCACGCCGAAACCGATCATGTCGTTGCCGGCGAAAATCGCCGTGGGCCGCTTGCCCTCCAGCAACCGGGTTGCCGCTGCATGGCCGCCCGGGCTGGTGAAGTCGCAGTGCAGCACGCGGTTGCCCAGCACCGCTGCGCCGGCCTCGGCCATGGCGCGGCGGAAGCCGCTCAGGCGCAGCTGGGTAACCCCGGTCTCGGCGGGGCCGCCGATGTAGGCGATGTCGCGGTGGCCAAGCTCCAGCAGGTGCTGGGTGGCCAGGTAGGCGCCCTGCTCGTGGTCGATGCGCACCAGGTCGGCATCGACGCCGTCCAGTTCGCGGTCGACGATCACCATTGGCGTGCGCACGCCAGCCAGGCTTTGCAGCAGGTCGCTGTCCTGGCCCACCGAGGCCACCACCAGGCCGTCGATGCGTTTTTCCAGCAGCACGCGCAGGTAGCTGCGCTGCTTCTGCGGGTTGTCGTCGGAGTTGCACAGGATCACGCAGTAGCCGTTGCGTTCGCAGGCGTCTTCGATGCCCCGCGCCAGTTCGGCGAAGTACGGGTTGACGCTGTTGGGTACCAGCAAGCCGATGGTGGCCGTGCTGCGCGCCTTCAACGAACGGGCCACGGCGCTGGGCACATAATCGAGTTCGGCGATGGCGGCTTCGACTTTCAGCCGCACCTGCTCGCTCACCGGCCGGGTCTTGTTCAGCACATGGGACACGGTGGTGTATGAAATACCCGCCAGTGCCGCGACGTCTTTGATGGTTGCCATGTTCTCAGTTCCGCCGGCCTGCACGCCGGCTACGGTAAGTGTCGAGCACCACGGCGATGACGATCACCGCCCCGGTGATGATGCGTTTGGTCGGTTCGCTGGCACCGATCTGGGCCAGCCCGGCGGCCAGCACCGAAATGATCAGCACGCCAAAGAAGGTGCTGATGACCGAGCCACGCCCGCCCATCAGGCTGGTGCCGCCAATTACCACGGCGGCGATCACCTGCAGCTCCAGGCCGGAGCCGGCATTCGGGTCGGCCGCTTCCAGCCGCGAGATCTGGAACAGCGCGGCCAGGCCGGCGAGCAGGCCCATCAGGGCGAATACCAGCACCTTGTACGGGCGCGGGTCGATACCGGCCAGGCGCACGGCTTCTTCGTTGGTGCCGATGCCGATCAGGTAGCGGCCGAATACCGTGCGGGTCAGCACCAACTGGGCCAGCACGATCACCAGCAAGGCGATGATGAACGCCGGCGAGATGCCGAATGCGATGGGGTTGGAGAACCAGGCATAGGCATCGCCGATATAGGCGGTGCGCGAGTCGGTGAACTGGTAGGCCAGGCCGCGGGCCATTTCCAGCACGCCGAGCGAGACGATGAACGACGGAATGCGCCAGGCCACGGTGACGCCGCCGGTAATGCTGCCGGCCAGCGCGGCCACGGCCATGCCCAGCAGGGCCGAAGGCAGCACGCCCCAGCCCCAGCCGAGGATCGCCACGCTGACCGTGGAGGCTGCCAGCGCCAGCACCGAGCCCACCGACAGGTCGATGCCGCCGATGATCAGCACGAAAGTCATGCCCACCGCCAGCACCATCAGGTCGGGGATCTGGTTGGCCAGGGTACTGAAGGTGTTGTACGACCAGAAGTGGCTGCTGAGGAACGAGAACAGCACGATCATCGCCAGCAAGGCGCCGGCCAGGCCCAGGTAGGTACCCAGGCCAAAATAGGTACCACTGCGGCGCACCGGTGCGGCGCCTTGGCTGTCGAGTGGGGTGGTTTTCATGCATCCATCCTGGGAGCTGCGTCATGCAGCAGTGCGTCACGTTTCTGATAACCGGCAAAGGCCGCGGCCAGCAGCTGGTCCTGGCTCCAATGGTCACGCTCGAAGGTGTCGATCAGGCGGCCGGCCGACAGCACGGCGATGCGGTCGCAGATCAGCATCAGCTCGCGCAGGTCGCTGGACACCACCACCAGGGCCTTGCCCTGGCGCGCCAGTTCGGCCAGCAGGCCATAGATGTCGAACTTGGCGCCAACGTCGATGCCACGGGTGGGCTCGTCGAACAGCAGCACCTGGCAGTCGCGCTCCAGCCAGCGGCCGATCACTACCTTCTGCTGGTTGCCGCCAGACAGCTCGCCCACCACTTGCTGCGGGCCTGCACTGCGAATGCGCATGGCCTGGATCTGGCGCTCGGCCAAGGCCCTTTCGGCCTCGCCATCGAGCACACCGGCCCGCGATACCGCGCCGAGGTTGCCCAGGGCGATGTTGGCGCTGATCGACTGCGTCAGCAGCAGGCCTTCGCCTTTGCGGTCTTCGGTGATCAGGGCGATACCGGCCTGTACGGCAGCCCTGGGCGAATCGATGGTGACCGCCTGCGGTGGCTGGCCAAGGGCGATGCTGCCGCTGTCGGCGCGGTCGGCACCGTAGATCAGGCGCAACAGTTCGGTACGGCCGGCACCGATCAGGCCGGAGATGCCGAAGATCTCCCCTGCCCTGACCTCGAACGACACTTCACGCACCTTGTCGGCTCGGCTGAGCTTGTCGACCTTGAGCAGCGGCGCGCCGATCTGCCGGCGGCCCAGGTCGATATGCTCGCCCAGCTCGCGGCCGACCATCAGATTGACCAGTTCGGCGCTGCTGTAACGCTGGATCGGCTCGTCGCACACCAGCTTGCCGTCGCGCAGCACGACGATGCGCTGGGCCACGCGCTGCAGTTCTTCCAGGCGGTGCGAGATGTAGACAATGGCCACGCCACGTTGGCGCAGGCGTTCGATCTGGGTAAACAGCAGCTCCACCTCGCGCGCGGTGAGCATGGCGGTGGGCTCGTCGAAGATCAGCACATGGCAGTCGCCGATCAGGTTGCGGGCGATCTCGACCATCTGCTGGTGGCCGATGCCCAGCTCGCCGACCGGGGTATCCGGGTCGATGGCGTCGAGGCCGACCTGGGCCATGGCGGCCGTGGCCAGTTGGCGCAGGCGCTTCTGGCTGATCCAGCCGAAACGGCCGGGCAGGTTGTCGAGGAACAGGTTTTCCGCCACGGTCAGCGTGGGCAGCAGGTTCAGCTCCTGCATGACCATGCGCACGCCGAGGCGCTCGGCCTCGCTGCGGCTGCCGGGTGCGTAGGCCTGGCCGCGGTAGCGCATGTGCCCGGTTGTTGGGGTTTCCAGGCCACTGATGAGCTTGGACAGGGTGCTCTTGCCCGCGCCGTTCTCGCCGGTCAGGGCCAGCACTTCACCCGCCCGCAGGTTCAGGCTGACCTCGCCGAGCACGGGCTGGGCGTAGGTCTTGCCCAGCCCGCTGGCGGTGAGCACCACTTCATTGGCCGATGCAGGCATGGCCGTTTCTCCTGCCAGCGATCAGGGTTTGGTGATGAGTTGGACCGGGGTCTGGATGACGTTGTCGGCATCCACGTCGGGCTTCTCGCCCTTGACCATTTTCAGCGCCGCCTGGATGCCGTACACCGCCTGCTGGCTGGCCGCCTGGTCGAGGGTGGCGAGCACGCGGCCATCGGCGAGCATCGGCTTGATGGCGTTGATGTTGTCGTAGCCCACCACTTGCACCTGGCCGGTCTTGCCGGCGGCACGCACGGCCGACACGGCGCCCAGGGCCATGCTGTCGTTGCCGGCCAGCAGGGCTTTCAGGTCGGGGTATTCGTTGAGCATGGAGGCCGCGACGGCGTTGCCTTTGTCGATTTCCCAGTTGCCGCTCTGCACCGAGACGATCTTGATCTGCGCAGCGTCCATGGCGTCCTTGAAGCCAGCGGTACGCTGCTGGGCGTTGGTGGTGGTCGGCACGCCTTCGATGATGCCGACCTGGTCGCCGGCCTTGAGCTTCTGGTTGGCCAGGAAGTCGCCGACCAGGCGCGCGCCCTTGCGGTTGTCGGGGCCGACGAAGGGTACGCTGATGCCTTTGCTCTTGAGCAATTCAGGGTCCAGGCGGTTGTCGATGTTGATCACCACCACGCCCTGGTCCATGGCCTTCTTCACCGCCGACACCAGCGCCTTGGAGTCGGCCGGGGCAATGACCAGAGCCTTGGCGCCAGCGTTGACCATCTGCTCGACGATGCGGATCTGCTCGCCGGTGTCGGTCTCGTTCTTGATGCCGTTGGCGATCAGCTCGAATTCATCGGCGTGGGCTTTCTGGTAGTCCTTGGCGCCGTCTTCCATGGTGCGGAAGAACTCGTTGGCCAATGACTTCATGACCAGGGCGACCTTGGGCTTGTCTTCGGCGTGGGCGGCGGAAAACGGCAGGGCAAAGGACAGCGAGGAAATGACCGCGAGGGCCAGCAGACGACCGGGGAACGGCAGTTTCATGGACGATGACTCCGGATCTTGTGTTTTTTGTCGGATCGCAAACGTTTGCGTTGACTCACTATGGAAACAGGACCGGGGTTTGTCAAATCCGTTTGGCTGGCGGAGGTCAAGTCGAGCCAGGGGCAGTTTATCTGGAATTTGTCCGAAAAGCCGAACGCCTTTTCCTGTGCTTGTTCGGGATTCCGAATGAAATGCGCCCTTTTGCGCTTGAGCACAGTTTTCGCCTGACAAGATGTTGCGAAATTACTTACGGTAAAATACTGTATGCGCATACAGCAAAACAAGGAAACACTTGTGTCCAGCACCGCCTCCGCCACCCCGAGCAGCTATGAACAACTGGGTATGCGCATCCAGAAGATCATCAACAGTCCCACCGCCCAGCGCAGCCGCGCGGCGCTGATCTTCCGCCTGGAACACGAGACGCCGGAAGACTGGGAAACCCTGCTCGAGGAAATCGCCGAAAACGACAACGTCACCCTCGCCCACCGCGACGATGGTGGCGTGCAGATTTTCTGGACCGTACCGAAGGAAGACTGACCGCGGCCAGCATGGCAGTTGCCTGACCCGGGTCGCCTGCAAGGCCTGCGGCTTGACCTCAGGCCAAGGCCTGCAGGTAGGCGCTGGCTTCACGGTAACGCGCCAGCCGCGCCAGGTCGGCGGGGCCCGGGCATGGGATGCGCGAAAGGTCGCTGTTGTCGGCCAGGTCGGCCAGCTTGACTGTGCGCGCCAGCGGGTCACTGCCCAGGCGCACCACGAAGTCCTGGTAGGCCTCGCCCTCACGGCGGCTGAGCGCCAGCAAGGCGGCAAGGATTTTCAGCGCAAAGCCCTCGCGCGCCAGGTCGGACAGGGTCAGCGAAGTGTCTTCGATCACATCGTGAAGCACCGCGACAATCCGTTGTTCAGGCGTGGAAACCCGCATCATCACGCGTAACGGGTGGAGGATATAAGCAGCCCCACCCTTGTCGTACTGCCCTTCATGCGCCCTGGCGGCCACGGCAATGGCCCGCTCCAGTGTAGACATGAGGCCCTCCCCGTTCGGCTTCTTCCTGCCAAGCATAGCCAAAACTGTGCGGACAATGTCTAGCGCAGGCGTGGCTGTGCCGCGCCGACCTTGCAGAAGCGGACTTGTGGAAGCCGCTCCCACAAAAGGCCGCTCGTACAGGAACCGGGTTCAGCGTGCTGCGCCGTGCTGGATGACCACCGAATCGGTACCCAGTTTGGCCATCACCTCGGCCTTGCGTGCTTCGGCTTCCTCACGGCTCGGGAACGGCCCCATCAGCACCACCGGCTTGCCGTCGCGGTACTCCACCGAGGAGGGAATGCCCTTTTCGATCAGGCGTGCGGTCATGTCGCTGAGCGCACCCATGTTGGCGCCCTGGATCACTTCCACGTCCCAGCCTTGCGGGGCCGGCTGGCCAGCCAGGGCTTCGGCGCGGCGCTGCAGCTCGGCGCCGCCGCACATCTCACGGATGCGCAGATTGTTGCCACTGTCGTCGACGATGATTTCGTACTGGCCATCGCGCTTGATCGCCACGTAGCTGCGGTAGGCTTCGTACTGCCCGGCATCATCCTTGCCGCGGACCTGGCCGCAGATGGTGCCCTGGGTGTCGATCCGCACGTTGCCGAACTTGGCGGTCTTGGGGTTGTGCAGGTGTTCAGCCACCTGCTTGTGCACGCCTTCGACCTCGTTCTCACAGCCCGCCAGGGCGAGCACCGCCATTACCACAGCCAGTTTGCGCACGTGTGTACCTCCAGATTCGAAGGGGCGGATTCTAGCACGCCAGGCAATGCCCCGAACCGCGACCAAACGTTACACGCTGCTTCGTGCGCACAGCAAAAAGGGCGATCATTGCTGATCGCCCTTTTTCGATTTGGTAGGCACAATTGGACTCGAACCAACGACCCCCACCATGTCAAGGTGGTGCTCTAACCAACTGAGCTATGTGCCTGTCGTGTGGTGCGCATATTAGTGATCGAATGCGTACCTGTAAAGCGTTTTTTTGAGAAAAATCAAAAACTTTCGAGATTCATGCATAGAGAGGGCGCTTGGCGCATCAGGCCGCATGAAACCCCAATGAAAAAAGGGGTGACCCTTGCGGATCACCCCTTCTTCGATTTGGTAGGCACAATTGGACTCGAACCAACGACCCCCACCATGTCAAGGTGGTGCTCTAACCAACTGAGCTATGTGCCTGTCGTGTGGTGCGCATTCTACTCATTCCAAAAACCCTGTCAACACTTTTTTTCGCGCTAACCTACTGAATCTTAAACTCTTTATAGAAAGGCGCGCTGGCGGGGACCGAGTAAAGGATTTTCAACGGACGACTAGCGGGTGTTTATTATTATTGATAGCATCGGTACATTCGTTAAAAATATAAAACACGAGGTTCCTGCAGCATGGCTAACACCCCCTACCCCCAGTCCTACTACGCCGCCTCGGCCAACCCGGTGCCGCCACGTCCGGCGCTGCAGGGTGAGGTGGAAACTGATGTGTGCATCATCGGTGCCGGCTACACCGGCCTGTCCAGCGCCCTGTTCCTGCTGGAGAACGGCTTCAAGGTGAGCATCGTCGAAGCAGCCAAGGTCGGCTTCGGCGCGTCGGGCCGCAACGGCGGCCAGATCGTCAACAGCTACAGCCGCGACATCGACGTAATCGAACGCACCGTCGGCCCCAGGGAGGCCCAACTGCTGGGCCAGATGGCCTTTGAAGGCGGGCGTATCATTCGTGAGCGCGTGGCCAAGTACAACATCCAGTGCGACCTGAAGGACGGTGGCGTGTTCGCTGCCCTCACCAGCAAGCAGATGGGCCACCTGGAGTCGCAAAAGCGCCTGTGGGAACGTTTCGGTCACAACCAGCTGGAGCTGATGGACCAGAAGCGCATCCGCGAAGTGGTCGCCTGCGACAACTATGTGGGCGGCATGCTGGACATGAGCGGCGGCCACATCCACCCACTGAACCTGGCCCTGGGCGAAGCCGCCGCGGTCGAGTCGCTGGGCGGCATCATCTATGAGCAAACCCCGGCCGTACGCATCGAGCGTGGCGCCAACCCGGTGGTGCACACCCCGCAGGGCAAGGTCCGCGCCAAGTTCATCATCGTCGCCGGCAACGCCTACCTGGGCAACCTGGTGCCAGAGCTGGCCAGCAAGTCCATGCCATGCGGCACCCAGGTGATCACCACCGAGCCACTGGGCGACGAACTGGCGCGCACCCTGCTGCCGCAGGACTACTGCGTAGAGGACTGCAACTACCTGCTCGACTACTACCGCCTGACCAGCGACAAGCGCCTGATCTTCGGTGGTGGCGTGGTTTACGGCGCGCGTGACCCGGCCAACATCGAGGCGATCATCCGTCCGAAGATGCTCAAGGCCTTCCCGCAGCTGAAGAACGTGAAGATCGACTACGCCTGGACCGGCAACTTCCTGCTGACCCTGTCGCGCCTGCCGCAGGTTGGACGTATCGGTGACAACATCTACTACTCGCAGGGCTGCTCGGGTCACGGCGTGACCTACACCCACCTGGCGGGCAAGGTGCTGGCCGAGGCCATGCGTGGCCAGGCCGAGCGTTTCGACGCCTTCGCCGGCCTGCCGCACTACCCGTTCCCGGGTGGCCAGATGCTGCGCGTGCCGTTCAGCGCCATTGGGGCCTGGTACTACAGCCTGCGCGATCGCCTGGGCTTCTGATGTAGGCAGGCCTGGCCTCTTCGCGGGTAAACCCGCTCCCACAGGGATATCACTGCACCTGAGGGCAGCAGGTTTCCTGTGGGAGCGGGTTCACCCGCGAAAGGGCCGGCAGAGATAAAGCTATTTGTTCAGGCTACTCACAGCCTGCTTCGCCGCAATCTCCTGCCCCGCCCGGGCCAGTTCATCCGCAGCCTGCAGCCAGCGCTGGCGGTCCACCTGGGCCGGCAGTTGCCGTGGTGGCTGCACCAGCACCGCCCAACTCCCCAGCTTCGCCCATGCCGATGCAAAGGCATCGAAGCCCATCACCTGCCGCCGATGCATGCCAGAGCGCAACAGCACCCGCTGCTTGTAGCGGTCGTAGCCGATCAACACGGCGTAGCGTGGCTCGCTCCACCAGGCCGAACCGTCCTCGTAACGCAGCAGCACCGGGTTGCCCGCCGCCACCTGGGTCAACAGCGCGTCCAGCTGCTTGTCCAGCGGATACACCACCATGCCGTAGTCGCGCGCCACGCGGGGAATGCCGGTGTCCAGCGCCTCGGCGCCCTGGGGCAGGTTCAGCGGTTTGTCCAGCAGCCCCGGCGTGATCGGTGCCCCCTGTTGCGACAGCACCGCCGCCAATGCCATGGCCCCGCTGTGGTTGGCGTTGCCACGGTAGAACGGCACGCTGCTGATCTCGACCCGCTGCGGCAGGCCCTTGAGGTTGGCGGAAGGTGCGCTGGCACAGCCGGCCAGGCTAGCCGCTACCAGGCAGGCAGCCAGCAGCCGACGGGGGGTGGTCTTGAAGGAATGTTGCTGCATGGACACTCGCTTGCTCCAACGCCAGGCAGGCAGCGCCCGGCTCTGGCCACCGATCATAGGTCGGACAGCGGCGCGGGTATAGTCCGACACCGGTTAGGAGCAAATCGGACCAAGCAATAGACCTTTGGTCAATGGAACGTCACAGGCGAAGGGCTAGACTAAAGCAGTGTCTGGACGGCCAGCGCCGGTTGACCGAGCGCGGCCTGTAGAGATGGAGGCACAGATGAGCCTGACCATGGCAATCCTCATGCTGGTGGGCATGTGGCTGAGCGTCGCAGCCGCCATGCTGTGGGGGGTACTGCGTATCGTGCGGCGTCATTCCCACCACCACCTGCCACCGCAGGTCCCTGCCAAGCCACAGCCTGTGCGCCGGGCACGGCGGCATGCCGGGGTGCACTGATTTCAAAAATTCCTGAGCCCATTCGCGGGTGAACCCGCTCCCACAAGGTCCTCCACTGCCTTCAAAAGCGGCGGGGTACTTGTGGGAGCGGGTTCACCCGCGAACGGGGCGCAAGCGCCCCGCCCTTTCACATCAACCTTCAGCCGCCTCACGCTTCAACCGCGCCCGACGGGCCAGGATGTTGAGGACCTCGATCGCCGTCGAGAAGGCCATGGCCGCGTACACATAACCCTTCGGTACATGAGCGCCAAAACCTTCGGCGATCAGCGTCATGCCGATCATGATCAGGAAGCCCAGGGCCAGCATTACCACGGTCGGGTTGTCGTTGATGAAGTTGGCCAACGGGTCGGCGGCCACCATCATGACGATCACGGCAGTGATAACGGCAATGATCATGATCGGCAGGTGCTCGGTCATGCCTACGGCGGTGATGATGCTGTCGACCGAGAAGACGATGTCCAGCAACAGGATCTGGAAGATCGCCGCGGCAAAGCCCAGGGTAACCGTCGACGACACCTTGGCTTCTTCCTTGGCCCCGTGCGGGTCGACGTTCTCGTGGATCTCCTTGGTCGCCTTCCACAGCAGGAACAGGCCGCCGGCAATCAGGATCACGTCCTTCCAGGAGAAGGCATTACCGAACACTTCGAACACCGGGTCGGTCAACTGGACGATCCAGGCCACCGTGCTGAGCAAGGCCAGGCGCATGACCAGGGCCATGCTGATACCGATACGGCGCGCCTTGGAGCGGTACTCCACCGGCAGTTTGTTGGTCAGGATGGAGATGAAGATCAGGTTGTCGATACCCAGTACAACTTCCATGGCCACCAGCGTGGCCAGGGCAACCCAGGCGGTAGGGCTAGCGACGAGTTCCAGCAAGTATTCCATTGTTCAAATCCTGCAGCAGCGGTTGGGGTCAGATTTCCTGGGTGTCTTCTTTCTTTTCGGCGTCCTTGGGCTTGTGCCCTTCGCTGCCGATGGCCTCGCTCAACGCCTGCTGCGCGGCCTTGTTGGTGTCGTCGATGGCTTGCTTGGCCGACTGTGCGGCCTGGTCGAGCATCTGTTGGGCGGATTTCTCGGCCTGCTCGCAACCGGCCAGGGTGAACAGGGCCAAGGCCAGCACCAGCGGCGTGCCGATGGATTTGAGTTGCAGCATGGGTTCCTCGCTTGTCGATATTGCGGCGGCGCACAGGGCGCCTGATGGGGTCGCATTCTAAAGAGCGTAATACATCAGGAAAATTCGTATTTTCAGCGGTTATACTTCGGTTTTTACGAATCCGGAAAGCACCGATGCTCAACTATCGGCAGTTGCACTACTTCTGGGCCGTGGCCAAGACCGGCAGCATCGCCCGCGCCAGCGAACAGTTGAACCTGACCCCGCAAACCATCAGCGGGCAGATCAGCCTGTTCGAACAGACCTACGGCCTGGAGTTGTTCCAGCGCGTGGGGCGGCAGCTGGAGCTGACCGAAACAGGGCGCCAGACGCTGATCTATGCCGAGCAGATGTTCCAGCTGGGCGGCGAACTGGAAGCCATGCTGCGGGCCGGCCCGCAAGAGCAGATCCTGTTCCGCGTGGGCGTGGCTGACGTGGTGCCCAAGTCCATCGTCTACCGCCTGCTGGCGCCGACCATGGAGCTGGACGACGTGCTGCGCATCAACTGCCGTGAAGACAAGCTCGAACGGCTGCTGGCCGACCTGGCGATCCAGCGCCTGGACCTGGTGATTTCCGACAGCCCCATGCCCAGCCACCTGGACATCAAGGGCTATAGCCAGAAGCTGGGCGAATGCGGGTTGAGCTTCTTCGCCACCCCGGCGCTGGCACAACGCCTTGAAGGCCCCTTCCCCGCCTGCCTGCAGGATGCGCCATTGCTTATTCCCGGGCAGGAAACCGTGGTCCGCAGCCGCCTGCTGCGCTGGCTGGCTGAGCAGCAGGTGCAGCCGCGGATCGTGGGTGAGTTCGATGACAGTGCCTTGATGCAGGCATTCGGGCAGTCGGGCAGCGGCATCTTCGTCGCGCCCAGCGTGATCGCCGAGGAAGTGTGCCGCCAGTATGGCGTGGTGCTGATCGGGCAGACCGAGGCCGTGCACGAGTCGTTCTATGCCATTTCGGTGGAGCGCAAGGTCAAGCACCCGGGGATCGTGGCGATTACCGAGGGGGCGCGGCGGGAGTTGTTTCACTGGTGACCGTGGTGGCTTCTTCGCGGGCACGCCCGCTCCCACAGGGGCCGCACAGCATTTGAGGCCGGTGCAGTACCTGTGGGAGCGGGCATGCCCGCGAAGAGGCCGCCCCTGCTAGACAAAGGTCTATGGTAAAGTCGCGCCCTTTTTGAACATGCTGGGATATCGCTGCACATGACCCCTGTCCTCCGCTTCCTCAACCGCACCAGCCTGGTGACGCAGATCGTCATCGGCCTGATCGCCGGCATCGCCCTGGCCCTGCTTGCGCCCGCCATCGCCCGCGACATGGCCTTCCTCGGGAAAGTGTTCGTCAGCGCCCTCAAGGCGGTGGCCCCCGTGCTGGTGTTCATCCTGGTGATGGCCTCGATCGCCAACCACCGCCACGGCCAGGAAACCCATATTCGCCCGATCCTCTGGCTGTACCTGCTGGGCACCTTCGGCGCCGCAGTAGTCGCGGTGGTCGCCAGCATGCTGTTCCCGTCCAACCTGGTGCTGAGCACCGGCGAGGCTACGCTGAGCGCGCCGGGCGGCATTACCGAGGTGCTGCAGAACCTGCTGCTGAGTGCGGTCGACAACCCGATCAACGCCCTGCTCAACGCCAACTTCATCGGCATACTGACCTGGGCCATCGGCCTGGGCGTGGCCCTGCGCCATGCCGGCGAAACCACCCGCACCGTGGTCGAGGACCTGTCCAATGGCGTGACCCTGATCGTGCGCGTAGTCATCCGCTTCGCCCCGCTGGGCATCTTTGGCCTGGTCAGCGCCACCCTGGCCCAGTCGGGCCTGGACGCCCTGCTCGGTTACCTGCACCTGCTGGCGGTGCTGATCGGCTGCATGCTGTTCGTGGCCCTGGTGATGAACCCGCTGATCGTGTTCTGGAAAATTCGCCGCAACCCGTACCCGCTGACCCTGCTGTGCCTGCGCGAAAGCGGTATCACCGCGTTCTTCACCCGCAGCTCGGCGGCCAACATTCCGGTGAACCTGGCCTTGTCGGAGCGCCTTGGCCTGCATGAGGACACCTACTCGGTGTCGATCCCGCTGGGTGCGACCATCAACATGGCCGGTGCCGCCATCACCATCACCGTGCTGACCCTGGCGGCGGTGCATACCCTGGGTATTCCGGTGGACCTGCCGACCGCTGTGCTGCTCAGCGTGGTGGCGGCGGTGTGTGCCTGCGGCGCCTCGGGTGTGGCCGGTGGTTCGCTGCTGCTGATTCCGCTGGCATGCAGCCTGTTTGGCATCCCTAGCGAAATTGCCATGCAGGTGGTGGCAGTGGGCTTCATCATCGGCGTGCTGCAGGACTCGGCCGAGACGGCGCTGAATTCGTCGACCGATGTGCTGTTTACCGCAGCGGCGTGCCAGGCCGAAGAGCAGCGCACCGCTTGAGATTGCCGGGGCCCTGTGGGAGCGGGTTCACCCGCTCCCACAGGTGCCAATTGCCTAACACGATGGCATTACCTACCCTAGTGGCCTTTCCCCAGCAATGAGACAGGGCCATGTCAGAACACGAAACCGCCGGCGAAGGCCGCTTCAACAGCATCGAGATCCGTATTCTCGGCTCGCTGATCGAGAAGCAGGCCACCAGCCCGGAAAGCTACCCGCTGACCCTCAATGCCCTGGTTCTGGCCTGCAACCAGAAGACCAGCCGCGAGCCGGTGATGAACCTCACCCAAGGCCAGGTCGGCCAGGCCCTGCGCGCCCTCGAAGGGCAAGGCATGACCCGCCTGCAGATGGGCAGCCGCGCCGACCGCTGGGAACACCGGGTGGACAAGGCGCTGGAGCTGGTGCCGGCGCAACTGGTACTGATGGGCCTGATGTTCCTGCGCGGCCCGCAAACCCTCAACGAACTGCTGACCCGCAGCAACCGCCTGCACGACTTCGACGACACCGAGCAGATCCAGCACCAGCTGGAGCGCCTGATCTCGCGCGGCCTGGCCTTGCACCTGCCACGCCAGGCCAGCCAGCGGGAAGACCGTTACACCCATGCCTTGGGCGATCCGGCGGAAATCGAGGCGATCCTGGCTGCACGGCAGCAGGAAGGTGGCGCACGCAGCGGCGGCAATGTGTCGGAAGACCGTATCGAAGCCCTGGAAGCCCGCATCGCGGCGCTGGAGGCACGCCTGGCCGAGCTGGAAGGCTGAGCCGTCACGGCTCGGGGTCGGGGAAGTTGCGGCAGCTCTTGCGCTCGGCCAGCTCCCGGTCACTGGGGCGCTGGTCGACGAACACGGTGCGGCCGTCGGCGTAGATTTCCAGGTAACCCCAGTGCAGGTCCTGCTCTTGCTGCCCGGGCTTTGGCGGGACTAGCCACCAGGGTTCGCGGCTGATCAGGGTCATGGGTGTGATTCCTGAAGGGTCTGCAGTAATCATAGACACCTTCAGGTTCCTGCTTTGCCTGCACCGGCCCTTTCGCGGCTAAAGCCGCTCCCACAGGGACCTCCACAGCTTTCAAAAGCTGCGCAGTACCTGTGGGAGCGGCTTTGGCCGCGAAGAGGCCGGTACAGGCTCATGCCGGTGCCGACGTGCGAATCAGGTGGTCAAAGGCCGCCAGCGATGCCTTGGCCCCCTCACCCACCGCGATCACGATCTGCTTGTACGGCACGGTCGTCACGTCACCCGCCGCAAACACACCCGGGATGCTGGTCTGGCCCTTGGCGTCGACGATGATCTCGCCACGCGGCGACAGCTCGACGGTACCTTTCAGCCAGTCGGTGTTCGGCAGCAGGCCGATCTGCACGAAGATGCCTTCCAACGCCACTTCATGCTGCTGGTCGGTGGTGCGGTCCTTGTAGCGCAGGCCGGTCACTTTTTCGCCATTCCCCAGCACTTCGGTGGTCAGCGCACTGGTGATCACCTTCACGTTCGGCAAGCTGTGCAACTTGCGCTGCAGCACCGCATCGGCACGCAGTTGGCTGTCGAACTCGATCAGCGTCACCTGGGCGACGATACCGGCCAGGTCGATGGCCGCCTCCACACCCGAGTTGCCACCACCGATCACCGCCACGCGCTTGCCCTTGAACAGCGGGCCGTCACAGTGCGGGCAGTAGGCCACGCCACGGGCGCGGTATTCCTGCTCGCCCGGCACGTTCATTTCGCGCCAGCGGGCACCGGTGGCCAGGATCACGGTCTTGGCCTTGAGCGAGGCGCCACCGGCCAGGCGTACTTCGTGCAGGCCGCCAGCGGTAGCCGGGATCAGCGCTTCGCCACGCTGCAGGTTCATGATGTCCACGTCGTACTGCTTGACGTGTTCTTCCAGCGCCGTGGCCAGCTTCGGCCCTTCGGTTTCCTGTACCGAGATGAAGTTCTCGATGGCCAGGGTATCGAGCACCTGGCCGCCGAAACGCTCGGCCGCAATACCGGTGCGGATGCCTTTACGCGCGGCATAGATGGCTGCCGAGGCGCCGGCTGGGCCACCACCGACCACCAGCACATCGAAGGCATCCTTGGCATTGATCTTCTCGGCCTGGCGGCTACCTGCGTTGGTGTCGATCTTGCCAAGGATTTCTTCCAGGCCCATGCGGCCCTGGCCGAACACTTCGCCGTTCAGGTAAATGCTCGGCACCGCCATGATCTTGCGCGATTCCACTTCTGCCTGGAACAGCGCGCCGTCGATGGCCACGTGGCGCACATTGGGGTTGAGCACCGCCATCAGGTTCAGCGCCTGGACCACGTCCGGGCAGTTCTGGCACGACAGCGAGAAATAGGTTTCGAAGGTGAATTCGCCTTCCAGCGCCTGGATCTGCTCGATCACTTCGGCACTGGCCTTGGACGGGTGGCCGCCGACTTGCAGCAGTGCCAGCACCAGCGAGGTGAATTCGTGGCCCATGGGGATGCCGGCGAAGCGCAGGTTTATGTCGGCTCCCGGGCGATTCAGCGAGAACGAAGGACGACGGGCGTCGGTACCGTCCGCGCTAAAGGTAATGAGGTTCGACAGGCTGGCAATTTCCAGCAGCAGGTCGTGCAATTCGCGGGACTTCGCACCGTCGTCGAGGGAAGCAACGATCTCGATCGGCTGGGTGACCCGCTCCAGGTAGGTTTTCAGTTGCGATTTAAGCGTGGCGTCCAACATACGGGCGATTCCTTTTTCAAAACTCGGATACAAAAACGCCCAGGCGAGGTCGCCCGGGCGTTTGACGGGGCGGTAAGTACTTCAGCTTTGGCGGCTGCTCACCGCCCGCGACTGGCACATGGACTTAGATCTTGCCGACCAGGTCCAGCGATGGCGCCAGGGTGGCTTCGCCTTCTTTCCACTTGGCCGGGCAGACTTCGCCCGGGTGAGCGGCAACGTACTGGGCAGCTTTCACTTTACGCAGCAGTTCGGCAGCATCGCGGCCTACCCCACCGTCGTTCAGTTCGACGATCTTGATCTGGCCTTCCGGGTTGATCACGAAGGTACCGCGATCGGCCAGGCCGGCTTCTTCGATCAGCACGTCGAAGTTGCGCGAAATAACGTGGGTCGGGTCACCGATCAGTGGGTACTGGATCTTGCCGATGGTGTCCGAAGTGTCGTGCCAGGCTTTGTGGGTGAAGTGGGTGTCGGTGGACACGCCGTAGATTTCCACGCCCAGCTTCTGGAACTCGGCGTAGTTGTCGGCGAGGTCACCCAGCTCGGTCGGGCAGACGAAGGTGAAGTCGGCCGGGTAGAAGAACACGACAGACCACTTGCCTTTCAGGTCGGCTTCGCTGACCTGGACGAATTCGCCCTTGTGGTAGGCGGTGGCGTTGAACGGTTTGACCTGGCTGTTGATGATTGGCATGAGAGACGCTCCTTCATGGGGTTGGAATCAGTTGATGGAGAGAATCCTAACCGCTGGTCCCGATAAAGGCTCATTGGCAAAGCTCATGCTTTTGATTGGTTTTGGCTATAACCGAGGTTTATTAATAGAAGGGAATGGGCTGAGCAAAGGATTGCGGGGAGGTTTGTTGTAGAAGCAGCTTTTGTGGGAGCGGCCTTTCGCGACACAAGGCCGCTCCCACAGGATGGAACGCGCTCAGCGCGTCGCTGTGCGCATGGTCACGAACTCTTCGGCCGCGGTCGGGTGCACGCCAATGGTTTCGTCGAATTGCTGCTTCGTCGCACCGGCCTTCAGGGCAACGCCCAGGCCCTGGATGATCTCGCCCGCGTCGGGGCCGACCATGTGGCAGCCCAGCACCTTGTCGGTCTCGGCATCGACCACCAGCTTCATCAGGGTCTTTTCCTGGATGTCGGTCAGGGTCAGTTTCATCGCGCGGAAGCGGCTTTCGAACACCTGCACCTTGTGCCCGGCCTCCAGCGCCTGCTCTTCGGTCAGGCCCACGGTGCCGATGGGCGGCTGGCTGAACACTGCGGTGGGAATGTTCTGGTAGTCCACCGGGCGGTATTGCTCGGGCTTGAACAGGCGCCGGGCCACGGCCATGCCTTCGGCCAGAGCCACCGGGGTAAGCTGCACACGGCCGATCACGTCACCGATGGCCAGGATGGACGGTGCGGTGGTCTGGTACTGGTCGTCGACGCGGATGAAGCCGCGCGCGTCCAGTTCCACGCCGGTGTTTTCCAGGCCCAGGTTGTCGAGCATCGGGCGGCGGCCGGTGGCGTAAAACACACAATCGGTGACCAACTCGCGACCATCCTTGAGGGTAGCCTTGAGGCTACCGTCCTCGAGCTTGTCGATGCGCTGGATGTCGGCGTTGAACTGCAGGTCGAGCCCGCGCTTTTCCAGTTCTTCCTTCAGGTGCGTACGCACCGAACCATCGAAGCCACGCAGGAACAGGTCGCCACGGTACAGCAAGGTGGTGTCGGCCCCCAGGCCCTGGAAGATGCCGGCGAACTCGACGGCGATGTAGCCACCACCGACCACCAGCACCCGGCGTGGCAGGTCCTTGAGGTAGAAGGCTTCGTTGGAGGTAATGGCCAGTTCCTTGCCCGGGATGTCCGGCACCTGCGGCCAGCCACCGGTGGCGATGAGGATGTGCTCGGCGGTGTAGCGCTGGCCTTCCACTTCCACTTCATTGGCACCGGTCAGGCGCGCGTGGCCCTGCAACAGGGTGACCCCGCTGTTGACCAGCAGGTTGCGGTAGATGCCGTTGAGGCGTTCGATTTCCCGGTTCTTGTTGGCGATCAGGGTGCCCCAGTCGAAATGCCCTTCTTCCAGGGTCCAGCCGAAACCAGCAGCCTGCTCCAGCTCGTCGGCAACGTGCGCGCCGTACACCAGCAGTTTTTTCGGCACGCAGCCCACGTTGACGCAGGTACCGCCCAGGTAGCGGCTCTCGGCCACTGCCACCTTTGCGCCGAAGCCGGCGGCAAACCGCGCCGCGCGCACACCACCGGACCCGGCACCAATCACGAACAGATCAAAATCGTAGGCCATGTATTCACTCTCCTAGGCAGGCGCCCAGCATAACGCCGTTGGCCGCCGCAAACAAAAAAGCCACCCCGAAGGGTGGCTTTCAGGCCAGCAGGGCTTATCAGTAAGCCTTGCCAGTCTTGTAGTAGTTCTCGAAGCAGAAGTTGGTCGCGTCGATGTAGCCTTCGGCGCCACCGCAGTCGAAACGCTTGCCTTTGAACTTGTAGGCAATCACGCAGCCGTTCTGCGCCTGTTGCATCAGCGCGTCGGTGATCTGGATCTCGCCACCTTTGCCCGGCTCGGTGTTGGCGATGATGTCGAAGATGTCCGGGGTCAGGATGTAGCGACCGATGATCGCCAGGTTCGACGGGGCGTCTTCCGGCTTTGGCTTCTCGACCATGTTGGTGACGCGGAAAATATCGTCACGGATCATGTCGCCGGCGATCACACCGTACTTGTTGGTTTCCTGCGGGTCGACTTCCTGGATGGCGACGATCGAGCAACGGAACTGGTTGTACAGCTTGACCATCTGGGTCAGTACGCCGTCACCTTCCGGGTTCACGCACAGGTCGTCCGCCAGCACCACGGCGAACGGCTCGTCGCCAATCAGCGGGCGGCCAGTCAGGATGGCGTGGCCCAGGCCTTTCATTTCGGTCTGGCGGGTGTAGGAGAACGAGCACTCGTCGAGCAGGCGACGGATACCAACCAGGTATTTTTCCTTGTCGGTGCCCTTGATCTGGTTTTCCAGCTCGTAGCTGATGTCGAAGTGGTCTTCCAGCGCGCGCTTGCCGCGCCCGGTGACGATGGAAATCTCGTTCAGACCGGCATCCAGTGCCTCTTCAACGCCATACTGGATCAGTGGCTTGTTGACCACCGGCAGCATTTCCTTGGGCATGGCTTTGGTAGCAGGCAGGAAGCGAGTGCCGTAACCGGCTGCCGGGAACAAGCATTTTTTGATCATATACGTCCTTACAAAAGGCTAGGCCTGTGGAATTCGGCGCAGTCTAATCAGGCGGCAGTCACCTTACAATGCCCCCACCCGTGCCGACCGATGCCATGATAGAGATAACCCAGTGTAGATAGTTCCGGTGGATCGTAAATATTGCTGTCATCAATGACAGTCGGATGACAGGAAATGAGTTTACCTGTACTGCCTCTTCGCGGGTAAACCCGCTCCCACAAGGATCACCACAGGCTCTGAATGCTGTGCAGTACCTGTGGGAGCGGGTTTACCCGCGAAGAGGCCGGCACAGGCATTACCTCAGCTACCGGTCCCCTGCCCGATCAGCACCCCATCGACCTTCTGCCCATACAGGTTCACCCCGTCATTGGCATGGAACTTCACCCGCGTCTTCTCGATGGAGCCTTCCACCAACCGCGGATCCTGCGGCCGTTCATGGCGATTGATCCAGGCCGCCACATCCCAGGCCTGCTGGTCACTCAGGCTGCCCGGCTTGCCCAACGGCATGTTGTATTTGATGAACGACGCCGCGGTGTTGATGCGGTGCATGCCGGCGCCCCAGTTGTAGGAATCCTTGCCCCACAGCGGCGGCATCACATACTCGCCCGCCACCTTCTGCCCTTCACCGTTGTCGCCGTGGCAAATCGCACACTGCTCGCGATAAACCTGCTGGCCGCGCTTGAAGTCGTATCCGCCCTTGGGCTGCGGCACTTCCGGGTAACCACGCCCGGCAATCTCCACGCCGGTCGGCGCCTTGGTCGACAGCCAGTACGAATACACCGCCAGCGCCGTCATCTGCGGGCTATCGGCCGCAGGCGGCTTGCCGTTCATGCTGAACTGGAAGCAGCCCTGGATTCGCTCGGCGTAGGTGTTGACCTTGTCGTTTTTCTTGCGGTACGCAGGGTACATCGGGTACGCCCCCCACATCGGCGCGGAATGCGCCAGCCGCCCCTGGTCAAGATGGCAGTTGCTGCAGTTCATGCCGTTGCCCACGGCCTCGGGCATCAGCCTGCGGGTGTCGACGAACAGGGCGTGCCCTTCGCGCACCATCTTGCCAAAGGCATTGTCTGGCAACTCACTTTCCGCAGGCGGCACGAACTGCGGCGCGGCCTGCACGCCAGGCACTTTCAACTGCGACTGGTCTTCCATGGCAATCTGGGCGGCCTGGGCGCTGCCCGCGACCAACAACAACAGGGCTGGAATCATCGGTTTCATGGCTTGACCTCCTGGCTGGCGGGGCGGGCGAAGAACTCGGCAACGGCCTTGATCTCGTCATCGGTCATGGCCTTGGCCACGCCGACCATCAGCTGGTTGGGGTCATTGCTGCGGGTGCCGTCACGCCAGGCATTGAGCTGCGCCACCAGGTAACTGGCGGGCTGGCCGGCCAAAGGCGGGAAGTGTTCGCCAACCCCGCCGCCACCCGGGCCATGGCACTGCACGCAGCCAGGAATCTGCCGGCTCCAGTCGCCGTACAGGGCCATGCGGGTGGTGGGGTCATCGGCAATCTGCTGGCGACGCAGGTCGCCTGCGGGGTCTGCCGGCAGGCTGGCCAGGTAGGTGCTGACCGCCTTGATCTCATCCTCGCTCAGGGCCTTGGCAAGCGGCTCCATCACCGGCTGCTTGCGGCTACCGCTGCGCCAGTCATGCAATTGCTTGCTGAGGTAAGCCGCCGGTAGCCCGGCCAGGCGCGGGAAGCCGGCAGCGGCAATGCCCTTGCCGTCCGGGCCATGGCAACCCAGGCAAGCCATGGCAGCGGGGTTGGCCCCACCCTGGGTGAAGACTTTCTGGCCATCGGCGGCATGCGCCGTGGGCCAGGCCAGGATCAGCAGGCTGCCGATCACGGCGCGACTCAACGGTGTCATCACGAATCTCCTTTTCTATTGTTATAAGCTTAGGCTTAAAACATATAAGCAAAAGGAGCGTAATCACTTGCCCTGGATCAACTACCGGAGATGCATTTGGTGGCTGCGGTGCGCACATCGCCCAGGCGCAGCGGGAAATTGTTCAGCCGCTCGTGCAGCTTGATGCTGCTGCCGCTGCCACGCTTGTCGATGTCCACCAGCGCCGCCGGGCCCACGCCCGAGCTGATCTTTTGCGGCACGATCAGCCGCAGGCCATCGCCGCGCTGCTCTTCCACCAGCGGGTCGCGGGTATCGGCCAGATTCTGCTTGACGCAATCGGCATACGCGCGCGGAGACTTGCCAGAGATTACATCCAGCGTTTCACGCGATTGTTCCAGTTCCGAAACACTCACACAGCCACCCAGCGTCACTGCCAACGCCGCCACCATCCACTTCATTTGCAGCACCTCTGCCTTCAAGAATCCGATTCGACCACGGCCAGGCCGTTTTGCTCCCTGCTTTGGCAGATTTATCTGCGCCTGGCGCAACAGCGCGGCAGTGTAACCCGACATCGTGGTATCGTTTGGCTTTGCAGAACCAATCCTTGCGGAGCATCACATGAAATTCGTACACCAGCGCGAGCACCTGAACGAGGACGACATCGTCGTCATCGAGTGCTCCCAGCGCTGCAATATCCGCCTGATGAACGACGCCAACTTCCGCAGCTTCAAGAACGGCGGTCGTCACACCTACCACGGCGGCCATTTCGACAAGTTCCCGGCAAAGATCACCGTGCCCAGCACCGGGTTCTGGAACATCACCATCGATACCGTGACCACCCGCCCGATCTCGGTCACCCGCAAGCCAACCTTGACCCACAAGATCAAGATCGTCCGTCGTTCGTCGTCGAAACTCAGATAAGGCCACCATGACCCAGACCACCAAATACGTCATCAAGTACAAGCTCGACGGCCAGCGCCGCTGGGATTTTGCGCTGATGCCCGACGCCTCCCTCGAACAAGCCCTGGAAGCCCTGCGCAAGATCCACGGCGAAGATGCCGAGAAGATCAGCGATATCCAGGTCAGCAAAGCCTTGTAAACACCCGCCCCCGCCGCACCGCTCGCCCGCGCAAGGAGAACCGCATGAGCCACTGGCCCGACCGCCGCATCCTCGACCTGCTGGGCATCGAGCTGCCCATTCTGCAGGCCCCCATGGCCGGTGCGACGGGCTCGGGCATGGCCATCGCCGTGGGCCTGGCGGGCGGTTTGGGCGCCCTGCCCTGCGCCATGCTCACGGGCGACCAGGTGCGCGCCGAGATCGCCGCCTTCCGTACCGGCTGCCCGGGCCGCCCGTTGAACCTGAACTTCTTCTGCCACCAGCCGCCAGCGCCCGATGCCGAGCGCGATGCACGCTGGAAGCAGGCGCTCGAGCCCTATTACCGCGAAGTGGGTGCCGACTTCGCGGCCCCCACGCCGGTATCCAACCGCGCGCCTTTCGACGAGCAGAGCTGCCAGCTGGTCGAGCAACTGCGCCCGGAGGTGGTGAGCTTCCACTTCGGCCTGCCGCAGGCTGACCTGCTGCAGCGGGTAAAGGCCAGCGGCGCCAAGGTGCTGTCCAGCGCCACCACCGTCGAGGAAGCCGTGTGGCTGGAGCGCCACGGTTGTGATGCGATCATTGCCATGGGCTATGAAGCGGGTGGCCATCGCGGCATGTTCCTCAGCGACGACATCACCAGCCAGATCGGCACCTTCGCCCTGGTGCCGCAGGTGGCCGATGCGGTCAGCATCCCTGTGATTGCCGCTGGCGGCATTGCTGACCACCGCGGCCTGTTGGCGGCACTGGCCTTGGGGGCTTCGGCCGTGCAGATCGGCACGGCTTACCTGTTCTGCCCCGAGGCCAAGGTCTCGCCGGCGCATCGCCAGGCCCTGGACAGCGCGCCTGCCAGTGAAACGGCGCTGACCAACCTGTTCACCGGCCGACCGGCGCGTGGCATCAACAACCGCATCATGCGCGAGCTGGGGCCGATGAGCGACCTGGCGCCGCGCTTCCCGCTGGCCGGTGGGGCGTTGATGCCTTTACGGGCGATTACGGATCCGCAGGGCAATAGCGACTTCAGCAACCTGTGGTCGGGGCAGGCATTGCGGCTGGGCAAGCATATGCCGGCGGGTGCGTTGACCCGGGAGATTGCCGAAAAGGCGCTGGCCGTGCTCAGCCCCCAGCCGTCTGCGTAAGCAGGCCTGGCCTCTTCGCGGGTAAACCCGCTCCCACAGGTACTGCGCAACATTCACCTTTTGTGCCGACCCTGTGGGAGCGGGTTTACCCGCGAAAGGGCCCAGCCTGCTTAAGCATTACTGGGCCCCTTCACGGTCCATGGCCTATCGCTATATAGTTAAGGATATAACGATAACCCCAAGGAGCTGTATTCATGCGTATCCGCCCGCCCCACCTGGCTGCCACCGCCCTGGCCGGCCTGCTCGCCTTCAGCACTGCCTGGGCCGATGAGGTCCAGGTCGCGGTCGCAGCCAACTTCACAGCCCCCATCCAGGCCATTGCCAAGGACTTCGAAAAAGACACCGGCCACAAGCTGGTCGCCGCCTACGGCGCCACCGGCCAGTTCTACGCACAGATCAAGAACGGCGCGCCGTTCGAGGTATTCCTCGCTGCCGACGACAGCACCCCGGCCAGGCTCGAGCAGGAAAAGGCCATTGTCCCGGGCTCGCGCTTCACCTATGCCATCGGCACGCTGGCCCTGTGGTCGGCCAAGCCTGGCTATGTCGACGCCAACGGCGAAGTGCTGAAGAAGAACGCATTCAAGCACCTGTCCATCGCCAACCCGAAAACCGCACCTTACGGCCTGGCCGCCACCCAGGTGCTGGACAAGCTGAAGCTGACCGAAGCCACAAGGCCCAAGCTGGTCGAAGGGCAGAACATCAGCCAGGCATTCCAGTTCGTCTCCACCGGCAACGCCGAACTGGGCTTTGTCGCCCTGTCGCAAATCTACAAGGACGGCAAGGTCGAAAGCGGTTCGGCCTGGATCGTTCCCTCGTCCCTGCACGCGCCCATCCGCCAGGACGCGGTAGTCCTCGAAAAGGGCAAGGACAACCCTGCTGCCAAGGCCTTGGTCGACTACCTGAAAGGCCCGAAAGCCGCGGCAGTGATCAAATCCTACGGTTATGAAATCTGATGCCACTGGACGCGAGTGACCTGGGTGCCATCTGGCTGACCGTGAAACTGGCCAGCCTGACCACCCTGATCCTGCTGATCGTCGGCACGCCCATCGCCTGGTGGCTGGCGCGCACGCGCTCGTGGCTGCGCGGGCCGGTGGGCGCGGTGGTGGCGTTGCCGCTGGTGCTGCCACCCACGGTGATCGGTTTCTACCTGCTGATCGCCCTCGGCCCGCATGGCTGGCTGGGCCAGGCGACCCAGGCGCTGGGCCTGGGCAGCGCGGTGTTCAGCTTCACCGGCCTGGTGATCGGCTCGGTGATCTACTCCATGCCGTTCGTGGTCCAGCCGCTGCAGAATGCCTTCGGCGCCATTGGCCAGCGCCCGCTGGAAGTGGCCGCCACGCTGCGCGCCAGCCCCTGGGACACCTTCTTCCATGTAGTGCTGCCGCTGGCCCGCCCAGGCTTCATTACCGCCAGCATCCTCGGCTTCGCCCATACCGTGGGCGAGTTCGGCGTGGTGTTGATGATTGGCGGCAACATCCCCGACAAGACACGCGTGGTCTCGGTGCAGATCTTCGACCATGTCGAGGCCATGGCCTATTCGCAAGCACACTGGCTGGCCGGCGCCATGCTGCTGTTCTCGTTCCTGGTGCTGCTCCTGCTGTACGCTGGACGCCGCAGCAAAGCTGGCTGGAGCTGAAATGAGCGCATCGATTGTGGCGCGCCTGAAACTGGCGCGCGACGAATTCACCCTGGACGTCGACCTGCACCTGCCCGGGCGCGGCATCAGCGCGCTGTTCGGCCACTCGGGCTCTGGCAAGACCAGCTGCCTGCGGTGCCTGGCCGGGCTGGAACGGGCCACCAGCGCCTACATCGAAGTCAACGGCGAAGTCTGGGAGGACAGCGCCCGCGGCTACCTCCAGGCACCGCACCTGCGCCCGGTGGGCTACGTGTTCCAGGAGGCCAGCCTGTTCCCGCACCTGTCGGTACGTGGCAACCTGGAATTCGGCTGGCGCCGGGTGGCCGCTGCCGAGCGCAAGGTCAGCCTCGACCAGGCCTGCCAGCTGCTGGGTATCGGCCACTTGCTGGCACGCCGGCCGGCAACCTTGTCCGGTGGCGAGGCGCAGCGGGTAGGCATTGCCCGCGCCCTGCTCAGCAGCCCGCGCCTGTTGCTGATGGACGAGCCGCTGGCGGCCCTCGACGGGCCGCGCAAGCGCGAGATCCTGCCCTACCTGGAACGCCTGCACAACGAACTGGAAATCCCGCTGGTGTATGTCAGCCATGCCCAGGACGAAGTGGCGCGGCTGGCCGACCATCTGGTGTTGCTGGAACAGGGCCAGGCGGTGGCCAGCGGCCCGATCGGCGAAACCCTGGCCCGCCTCGACCTGCCACTGGCCCAAGGCGAGGATGCCGGTGTGGTGTTCGAGGGCCTGGTGGTGGGTCACGACCCGCACTACGACCTGCTCGACCTGCGCCTGCCGGGCAAGGATGGGCCGCTGCTGCGCATCGCTCACCCGGCCCAGGTGGTGGGCAGCTCCCTGCGGGTCAAGGTGCAGGCCCGCGACGTCAGCCTGGCCCTGGCAGCCGACAGCACTTCGAGCATCCTCAACCGTTTGCCGGTGCGCGTGCGCGAAAGCCGCCCGGCCGGCAACCCGGCCCATGTGCTGGTCAGCCTGGATGCCGGGGGCAATGCCTTGCTCGCGCGCATTACCCGCTTCTCGGCAGACCAGCTCGGCCTGCACCCGGGCCAGATACTGTTTGCCCAGATCAAGTCGGTGGCCTTGCTGGGCTGAGCATCGGCCGTGTGGCTGGTGTCCATTGATCAGTAACCTGATCGAGGTCTGCCAGCCATGCTCGACTGTCCCCTGCCGCGCACCCTGCACTACGTGGATGACAACCAGCCGGGCCTGACCCGGCGGCGCTGGCGTGGCCGTTTCATCTACCTGGATGCAAACGGCCAGCGGGTGCGCGACAGCGATACCCTCGCCCGGATCGCTGCACTGGTGATCCCCCCGGCCTATACCGATGTGTGGATCTGCGCTGACCCGCAGGGCCACCTGCAAGCGACGGGTCGCGATGCCCGTGGCCGCAAGCAATACCGTTACCATGCGCAGTGGCGCGAAGTCCGCGACCAGCACAAGTACGGGCGCATGCTGGCGTTTGCCCAAGCCCTGCCAAAGCTGCGCGCACAGTTGCAAGCGCACCTTGCCCGGCCAGGCCTGGACCGGGAAAAGGTGATGGCGCTGGTGGTCAGCCTGCTGGACCATACCTTGATCCGCATCGGCAACCAGCGCTATCTGCGTGACAACCAGTCCTATGGCCTGACCACCCTGCGCAACCGCCACGTCGAAGTGAAGGGAAGCAGCATCCACTTCCAGTTCCGCGGCAAGCGCGGCGTCGAGCACAACGTCAGCCTCAACGATCGGCGCCTGGCCAACCTGCTCAAGCGCTGCATGGAACTGCCCGGGCAGGCGCTGTTCCAGTACCTGGACGAAGACGGCCAGCGCCACAGCGTCGGCTCCAGCGAGGTCAACCAGTTTCTGCGGCAGCTGACCGGCGCCGACTTCACCGCCAAGGACTACCGCACCTGGGCCGGTAGCAGGCTGGCGCTGGAGCTGCTCAGGCCCTTGGCCTGGGAGCCGGAGAGCGAAGCCAAACGCCAGGTCACCGCCATCGTTCGCCAGGTGGCCACACGCCTGGGTAATACGCCAGCGGTGTGCAGGCGCTGCTACATCCACCCGGCTGTGCTTGAACACTTTGCCTTGGGGCGCCTGGCCAACTTGCCGAAAAGACGTGTACGCAAAGGCCTGGACCAAGAGGAAGTGGCCTTGCTGTTATTTCTTCAGGCACTTGAGGAACAGGATGACCATTAACTCGGTCTATTCAGCCGATGATGCGAAGAAATTTCCCATTGGGCGCCAAGCCCCCTATTCTTGCCATCGAGCACCTTGGCCGACAAACCGCTGGCGGTTTGCTTCGGCACCTGCAACTGAAGACACGCAACAGAATTTGTCTGTCGGGGAATTACTATCTGCCGAAAGCGTCTTTAATGAGAAGGAAGAGGGACAAGCTCCCGCCGCCGTGGCAACTAGCCCGACGGACTTTTACATCACCAAGGAGAAATACATGCTGATACTCACCCGCAAGGTTGGCGAAAGCATCGTCATCAACGATGACATCAAAGTCACCATTCTGGGCGTCAAAGGGATGCAAGTGAGGATCGGTATCGATGCACCGAAAGACGTCCAGGTCCATCGCGAAGAGATCTTCAAGCGTATCCAGGCCGGCAGCCCGGCACCGGAAAAGCAAGACGACTCGCACTGAGCGACCTGCCTCAAGCCGCACGGACGCGCTTGATCGCCCGCGCCTCAGGTGCCCAGCAGTTCGCGCACCTTGGCGATCATACAGTCCATGTCGAACGGTTTGTCGAACACCGCGGCGAACAGTTCCGGGCATCCCTGGTTGGCCTGCGCGCCGCTCATGAGGATGACCGGCAACTCGCTCAAGGCCGAGTCTTGACGCATCGAGCGCACCAGCTCCTCACCGTTGAGCAGCGGCATCATGTAGTCGGTGATGACCAGCTGAACGCGCTTTTCCTTCAACGCCTCCAGCGCCTTGAAGCCGTTACTCGCCTTTTCCACCAGGAAACCTTCGTCCTCCAGGGCAAAACCGAGGATGTCGGCAATCAGGTACTCGTCATCGACGATCAGGATGGTGTTCATCGGCCCGCCCCGTCACCCGCTCCCCTGCGGCACCGGCGTTCCCGAAAGCACACCGCAGGCGCCTTCGAACGCCTTGCGCAGGGTAATGCCCTGCGGCCCGATCAGCAGCTCGTGCAAGGCAGGATCATGGTGGCTGTCACGCACCTTGAGGATCGACAGCATGCGCCGTAGCTGCGAATCCAGTTCGACGAAGCGCATCAGCATCAGGTTGTCGACGATACTCGACAGGTCCGGGGCCGGGGCGCTGATTTCCGCACCGAAGATGTCGCGCATTTCCCAGGTGAGCATCACGCTGACATCACGCGCGCGCAGCTCGCCGACCAGCGCGCGGAAAAACGCATTGAGCCGCGCCGGGTCGGTGGCCAGGCGGCTGAACGCCCCCAGGCTGTCGATCAGTACGCGCTTGCTGCCTTGCGCCGCTACCCGTTCGAGCAGGCGCGCACCGACCTGGTCCAACAGGCCCTCGGTGGTCGGTTGCCAGCACAGCTGCAGGCTGCCGCCCTGCTCCATGGCGGCAAAGTCGTAACCCAGCGACACGGCCTTGATACGCAAGCGTTCCGGTGTTTCATAAAAGCCGAAATGCAGCCCCGGCGCCTGCGGGCTGCTGGCACCGAGAAAGGCCAGGCCCAAGGACGTCTTGCCAATACCCGAGGGCCCGATCAGCAAGCTGACCGAACCCGTAGCCAGGCCGCCACCGAGCATTTCATCCAGGCTTTCCACCCCGCTGCCGATACGCTCCAGGGTGGCACTGCCCGCCTGGCTGGGGTGGCTGAACAGCGACTCCAGGCGTGGGTAGACGTGCATGCCGGCTTCATCGATGAGGCACTCATGGCGCCCCGACAACGCCGCACTGCCCCGCGTCTTGCGCAGCTGGATATGGCGCACGGCGCGGCTGCCGAACAATTGCTCGCCCAGCTCGATCACGCCGTCGACCATGGTGTGCTCCGGGCTGCCCTCTTCCAGCCTGGCGCTGGTCAACAGCAGCACGGTGCAACCGGCAAAGGCCGCATGGCCCTGCAGTTCGGAGACGAATTTCTTGGTGTCCAGCGCGGTTTCCGCACGCACCCGGGCATTGAGCACGCCATCGACGATCAGCAGGCTGGCCTGCTGCCGGGCGATTTCCTGGCGCAGCAACCGTACCACCGCGTCCAGGCCTTCCTGCTCCAGGGTGTCAAAGGCACTGACGAACTGGATCGGGTCGCCGACCAGCGCCGGGTCGAAGAACTCCAAGGTCGCCAGGTACTGGAACAGCCGCTCGTGCGACTCGCTCAGCAAGGTAGCCACCAGCACCCGGCCACCGTTGCGCACATGCCCGCAGGCCAGCTGGTTGGCAAGTATGGTCTTGCCGGCCCCCGGCGGGCCCTGGATGATGTAGGACGCGCCAGCCACCAGGCCACCCTGGAGCAACGCATCGAGCCCTTCGATCCCCGTCACCAGCCGCCTGAGTGCCTGTGCCATGGTGTCTACCTGTCGAGTTGGCTGTCCGTCTGGTCCTGATAGATTGGCAAGTAAAGCTGCATGCAAGTTCCCCGGCCGGGCTCACTGTCGACGCAAATGGCGCCACCGCTCTGCCTGGCAAAACCATACACCTGGCTAAGGCCCAGGCCAGTCCCCTTGCCGAAGGGCTTGGTGGTGAAAAACGGCTCGAAGATCCGCGGCAGTACCGCTGGCGCGATACCTTCGCCGCTGTCTTCCACCTCGAAACGCACAAACCCGCCGTGCAGCCCTTCCACTTCGCCGGCCAGTTCGACCACGTCGACCGTCAGGACGATCCGGCCCTGCCCTGTGATGGCATCGCGGGCATTGAACAACAGATTGAGCAGCACCATCTGCAATTGCCCGGCATCCACCTGGATCAGGGGCAGGTCCGGTTGCAACAGTACCTTCAGGTCAATCGAACCAGGCAGCGCATGCTCCAGTAGACCACGGGTGGCGGCAACAAGGTTCGCCGGGGCGACGCAGGCCACATCAAGCTTGCGGTGGCGAGCAAAGCTGAGCAACTGCTTGGTCAGTTCGGTGCCCCGCTGCCCGGCATCGAGAATGTGCTGCAGCATGCGCTGGGCGCGTGCCGGGTCCTGGGTGGCCAGCGCCAGGCGCGCCGAACTGATGATGATGGTCAGCATGTTGTTGAAGTCATGCGCCAGGCCACCGGTCAACTGGCCGAGGGCCTCCAGCTTCTGTGCCTGGAACAGCTGGGCGCGCACCGCGTCCAGCTGCAGCGCCGATTCGCGACGGTCGGTGATGTCCCGGGTCACCTTGGCCAGGCCGACGACCTGGCCATGGTCATCGCGAATCACATCCAGCGCGGCCAAGGCCCAGAACTGCGTGCCATCCTTGCGAACGCGCCAGCCTTCGTCCTGCGCCACGCCCTGCTCCAGCGCCTGACGCAGCAAGCGCTCCGGGCGGCCCTCAGTGCAATCCTGCGGGGTGAAGAACAATGAGAAATGCTGGCCGATCACTTCATCGGCACGGTAACCCTTGATGCGTTGCGCGCCCGCATTCCACGACACCACATGGCCGGACGGGTCGAGCATGTAGATTGCGTAATCCACCACCGACTGCACCAACTGCTCATAGCGGTGGGCAGGCATGACGGGGTGGTCGAGGCAGTCAGCTGAAACCATGCGAGCTCCACCGGCACAACAGCAGGAGGGAAAATAGGCCTGGCCGAACGCGCTCGCCTGTGAGCGCTCGCGTGGTTAGCCCTGCGTGATGGACCCCGTGTGGCTGGCCAGGTTCAACGCTCAGTTTCAACCAGCACCGGGCTTATGTGTCGCGGCATCGCCACTTTCAGCAGCCACAAGCCGACCAGCAGGATAAGCCCGCCACCAGCCAGGGCCATCAACCGCTGCGGTTGAGGGTGTTCGGCATCGAACCCCAGCATCAGCAGGTAACCGCCCAGGCTGATCAGGCTGAGGTAGAGAAATGCCCCCAACACGACCACCTGCACGAACAGTAGTCGCCAGAACAGCCGTGGGCGCACGATACGCCCGGAAGTAGCGGATTGGGTCATTACCGCACACTCCTGGATCCAATAATGAGGGCAACAGTGGCGTAATGACAGCAAGGTGTCAATTGCCCATACGATCGACCCTTCACTCTGTTGATCATAGGTGCTGCGGTTGACTCAACTATAACAATGGGTTATAAAGCGCGCTTGATTGCAAAGCCCTTCTGCTTAGAAGCGAGCTGGTCGTTGCGACCCCTTCAAGCGTGCGAGTGTGGTGGAATTGGTATACACAGCAGACTTAAAATCTGTCGGCGTGAGCCTTGCGGGTTCGAGTCCCGCCACTCGCACCAAACTTCCTTGAAAAGGCGCCCTTGCGGCGCCTTTTTGCTGTCTGCCAGCAATCCTGGGCGCAGCTGCTAGAGTGGACCTTGTACCCGTCCACTGGAACGCCGCCATGCGCTACTCCCTGTTCGATGGTCAACGCGACATCATTATCCTGATTGCCCGCCTGCTGCTGATGATCCTGTTCGTCTTGTCTGGCTGGGGCAAGCTGACCGGGTTCGAAGGCACGGTCGGCTACATGACCTCACTGGGCGCCCCTGCCCCGATGCTGGCAGCGGCAGTTGCCGTGCTCATGGAGTTCGTCGTCGGCATCCTGCTGATCCTCGGTTTCTACACCCGGCCGCTGGCCTTCCTGTTTGCGCTGTTCGTGCTGGGCACGGCGCTGCTGGGCCACCCGTTCTGGAGCATGGTCGACCCTGAGCGCAGCGCCAACATGACCCAGTTCCTGAAAAACCTCAGCATCATGGGTGGCCTGCTGTTGCTGGCAGTGAGCGGCCCTGGGCGTTTTTCGGTAGACGGGCGCTGAGTCAGTCGTCTTCGCAATCGTCGAACCAGGCTGGGTGATCGCGTTCCTCGTCATCGAGGTCATCCAGCGTTTCCTCGTCTTCCTCCACCTCGTCCTCGGCGCCTTGGGCATCCGCTTCCGGCTCCACATCGTCGTAGAGGAATTCGTGGTCAAGCAGGTGATCGTGCTCGGGTTCGTGCAGGTCGTCTTCGTCGTGCATGTTGGCTCCTGGGCTAAAGGCAGGCCTGTATAGGCCGATCGGCCGTGCAGGTCAATGCGCTACCGCTTAATGCTCGGTTAACCGGCCGGGTCCAGCATGCAGGCTCTCCCTTCAAACGTTGCTTGCCCGCCTTCCATGGCGGGCTTTTTTTGTCCCTTGGTATTTCCTTTGTCCAGCCTTGGCAAATCATATTGAACTGCGTGCATATTGCCCGCTGCGAGTGGAAGAAGCCCCTGTACCAGGCCCTGAACAGCAGCGCCCGGCACCGCAATTACCGGACCATGACACGCTCATGACCTGACCTTCACGAAACACTGACATCCGTGTGGGCACACTGACCCTGCTCCGTATGTTCTTGCAGCCCGCCGCATTATTGCCGCGGGCTTTTCTTTTTGTGCCTAGTCTCTGGCAGCCGTCATACGCAGGGCACTTGTGGGAGCGCAAGGCCGGTAAATGAGTACAAGGCGGTTACCCCCCCAGAGCATGACCTGAAGCAGTTTTGCCCCTCCAGGCAAGGGCTATGCTAACCCGGCGATAACCCAAGCTCACTCGGATAGACACGGAGGCTCCTATGAAAGCTGCTGTTGTTGCACCAGGCCGTCGCGTGGCTGTGGTGGAGAAAACCCTGCGCCCCCTCGAGCACGGTGAAGCGCTGCTGAAGATGCAGTGCTGCGGTGTGTGCCACACCGACCTGCATGTGAAAAATGGCGACTTCGGTGACAAGACCGGCGTAGTGCTAGGCCACGAAGGCATCGGCGTGGTCCAGGAAGTAGGGCCAGGCGTCACCTCGCTCAAGCCGGGTGATCGCGCCAGCGTGGCCTGGTTCTACCAGGGCTGCGGGCATTGCGAGTATTGCACCAGCGGCAACGAAACCCTGTGCCGCGAAGTGAAGAACTCCGGCTACACCGTGGACGGCGGCATGGCCGAAGCCTGCATCGTCAAGGCCGACTACTCGGTCAAAGTGCCCGACGGGCTCGACTCCGCTGCTGCCAGCAGCATTACCTGCGCCGGCGTGACCACCTACAAGGCGGTGAAGATCTCCAACATCCGCCCCGGCCAGTGGATCGCCATCTACGGCCTTGGCGGCCTGGGCAACCTGGCTCTGCAATATGCCAGGAACGTCTTCAACGCCAAAGTGATCGCCATCGATGTCAACGAAGAGCAACTGCGCTTCGCCAGCGAGATGGGCGCCGACCTTGTCATCAATTCACGCACCGAGGATGCCGCCAAGGTTATCCAGGCCAAGACTGGTGGCGCCCATGCCGCCGTGGTTACCGCCGTTGCCAAGGCTGCGTTCAACTCGGCGGTCGACGCCCTGCGCGCCGGGGGGCGGCTGGTTGCTGTCGGGCTACCATCGGAAGCCATGAACCTGAATATCCCTCGCCTGGTACTGGACGGTATCGAAGTGATCGGCTCGCTGGTCGGCACCCGCCAGGATCTGCAGGAAGCTTTCCAGTTTGCGGCAGAAGGGAAAGTGGTGCCGAAGGTGGCCCTGCGGCCGATCGAGGATATCAACCAGATCTTCGAGGAGATGCTGGAGGGCAAGATCAAAGGGCGGATGGTGATTCAGTTCGCTTCAGAGTAGAAGGCTGGCTAGCACATCGAGGTGAATGTATGAGCATCCGCAGCTTGGCGAAAAACCTGCCACCCGACCCGGCCAGGGACGGCTGGGTGCTCGGATGGGGCGTGCTGAGAGACCGGCATCCCTGGCATTTCGTCGATGTCTATGCCGACCAGAAGACTGCCAGGGCCGAGGCGCAGCGCCGCGGTGCTGGCTACGTTGTGGAGTTCGGCTCGCATCGCCTGGGATCGGATGAATTCGTTTGCGGGATATGCCCGCCGGAAGGCTAGCGCTTGAATGGGCGGAGCGACGGGGACGCCTGGGCGCCCCCGCCTTCGATCATGCCGACATCCGTCGCATGATCAGCTCGCCATCGATGACTTCGCCGGTCTCGACAAAGCCTTCGGAGGCATAGAGATGTTTTGCCCCGATGTTCTCCGGGGCGACGCCAAGGGCAACACCGGGACCACCTGGCAACGGTTGCAGGTATGCCAGCAGCGCGCGCAGGGCGGCGCGCCCATAACCGCGGCCCTGGTGGCGGTAGTCGATCATCAGGCGATAGATCCAGCGGCTGTTCTCATCCGGATCGAGGGCATGCATCAGGAAACCGACCATTTCACCGGTCTGCATGGCACGCACGGCCAAGGGTTCACACCAGGGGCTATCGGCAGCCTGTTCCAGTGATTCGGCGTTACTGGCGATAAAGTCAGATTGGTCGTCGCGTACACGCAGAGTGCGGCAGTGGGCTTCCTCCTCAGGCGAGCTGAGGGCAACAAGAAGCACCGGTGGGCAAAGAGTGGACATGTTGGATTCTCCGCGGGGCAGCAAGGGCCCCTCCAGAATTTCGTTGACGGTTCATTGACGGACACATCATTGGAAACTGGGTCATGGGGCACCTCCTTGTTCGCGGATGAAGAGACAGTCGGCTGATCCGGCCGACCGGGGCAACATTCCAGGGGCTGCCTGGGAATTGCCTGGGAATTGCACAAGCGATCCTGGATCGCAGTGGAAGCTCGCAATGCGTCGATGTTGCTGGGGTATAATGTACTTAACTTTTCGCTCTTTGGACACGCATTCATCCGGCTCATCATGGTGAGAAACTCACAGCGCCGTCACGGCGTCGGCTCCGCGATCCTCCGTACACTGGAATCTCAGTGCGGAGCCGTATAGTTATTCACATAGACAAATGCCTTAAATGATCCGTTGCAAAAACCACTCGGAAAGTTCGGTTTCATTGAGAGCAGTTATGTCGAGAATCTGGATGAGGCAATCCCGGGATTATTTTTGTGAAGCTCTACTCCTGAAGTCGTTGAGAGATCTTAGCGGAGCCTCTTAATTGACCCCGATCCTTCATTAACACTTGCTCACTGAGCTTTTGAAATCAAGCTGCTCATGTATTGGTTAACATCTCGCAGATCCTGAACACTCCAAGAGTGAGGCGGAATCTTGACGTTGTTTTCTTTTAATGTATCTGGAATCAAACTTCCATTTGGGCGAAGCACTATCGAAGATACAATTACTCCGGGATAATCGGCTAATCGCTTCTTGAAACTCAACGTCGTAAGGTCTGGCGTCGGAGGATTGCTTTTCCTTGCCAGCGGCCCTGTTCCTTTGATATCCGCGCCATGACAAACCGAGCATCTCTGCATGTAGAGTTTCTTTCCATTGATATTTTCCGCCAATGAATGCTGCGCTTGGGTTGCTGCGCAGAATCCAAGCAAGGCGATGAACAATTTTCTGTTTTTCATTTTTTCTTGCGCCAATCAATTTTAACGAAACGAACCGTACGCGATCACAACCTCTCCAATCAGGCAGCTCGGCTGCCGACAGGAATACGCCTCTTTCCGAGGACGGACAGCTTAGATGCGGTTCGGTCGTCTGTCGAACGGTAAGACGCCCCTAAGAAGGCAACGGCCAGAAGCCAGCAACTTGATAAACCTTGAATAAGTCGACGGGATCACACGTGAACATCTGGCCGATGCTTTGCAACATCGGCCGACATGCTCTGGCCAGCACTACCCTTTGGTCAGATCAACCAATGGCATCTGCCGCACTTCGGTTTCGCGCCCACCCTGAATCTCGCTCACCTGCTTCAGGGCCTTGTCCACCGCCACCTTGTCCGGCAAGAAGCTGTAGCTGATGTGGAACTGCCTGCGCTCCTTCGGTCCGATTGTCGGCACCAGGTTCAGTGGCCGCTGGTAACGGCGGTTGTAGGAAAAACTCGTCCCTGGCTCCAGCCCCGTGACATAGCCCTGGCCTTGGGTATCGGTATTTTTCCACAGGGAGAATACAGGCAGCGTCCGAATATTGAAGCCGACCGAAACGCCCAGACTGCCAGCCTTGTTGTGCAACACAGCCAACGTATTGCCTTGGCCATCAGCATACGGCACCACGTTGTAAACCGTTTCATCATAGTCCTTGGTGGGCGCACGGTAGGTTTGCCAATCGGGCAGATCGCCCCTGGCCTTGTCGTTGAACGGCGAGACCTGTTTCACCGGTGCGGCGAAACGAGCGCCCTGCTCCAGGAACGGGGTGCTGAAGTTACTGTGATACAGCGCCTGGTATTCCTTCGGATAGTCGCCGTTGTTGGTCAAGGTGTCATTGAGGATGAACACCGCGCTGCCGGGTTCGGTGACCACTTCGGTCATAACGGAGAAGTCGACTTTCTTGAACGCCTGCTCTTTCAGTTCGCCGCGCAAGGTGATGGCGTACGGTGGTTTCTCATCAATGTGCAGGGTGACTTTGTTCGCAGGAATATTGGCGGCCCGACCGTGCAAGGTCAGCAGTTCGCCGTTGTCGACGCCGGGGTGCCCGACCCATTCGTAACCGCAGCGGGTGACCAGTTCGTTGAAACCCTCCAGCCAGCCCAGACCATTACGCCCATTGAGTTCGATGAAGGACGGGTTGACCACTTCCTTGACTGGCGAATCCCAGCCCATGCGCACATTACCGACCGACGCCTGCAAGATGTTCATACCGCGGGTCGGCACTACGGAGAGTTTCATCGTTCCGTTATCGATGTCGACAATGCTGACCCCCTCCTGCCGACCTCCGTGCAAGGTGCGCAGGGTAACGCTGAAGGGCTTGTCGGTTTTTACGCCAAGTTGCTGGCTGGTGATCTGCCAGTTCTGGGCGGCTTTGTCGGTATCGAGTAGAACGTAATCCCAGGCCAGGGCATGAGAGGTTGCGGACAGGGCGCCGAGAGCAATGAACAGCTTGAGGAGGGACATGGCAGTAGCCTTTCTTGGAGTTGTGCCTTTTTATAAACGCGAAGAAACGTTTCAGCAAGCCAGGAAGCCAGACATCTCGGCGCATTCGATGCCCAGCGCAGCCTCCGGCAGTGGTTACGGCAGGCAGAACACAAGTGCGCGTCACCACGACGAGGCAGCGGCTATCCTTCAGGTTGGAGGGCGTATGTGTGGAAGGTTGAGCCAATACCGTGGCATACATGACTTCGTTGAAACCCTGAGCCTGCCAGAGGCCTGGAGGAACAACGTCGGTGACCAGCCGCTTGGCCGGTACAATGTCGCGCCGACCACGCCGGTAGCAGTGCTGCGTGTGGATGATGCAGGCCCGAGGGCGGACCTGGTGCGGTGGGGCTGGCGGCCGCATTGGGCAACCGATCGTGCTGCGCCGATCAATGCCCGAGTCGAAAAAGTTGCGCACGGCCCGTTCTTCCGGGCGATCTGGCCGCACCGGGCCATCACGCCCATCGACGGCTGGTACGAATGGGTTGATGAAGGCAGGCCGAAGAAGCAGCCGTACTACATCCGCCGCCGGGATGGGCGCCCTGCCCTGTGCGCCTCGATCGGCCAGTTCACTGGAAGCGAGCACGACGGGTTCGTCATCATTACCGCCGATGCTCAAGGCGGGATGGTCGATGTTCACGACCGCCGGCCTGTGGTGCTGTCACCTGAGCTGGCATATGAATGGATCGCGGCGGAAATGCCGAGCGAGCACGCGGAGCAACTGGTGCTCAACCTGGGAGAGCCGGTCGAAGCCTTCGAGTGGTATCGGGTGAGCACAGCCGTGGGGAATGTGCGCAACCAGGGCGCCGAGCTGATAAACCCGCTTCAGTGAAGAGGTGGCACATTCTTTCCGCCCTTTTTCCGGAAGCGCAAGTGATCGAGACGCTGCGCTCAGGGTTCAACGCCACCTTTTGCCCTTATCGATGTAGCGGCGCGTAGCAAGGCGTTTCGCCATGGGCGCCGAAAGACAGTGGCGAAACTCTCTATCAACGCAACGTAATCTTGAGCCAGGACGTTGGACACTTGCTGACGAACCAACCCCCTGCCGGTTTCGCCGAGCTCGTGCGCGCTTGAGACAAGAATGAGCCTGCGGAGAATGGCAGCGTTCCGAGAAGCGAGGCGCAATACCAGGATGCCCCGAATGATATACCGACCAGGATAATCAGCCCAAATCGTCGAGCGACCAGCTTCGCCATACGTTCCGCAAGTATTCGGGCCCATGTAGTGTTGGTCGGGCCTGGACACTCTAGGAGGATGAGCTGATCGACAGGCGTGACAACCTGGAACCGTCCAAGAAAGGCGCCTGTGAGCGGAAGGGGCGCTTAGAGCGATCTGAAAGGAGGAGCCAGCAGGCTCCTCGTATTGCAACTGTCGAGATGAATCAGTACTTGTCTTCTGGGCTCTTCTCGAATTTCCACTTGGTCATTTTCTTCGCGGCAAGGAAGCTTTTGCAGTTCGCGATGAACTCATTCCTGTTCGACTCTTTCGACAAGCTGGCCAGATTTTTTTCATAAAGTTCAGGCGCACAGTTGGCTGCTGTAGGCTCGGGCACTTTTTCCTCAGAGCAACCTGCCAGAATCGCGACCAATCCCATGGCGGCACTTAGCCGGGCCAATTTGATATCCATATTTTGATCCTTCGGTCATTTCGTCAAACGTGAGAGCGGGCCCCATCGAACCCGACGGTAGCCTAATGCGTGAGCGCGTGAAATGCCATCCACCAAGACAGCCTTGGGTCGATAGCCGCCGGTCGTGGACGATTGGTACCGACCGAAAGAGGGGCCGTTTCGCGGCCCATCGCCGGCAAGCGCGACTCCCACACGTAGGGCGGGGGTCTGAAGGGGAAGGCAGCACCCAAGCCGACGCTGGCAGGTACACCGGCCACTGCGAGGACGCCGGAACCTCGCTCGGCCATAAGCACTGCTCCATAAAAAAGCCCCGGCATCTGCCAGGGCCCAGAGTGACAAGCCCGACTGCAAGCCGGGCTCGGAGAATCTAGTTGGACGGTTGCCTACTGTGATGCCAGTAGAGGTACAGCAATCCCAGTGGCGCGATGAAGATCGCCAGGAACCAGCATACGAACATCGTGAACACTTTGACAGCCAGCATCAACAACGCATTCAAGAAGAACACGTTTCGTCCCATTATGAAGCCCACCACACTCTCATACACGAATCGAGAATAGGGATAGAGGAAGGTGCTCACCACCGAGATGGCTACCGTTGCGAAATCAATCCCAAGCGGGGAGCGTGATTTCATGTAGATGAAAAATGCCGCAAAGAGCGCGCCGAAAAACAACTGCCGAGCGTAGTAGCTTGGGGTGAGCCCCCCAAACGTCATTGCCAGAAACTGCCGCATAAGATCCGTCTCAAGTTTCAAAAGGGAGCAAATTTTATCATTTATCCCTATTCGAGTTCCATCTTCAAAAGGCCTGTATCGCCCGGACGAATCATTCCTCCAGATCCGGTATAGGCCCGGCCATGATCGGTACTAACCAGATCTATATTGCCCACATCACCATGCAGTATTGGATGGGTGCCTGGCGGTGCTTATCGGTTGATTTTGCTGGGCCAAATACCCCTCCCGCCACCCACAAAGCCCAGTAATTGGTATCAAAACTGATATCACTCACCCTCCTCCGGCGTTCTGCCCATCTACTCCCCCTTCTCAGCCTCATCAAGCGCCCACAGCCTGGCCGACTCGACGATCTCCAGCATGTCGGCCAAGTCCTCATCATCAACCTCTCGACGCCGGCGCGCAGCGTGGGCCATTTCATCGAGCACTGCTGCGCGCCCATCAGGATCAGCCACCAGAGCAACCTGGTCGTTCAGCTCGGCCAGCCAGGCCTGTGGGAGCCCAGCCATCATTCCTTCCTGCACCACCACGACTGCGCATACAGCACACCGTCGATCTCTTCGATCCCGTTGATATTGATACCGAGCTGGGCCATGCCGTTGACCTTGGCATCGTGCAGTCGGGGGATGATGTCTGGCCCTGGTGACGGGTTGAATACCCAGGCCTGGGTCGACACCCGGCCCAGCGGCTCACTGTGGTGGTCACCGATGTGGATGTCAGCCCGAAGGGGCTGGATCTTCCTGAGCTGATCGGAATGGATGGCCACGCCATTTACGCGGCGGCGAACGAGGAGAAAGTACATGCTGCACCGAATACTGTGTATGCATACAGCATTTCAGCATCAGGCAAAGCTTCCGCGCCAGTACCGCTCGGCGGACTATGCTTGTTTGCTCAGGCAGGAGTGCGACGCATGTGTGGAAGGCGGAGCCAGTACCGAGGCATGCACGGGTTCGTCCCTCTAGGATCCTGTAGTAGTCACCGGGATGAAAACTCAATACTGCGTCGATAGCACCTGCCGTGCTGCTCGTGATCTTGGCTTCGATGCGGTACTCATCTCCGAAGGCCATACTTGTTCAGACACACCAGCGATGAAATCTAAGGACATCGTTGCTCACCACAATACAACTCTTGACGGGCCGTTCTGCCAGCTAGTGCGGGCTGAGGAAGGAGCTTCTAACAGAGCCAGAAAGTGCGGTAATGAAGCTCGAAGAGCATTGCCGCGAGCGCGAGTTCAATGAGGAGGCCTTCCGCGCCGCGCTGCTAACGGGCGTCTGCAGCCAGATCTGCGAAAGCACCCATGACGACGATGAACACGCAGCGCTACCCGAATGGATGAGTTATGACGGCGGTCTCGGTGCAAACGCGCATATAAAATACGCCGCCTATGTCGGCGGCGTTAGAGATTGCGATGCTTCAGGGTGTGTAGCCCTTGCTCTTGCTGCGATCAGTAGTGTAGTGGTCAACTAATCCCGGACACCGGATTAAGTTTTTCCTCGGCAATCGCCGGAGGTAACCCACCGTTGAACTGATGCGGTCACTCCCAGTTGTAGCGCTGCATCAGAAACCTGCCGATGTCTTGCTGTGCCTGCGCAGCACTCATGTAGCCCACACTTGGCACCCACTCCGTTTTCAGGCTGCGGAACAAACGCTCCATAGGCGCATTGTCCAGGCAATTACCTCTGCGGCTCATGCTCTGCCTGAAGCGGTAACGCCACAACCGCTGACGAAAAACTCGGCTGCCATACTGGCTGCCCTGGTCACTATGAAACAGCACATTCTGCGGCCGCCCACGGTGCTCGTACGCCATGTCCAGCGCTTTGATGACCAACTCACTGTCCGGTTTAGGTGAAAACGCCCATCCCACCATGCGCCGTGCAAACAGGTCGATAACTGCCGCCACATAGTGCCACTGACCTTGAGCCCACACGTACGTGATGTCGCCGCACCATACTTGATTCGGTGCCGTGACATCGAATGCGCGCTCCAGCACATTCGGGATGTCAGGGCGCTCCACTGTGGCCTTCTTGTAGGCATGTGAGCCCGGTTGCTTACTGATCAGCTTCATTTCGCGCATCAACTTGCGCACCTTGAAGCGGCCGATCTGAATGCCTTCTTCGCGCATCATGCACATGATGGTTCGACTACCTGCGGCACTACGGCTCTGTGTAAATAGCTCGTTAACCCGAACGTGCAGTGCCAGTCGCGCAACGTCCGGAGATCGCCGTTTATGGCAATGCGCGTAGTAACACGAGCGAGTGACTTCAAACACCGAGCAGAGTAATTCGACAGGCTCCTCGCGGCGGAGCTGATCAATCAACGCGAGCGCTCGTGTTCCTCGGCCATCAAGAGCGCGGTAGCCTTTTTTAAAATCGATTTCTCCCGTTCCAGCCGGTTGATCCGAGCTTCGAACTCTTGGATCTTCTGCTGCTCGGGGGGCAGCGCCTTGCTCGCTGGCGTAGCACCGCCACGTTCTGACTGGAGTTGATTCACCCAGCGGCGCAGCACCGATTCAACCAAGTCGAGCGACCGGGCGGCTTCAGTAAGGCTATAGCCCTGGTCGAGCACCAGGCCGGCTGCCTCGCGTTTGAATTCGGGGGTGAAAGTACGTCGTTGTCTGCTCATCGAACACCTCTGTGTGGCGACCATTTTCGCCTAAAAAGGTGTCCGGGGTTAGTAGACCACTACACACCAACCCGGAGCAATTAAATAGCGTCCGCTTAAAAACACCGACACCATTGCCATAATGCTGGAGCTCAGAAGGTGATTTCTCCGGACGCTTACCGCCCTCAGAACTACTGCTACATTTCTATGAACCGTACAGGGAAAGGAAACGAAGGGGAACGTGGCCACTCGATCTCCATACAGCAAATGCTTACGCACCTTCGCAATCCCACTACTGGCAGCCGCTGGTCTCATAGGCTGCGTAAGAGCGCCGTTACTTCCGTATGTCTCCAGTGAACCTCCCGTTGCCTCCCTTCCTCTGGCTGCAGCTGGAATAGCAGACGGCCGAAGCGTCTTCGCACGTAACTTCGCGGCGGAACTAGTCGCGTCGACACCATCTGATACGCCGGACGTTGCGAAGTGGACTCACTGGCCAACAACAACAACAACAACAACAACAACAACACCCTCCGCCCATTCGTCGCCATCACTAAGAGGCGTGTCGGTGCTGGTGGTCCCCGGTATCTTTGGCGACTGCGTGGGAGACCAATCACTTCCTTTTAGCGATGGAATAGCCAGGACTGCAGCTACAAATCTTAAGGAAGGTTACGCCTACTTAGCTAACTCGGGCCTCCAACGCGTCAGAGCAATTAATGTTCGAGGTCGAGTATCTTCGACGGCGAACGGCGCAGTCATTGCTGAAGCTATTCGCCAAGAGTCAAAAGTCCCCACCGTATCGCGCATCATCGTGGTTGGCTACTCAAAAGGAGTTCCAGACACCATGTACGCACTAGAGCAGCTAAAAACCAACGGACTACCCCAGCAACCCTTATCGTTCGTTTCTTTGTCCGGCGTGGTAATGGGCACTCCCGTTGCCGATACTAACGAAGAGCTCTATAAGCGGCTCGCGACTCGATTCGAAGCACTGCAATGCACACCTTCAGATGGCCATGAGGTAACAAGCCTCACAAGGCGTGAGCGTCGTCGCTGGCTGGCAAGCCACCCACAGTTTCCAGGCATAAGCCTGTACACGGTTGTGGCACACACAGATGCCAAATCCATCTCCCCAGGCCTCCGCCCTTTCTACCGAAGACTGGCAAATGCCGATCTACGCAACGATGGCCAAGTTCTCGCATCTGATGCGGTCCTCCCCAAATCTACTCTCCTGGCAGAAGTGGAGTCGGACCACTGGACCTACGTATTGCCCCTGCGAGATCACCCCAACTGGCTAGTGCGTACCGCGGCGGCCGACCGCCCATTCCCGCGCAAGGAGTTCTTCCGCGCATTGATACGCACAGTAGTTGAGCTGGATATAACGAGAGAGGGAGCAAAATGAACGCTAGGGCCTATGCATGGTTGTCCCCCGCTGTTTTTGCAGTGGGAGCAATGGTTGGCTGCGCCAGCAGTCCCGAGAACGTCGGGCCACATTCTGGTAGCGGCTGGACCTCTGAAGGAAAAACACCGCTGACTCAGCCAATTGCATTCATCGCAGACACACAAATACACGAGAGCCGAGGTGTGGCTAGCCGCTACTTTAATCGCTCTGGAGATGAGTTTGTCCCTGTGACGCTACGTACCGGCCAGCAAGTCATCGGCGAAGCGGACGTACTGCTCTATGCGATGGAGCGTGCCAAGTCGTATCCGCTGGTCATTCACGCAGGAGATGCTCTAGATGTGTCTTGCGCCACTGAATGGGATCTTTTCACAGCAACCATGGACGCCTCTGGGCACTCCGGCCCAGGACCGGAAAGCTGGCTGCTAGCACCAGGAAACCATGACGGGTTCCTGACTGGAAACATGTATCCAAAGGCCGATCGGTTCGGCCGGCTTTATGTGACGTCGTACTGGAGCAATCTCTGCAATGCTGGACGAGTTCAGGTAGATCAGAGAAACCGCTACAGCCACATGCCAAAGGAAAAAATTGTTGAGCGTTACGCGGCGATGCTTGCGAAGCATAAGCATCCGCCCATAGGCCAGCCTGATTGCAATGCCAATGGCTCGCTGTGCTGGGTTAGCCGAATTCGTAAAGACGATCTACAGTGGACCTCTTACATCGTGCAGCGTGTTCGTTTGCCCTCCGTTGAAGGCCAAGAAACACCAATTTATGCACTGCTGATAGACAGCTCAGATTTCGCTCGCAGGCCTTACCTGAACCCTTCCAGCGTCGCTGGGTTGCACGCAGGTGTATCCGCCGACCAGTTGCGCTCACTGAAAAGATTGGTTGCGGACCTGCCCTCTACAGCCCGTTATTTCTTCGTGGCTCACCACCCATTTGGTGTCTGGGGTGGCGACGAATGGGACGCGACCACTAGGGCTCTATGGGTAGAACTAAACAATGACTCACGCTCAATGAAGTTCTTGGTGAGCGCACACACGCATGAAGGGGCACTATTTCGCCACAGCGGAGATCTTGGTTCGCTAACGGAGTTGAATACCGGTAGCCTCAGTGATGCGCCCATTTATCTACGCAACTTGTGGTTCGAGGAGGACTCACAAGGCAGAATCGGCTTCCGTTCGCTTGCGTTCCCATTGCTTGCCAATCAAGCCTATCCAAACTGCCCCGGTGCCACACTTTCGTCGGCACAATCAAATCTAGACTACAGCGTTCGAGGGCAAGATACGGAGAGTGACCGTGCAAATGGATCGCCCATGCCAATCCGCTATACAAAAGCATTTCTAAGTGCGGTGGGGCACTTCTTCAGATTCTGGTCAGGCAAGCACGACGAACTACGTCCTCAATTGCTTGCTTACGCCGATGTTGCCGAACGCGCCATTCCTAATGGTCAACTGTTCACGTACTACCCGTTTGGGGAGCTTAATGGCAAGGGAGTCGCGGAAAAGCCAAGGCAATTGCAAGGTGGCACAGGTGTTGCTGAAGAGCTACGCATGAACGCCAACTGCAAAACGGGACAGGGGTATTGCTCTGTTCAAGCCAAAGGTAACCTCCTTTTAGCATTGGAAAGGTACTTCTGGTTCGATCCCTCTACCCCAAAGACCGTCAAAACTGAGGCTCATCAATTGAGACTCTGCCTAGCGCTCGCTGCCAGTGCGGAATCGCCTTATCCAGATAGTGCAGAGAAGCAAAGAGTCGACGAACTTACCCAAGCAATCAGCTCTGAATGGGCAAGCCAGCTATCTGCGCCCACGTCTCCCGTGGCCACCGTTGGAGGTAGGGATTAGTCATCATTACCCCAAAACGTCGAGTAAAGGCTGGAAAGTGCTACTCGGTGGAATGTTCCTTGCTGCGATCCTTCGAGGCGGCTCAAGCTGCCTCTTCATTCTCAATCAGCGCCCATAGCCTAGCCATGGCGGCGTCGTAGTCGATACCCAAGGCTTCAGCCCGGCGCCGTGCCTGGTTTCCGTTGCGCAGGGCGCCCTCGCAGAAGTCATACTCCGGGCGCTCTGGTGGATAAGCATCAGCCAACATCGCCTGATCGAGAGCAGCCCGCAGGTTCTCGTTGTAGTTCTCGCCGATCACGCGCTCATGCGGCTTGTCCATCCAGCGGCCAACGATTTCAATGGCGCTGGTGTAATCGCCAGTGTCCGCGAGAGCGCTGCTGGAGTTACGGATGTCCCAGCCATTGGCCTCAAGGGAATCGATGCGGTCTTTATCTTTTCGGAGCGCCGCGTTCTCAGCCTTGAGCTTGTCGATCTCCGCCTGAAGGCCCCAGACCTTCGCTTGAAGGTCACCACGGTGCGCGGTTTCGCTTACGAGACGCTCACTCGTGACGACAAGCGCTGCCGACGTTCGCCCGGCGCCGTTGCATACCGTGCAGTGGCCGAGACGCCCAAACGAATCAAGGCCGTGATAGGTGACGTGGATTTCCTATCCAGAACCGCTACATGCCGGGCAGTAATAGCCCAGAGCAGCCTTCGCGGCATCCCAGCCATTCCAGGCCGAACCGACGTCAAGGATCGCATCCCAAACGATGGCCTGCGTCGGATATGGCATCATCCAGCCACTTGTTGAATTCTGGGTCGTTCCACTGCTGGCGATCTTGCTCACGGCTTGGAGGCAGCGGACATCAAGGATCGCATCGCTTCTGTCGAAGAGGTGTTGATCGGGCCTGAGTGGGAAGAGTTTGAAGCTGAAGCCGCTCGCGAGAAGGATAAAGTCCTGATTGCCTTGCGTGCCGGCCTGGTCAAGCGCGAGAAGTACGACGCCGAGCAAGCCGAGTTAGCCAGGCTGCGCCGCGAAGCTGAAGAGCGCGCCGAGCAGGACCGGATTCGAGCGGCACAAGAGGCCGCTGTCGAGGCCGAGTGCCAGCGCATGGCCCAGCAGCAGCAAGCAGAACGCGAAGCGGCAGCCCGCCGTGAGCAGGAACTGCTTGACCACCCTGACAGACGAGCAACTGGCCGGCGCGCGCAAGTGCGCCGCGTTCATGCGCAAATATCTTCCACAGCACTTCACTGAGCACGCCGATGTGGTGATGGTCGGCGACTACGTGATGATCGAACATCACGCTTCGGATGCTCAAGCCCCACGAACTGAAGCGGGCTTAAGGCTTCCGGGCTGACTACATCATCGACCGCGGGCTCTTCCTCAATGAGGAAACAGGCTGTATTGGAAAGAAATTTCAGGCGCTAACCAGGTGAAGCTGCTAGGCAACAGCGTCTGCAAAGACGAAGCCCGAGCGCTAAAGGCCGAGGTTGAGAAGAAGCCGGACCTGGCCAATCGAATAGCCCAGTTCCAGTTCCGGGACATCCGGCCGAAGGCGGCGTCGGAGATCAACGACCTGAGCGAAGCCAGCGTCCTGTTGGGACACTGGAAAGAGGGGATCACCGAACGCGTTTACCGCCGCGTCGGCGCCATCGCCAAGCCCTCGAAAGGCTGAAGTTTCGGAACTCCATGCCTTTAGTTTCGGAACTCTTGGCTTTTTTGACCCGCAAAGAAAAACCCCGCAGACGTTAATCTGCGGGGCTTTCGAATGGTGGAGGCCGAGGTCGGAATCGAACCGGCGTAGACGGATTTGCAATCCGGAGCATAACCACTTTGCTACTCGGCCTCAAAGGTCGGATCTAGCAGCTTGCGCTTCGCTATCTCCTTGAAACGCTGAACCTTTTTCAAAGTTTGCTGCGTTTCGATGGGCGCCATTATGTCTTCATTCCTTTAACCTTGCAACCCCCTGAACGAAAAAAAATTTCAACGGGTTCAAGGTGTTAGCGCAGGCGGCCGAGTTTACTCCACAAGCCCACCACGGTGTTCTCCACCGTGCCACTGGCAGCCATGCCGATTCGCTCCTGCAGGCTCTTGCGTTCGGCGTAGTGCAGGTGGAACAGGTTGGCGTTGCGCGCGCGCTCGCTGAGGTACTCGTCACTGGTCTGCAGCTCGTCCACCAGCTTGCGGTTGAGTGCCGCGACGCCCAGCCAGACTTCGCCAGTGGCCACTTCGTCGATGTGCAGCTGTGGACGATAGCGGGCAACGAAGTCCTTGAACAGCTTGTGGGTGATGTCCAGGTCTTCCTGGAACTTCTCCCGGCCCTTCTCGGTGTTCTCGCCGAACACCGTCAGGGTGCGCTTGTATTCACCGGCGGTCAGCACTTCGAAATCGATGTCGTGCTTCTTCAACAGGCGGTTGACGTTGGGCAACTGCGCCACCACGCCGATGGAACCCAGCACGGCGAACGGCGCGCTGACGATCTTCTCGCCGATGCAGGCCATCATGTAACCGCCGCTGGCAGCCACCTTGTCGATACACACGGTCAACGGGATGCCGGCCTGGCGAATGCGCGCCAGTTGCGATGCGGCCAGGCCGTAGCTGTGCACCAGGCCGCCACCGCTTTCAAGGCGCAGCACCACTTCGTCACGCGGGGTGGCGAGGGTCAGCAGCGCGGTGATTTCGTTGCGCAGGCTTTCGGTGGCAGAGGCTTTGATGTCGCCATCGAAGTCCAGCACGAAGACCCGGTCCTTTTCCTCGGCCTTGCCCTTCTTCTGCTGTTTTTCCGCCTTGGCCTGCTGCTTGCGCAAGGCCTTGAGCTGGGCCTTGTCGAGCAGGCCGGACTCCAGGCGCTCGCGCAGGTCCTTGTAGAACTCGTTCAGGCGGGTGACCTGCAATTGCCCACCCGATTTGCGCCGCCCCTTGCCGCGCAGCCCGGCGATAGCCGACAGCACTATCAGGATGGCGATGACCAGGGTGGCGGTTTTGGCGAGAAAGCTTGCGTATTCGGCAAGAAACTCCACGTTGACTCCTTAAATACCTGCGCCACGACGGCGCGTAACTGTTGCAAGCATACCGTTGCGCCTGAGGTGCTGCCAGCCGCTGTAAACGCCGGCAACACCTTTCAAACAACCTTTTCAAACGCTTGTATGTTTTTTCGTTGACAGCCCGTGTGCCGCATCCTAACCTCGCAGCAACCTCCAACAGGCCGGAACCTTTCGTGGGCAACCTCTACCTGATCCGACATGGCCAAGCCTCCTTCGGCGCCGATGACTACGATGTCCTCTCGCCCGTGGGCGAGCGCCAGAGCCAGGCCCTGGGTGAGCACCTGGCCCAGCTCGGGGTACGGTTGGACCGCTGCGTGGCAGGCGACCTGCGCCGCCAGCAGGATACCGCGCGCCTGGCCCTGGCAGCACTGCATGCCAACGGCAGCCCGGTGCCGGCTGTCGAGACCGATGCTGCGTTCAATGAGTTCGATGCCGATGGCGTGATCCGCGCCCTGTTGCCCGGGCTGCTGCCGCAAGAGCCCGACGCCCTGCACATCCTGCGCAATGGCGCGCAGCACCGCAGCGAGTTCCAGCGCCTGTTCGCACTGATGGTGCAGCGCTGGCACGATGGCGAACATGCCGACGATGGCCTGGAGACCTGGCAGGCCTTCACCGCCCGCGTGCAAGGCGGCCTGCAACGCGTACTCGACGCCGCCGGTAGCGGTGACAATATTGCCATCTTCACCTCGGGCGGCACCATTGCCGCCCTGCTCCACCTGGTTACCCGTATTACCCCCAGCCAGGCGTTCGCGCTGAACTGGCAGATCATCAACACGTCGCTCAGCCAGCTGAAGTTCCGCGGCCGCGACGTGGCACTGGCTTCCTTCAACAGCCAGGCCCATGTGCAGCTGTTGAGGGCGCCGGAGCTTGTCACCTATCGATGAGCCCGGCTTGTTGTGTCCCTGCGGGGACGTGTAAATCACTCTATAAGGAATGCGCCATGACCTCCGTAGCTGATGCCGTTAAAAAGATGCAAGAGAAGTTCAACCCATCCGCTGCCGCCGGCCTGGACCTGGTGTTCGGCTTCAACATCACCGACGAAGGCAAGCACTACGCACTGATCGTCAAGGACGGCACCTGCGACCTGCAGGAAGGCGAAAACCCGGATGCCAACTGCACCCTGGTAATGGACAGCGAAACCCTGAAGGGTATCGTCAGCGGCGAAACCGACGGCATGCAGGCGTTCATGGGCGGCAAGCTGCGCGTTGAAGGCGACATGATGCTGTCGATGAAGCTCAGCGAGCTGTTCCCGTCCTGAGGGTCGGGGGTACCGGATGATCGAAAAACCGAAGCCTGACCGGCTTCGGTTTTTTTTTGCCCGCCTGTTCGGGCCCTATCGCCAGTCGCTTCATCAAGGCAGTTGATCGGGCAGCAACACCCTCGCCTATATGGCACCTGGCACGCTTGTCCCACACCCAGCTGACCATTAGATTAGCCAATAGTCCTTGCGATCGAGAATAAGGAAAACGCATGACGCTCACCGACCAGTCCACCCAGGTACGCCCCGGCGAAGAACTCGACGCGGCGGTCATCGACCCTTACCTCAAGGCCAACATCCCCGGCCTGGATGGCCTGCCGAGCATCAGCCAGTTCCCTGGCGGCGCCTCCAACCTTACCTACCTGGTCAGCTATCCGGGCCGCGACTTCGTACTACGCCGCCCACCGTTCGGGCAGAAGGCCAAATCGGCCCACGACATGGGCCGCGAGTTTCGCATCCTCAACCAGCTGAACAGCGGCTTCCCCTACTGCCCCAAGGCCTATGTGCACTGCACCGACACCAGCCTGATCGGCGGCGAGTTCTACGTGATGGAGCGGGTCAAGGGCATCATCCTGCGCTCGGACATCCCGGCCGAACTGGACCTCGACGCCAACCGCACCGAGGCCCTGTGCAAGAGCTTCATCGACCGCCTGGTGGAACTGCACCAGGTGGACTACAACGCCTGCGGCCTGGCCGACCTGGGCAAGCCGGAAGGCTATGTGCAGCGCCAGATCGAGGGCTGGACCAGTCGCTATGAAAAGGCCCTGACCCCGGACGCCCCGCGCTGGGAACAGGTAACCGCCTGGCTGCACGAGAAAATGCCCGCCGACCACACGCGGCCCGGCATCGTGCACAACGACTACCGTTTCGACAACGTGATCCTCGATGCCGACAACCCCATGCGCATCATCGGTGTGCTGGACTGGGAAATGGCCACCCTCGGCGACCCGCTGATGGACCTGGGCAACAGCCTGGCCTACTGGATCCAGGCCGACGACCCGGCGCCAGTGCAGTTGATGCGCCGCCAGCCGAGCAACGCCCCGGGCATGCTCAGCCGCCGCCAGTTCGTCGATTACTACGCCGAGCGCGCTGGCATCCGCCTGGACAACTTTGATTACTACTATTGTTATGGCCTGTTCCGCCTGGCCGGCATCGTCCAGCAGATCTACTACCGCTATTACCACGGCCAGACCCAGGACAAGCGCTTTGCCCAGTTCATCCACATGAACCGCCTGCTGGAGCAGATGACCTTGCAGGTCATCGCCAAGTCCAGCCTCTGAGCCCCGACTTCGACGACGGATAACAAGGAAAACAGCATGTCCAAGACCCACCTGTTCGACCTCGACGGCAAGATTGCCTTCGTTTCCGGCGCCAGCCGTGGCATCGGCGAGGCCATCGCCCACCTGTTGGCCCAGCAAGGTGCCCATGTGATCGTGTCCAGCCGCAAGCTCGACGGTTGCCAGCAGGTGGCCGACGCCATCATCGCCGCCGGCGGCAAGGCAACGGCGGTAGCCTGCCACATCGGTGAACTGGAGCAGATCCAGCAGGTGTTCGCCGGCATCCGCGAGCAATTCGGGCGGCTGGACATCCTGGTCAACAACGCCGCCACCAACCCGCAGTTCTGCAACGTGCTGGATACCGACCCGGGTGCTTTCCAGAAGACCGTGGACGTGAACATCCGTGGCTACTTCTTCATGTCGGTAGAGGCCGGCAAGCTGATGCGTGAGCAGGGTGGCGGCAGCATCATCAACGTGGCGTCGATCAACGGGGTGTCGCCGGGCCTGTTCCAGGGCATCTATTCGGTGACCAAGGCGGCGGTCATCAACATGACCAAGGTCTTCGCCAAGGAATGCGCGCCGTTCGGGATCCGCTGCAACGCCCTGCTGCCGGGCCTGACCGATACCAAGTTCGCCTCGGCACTGGTAAAGAACGACGCCATCCTCAACGCCGCGCTGCAGCATATCCCGCTCAAGCGCGTGGCCGACCCCAAGGAAATGGCCGGCGCCGTGTTGTACCTGGCCAGCGATGCCTCCAGCTACACCACCGGTACCACGCTCAATGTCGACGGCGGCTACCTGTCCTGATCAGGCTTTTACTGCCACCAGGGTGTAACTCAGGGGGAGGCGCGCGGGCTGCTCGCGCAGGCGATATTCACCGTCGTCGCCCTTGACCATCTGCCCCGGCAGCGCCTCCCAGGGGATGCTCTGGTGCTCGACCAGGGCGGTCAGCTGCAGGCCGTGGGCCAGCAAGGCACTGATCACCTCGCCCAGGCCGTGGTTCCACTCGTGGGTTTCGGTGTGAGACAGGCGCTGCTCGGTTTCGACGTAGGTTTGGTCGTTGTGCCACACCGTCGGCTCTTCGTGCTCGAAATACGGGTACTCGAGTTGCAGGCGGTCCTGGTGGTCTTCGTTGACCGCCATCAGCATCGGGTGCCCGTCGCGCAGAAACAGCCGCCCACCTGGTTTCAGCAGGGCCGCGACAGTACGCGCCCACGGCTCGATGCGGGGCAGCCAGCAGAGCGCGCCGATCCCGGTGTAGACCAGGTCGAACGTGCCAGCCGGCAGCACCTTGTCGGCGGCATAGACATCGGCCTCGACATACGCGATGGGTGCCGCACAGCGCTCGGCCAGCACCCGCGCCTCGGCCAGCGACGCCGTGGAATAGTCCAGGCCACAGACCTTGGCGCCAAGGCGCGCCAGCGAGAGGGTGTCGGTGCCGATGTGGCACTGCAGGTGAACGGCGTTGAGCCCGTCGATATTGCCAAGCAATGGCAGGTCGAAGCGTACGGTTTCGGAAAGGTGTTCGGGTTGCCGGATGAGCCGTTCGACTTCGTAGTCGTTGGAAGCAGCGTGCAGCGGAGCACGTTCATCCCAGCTGGCGCGGTTGAGTTGCAATGAGCGGTCCATGGTGTCTTCCTTGATTCGTGGGGGCTTATGCTAGCCCCCACCAATCTCCCTGCGACAGGACTGCATTGCTAAAAATTGTAAAGCTCGCGCCCCCCCTGTGGGAGCGGGTTTACCCGCGAATGCGGTGTTGAATGTACCGACGCATTCGCGGGTGAACCCGCTCCCACAGGGGAATGTGTTTTGACGTTACAGGCAGGTCGCCGCCGCCGCCCGGCGCTGCAGGGCCACGCCGTCGTTCTTCTGCGCGTAGTAATCCACCCGCGCCCCACCCGCCTGCGGGTACACATCCACGAACGCCTCGGCCTCACGGGTATACACCGTGAACCCACCCTGCTTGCGTGGTTCCAGGTAGCCACTGGCATCGTCGCCGAACACCTTCTCTTCCTGCCAGCTGAACTGGATGCACTGGGCCACCAGCGCCGGCGCCTTGTGCGAGTCGAGTTGCGCAGTCGGCTTGCCGCCGCGGGCCGTTTCCATGGTTGCAGAAGCACAACCGACCAGCATCAGCGCCGCGGCCATCGGCAGAATCGCACGCATGTTCCATCCTCAGGGTAAAAAAGAACGCGACTCTAGCACTGGCAAGCCACGCGAGTGAATTGCCGCGCACAGGGGGCAGTCGCAGACAAGGCATGCCGCTCATCGCTGGCCCGACAAATTTTTTGCCTGACAGCGAAACCAAATGGATCCTTCCCAGTCTCAGAAGGTGTGCCGTAAACCTTTGCGGATCAAGGACCTATATCGTGATGACCCGTCTTGCAAGCCTTTCGCTGATTGCCGTTGTCCTGCTGACCGCAGGGTGCCATAGCCATCGCTACCATGACGACGACGATGGCTGGCGTGACCGTGATCGTGACCATCGCCACCACCATCGGCATGACCGCGACGACGATGATGATGACTATCGTCGGTACCGTGGTGACCGCTACTACCGCTGAAGCGTCTTTTCAACCCTGAGCCGCCGCCCGTTGCGCGGCACCTTAACCTGATGATTCCTTTGAGGTTCGTATCATGCGTCTGACTCTGCCTTCCCTTGCCCTCGGCCTGCTGCTGTGCCAGGGCGCTTTCGCCGGTGACGGTACCGCCGCCATTGGCGGTGGCCTGGGTGGTGTTCTGGGTAACGTTGTCGGTCAACAGATCGGCGGCAAAACGGGGGCGGCCATCGGTGCCGGCCTCGGCGGCGCAGCCGGCAGTGCGGTAGGTGCACGCAAGGGCAACCGTACCGAAGCCGCCATCGGCGGTGGCCTGGGCTCGGCCGGCGGCTCGCTGCTGGGCGGTGCGGTGGGCGGCAAGACCGGCTCCACCGTAGGTGCCGGCCTGGGTGGCGCGGCTGGTGGTGCCATCGGCAACCACCTGGGCGACAACAACGGCAAGCACCGTCGTCACCGTCACTGATCCCGGTGACCAAGGGGCCGCAATGCGGCCCCTTTTGTTTTGCAAACCCTGCAGTACATCAACACCCCCTTCACCACGTTCCGGCACACTGGCTGCTACTGTCTATCCTGCCCCCGTGTGAAGGAACACCCCCTCCTCATGAACCAAGAGCTACTCTGGGTCCTCGGCCTGCTGGCCATCGTCATCGTCCTGTTCGTCATCAATCGCCCACGCATGGACGTGGTCGCGCTACTGGTGATCCTCGCCCTGCCGCTGTCGGGCATCCTCACCGTGGAACAGGCGCTGGCCGGCTTCAGTGACCCCAACGTGGTACTGATCGCCGCCCTGTTCGTGGTCGGTGAAGGCCTGGTGCGCACCGGCATTGCCTACCGCATCGGCGAGTGGATGAGCGAGCGGGCCGGCAACAGCGAGGCCCGCCTGCTGGTGTTGCTGATGGTGGCCGTGGCGGGGCTGGGTTCGATGATGAGCTCCACCGGTGTGGTGGCCATTTTCATTCCGGTGGTGCTGAGCATCGCCGCGCGCCTACAGATTTCGCCCAGCCGCCTGATGATGCCACTGGCTTTCGCCGGCCTGATCAGCGGCATGCTAAGCCTGGTGGCCACACCACCCAACGTGGTGGTGCACAGCGAACTGGTGCGCCATGGCGAAGCGGGCTTCAGCTTCTTCAGCTTCACCCCGTTTGGCCTGGTGGTGCTGGTGCTGGGCATCGGCTACATGCTGCTGACCCGGCACTGGTTGAACGGCGAAGTGCGCAAGGACGGCCGCGTGGAAAGCCGCCGCACCCTGCTGGACCTGGTGCTGGACTACAAGCTCAATGGCCGTGAGCGGCGCCTGCGCATCCGCCCCCACTCCCCGCTGATCGGCCACACCCTGGGCGAGCTGGAGCTACGCACCCGCCATGGCGCCAACGTGATCGGCATCGAACGCCAGCACAAGTTCACCACGCGGGTGATCGCCGCCGACTCCAGCACCGTGCTGCACCAGGGCGACGTGCTGCTGCTCGACCTGTTCGCCAACCACGACGACCTGCGCAGCCTGTGTCAAACCATGCAGCTGGAGCCTCTGCACTTCAAGGCCGCCTACTTCATCGACCAGTCCCAGGAGCTGGGCATGGCCGAGGTCTCGCTGCCACCTGGCTCGAAACTGATCGGCAAGAGCATCCTCGAACTGGCCTTCCGCACTCGCTTCGACCTCAACGTGGTCGGCTTGCGCCGCGAGCAGGCAGCGATCGAAGAACAACTGGTGGAAGAAAAGCTGCGCCTGGGCGACACCCTGCTGGTAGTCGGCCCATGGAAAGCCGTGCGCCAGTTGCAAAGCAAGCCCAAGGACTTCCTGGTTCTGAGCCTGCCCGCAGAAATCGACCTGGTCGCGCCCGCCCGCACCCGCGCACCACAGGCGTTGCTGAGCCTGGCGGTGATGGTCGGGCTGATGGTCAGCGGCGCGGTACCCAACGTCATTGCCGCACTGATCGGTTGCCTGCTGATGGGCGCCGGCCGCTGCATCGACATGAACAGCGCCTACCGGGCCATCCACTGGCAAAGCCTGGTGCTGATCGTCGGCATGCTGCCCTTTGCCCAGGCACTGCAGAAAACCGGCGGTATCGACCTGGCGGTGGGTGGCCTGGTCAGCGTGCTGGGCGGTGCCGGCCCAAGTGCCATTCTTGCCTGCCTGTTCGCGGTCACGGCAGTAATCGGCCTGTTCATCTCCAACACGGCCACCGCGGTACTGATGGCACCCGTGGCCGTCAGCACCGCCGCGCAGCTGGGCATGTCGCCCTACCCGTTCGCCATGACCGTGGCGCTGGCCGCCTCGGCGGCGTTCATGACGCCGGTGTCATCGCCGGTCAACACGCTGGTACTGGGCCCGGGGCAGTACCGCTTCGCCGACTTCGTCAAGGTCGGCGTGCCGTTTACCGTGCTGGTGATGCTGGTGACAGTGTTGATGGTGCCGTGGTTCTTCGGGCTGTGAGGTGATCGGCAGCGGATGGAGGCAATTTGGCATTATCTCGACCAATCGCGGCAGATTGACATCAAGTCCTCTGACGAAACAAACTTGTGCGCAATTGCCCCAGGTGCTTCAAGCCGTTGTCCTGGATTTCGTTTCCGCTTTGCCGGTCGAGCCCATGGTTTTTCCAGCCCAATCGCGCGTGCTGCACTACGTCGTTCTGCTCGGCCTGACCTTTGCCCTCACCCTGGGCGGCATCCTGGCCCGTCCGATCGAATCCCTGTCGCTATTCTGGCCGGTCAATGCGGTACTGGCCGGCGTGCTGCTGCGTTATCCCCGGCAGGCCACGCTGACGGGCTTTACCCTGGTCTGGCTGGCCATGGTCGGCGCCGACCTGCTGTGCGGCAGTTCCTGGGTACCCGCCCTGTGGTTCAACCTGTGCAACCTGGGCGTGGTGGCCACCCTCTGGCTGCTGCTCTCGCGCTTGCCGCGCCTGCACCGGCGCATGCGTACCCCCCACGGCGTGCTCAGCGTGTTTGGCGCCTCCGCCGCCGCGGCGATCGTGGCGGCCAGCATGGCGGCGGTAATGGCCGCGCCGTGGTTCGAACAGTCCTTGCGCGCCACCTGGCTGGCTTGGTTCAGCGAACAATTCTCCACCAGCGTGCTGGTGCTGCCAGTGCTGCTGACGGCGCCTTCGGCACGGGCGCTGGTGCGCGGTGGCGCCCAGGCCATCCGCCTGGCACCGTTGCTTGTGCTGCTGGCCTCGCTGGCGTTCAGCATTGCCTTCGGCGGCCCCGGGGCCATTGCCTTCCCGATTGCCGCACTGCTGTGGTGCGCCTGGACCTACTCCCCGTTTCTGGTCTCTCTGCTGACACTTACCGCTGGCAGCACGCTGATCGTGGCGGTGGCGCAAAACCTTATGCATTTCAGCGTGCCGCAAAGCGAGCCCGGGGTGACCACGCTGATGTCGGCGCGCCTTGGCATCGCCATGCTGGTGCTCGGGCCGCTGGTGGTAGCCTGCGTCAGCCAGGCCAACCGCAGCCTGATGGCCCGCCTGGCGCATCAGGCCACCATCGACCACCTCACCGGCGTGCTCACCCGCAGCGCCTTCACCCGCCGCGCCAACGCGCTGCTGGACAGCCGTGAGCAACACGCCCAGGCGCTGCCACTGACCCTGATGATGCTGGACATCGACCACTTCAAGTCGATCAATGATGCCCACGGCCATGCGGTTGGTGACCAGGTGCTGCGCCAGTTTGCCGGGACCCTGCAGGAGCAGCTGCATGATGGCGAACTGTTCGCCCGCCTGGGCGGCGAGGAGTTCGTCGTGGTCCTCCCGGGCCTGGCGCCAGATCGGGCCAAGTTCACGGCAGAACGCCTGCGCCGCGCCGTGCAGGACCTGCATGTGGTGCAGGCCGAGCAGCCCCTGCAGATTACCGTCAGTATCGGCCTGGCCGGTTGTGCCGCCGACATGCCGGCCCCCACCCTCGACGAACTGCTGGCGCGCGCCGACCAGGCGTTGTACCGGGCCAAGGCCCATGGGCGCAACCGCGTCGAGCAGGCCGAACCGCAACGCCAGGTGATGTGAACTAGCCGGCCAGCAAGTCCCACGTCAACTTGGCGATCAGCACGCACAGCAGCACCAGGAACAACCCGCGGACAAAGCCCGCGCCCTTGCGCACCGCCAGCCAGGCACCGGTCAGCGCGCCGAGGATGTTGCACACCGCCATGGGCAAGGCGATGGCGTACAGCACGTTGCCCGATGGCACGAAGAACACCAGCGCCGCCAGGTTGGTGGCGATGTTGACCACCTTGGCCGATGCCGAGGCGTGCAGGAAGTCCAGGGCAAAGAAGCGGATGAACAGGAAGATCAGGAAGCTGCCGGTGCCCGGACCGAACAGGCCATCGTAAAAGCCGATCGCACCACCGATCAGCACCGCCAGGCACTGCTCCTTGCGGCCGATCGTTGCGGGTTTGTGCAGCGTGCCAAAGTCCTTCTTGCAGAAGGTGTAGATGGCCATCAGCACGATCAGCACCAGCACCGCCGGGCGCATCACGCTGGGCGGCACCAGCGACACCGTGGCGGCACCGGCGAACGACATGACGAAGGCACTGAGCGCCGCCGGCACGATCAACCCCCAGTCCAGCGTCACCCTGCGAATGAACGAACGCGCCGCGAAGGCCGTGCCACACACCGACGCCAGTTTGTTGCTACCAAGCAATGCCGCCGGTTGCGCGGTGGGCAGCACGTTGAACAAGGCCGGGATCTGGATCAGCCCGCCGCCACCCACGGCAGCGTCGATCAGCCCAGCGGCGAAGGCGAACACGGAAAGCACAGCGATATCCATCATGACGCGGTTCCAGGCAGTGGAGACGCCTGCAAGGCTAATCAAAGTGCCGCGCTTGTGTTGAAATGCCACATTGCGAAAACTGCAACGAGGAGCAGGCAATGGCATTGGACATGCTGCGGGAAATCCAGGCGTTCGTCAGCGTGGCGCACAAGCGCAGCTTCGTTGCCGCCGCCCGCGCCCTGGGGCGCTCCCCCAGCGCAGTAACCCGCGCGGTACAAACCCTGGAAGACAACGCAGGGAGCAAACTGCTCAACCGCAACGCCAACGCTGTGACCCTGACCGAAGCCGGCGAGCGCCTGCTGCCCCATGCCGAACGCTTGCTGGATGTGCAACGTGATGCCGCCGACGAACTGGCCGCGCTCAGCGGCAGCGCACAAGGCTGGATCCGCTTCGCCGTACCGCAGGTGCTGGGTGAACATGTGCTGCCCCAGGTGCTTGCCGAGTTTTCCCGCTGCCACCCCCAGGTAACCCTGGACGTGCAGTACAGCGACGGGGCGTTGGACCCACTGCAAGGCAAGTTCGATTTCGTGGTGCGCGGCGCCTTCCCGCAGTCGAGCGAGCTGATCGGCTACCCGCTGTGGGATTACCGGCGCCACCTGTATGCGAGCCCTGAATACCTGGCCCTGGCCGGCACGCCACAACAACCCGAGGACCTCGAAGGCCACGCGCTGATCCTGCACACCGCCCCGCGCATCCTCAAGGCCTGGCACTTCTGCCGCGACGGCCAGATCACCAGCCTGCGCCCCAGGCCCAGGCTGCGGCTGGACTCAGGCGACGCGGTGTACCACAGCACACTGGCCGGTGCCGGCATCGCCCGCCTGGCCGCCTGGGTTGGCGAAGCGCAGGTCAAGGCCGGGCGGCTGGTGCGGGTATGCCCGCAATACCGCCTGACCTCCAGCAACGGCCAGGACCCGCAGATGCATGCCGTGTACCCCGCCGGCGAGCTGCCGGCGCGGGTGCGCGACCTGCTGGTGGCCCTACGCTGCGCCGGCCTGGCCTACTGAAACCCCCCCCTGAAACGGCTGTTCAAATTCTGCTCAATTTAACAGAGCCCGCCGTGGGCCTGGCTTGCAGCACTTTATCCACAGACCTACCCACGTTTTTTGTGGACAGATTTCCCAGTGCAAAGAATGACTTATCGTACAAATCGGTAGGGTGAATCGGCCAACAACGAAGAGCAACGGGCCCGCCCGGAGGACAGGCAGGCCGCGGGGAATTTGGATGATGAACGTCAGCTTGGCGGAATGGTGCCAAGAATACCAATCAGAATGGTCAGCAGCAGAAAACCACCCAGGAATAGCGCAAGCTTGCCCATTGGAACCTCTACAAGTGTGATGCGGGAATGGACATATTGTCGGGCGTGAGCTGATACGGTTACAGATTCAGGTTTGTGGAAAAAAAGCGGATCAGATGCAACGGCGCCGATTCTTTGTGGGAGCGGGCGTGTCGAGGCGTCGAACCGCCGCGAACACCGGCGAAGCCGGTGCCAGGCACCGCGTTGGATTCTTCGCGGGCACGCCCGCTCCCACACGGTACGCGGACCGCTTGCGCACTGAGTTCTCTGCGCGACAGCGCAGCCCAAAGGGCTGGGTAATCTCCCACAAGAGCAACGCACCAGCCCCTTACGCGTGACAGCAATTTTTGCAGTCATCCACGCTGTGCTAGGGTCAAGCGCCCGAACCTGCCAAGGAGTGCCATCCCGTCATGACCGCTTTCGCGACCAACGCTGCCCTGTTGTTGATTGACCTTCAGGTTGGCATCCACCACCCGCGCCTAGGCCGGCGTAACAACCCCGAGGCCGAACTGCGTATAGGCGAGCTGCTGGCTGCGTGGCGTCAGTCAGGGCGCCCGGTGATCCATGTGCGCCACCTGTCCCGCTCGGTGGACTCGGTGTTCTGGCCGGGCCAGTCCGGTTGCGAATTCCAGCCCGCATTCACCCCGCTGGCCAGCGAAACCGTGTTCGACAAACATGTGCCCGATGCCTTCGCCAACTCCGGCCTGGAGCGCTGGTTGCACGCGCGCAGCATCAACGAGCTGGTCATCACCGGGGTAATTACCAACAATTCCGTGGAATCCAGTGCACGCTCGGCGGGCAATCTCGGTTTCGATGTGGTGGTAGTAGAGGATGCCTGCTTCACCTTTGACCAGCACGACCTGCAAGGCCGGCTTTGGCCCGCGGAGGATGTGCATGCGCTGTCATTGAGCAACCTGGCTCTGGATTACGCGCGCATTCTGCGCACGGAGCAGGTACTGGCCGGAGGCGTGCTTCAGGACAGCCGCTGAAGCTTCTGCGCAGGCAACCAGCCAAACTCGTCATCGCCATGGCGCCGACACCAGACCCAGCCATTGAGCGGGCGCACCATCTGCACCAACTGCCCTGGGTCGGCATCCAGTTCATGCGCCGAATAGTGGTCCAGCGCCCTGCCCTTGCACACGCTGAGGCGCTCGATCAATTGGGCCGGCACCCAGCCCGGCTCCTGGCCGGCGCAGGTGCACAGGTACCAGTCCTGCCAGCCTGGCTCGCCCTCGTAGCGCGGGCCGATATCCAGCAGAGTGCCCTTGGCGAAGCGGATGGGCCGCGGGTACTCACTGCGATGAGGTGCTATCACGACGTAATGCATGGGCCTCTCCCTGCCCGGGAAACCTATCGATCGTAGCAGAAGCGGCAAAAACCGCTGCCACCCGGTATTTGTATCTTCATGTGTACAAATTGAGACCTGATACACAACAACGTTTCCTGCAGGCTGCGCGGACACATCCTCGATACAGCCGTCATCTTTACTGGCCCCCATCAACCCGCACCGATGGCCTCGCCAAGGAGATGCCCGATGTCTGCCCGCCACTCGACCACCACCCTGCCACACCGCTTCAGCCGTACACTGCTCGCCTGTGCCCTGCTGCCACTTGGCCTGCTGGCGGCGAACATCGCCACGGCTGCACCACAGCAGCCCCAGCCAGCCGCCACAGCGGCAGATGACTTCGGCCCGTTGAAACACGTCAACGCTGGCGTGCTCGATGTGGCCTACGTAGAGCAAGGCCCGGCCGACGGACCGGTGGTGATCCTGCTGCATGGCTGGCCGTATGACATTCACAGTTTTGAACAAGTTGCACCCGCCCTGGCAGCAAAAGGCTACCGGGTGCTAGTGCCCTACGTACGTGGTTACGGCCAAACCCGCTTCCTGTCTGCAGCAACCCCACGCAACGCCCAGCCCGCGGCGCTGGCCAGCGATGTGATCGCCTTCATGGACGCGCTGCATATCCAGCGTGCCGTGCTCGCCGGCTTCGACTGGGGCGCACGCACCGCCGACATCGTCTCGGCACTGTGGCCCGAGCGGGTGAAGGCACTGGTGTCGGTCAGCGGCTACCTGATCAGCAGCCAGGAAGCCGCCAAGGCCCCCCTGCCCCCCAGCGCCGAGTTGCAGTGGTGGTACCAGTACTACTTCGCCACCGCGCGCGGCCAGGCCGGCTATGACAAGAACCGCCATGCCTTCGCCAAGCTGATCTGGCAAACCGCCTCGCCCAAGTGGGCCTTCGACGACGCCACCTTCGAGCGTAGCGCCAAGGCCCTGGACAACCCCGACCAGGTGGCGATTACCGTGCACAACTACCGCTGGCGGCTGGGCCTGGCCCAGGGCGAAACACGCTACGACCCGCTCGAGGCCAAGCTGGCCAGTTTCCCCAGCATCGGTGTACCGACCATCACCCTGGAAGGCGACGCCAACGGCGCCCCGCACCCGCCGGCCGAAGCCTATGCGCAGCGCTTTACCGGCAAGTACGAGTACCGGCTGATCAGCGGCGGCGTCGGCCACAACCTGCCGCAGGAAGCGCCGCAAGCGTTCACCCAGGCAGTGGTGGATGCGGATCACCTTTAGTTTTCGGGGCAGCAATTGCTACATAAGATTTCGAAAAGCACGACACACCTTCGATTGAGCCGCGTTGAAGGCGGGCATTGCCGAAACTGCTTGTTCCCAGCTACTACGCGGTGTTGAGCCGGGTTTGAAAGACATGTCTTGAAACGGAGCTTGTAGGATCTTTTACCGCGCAATGTAGGAAGAATCGATGCAGTGGGCTTTGCCTGTATGAAACATCAGTTTCTCCAGCAAATTCCAGCTGCTACGGTCCAGTTTTCCTACAACGGCACGGAGGCCTACAGCATGAGAAAAGCATGGACCCGTTCAATGCCTCGGCCCTGAAACTGCAGAAAAATTTGCTTAACCTGCGCCTTGAGCGCGATCGCCTGAGAAGGGAGGGCAAGGACAAGGAAGCGGACGAACTCGCGGCACCGATCGAGCGGATAGAGGCGGCTATTCGGCAATTACCGGATGACATGAAGCCAGTGACCCTGCAATAGAACCTGTGGGAGCGGGCATGCCCGCGAAGAATGCAACACGGTGCATGACACCGGCTGCGCCGGTGTTCGCGGCTGAAGCCGCTCCCACAGGTACAGGGCAGACCTCAAGCTTTACGCAGCTCCTGCAGAACATTACCCACCTCCGCGCTGCGTCTATGATCGTGAACATCAACGGCCGCGGTTTTGTGGGTGACGGGATCTACCTCTTCTACTAGGATGCCCACGTCTGCATCATCCCGGAGAACACCAGGCACAAGGATCGGCTCATCCGCCTGGACGTAACCTGTATCCAGGCCCTGCAGCAGCATTCACCCATTACATCTATCGGGATCACCAGTGTCACGTATCAAAAAGCTTGGTGTTTTTATCATTCTGCTCGTTGGTTCCGGCTATGCAGCTGTCGAATGGAAGAGGCACGCAGACTTTGAAAAGACCGGGGAGGACCTGGTCCGCCAGCTGGGCTCACAAATCGTTACCAATCTTGGGCAGATGAACGCCACTTGCAGGTCCGTGGCCAGGATTGACTCGGTCGCCCTTGATACTGACGGGCTGCTTGGCATGAAGGGGTCGGCCGTTCTGTACATTACCGGGAAGAACGACAGCGCTATTTCCATCAACTACCGCATGGAAACGGTGGGAGACAAGGTTTGGGTCCGGCCTACGGATCAGATTTCCGCGCAGTTGTCAGTGATGCAATTTGGCTTGAGAGGCTGCGGCTAGCGCTCAGTAACCAGCGAGGAGCCCGCCTCGGCGGGCTTTTTCGTGCCTGTCAGAATGGGATAACGCCAAGGAGGAAGTTGGAGCCTTGGCGAAACCGACCAAGCAAGAAGTATCGGAAGCGCTTGCGAAACAATCCATTCCCACGGACGTTCCCAAGGATGGCTTTCTATGCCCCAAAAACGCAAAAAGCCCTGAATAATCAGGGCTTTGAATATGGCGGAAGCGTAGAGATTCGAACTCAAAAAAATGGCGAAAGCTGGGCTGAAGGCCTTGATTTCTGTGGGCTGGAGGGTGCGCTTGTGAGCGTTTTTGTTCCCAGAGTGTTCCCAAGGCGGGTGTGCACGTCACCCTGCCAGGTGCTTCCCCATAGGGAATCGCCGTTTAAGGTTGACCCATCAAAAAAAGGTAATTTTGGTAATTGATCCTTGGAAATGCTCTGTAGGCCACGTAAATCAAGGGTTGTAGGGATTTTGTAAAAGGTAATTTTTTGGTAATTGAAAGGTAATCGGATTACCTCCGTGACCGGTTGTGTAAGGGAGAAATCATACCCTTTCAAATCAAGTACTTACGGAAAAATTACCTTTCTCCTTACCTTTAATTACCTTTTTTGGTAATCGCTAAAACCCTTGCCCCATAAGGCTTTCAGGGGTGTTACATCCCCCTCCTAACCGAAATTACCTTTTTTTGATGGGTCCTCCTAAAAATGGAAGGATGCGAGCCCTATGCCCGCGAAAATGGGCCTTGCTGCAGGGATCCGCAGAAGCGCGCCCTCCCCTATACTTACCCGGCCGCCTAGTAAATGCGTTGAGCTGGCGGTTGCGCAGGTGCGCAGAAATTCCGACACGTTTAGCCCGCAGGCGTGGCGGGGGGACGAGGGCGCGCGCCAGGTGCAGATCGGGTTGCCGACTGTAGCTAGGCTGCGCAAACTGCTCAACGCAGAGCCCCCTGGACAAGACTTCGCAAGGAACGCGTCGATGACCATACCCGTACTGTTTGAGTTTGAAGCGCTGCCGATACGAGTGATGACCGGAGAAGGTGGGGAACATTGGTTCTGTGCCAAGGACGTCTGTGCGATCCTTGGCTACTCCAACTCAAGACAGTCAATTGCTGACCACTGCCGCGAGAAAGGTGTATCTAAACGATACACCCTCACGGAACAGGGTAAGCAGGAGCTGCAGTTCATAGATGAGGGAAATCTCTACCGCCTGATCATCAGGAGTCGGAAGGAAGAGGCCAAGCGTTTCGAATCGTGGGTCTGCGACGAAGTATTGCCAGCTTTGCGCAAGACCGGCGGTTATCAGTTGGAAAACCGCTCGACGACAGCCGCCCGTATTGCTAACCACCGACTTCGCCTAGCTTTAGGCAAAGAGCTCTATCGCACCCGAGCCCCAGCGCTACGCACGCTCATCCACCAGCAGCTAGCGGATGTGTCCAATGCATTGGGTCTACCTACCCCAGAGATCGATAGTTTAGGTCACACCGCGCCCGTGGCGCCGGACGTCCTTAAGCCTTTTTGGGACGCTTTGACTTATCTTGACGGCAAAGGGGTGGACTACAACCACACCAGCCGCTCAAACGTCCTGGCCGTCAATTTGCGAGAGCTGGCCAGCCTGCTCAAAGAGAATGGCCAATCGCTTCGATTCAACACTGCCCTACGCCAGGCCATGTGGCAAAGCCACATGCCTCGCTGTCTGCACAAAAACCATGCAGTTCACAGCAGGCTAACCGGAAAGACCATCAGGTGCTGGGTGTTTGAGCGACTGCCGGAATGAAGATGGATGCAGAAAACTCGACATTTTTCCCGCTGGCGTGGCGTGGATGAATGCATGCGCCAGGTACTTACTGGTTGCCTGTTCACTGCTAGATTGGGCAAGCTGCTCAATGCAGGAATCCGAGCATCTGCCTTCGCAGATAACTGAGGAAAACATATGACAGGCCAAGATAAGACAACAAACTATTTTATAGACACAGAGGACGATAGCAAAATCCAAAAATCTCTAAGTGAGTTATTGTCCACCCTGCAAAAACGCACTATGGCCATGTACATACCATTAGAAAATGCTCAGCGCTTAAAGCATGGCGGCGCATTCCAAAACCCTGCAGCACCACAAGTTCTTAACGGAGGGCTTGAAGCTCACTCAAGTCAAATTAACTTACCATATGAAAGCGTTGCTCAACATGATATTTCGGCGATGGAGCGATGCTTCAAAGATTTTCAAGATCAAATGGGCACTCAGTTTGCGCAGATGTTTTACAGATCCATTTCTAATGCGTGCGATCATAGCGGGAATGTTGTCGACGCTAGTAAATCAGGCTCACTCCAACAGGCATTCATCGAAATGCTCGAGACAGTGGAGTTCGGAGTTGACAAATCCGGGAACGTAGCACTTCCTGAAATCCATGTCGGCAAAGAAGGGTTTGATAAGCTAAACAAAATGATGATTGAAGCAACTCCAGAAGACAGGAAAATAATTGAAGAAATCAAGGAAAGGAAGTCTAAAGAAGCTCTCGAAAGAGAGCTCCAAAGGAAGGCAAAATTTGTACACTACGGGGAAGAAGAGTAATGCGCATACTATTGTCAATTGGCTGCAACATATATGAACACGCTCAAACCCTTAACGGTGCAGAGCGAGATGCACAGCGGATTTTCGACGCCCTTACAAAACCTGAAGTTGGTCAGTTTGACACTGAAAAATCTGCACTCCTGCTTTCCCCAACAATTGATGAAGTACGACAAGCGCTTCGAAACACTCTATTTGGTGACACACCGTTAGAAAACTTCACACTTTTCTTTGCTGGCCATGGAGGAGTAAGCTCGGGAAGCTTCCATATGTGGCTCCGCGACACCAATCCTAGAACGCAGTCGATGTCATCCTTGGCTCTAGGCGATCTATTTAGATTTCTAAACGAGACATCGCCCAAACAAAGCAATATCATTATTGACGCATGCCAAAGTGGCGGGCTCATAACGGACCTGGGCGTATTACTTAAACCCGACCTAATGGGTGACGCAGGTACCCCTGCTTTGACCTTGGTCGCGACATCGGCTCAAGATCAGACCTCAGGTGAAACTCCAGCAGGCGGGTTAGGCACAAACGCTATTCTCGACTGCATAGAAGGTCGAGAATTTGTTCAAGACCATACGAGCGTCCTCGACCTAGTTGAAATAGGTAGACACATCTCAAGAAACTTAGAGAGTTATGGACAAAATGCTGTGGTTTGGGGGTTAAACCTTTATGGCTCGCCGAGTTTTTGCCGAAACCCTAAATTCAAAATGGATCCCAGCACGCCTTTACGTAATCTCATCCATAATTGGCCGGCTGCCACCGACACTGCAATAAGGAGCAATTATAATGAAATATGGAGCATATACGGGACGCTTGAAAAAAGCCTGAAGCCCGACAGGTTCATCTCCGTAGTAACAGACATACTCTCCCCTTGCCGAGCTGACTTGAATTCATTAGTCCGCTGCGCAGAGCGCTTAGCAATTACCTTTTCCACTAAAGCAGCTGACTCTAACGATCTTTATCGCCCGCTGCTCGCTATTGCTGGAGTTGCTGTTTGTCTGCTGCCTAGTACTGGGTCACCGGTAACTGACCATGGAGCCCTTTATCTGACAACAAAACTCACAAACGAACTAATTGCCGCGAACGAAACCCTTCTGAAATCACTACAAAACAACAAATTCGACCTTATATCCAAAAACAGCAGCGGCTTCGCAGAGTTCTATCAACTACCAATTCGAATTTCCAGAATCCTTGGATGGGCCGCTTATAGCTACTTGTTTGCAAAAAGCAACTCTCAAAAAGAAGAAGCAAAGTTACAATTCACCGAACTTTTACGCTTCACATTAGACAATTACACAGGCTCAATTATCGCACTTAGTGACTCGCAGGCGCCCCACTGGGAAGTAACATTCGCAGCGGCAAAGCAACTCGGCTTGACCGAGGAATCTGAAGCACTCATAGGACTTCTATTCTACTCAATAACAGAATGCAAAGGAAAACTATCTAGGTGTGACCTGTCAGCTGAGCATTTCCTAACCTATTTAATGGCTCGAAAAAACCAAAAACTCACAGAAGTTTACGAGCTTATCGAGCGACCGATAGAAACCTTATCAGTCCTACTGCGCGCTTCGAAAATATTCGAAATCGACAACATTATCGACACTGACCTATGGCGAATAGATGGCCTAAGCTTCTCTAGCTACCACCCACCAAGCTATAAACATTACTCCTCATTAAAAATGGATGGCGGTGAAAATAAATTCTGGCAAATTGGCTTCGATGTTTTCCGGACAAACGACTTCGTACAAACATGGAATGCCAATCTAGAAATATACTCGACCGGCGATCTAGAACTCGCAACTATTTCCGCGCTATTACTAGAGGACCGAGTACCATGGTTCTGCTTAGATCCATTCCTAGCAAATAAAAACCATGATCACCCTGGGCCCAATGAAATCACAGACAAGTGAACATCTCGCAATTTTATCTTATATAGATGGGCGTGGCGTGGGGACGAGGGCGCGCGCCAGGTGCTGAAGCATTGCGGTCAGCAACCAGTATGAGCAAACTGTCGATTCGTGATCATCCAAAAACAAAGGAGACCCCTACCCTTTGGGGATAGGCGTTGTTGCCCCAAGTGAATCATTTTCAACTGAAAGATGGCAGGTTTATCCTGCCACAGGAATATCATACGGTCCGAACCGCACGACCTCTTCTCCTAACCACTCATTGATCTGCAGCAGCCTGGCCTGCTCGGGCTCCAGCTCGTTGATAGCCCAGACCTCAGTTGCATCGCGAACTGAACCAAACCCGCCTGCGTTCTGCGGTACCACCCCCATCAGTTGCGGCGGTATCCGCAGCATAGCCAGCTGGTCGTCGCGGCTGATGTTCTTGATCGCGCCGAAGTCATCCTTGGCAGCCACCTCACTAATCGGGATCAACTGAATGCCGTCCTTCTTGCCGTTCGGCGCATACATGAAGAGGTTGCGGAAGTTGCCCGGCCCCTTGCTGCTCTTCATCGCCTTTCGCAGGTCGTCGACAAAGTCTTCGTTTTGGGCGGCATCGGTCATGTATAGGATGAACCCCGCATGGCTGCCGTTCTGGTAGTACTTGCGCCGGAACAATGTGGCCGACTCGTTGAGCAATGCAGCCTGGAGCGCCGGCAGCCACTCCGGAAGGCCATAGACCTCCTGGTTGATGTCGGCCACGCGCAGGTGGCAGATGCTGCCCGGCCGAAATTCGTGCTCATCCCGCCAACCGCGCACCTGATAGTAGGTCTGCAGGTCAGCCCCGCGGCGCATGTACTTGGCCAAGCAAGGCCGAAGGCCGAAGGTATCGCGCAGCATGTTGTCACGCTTCTCCAGGTACAGGTTGCCCGACCAGCCAAGGTCCATGACGATCTGCTCGAAGGCCTGCCGGTTCAGCAGCTTGTGGGGCTTGAAGGTCCTGGCCAAGGCATTGCGCTTGAAAATCAGACCCGACTGCAAGTAGACGCTTGCCTTCGATGACCTGGCCAAACCGTCCAAGGAGACCGGCGGCTCATACCAGCGGCCGTTGTCGTAGCACTCCAGGTAATCCAGGATTTCTCGCCCGTCCAGGACTGGTACCGGGTCGCCGAAAGTGAACGCCTCGGAACGGGTGCTGGGGTTGGCGAGCAGCTCACCCGCGGACGCCGGCAAGGCGCCGGCCTGATCGATGTTGCCCATCAGAAGATCTCCATGATGCGTGTATTGGTTGCGGTCTGTCCTTCGAGCGGCTCGTTATGCAGCGCGTGGAAGAGCGCCCAGGCCAGGTCGGCGTGGCCGGTGGCCTCGTTCCGGCCTGCGGTATAGGTGAATTGGCGACCACCAGGGGTGATGGTCTTGCGAATGGCCATCAGCGACTGGGCGATGTCAGTTGCGCCGGCATCGAATTGCAGGCGGCCCTTGCTGATTACGTCCCAGGCCTTCATGACCAGGCGTGTTTTGACCTCGGGGTTGTAGCTGAAGGTGCGCAACGCTGGGAAGAACTGGCGCACCAGCTGGGCCACGGCGCTGCCCATTCCGGTGGTGTCGATCCCGATATAAGCCACGTTGTACCGCTTGGTGATCTGGCGGATAGTCTCGGCCTGAGAGTTGAAGTCCATCCCGCGGAACTGATGTTTCTCCAGAACGAAGAACTTCCCGCCCGGTACCAGTGGTGGCGCCACCACCACCAGGCCGGCCGAGTCTCCGGTTTCCGCCGGATCGTAGCCCACCCACACCGGGCGTTCGCCGTAGGGCCTGGCAGCAAACGGGCTGTAGCCCGGCCAGTCCCAGCTTTCCACCATGCAGGGTTGCAGCATGCTCAGCGGGAAAATGCTCTGCCCATCGTCCACGAACTGGCACATAAGCAGGTTCTGGAAGGCTGCAGCATCGTACTCAAGCCGCAGTTCATCCAGGTCGAATAGGTCGCAGCCCCTAGCTTCGGCGTCCATGATGGTGACGATCTGCCGCCAGATCTTGTCCTCGCACAGCCGGCCCTGCTGCAAAGCCTCATGGGTCACATCCAGCTGGATGTGCTGGGCGGTAGGCTTGCCCTTGTTGACCCGCTCGCCAGTCCACCAGGTGTAGGCCGGGTGCGCCATGCTGCTCGGGGTCGAGAAGTAGGTCTTGCGCCACTTTTTATGCAGCGCCATGCCCGAGGCCACCTTGTTGATCTCGGCGAAGCCGTGCACCCAGAAGAATTCGTCAAAGTAGAAATTGCCGGACCGGCCCTGGGCGGTGCGGAAGTTGGTACCCAGAAAGTGCAGCTCGGCGTTGTTCCAGAGCACGATGGGGTCACCGGTCAGCTTTATACCCAGCACCTCATTGAGGAACGCCTGCATGTAGGTCTTGAACTGGTGGGCCTGGGCCTTGCTGGCCGACAGGAAGATCTGATTTCGGCCGGTCGTGATGGCGTCGATCAGCGCTTCCCGTGCAAAGTAGAACGTGGCTCCAATCTGCCGGCTCTTGAGGATCATCCGGGTGCGTTGGTTACCCGCCCGGTACCAGTCGAGCTGGTAGTCGAAGCAACTGTCGCGGAAAGCATCGACCAGTTGCTCGATTTGTTCCTCGTCCAGCTCGTTGCGCTTGGGTTGCTTTTTCGGCCCTTCGTTGCGCTTGGCAATGTTCGGGTTGAGGTCGGTTTCGGTTCCGCCGCCTTGGTACCGCTGAATGCGCGACTGCCGCTCCAGCTGGCGATGGAGCAGGTCGATTTCCTTGAAGTCGCCGCTGGTCTTGCCGTCCTTGAGGATCAGCTGCACCAGTCGCGCCTCCAAGGCGCCGCCGATGCGCTCGACGTTGTCGGCCCGATCCCATTCGTCTCGAGCCTTCCAGCTGTGGACGGTCTTCTCTTTTTCGTCGAGATAATCGGCAATATCGGTGATGCGCCAACCGGTCCAATACATGAACTTGGCTTGGCGGCGTGGATCCATTGTGGGTTGGGCGGTAGTGTTCATGGCGCCGATGCTGCCGCTCGCGCGCGCGTTCACCCACTGGCACCCACTGTAGCCTCCAGGCCTACAAGTCCAGCGCGTTGCCGTGACTCCGCTGGCTGCGGACCATGCCCCTCATCGCAAGGCACAACGCCACCGCCATGAGGATTCCCTGCATGTCCGACAGCACCAAAGCCCCAGCCAAGAAGTTCCGCTCCAAATGGACCCGCATCGCCGTCGAAGGCGCGACCACCGATGGCCGCAACATTGAGCGCAGCTGGATCGAGGACATGGCCAGCACCTACAGCCCCAACACCTACGGTGCCCGCATCAACTGCGAGCACATCAAGTGGGCCTGGCCGGGTGGTGAGTTCGGCGCGTATGGCGACGTCGTAGCGCTGAAAGCAGAAGAAGTCGAAGTCGCTGGAGTGAAGAAGCTTGGCCTCTTTGCCCAGTTGGAACCGAACGAAGCGCTGCTGGCCCTCAACAAGGCGGGCCAGAAGGTTTACACCTCGATCGAGGTACAGCCGAAGTTTGCCGACAGTGGCAAAGCCTACCTGGTTGGCCTCGCTGTAACCGACACCCCTGCCAGCCTGGGCACCGAGGCGCTGTCGTTCAGTGCCCAGCACGGTTCGCTGACCAGCCGAAAAAAGGACAAGGACAACCTGTTCTCCGCGGCGGAAGAGACCTCCCTCGAATTCGAAGAGATCACCGACACCCCCGGCGTGTTCGCCTCGCTGGGCAAGAGGGTCAGTGAGCTCCTCAGCAAGAGCAAGGATAAGGAAGGCAAGGACGCCGCCAGCTTTGCCGCCCTGGGCGAGATGATCGAACAGATCGCCACCCATGGCGCCGAGCAGGCCGAAGCCTTCAGCGCGGAAAAAGCCGCGCGCGAAAAGCTCCAGGCCAATCACGACAAGCTTTCCAAGGACTTCAACGAGCTGGTCAAGCGCCTGGGCGAAACCGAAGACCACTCCCAGACGCAACGCCCACCAGTGACCGGTGGGGACGGGCAGATCCTCGCCGAGTACTGATCCCCGCAGCCCCACAGACCACCAGTTCGGAGAATCACCATGCAGAAAGCAACCCGGATCGCCTTCAACGGCTACCTGGCCAACCAGGCCAAAATCAACGATGTCGGCTCGGTTACCGAGACTTACACCGTGGCGCCCAAACCAGCACAGAAGCTGGAAACCGCAATCCAGGAATCCAGTGCGTTCCTGAAAAAGATCAACATCATCGGCGTTGACGAAGCAGAAGGCGAAGCCATCCTGCTGGGCGTCAATGGCCCAACTGCCAGCCGCACCGCCACCGGCCCGGGCAAACGTCGTGAGCCTCGTGACGTTGCCGCGCTGACGGCTGATACCTACGCCTGCAAGAAGACCAACTTCGACACCGCGACCCCTTACGCACGGCTCGACGCCTGGGCAAAGTTCCCGGACTTCCAGACCCGCTTGTCTGGCTCGATCGCTGAGCGACAAGGCCTGGACCGCATCATGATCGGTTTCAACGGTACCAGTGCTGCCGCTGACACCGATCTGACCGCCAATCCGATGCTGCAGGACGTCAACATCGGCTGGTTGCAGAAAATGCGCGAGCGTGCTCCAGAGCGCGTCATCGATGAAGGCACCAAAGTTGCCGGAAAGGTGACCATAGGCGCCACCGGTGACTACAAGACTCTCGATTCCCTGGTGTTCGACGCCATCCAGCTGCTCGACCCATGGCACCGCAAGCGCTCCGACCTGGTCGTGATCGTTGACCCCGCTCTGCTGCACGAGAAGCAGCTCAAGGCGCTGGAAAATGGTGCGAGCTCCAACCAGGAAGCCAACGCGGCGGACGAGATCCTCACCAAGACCCGCCTCGGTGGTTTGCCGATCGAGTACGACGCGCCGTACTTCATCGAAGGTGGTGTGTGGGTCGGCCCACTTTCCAACCTGTCGATCTACTACCAGAACGAAAAGCGCCGTCGCCATGTGCGTGATGAACCGGACGCCGACCGGGTCGCCGACTACCAGTCGTCGAACGAGGCCTATGTCGTGGAAGACTTCGGCGCCTGCGCCTTGGTCGAGAATATCGAGAAGGTCTAACCATGACTCTGACCCTCGCCCAACGTACCCGACTGCGCAAGCTGGCCGCCAAGGACGCAGCCATCACGACTCCAGCGGCCATGATGGAAGGCCTGACCAGCTATGAGCTGATGCTCGCCAAGCTGCAGCAGGACCAGTTGCGCCTCAAGCAGGTGCAGTCGAAGCAGGCCAAGGCCAGGCTGAAAAGCATTCTGTTGCCAGAGTACGTCCCGTATGTCGACGGCATTCTTGAAGCTGGCAATGGCGCATATGACGACGTGCTGACCACCGTGATGATCTGGCGCTTCGATGCCGGTGATTTTGCCGGCGGCCTGGACATTGCCGAGTATGCCCTGAAGCACAATCTGCCAACCCCGAACCGATTCTCTCGTACCACTGGCTGCCTGATCGCCGAAGAAGTTGCTACTGCGGCGCTCAACGCTCAGAAGGCCGGCGGCACTTTCCCGGTAGACGATCTGCTCCGCACAGCGTTGCTCACGGAAGAGCAGGACATGCCTGACGAAGCCCGAGCCAAGCTCAAACTTGCTCTGGCACGCGCAACGCTGCAAGGCCTCGACGAGACCAATCCGGGCTCGCCTGGCCAAGTGGAAGCGGGCGTCGAGCTCCTGCAACACGCCATCAAGCTCGACAACAACTGCGGCGGAAAGAAAGACCTGGAGCGCGCCGAGCGCCTCCTCAAGAAACTCGCTGGCCCTGCCAGCTAACCGAGCGTCCCACGCAACCCGGCGGCTCGGGGCGGATCAGCGGCTTTCTCCTTGGCCCAGCTGTGAAGCCCCGACCACCGCCGACCTATTCAGAGCACCGCGATCATGAGTGGATTCATTCCTGGCGGCCTTGCGACCAGTACCCCCGTACCCGGCGCGCACATCAACAGCGAGGCCTTCTGGCCCTCGATCGACCTGGACAAGCTGCGCGAGACCCTGCGCATCGACTCCAGCGTCACCCCCGCCCGGCTCGAAACTGCCGTCATTGCAGCTGTCATCAGCGTCAATCGCGACTTGGCCGTATGGCGTGAAGCCCAACAGGCAGCGGGCCACACCTCCCTTGAGGCTGTCCCAAGCGAGAAGATCCAAGACCAGTCCCAGCTGGTTTACCTCTACAAGCGTGCCGTCGAGTGCGCAGCCGGCGCCGAGGTCTGCGAGCGGTATCGCAGCTACGACACCACTTCCAGCGGCGCCAAGAAGGCCGACCAGACAGAGCCCACGATCGACGACTACCGGCGTGACCAGCGCTGGGCCGTCCGGGACATTCTGGGTACCTCCCGCGCCACCGTGGAGCTGCTGTGATGGCCGCCCAGCTCCGGACCCAGCAAAACGATACCGTCGACGCCCTGTGCTGGCGGCACTACGGCCGCACCGCGGGGGTCGTTGAGGCCGTCCTTGATGCCAACCCTGGCCTGGCCGCCCTCGGCCCGGTGCTCAAGGCCGGCGTGCTGGTCGACCTACCCGAAATCCAAACCTCTGCGCCTGAGCGTCAGATGGTGAACCTGTGGGAGTGACTGCCCATGACCAAACCAACCCGAAACCATGGAAGGACTCCCATGCCTGACCGTCCTGAAACCTGGGCCTTCCTGGCCACCTGGCTCGAAAACAACTGGCCCGGGCTGTACGCCGGCCTACTGGCGGCCCTCATTGCCGCGCTGCGGGTTGTCTATGGCGGCGGGAAGCTCCGCCAACTGGTCATCGAGGCACCGCTGTGCGGATTCGTTGCCCTATCGGCCAGCCATGGGCTGTCGTTGATCGGCATCCCGCTCACCACCGCGCCCTTCTTCGGCGGCTTGATCGGCCTGCTAGGCATTGAGTTTGTCCGGGCGGCAGCGAAGAAAACCTTCACTCGTAAGGAGGGAACCCTATGACCCTTCGCCACGGCGACCGCTCCCAGGCGGTGCGCGACCTGCAGCGCAAACTCATTGACCGCGGCGCCAAGATCGGCGCCGACGGCGTGTACGGTGACGCCACCGAGGCCGCTGTCCGCACCTACCAGCATCGGGCAGGCCTGGTCGCGGACGGTATCGCAGGCCCAAAAACCTTGGCCAGCCTGCAGGGCGCTGATTGCGCCCATCTGCTGAAAAATGTCGACATGGTCCGGGCCGCCGACCGCCTGGGCGTACCCCTGGCGGCCGTGTATGCGCTCAACGAGGTCGAGTCCAAAGGGCGTGGCTTCCTGGATAACGGCAAGCCGGTGATCCTGTACGAGCGACACATCATGTACGCCCGCCTGCAGAAGATCCGCCGGCCCGGTGACGACCAGGACGAGCTGGAGCAGCTGACCGATCAACTTCGCCAGCGTTCCGACGAGCTGGCCAAGCAGTTCCCGGCCCTGGTCAATCCGAAGTTCGGCGGCTATGTCGGCGGTACCGCAGAACACCAGCGCCTGGCCCAGGCCCGGATGATCGACGAGCAGGCCGCCCTGGAATCCTGCAGCTGGGGCGCCTTCCAGGTGATGGGCTTCCACTGGGAGCGACTGGGTTATCCCAGCGTCCAGGCCTTCGTCGATGCTATGAGCCGCAGCGAGTCGGACCAGCTGGAGGCCTTCGTCCGCTACATCGAGGCCGACCCTACCCTGCTCAAGGCCCTCAAGTCGCTTAAATGGGCCAAGGTGGCCGAGCTGTACAACGGCCCAGACTACAAGCGGAACCTGTACGACGTGAAGCTGCAACGCGCCTTTGAGCGGCACCAGGACTGCGGCTGCGGACAGGAGGCAGCCTGATGGACCTGCGCGACGGGGTGCTGGCCGGTGCTCTGTTCGCCGCGGTGTCGGCCGGGCTATGGGGTTGGGGTCAACAGTTCCTGCTCGGGACTGAGAAGGCCAAGACCAAGGGGCTGGAAGGCCAGCTCACAACCGCCCAGGCCGATGCCCGCCGCAACCTGGCCACCGCCACCGAGCTGAAATCCACCCTGGAGCGCGAGCGCGACGGCCAGGCCCGACTCCTGAAGATCCAGGGCGAACTGCGCCAGGGCTTGGCCACCCGCCAACGCACAATCGAGGCACTCAAGCATGAAAATGACCAACTCCGGGACTGGGCTCGCCAGCTTCTGCCTGATGCTGCTCGCCGGCTGCGGGAGCGTCCCGCCCTCACCGGCGCCGACGCTTACCGTCAATGGCTGTCCGGTGGTGGTCCCGTGCGTGCTGCCGGCGACAGCGCCGACGGCCAACGGGGGCCTTCTCAATGACCAGGACATTGTTGAACAGGCCTGGGCCGAATGTGCCGCCCAAGTCGACCGTGTCTATCAGCACCAGGTGAACCCATGAACAAGCCCAATAGCCTCCGCGACCATCTGCTCGCGGCCGTCCCAGGCCTCAAGCCAAACCCCGATGCGCTGCTGATGTTCATCGACGCCGGTAAGGTCCGTTGCACTGCGGCCCCAACCCTGTCGTTCGAATACAGCTACACGCTGCAAATCATCCTGACTGACTTCGCGGGTCACCCCGACAGCGTGATGCTGCCGATTCTGGGCTGGCTCCGTGTCAACCAGTCGGAACTGTTGGTCAACCTCGAAAAGGCCGCCAACAGCGTCAAGTTCGAGGTCGACCTTATCGACCGGAGCAAGGTGGACATGAGCATTACCCTGCCGCTGACCGAACGTGTCGTGGTGAAGCGCCAGGCGGACGGGACCTATGACGTCACCCACCCCGGCGAACCGCAGTACGAGCCATACCAGGACTATGGCGAGGTGACCATCTTCGCGGATGGCCAGCCGCTGGCCTCTTGGCTGCCGCCGTCGGCGCCGGAAGGCATGGCGTTGTCGGTACCGCATCCAAGGCGACCAGACCATGGCTGATCTTGAAGCCCTGGAGGACTGGGTAAGTCCGCTCCTACAGCGCATCGAGCCGGCGGAGCGCTCCAAGCTGGCCCGCTCGATAGCCCAACAACTCAGGCGCAGCCAGCAGCGGCGCATCACAGCGCAACAGAATCCGGACGGCTCGGCGTATGTGCCTCGCAAACCACGACAACTGCGCGGCAAAAAAGGGCGAATCCGCGCCAAAGTGAAGATGTTCCAGAAGCTGCGCACCGCGACCTTCATGAAAGCCCGTGGTGACGGCAACGCGGCCACCGTGGGTTTCACCGGGCGGATCGCCAGGATTGCGCGGGTGCACCAGGAAGGCCTACGCGATCGTGCCGCCCGCAATGCGCCCGCTGTCCAATACGATCAGCGGGAACTCCTCGGCCTCACGGACACCGAACTCGACCAGGTACGCGACACCTTGCTCGCTCACCTGACCCTGTAACAGCTCTCCCTACAAGGCCCTGGTGATGCGCGCACGCGTAGGCGGCGCGACCATCACCAGCATGAACAGCCTCGCCGAACTTGCCCGCCTCATAGAAAACCTTGTCCGCTTTGGCACCATTGCCGAGGTGCAGCACAAGCCGCCTCGCGTGCGGGTGCGAACTGGCGAGTTGCTGACCACCTGGTTACCGTGGCTCGCCCTCCGCACCGGCGCCGACCGAGAGTGGGACCCACCCACCGTCAACGAGCAGGTCATCCTTCTTTCACCGAGCGGCCAACTCGCCAACGGCGTGGCAATCACCGGGCTCTTCAGCGATCTCATTCCAGCGAATGGTGACCGCCCAGGCCTGCACCGCCGCACCTATGCAGACGGCGCCGTCATCGAATACGACAGCGAAGCTCACCACCTGAGCGCTGCACTTCCGTCGGGTGGAACTACCGAGCTCATAAGTGACGGCGGAATTCGCATCATCGGCGACATAGTCCATCAAGGGGACTACACCCAAAAAGGCAACCAGAACGTCACCGGTACGGTGATCGTCTCGGAAGACGTCGTGGCCCAGGAAATCAGCCTGGTCAACCACCTGCACGGCGGCGTCATGAGCGGCCCAGGCAAAACAGGGTTCCCCGTGAAATGAACCGACACACCGGAGAAGCCATCGGGGAAGAAGACCACATCATTCAATCGATTGTGGACATCCTCACCACCCGCATCGGGACCAGAGTGATGCGCCGCGACTATGGCAGCCTGATCCCCGAACTGATCGACCAACCCCAGAATTCAGCAACTCGGCTGCGCCTTTACGCCGCCTCGGCCATGGCCATAATGCAGTGGGAGCCCCGGATCACTCTCAGTAAGGTTCGCCTCGATGTCGATTCCATGACGGGCGCTGCCACCCTTGAAATCGAAGCCAGGCAGACCGACACCAATGCACCGCTGAGCATCCGCACGCCACTACAGCTGGGGGCCGCCCGATGAGCGCAACCCGCATGATCGATCTGAGCTTGCTGCCGGCGCCAGACATCATCGAGATGCTCGATTTTGAGACCATTCTCGACGCACGCAAGGCGCGTTTTGTCAGCCTTTATCCGATCGAGGAGCAGCCAGCAGTCGCGGCGCGGCTGGCGCTCGAGTCGGACCCCGTTGTCAAGATGCTGGAGGAGAACGCCTATCGTGAGCTCATCCTCCGCCAACGGGTCAACGACGCGGCCAAGGCAAGCTTGCTGGCCTATGCCAAGGGCGCCGACCTGGACAATCGTGCGGCCGATTACGGTGTGCAGCGGCTGACCATTCGGTCGGCTGATCCAGACGCGGTGCCGCCTGTGGCAGCAGTGATGGAAAGCGACGAGGCGCTGCGCTACCGCACGCGGCTATCGCTGGAAGCGCTGTCCGTCGCAGGCAGTAGCGGCGCATATGAATATCACGCGATGAGTTCGTCGGCCGAGCTGGTGCACGTCTCGGTCGATTCGCCCCGGTTTTCCGGGGTGGCGGTGCCAGCTGCGGTGAAAGCGCAGCTACCCGCCGGGGCCATTGTTGTGGTCTGCGACTACGACGCAGGCTTGACCAATCCGCTACCTGGCGACGTATCGCTAGCTGTCCTGCCTAGGCCAAACAGCACCGTGCCAGAGGTGCAACTGGTGTCGACTGTCCTAAAGGCGCTGTCGGCAGAGGATGTGCGCCCGGTAACGGACCGGCCACGCGCGCAGGTTGGTATCCCGACCGACTTCAAGGTCGAGGCAGTGCTCTGGGTGGAGGACGGGCCAGATCCTGATGTTGTCATCGCCACCGCCAGGGCCAGCTTGGATGCCGCCATTGCCGCCGCGCGCCGGCTGGAGGGGAAGTTGCCCGTATCGGCAATCTACGCAGCATTGCACGTAACAGGGATCAGCCGGGTTGACCTGGTCAAGCCGGTCGAAGGGGTGGTGTGTGACAAGCGGCATTACCCGCGCGCCACCTCCATTGACCTGACCAGCAGGGTGGTCCCATGAGCCTGCTACCCCGCAACGCCACGCTGCTGGAGCGCTCGCTGGAGCGCGTCGGCGAGTTGGGTGTGGACCCAGAAATCATTCGCGGCGTGGCCGATTCGGCGCGCTGCCCGCCTAATTTCCTGCCCTGGTTGGGCTGGGCGCTCAAGGTGGAAGGCTGGGAAGCGGCCTACACCGACGAGCAGCGCCGTGCACTGATCCGCGAGGCGATTCCGGTTCACAAGACCAAGGGCACAGTCGGAGCAGTCCGGCGAGTACTCAAGGCAGTGCGGGTCAACGCGGAGTTCAAGGAGTGGCACCAGATACCGAACGCCGCGCCGTACACGTTCCAGGTCACGGCCTGGGCCAACGAAAACCGGGCGGGTGAGGGTTCGATTATCTCCCCCGAGCTGGGCGCGCGTTTGCGTGCCCTGGTCGATGCGGCGAAGAACGAGCGCAGCCATTACGAGTTTCGGCTGGGTGCCCGCTTCGACGGCGGTCTGGTGCTCGGTAACGCCTTCCAGGCGCGGGCCGTACAGCATCGATCCATGGATGCCCAAGCGGTGCCGTTCGATCCCATGGCGCAGATGGTGCTGTTTGCCAATGCCCTCAACGCGTCCAGCGTATCCCGGCGATTTGCCGAGGCGCAGGGCGTACCCATTCAAGCAGAAGGTACCCCGCTGGTGGCCAACGCGGCGCAGGTGCGCACGGTCGTGCGGGGCTACATGGAGGCTGTTCTATGAGTACAGGCTTGCAACCTGTCATCACCAAGGCCGGCCTGGCGGCGATCCTGACGGCGACGAAAACCGGCCTCTCGGCCGAGATTAGCCATATCGCCCTGGGCAGCCAGGCCTACACCCCGAGCGCCGAGCAGAAGACCCTGCGCAACGAGGTGGCGCGCTTCCCAATCTCCAGCGGCGAGAAGCTGAGCAGCACGCTGTTGCACCTGACCGCTGTCGCCGATGGTGCGACAGCGTACTGGGTGCGTGAGGTCGGGATTTTCCTCAAGGACGGCACCCTGTTGGCGGTCTGGTCGCACCTGACCGAGGCGTTGGCCTACAAGGCCGCCAACATCGACCTGCTGCTGGCCTATGACCTGTCACTGGCAGCGCTGCCGGCGGACAGCGTGACCATCACCAGTACGGCCGCCGGCCTCAACCTGACGCTGGCCGAACCCCTGGCCGTGCAGGCCACGGCGCTCATCGCCGAGCAGCTGCGCACCCTGCAGCAGCAAGATCGCCTGGTTAGCCAGGAACGCCTGCAGCGCATTGCAGAAGAGCAAATCAGCGGTCTGCTGGAACGCATGGCTGCCGCCGAGAAAAGCGCCACCGAAACGCGCGACAGCCTGTTGAGCGCGACAGTTGCCAATGCCACCGGCCTGATGGCCCTTCAATACACCGTTGTCCAACACTTGTACGGATCATAACCATGAGCCTTGAAACTGAAATCGCTGCGCTGGTCGCGGCAAACAACAAACTGGTGGACTACTTCAACGGCAAAAAAGCCGCGATTGACGCTGCCGTGTCGGCAGCAGTCGCGGCAGCGCCGTCGATTGTTCGCGCCTACTGGGTGGACCCGCTGTTGGGCGACGACGCCAACGGCCTGGGGACCGAGGTCAACCCGTTCAAGACCCTGCAGAAGGCTGTCGATGCAACGCCGGACGGCGGGCGGGTTACAGCGTGGCTGGCCAAGGACTATGTGCTCGATAAGAGCATCACTACATCAGGTCGTCAGCTGGTCATTGCAGCTGTGGCTGGGTCGGGGCGAAAGCTGATTTGCAATGAGTTTCTGCCGGAGGGCAGTGACCAGCTGACTCGCATGGGGTCGTTCTGGTTGTCGAATGGCTCGACTCTCCAGCTGCTTAACGTGACGGTCAGTCTCCCGGCCTCGAGCGCCGGTGATCTGAGTGCCTACTATGCGCTCGCTTTTGCCAGCGGATCGTCGGCCCCGATCCTTATGCAGGTGCGCATGTACAACTGCACACTCGAGCTGCGCGGCACCTTCCGGGGCAAGCTGATCGGGCCAGGCTCAGCGCTTATTGCGCTGTCAATGACCGGTACGGCGGTGCCTTCGGCACTCAATGGCTCGCTGGTTGTGGGCGTTGCTGCTGGCAGCCTGTCCAAAGACTTGGGTCACATCATCACCAACCTGTCGAGCCTGTGAGGCGATCATGCAAAAAACCTTTCTGAACGTCGTCTACGGCGAGACCAACTACAACGGCTTCGACTTCGAGGCGCTGCCCATTGGTGCTGCGCTGCTGGTGGCCCAGCAGCAAATCGAACAGGCGGCCGATCAGGCGCTGGCGGCGGTACTGGGCGATCCGCTGCGTGCTATCGAGAATCAGCTGGCCGAGAGCGAGGCAAAGGCCTTCAAGCAGGCGGGTTACGGCGGCGAGGTGCCGCTGACTGTACAAGCCGTGGTCGATGCCCAAGGCCTCGAGCCAATGGAGGCGACCGAGTCGATCCTGCAGGAGGCGCATGCGTGGCACGCGGCCGTCTGCTCAATCCGTGCGGCCCGCCTCAAAGGTAAGGTCGATGTGCTCAAGGCAACCACGCATGGGCAGGCCGAGGACTATGCAGATACGGCAATCAATGCCATTCGCGCAGCAGTCGGTGGCGCTTAAACACCTTGTAGCTATCTGGACTACAAGCCCTCTCAATCGCATCTCATCGTCGCGCGCGTCAGCCTGTGCAGTGTCTTCCAACCACTGCACAGGCACTCAACCATGGCCGACGAATACCATCACGGCGTCCGGGTCCTCGAAATCAGCGAGGGCACCCGCCCAATCCGAACCGTTTCTACCGCCGTCGTCGGCTTAGTCTGCACTGCAGACGACGCCGACGCCTCGGTTTTCCCGCTCAATACTCCCGTCCTGCTGACCAACGTACAGGCCGCCATCGGCAAAGCCGGCACCAAGGGTACTCTGGCCGCCAGCCTGCAGGCGATCGCAGACCAAACCAAGCCTGCGACCGTCGTCGTGCGGGTGGCAACCGGTGCGACCCCTGCAGAAACCACCAGCAACCTGATCGGCACCACCACCGCCACCGGCAAGTACACCGGCATGAAGGCGCTGCTGGCCGCCAAGACCCGCCTCAAGGTCACCCCACGCATCCTGGGGGTGCCAGGCCTCGACTCTTTGCCAGTGGCCACCGCCTTGGTATCGATCGCCCAGCAGCTACGCGCGTTCGCGTACGTCGCCGCCTCGGGCTGCAAGACCAAGGAAGAGGCCGTCGCGTACCGCGAGAATTTCGGCGCCCGTGAAGTCATGGTCATCTGGCCGGACTTCGAACAGTGGAGCACGGCCAGCAATGGCACCATCCCTGCACCGGCAGTAGCCCGAGCCTTGGGCCTGCGCGCTAAGATCGACCAGGAGATTGGCTGGCACAAGACCCTCTCCAACGTTCCGGTCAATGGCGTAACCGGCATCACCGCCGATGTGTTCTGGGACCTGCAGAACCCGGCAACCGATGCGAATTACCTCAACAGCAACGAGGTGACCACCCTTATCAACGAGGACGGCTTCCGTTTCTGGGGCTCGCGCACCTGCACCGAAGACCCGCTGTTCGCGTTCGAGAACTACACCCGCACCGCGCAAGTCCTGGCCGACACCATGGCCGAGGCGCACCTGTGGGCAGTCGATAAGCCAATGCACCCATCCCTGGTCCGGGACATGCTGGAAGGCATCAACGCCAAGTTCCGCGAGCTGATCGCCGGCGGCTACCTGATCGGCGGCAGTGCCTGGTACGACGAGCAGGTCAACACCGAGGCAACCCTCAAGGCCGGCAAGCTCGCCATCGACTACGACTACACGCCTGTGCCGCCGCTTGAGGACCTCTCGCTGCGCCAGCGCATTACCGACCGCTACCTGGCTGACTTCGCCAGCCGCGTCAACAGCTGACGGAGACCATACCCATGGCCATGCCACGCAAGCTCAAGAACCTCAACCTGTTCAACGATGGCGGCAGCTATCTCGGCGTTTGTAAGACCGTCACCCTGCCCCCGCTCAGCCGCAAGATGGAGGGCTACCGCGGCGGCGGTATGAATGGCCCGGTCAAGGCTGACCTCGGCTGGAGCGATGACGGCATCCAGCTGGAGTGGAAGCTTGGCGGTTTCGATGACCAGGTCATTCGCCAGTTCGGGGCCATCAAGGCTGATGCCGTGCTGCTGCGTTACACCGGCGCCTATCAGCAAGACGATACCGGCGTGCACACCGCCGTCGAGATTGTTGTCCGCGGTCGTCACGAAACCATCGAGGCAGGCGAAGCCCAGGCCGGTGAGGACACCGAGAAGAGCATCACCACCACCTGCAGCTACTACAAGCTGACCATCGACGGCGAAGTCCTGGTCGAGGTCGACCTCCTCAACTTCATCGAGATCATCGACGGCGTCGACATGCTCGCTGAACAACGCAAAAACCTGGGCATTTGATCCCGCCCCCTGACAGAACACCGGAGCCACCATGGACACTATCGAAGCCACCACCGCCGCAGCCACTGCCGAAGCCAAACAACTGAACGACAACCAGGTCGAGCTGGACACCCCGATCCAGCGTGGCAAAACCGTAATTGCCGTCATCACGCTGCGCAAGCCCACCGCAGGCGAGCTGCGCGGTATCCACCTGTCCGAGTTGCTGCAGATGGATGTGGCGAGCCTGATCAAGCTGATCCCGCGCATCAGCGAGCTCAATGAGTACGAAGCCGGCCGCCTGGACCCTGCCGACCTGGTCGCTGTGGGCGTGAAAGTGTCCGGTTTTTTGCTGCAGAAGCGGATGAAGACGGACGCGTCCCTCGTTGCGTAGAAGATGCCATGGCCGATGTGGCCGTGGTTTTCCACTGGACGCCGAGCGACATGGACGGGCTCGGCGTGAAGGACCTGATGGACTGGCGCGAGCGGGCGCGGTTGAGGAGTAGCAACAATGGCCAATGACCTGCGCCTAGAAGTGGTGCTGAGCGCAATCAACAAAGCCACCGCACCGCTGCGCCAGATCAGCCAGGGCAGCCAAGAGACCGCGAAAGCACTCAAGGCTGCCCGCGACAGCCTCAAGGAACTGAACGCCCAGCAGAAGGATGTGAGTGCTTGGCGTTCCCAGCTCGCCGAAGCCCGCAAGACCGCCGATGCCCTGAACGCGACCAAGAGCCGCGTCCAGGAGCTGGCCGGCGCGCTGCGTGACCAGGAGCGTGCAGTCCAGCCGCTCCAGGCCAGCTATGACAAGCTCCAGGGCGAAACCTCTGCCCTGAACGATCAGCACAAATCCCTCACCGCGCAGCTGAAGCAAACCCGCGAGCAGGCACGAGCGGCCAACCAGGTATGGCAAGAAAACCGCAAGCGCATAAGGGACCTGGGCGAGCAGATCGGCAGGACCAACCAGCCCACAGAGCAACTGCGCAACGAATATGCGGCCCTTGTTACCCAGCAGCAGGCTCAATTGACGCTGGTGCGTCAGCTCAGTGGTAGCCAGAAGGAACTACAGCAGCAACATCGTGCCAGCGCGACCGAGGCCCGTGAGCATCGGGAGCGCCTGTCGGCGCTTGGCAACCAACTGCAGGAAGCCCGTGCACCGATGCAGGGGCTCAACCAGGAGTTCCGCACCGCCCTGCGCGAGGCGCGGGCCCTGAAGTCCCAGCATGCCTCACAAGAGCAGGGCCTCCAGGCTCTGCGCGCCAAGCTATCGGCCGCGGGGATCAGTACCCGCGACCTGGCAAGCCATGAGCGCAAGCTGCGCGACCAGATCAGCGCCACCAACGAAGCCATCAGCGCCCAGGCCAAGCGCATGGACCAGCTGGCGGCCAAGCAGGCGAAGTTGGCCAAGGCCCGCAGCGATCTGGAAAAAGCACAGCGCTTGGGGGCGAGTATGGCCGGTACCGGCGCGGCCGGCCTGGCCACCGGTTATGCCGCAGCACAGCCGGTGAAAGCCGCGATTCAAGCCTTTGCACCCAACGAGGATTCGGCCACACAGCTGAAGGTCTCGATGATGGGCAACAATGGCCAGGTCGCCGAAGACTTCCAGAAGATCACCGACCTGGCGACGCGTCTGGGCGATCGTCTGCCTGGCACCACTGCCGACTTCCAGAACATGATGACCATGTTGCGCCGGCAAGGCCTGAGCGCGCAGAGCATCCTGGGCGGCACCGGCGAAGCTGCCGCCTACCTGGGCGTGCAGTTGAAGATGCCAGTGGAAGAATCGGCGGAGTTCGCGGCGAAGATGCAGGACGCTACACGCACATCTGAAAAAGACATGATGGCGTTGATGGACACCATTCAACGCGGCTTCTATGCCGGCGTTGACCCAGGCAACATGCTGCAGGGCTTCAGCAAAATCGCGCCGGTGATGGACGTCATCAAGAAAACCGGCATCGAAGCGGCCAAAGAGCTTGGGCCATTGCTGATCATGATGGACCAGGCCGGCATGGAGGGCGGCGCTGCCGGTAACGCCTACCGCAAGATCTTCCAGGCAGGCCTGGACAAAGGCGGGGTCGAGGATGTCAACGACTCCACAGCGTTGAAAAGCCGAGGAATCAAGCTCAACTTTACCAACGACGATGGTAATTTCGCGGGTCTGGAGAACCTCTACAAACAGATCGAGAAGCTCAAGGTACTCAACGACGAAGATCGTACTGCAACGATCAAGTCGCTGTTCGGCGACGACGCCGAGACCATGGCCGTCCTCAACACCATGATGAACAAGGGCCTGGCCGGGTATCAGGAGGTGCAGCAAAAGCTCCAGGACCAGGCCGACTTGCGTACTCGCGTCAACGAGCAACTGGGAACGCTGAGCAACGTCATGGAAGCGGCCGAGGGCAGCTTCACCAACGCCATGGCCGACTTTGGCGCGGCAGTTGCCCCCGAACTCAAGGGGTTGATCTCTACCCTGGGTGAAATGGCAGCCAGCGTCGGCGCCTGGGCCCGGGAGAACCCTGGGCTGGCGGGCGGCTTGGTAAAGGTTGTTGCGGCCGTCGCGGTGCTCGCCGCTGGCTTCGGGGCCCTGGCAATCACCATGGCCAGTCTGCTCGGCCCCTTCGCCATGGTGCGCTATGGGATGACGCTGTTCAGCGTGAAGGGCGCCAGCGTGTTGCCGATGGTCGGGAAGCTGGCCAGTGTGCTCAGCGGTGGACTGTTGACGGCAATTCGGGCTGTCAGCATCGCCTTGTGGGGCTTGGCCATGAACCCTGTAGCGCTGGCCATTGCGGCTGTCGTCGCGGTGCTGGCCGGCGGTGCGTACCTGCTCTATCAAAATTGGGACCAGGTCAAAGCGTATTTCGCCAACTCCTGGACCGAAATTCGCGCGGGCTTCAGTGCGGGCATCGGCGGCATTCTCACCGTTCTGGCCAACTTCAGCCCCATCGGCCTGATCTATCAGGCCTTCGCGGGAGTGTTGAACTACCTGGGTATCGAACTGCCGACCCGTTTCACCGAGTTCGGCAGCATGATCGTCAACGGCCTGGTTAATGGCCTGCTGGCAGGCCTGGGACAGATCAAGAGCGCCATTGGCAATCTCGGCGATTCTGCAATTGGCTGGTTCAAGGAGAAGCTCGGCATCCACAGCCCGTCACGGGTATTTGCCGAGCTGGGTGGCTTCACCACGGAGGGGCTGGCCGTCGGCGTCAATGCCGGCGCGAAAGCTCCGCTCGATGCCGTCGCTCGCATGGGGCAAGACCTGACTAAAGCCGGTCAGTTCGACCTGCAGGCCAATGCGCCAGAAGTGGTGGCCAGTAAGGGCCTGGTTACAAACGCAAGCAGCTTAGGAGCGCAGCTGGCCCAGGCCGGGTCGCTGGACAAAAACTTTGCGACACCAGGCGTTGATCAGGCGATTCCCGCGAATATTGCCGAGCTGAACAACCAGTTGGCAAAGGTCGGCCGCCTGGACATAAAGGGTACAGTGCCACCGACCGAGCCAGGCGAACAGCGCCCTACCGAAGTGCTCAGCCTGAGCAAACAGCTAGCCAACATCGCATCACCTGACGTCCAAGCATTGGTGCCCAAGGTCGATGCCAGCCGACCAGCGGCCGAGGTCGTCAGCCTGAGCAAGCAGCTGGCCAACGTCGCATCGCCTGACGCCCAGGCATTGGTGCCAAAGGTCGACGCCAGCCGACCAGCGGCCGAGGTCGTCAGCCTGAGCAAGCAGCTAGCCAACGTCGCCTCGCCTGACGCCCAAGCATTGGTGCCAAAGGTCGATGCCAGCCGACCAGCGGCCGAGGTCGTCAGCCTGAGCAAGCAGTTGGCCAACATCGCATCGCCTGACGTCCAGGCATTGGTGCCAAAGGTCGATGCCAGCCGACCAGCGGCCGAGGTCGTCAGCCTGAGCAAGCAGCTGGCCAACGTCGCATCGCCTGACGTCCAGGCATTGGTGCCAAAGGCCGACGCCAGCCGACCAGCTGCCGAGGTCGTCAGCCTGAGCAAGCAGCTAGCCAACGTCGCCTCGCCTGACGCCCAGGCATTGGTGCCAAAGGTCGACACCAGCCGACCAGCTGCCGAGGTCGTCAGCCTGAGCAAGCAGTTGGCCAACATCGCATCGCCTGACGTCCGGGCATTGGTGCCACAGGTCGACGCCAACCGACCAACTGCCGAGGTCATTAGCCTGGGCAAGCAGTTGGCTAACTTGGGCCAACGGGATCTGCAGGCAGTTGCTCCCCAGCTTGGCACCGGCCAGTCCCTAGCGGCGAACGCAGCCCCAGGTATCACCCTGGACAGCCGGCCTCCTATTGCAGGCGCTGCGCCCAGCATCAGCGACAGCCACGACGTCATCACTATCAACATTCACCCGACACCGGGTATGGACCCACAAGCCATTGCCCGGGCTGTCAGCGCTGAACTGGACCGCCGTAACCGCGAGAAATCCGCCCGTCAGCGCAGCCGCCTCTCTGACCAGGAGTAACCCGTCATGATGCTCGCCCTGGGCATGTTCGTTTTCGGCCTGCACACCTTGGCCTATCAGGAAATGCAGCGACAAACCGATTGGCGTCACGCCGCGAACAACCGTGTCGGAGCGCAGCCAGCACTGCAGTTCCTCGGCCGTGGCGAAGACGCCATTACGCTTCCAGGACTGCTGCTGCCCGAACTGGCGGGTACAACCGTCAGCCTTGATGCCCTGCGCCAGATGGCCGATACGGGCAAGGCCTGGCCGCTGGTTGAAGGTACGGGCCGATTGCTCGGGCTGTGGGTGATCGAAAGCCTGAGCGATAACAGAACCGTTTTCTTCCAGGATGGCGCTGCCCGGCGCATCGATTTCACTATCAAGCTCAAGCGCATTGATGACGGCCGCAGCGACTTGCTCGGATCCGGAGTGAGCAGCGGCCTGAACATCCTGCGGGGGTTGCTGTGATCGATGCGGCCATCTCGAAGGTTACCGGCTACCTACGCGATGCTATCGATGGCTTGCAACGCGACGCTGCCTATCCGGTACCGGCATTTCGCATCACCGTGGACGGCAACGATATCGCCATGCGGATCGCCCCCCGTCTCATGAGCCTGCAACTGACCGACAACCGGGGGCTTGAAGCGGATCAGCTGAGCATCACGCTTAGCGATCACGACGGGCTGCTGACGATCCCGCCCCGGGGCGCCGTGGTACGGCTGTGGCTCGGCTGGAGCGACACCGGCCTTGTCGACAAGGGAAGCTACGTTGTCGATGAAACCGAGCACAGCGGCGCACCCGATATCCTGAGCATTCGCGCCCGATCGGCGGATCTACGCAAGGGGCTCAAGACCAAGCGCGAGCGAAGCTGGAGCACCACGACACTTGGGAAGGTCCTCCGCGACGTTGCCCAAGGCAACGGACTTACCGCGAAGATAGCCGGCACGTTGGACAGCCAAGCGATCCACCAGTTGGACCAGGCCAACGAGTCCGACGCCAACCTGCTAACCCGCCTTGGCGAGGACTTCGATGCCGTAGCCACTGTGAAAGCTGGTTGCCTGGTGTGCATGCCGGCGGGCGGTGGCAAGACAGTCAATGGCCTGGGCCTGCCTCACATCACCCTCACCCGCCGTGACGGTGATCAACACCGCTTCCTCCAGGCCGATCGCAACAGCTACGACGGTGTTCGCGCCTACTTCTACGACGTCAACAGCACGAAAAAGCAGGAAGCCATTGCCGGGGGCGGCGAAAACCTCAAGGACCTTCGACACACCTACAGTGACCGTCAGTCCGCGTTGCGGGCTGCCCGGGCCGAGCTGAACCGCCTGCAGCGGGGTAGCGCAACGCTCAGCTATACACTGGCCAAAGGCCGGCCAGACCTGATTCCCGAACTGACCTATACGCTGCAGGGGGTTAAGGCAGAAATCGACGAGATCATCTGGTACGGCGGCAACGTGCAACACAGCCTGACGGACAGTTCCGGTTACACAGTCAGCCTGGAGCTGGAAAGCAAGTTGCCGGAGGACAGCGTTGATGGCCTTCTCGAGGACGGGGTGAAAGGCAAAATCGAATACACCGGCATCATCGCGTTCTACCGAGACACGGCCACCGGGCAAGAGAAGTCAGTCACGGCCGGCGACCAGACCAGACCGAGACGACTGCGGCATGTGTACGTGAGCGAGAAGAATGCTCGCCGAGCCGTTGATCGTGAATGGAAGCGCCTACAGGCCGAAAAATCTTGATCAGAACACAAAAAACCCGGCGCTAAGCCGGGTTCTTTTCGCTGCCTTACTCTGCAGACTGCTGAAGCGCCTCCATAATCCTCAAGACATCGGCCCGTTGCTGGTCATTCAGCCCGCGCATCAACTCAAGGAAGATACGTTCCAACTGGGTAAGGTTTTCCATCGTAAGGTACTCCGTGTACATGTGACTGGCGCCAAGCCATCGGCACAGCGCAATGCACCCAGGAGCTGCTTTGGGGGCAGCCGCCAGGCGGCCACTCCCAAAGCTACGCATATTCTGGAAAGTGCAACCCCCACAAAAAGCCGCCTTATTGAGGCAACTGCTCTGCCTTGACCCCATCTCCTCACTGCACTTTTGCGCTTCGTTTCTGATGGCTATTCGCCACTTTAAGGCTACCGTTATTCAGTGGCTGTGAAGCTACTTCACGCTGCAACGAAGTGTTCAACCGCAGAAAACACGCCGGCTTGTGCGTGGTGATGGTCCGCAATGGATCGTGCCGGCAATGGACCGCGAGAGGAAAGGTGAACCATATGCGTAAAGAACGGATGTTTGCGGCCCTAGTCGCCGCTCTTGTGTGCTCAGGTGCCGTGCAGGCTCAGAACCAAGCAATGGAACCAGCTACATGCCAAGCGGCCTCGGAGGCGGCTGTCAATGTACAGAAAATAGCCGATTCATTTAAGGACCGAATCGAGTCTAATGCCAAGCAGTATGAGTACCGAGCAAAGCAGATCGAAAAGGATGCACCCAATCCAGATAACGCGGCTGAGGCAGCGGCAAAGATCGACTTTGACGTGACCATGAAGCGGCAAGATTTCGCGCTGGACATTCCTCAGGTCACGATGAAATCCAAGGCAATGGCAATGGACTTGCCAACCCTGGAGATGCGCCGGCAGAACTACTCGTGGGACAACCCAACATTAGTAATGCGCATGCAATGCGTGGATGGTCCGCCCGAAGTCGTTTGCGACTGGAAAATGAAGCAAATCGGATTCATCAAAACCAAGGTTTGGGAGTGCAGCACTCGGAAGGGTAATCAGATGTGCACTGAAATACCTGAGTTCGAGATGCGCAAGCAGGAGGCTTCGTGGGATGTTCCCACTGTCGTCGTGAAACGGGTTGATTGGTCAATGGCAGTGCCTGAAATCGCCATGAAGAGGCAAGACCTTGGGATTGATCTGCCAAGCATCACGGTGAAGAACATCGAGGTCCAGATGCAGGAGACCAAAGATGCGGCCAACGAGCTTGCCGAGAAGGCTAGTGCCGAATCGCAAGCCTTAGAGGCCAGCATGAAGTCTGAAATTACTGCAGCCTCATCGAATAGCCTGCTGCTGTCCTTCGAGTGTGAAGATGCCCGAATGCTGACAATACGCGACGACGCCTTGCGCGACATTGACGCCCAGATTGCTACCCTCCAAACGTCGCGCGATGCCGCTATGAAGAACAACGCGAACCAACTGGCTGGTGCGTTCGATCAAGGCCTTGAACAGCTCATCACGGCCCGTGCAAAAGTTGTCGATGAGATGGAAAAGGCTAGGCAGGAACTGTTCAACACCCGCGACCAAGCACTGAATAGGGTCAATGGTGGTGCGCTGATGACCAGCGCGATAAGCGCTCCATAAGCGAGCGGCCCCTGGCTGGCGCCTTTGCTCGGAGCGCCAGCCGGGAGTCGTATTAAACACCGACCCACCATGGGCCCGCTGACTTCTCCTTTCAGCTGATTGCCGGAGAACCTCTCCGATAACTACTTATGCTGCGGCTTAGCGAATGCCTGGGCCGTCCTGCTCAGGATCGCTCGATCGCTTTCGTCCATGGTACGCAGCAGTCGCACAAAGCCCGCCTCCTCCGCGGTGATGCTGTCTGTCGATTGAGGTGATCGAGCACCTGTGACGACATACAGCACATCAACTCCCTTCTCCGCAACTGCCGCGAGGTAGGCCGCGTCTGGGCTTCTCTCGCCCTTTTCGTAATTGAACTGTGAGGTTTTCGCCACGCCAGCAATGGCGGCGAAGTCAGCCTGGTTGTAGCCAAGGCGGACACGCTCCTCTCTCAGCCTTTCGCCGATATTCAACAAAACGGAACTCCAATCCTTGACCATTCAACGAATGTTGAATAATCTGACCTTGCAATCACACGAAATCACACGAAACGAGACTATGCCGAACACCTACCCCACCGAGCAAGCACGCCGGGAAGCGCGCGCTCGCCTCGCGCAACAAGGAATTTCAGCGAAAGAGTGGGCTGAGAAGCATGACCTCAACCCCTCCACCGTGTACGCGGTCCTGAACGGCCAGAAAAAATGCCTCCGGGGTGAAGCGCACCGTGCAGCAGTACTGCTCGGCATCAAACCCGGACCTGAAAATTAAGCCCCCTGGCTCAAGGAGGAAACCAGAACATGAAGCGCCCAGTTCTAGAAACCCTTCGCCAGGTAGTGAGCGCAGTTGTATGCGCCTACCCCGGCGGTCGCGAATGCGCTGCAGCCCGCATTGGCTACGAGTTGAAGCAATTCGACAACCGCGTCTACGAGAACGCCGGTAGCCGCCCACTGACTTACGAGCAGATCCACCTGCTGGAAACCGACGCCGGTACCACGCACCTGCCCGAGTTCATCGCCAAGATGTACGGGGGCATGTTCGTGCCGCTTATCCAGCCCGAAGACCTGGACAACGTCGAGCTCTACCAGCGCTCAGTGCGGGCTGCTGCCAAGCGTGGGGTAGTCGACCAGATCATCGCCAAGTCCCTGGAAGACGGCGTCATCGAGGAAGACGAAGCCAAATTCATCATGGATGCACACCACCAGTACCTCTCCGCACGCACGGCCGAGGTCACAGCGACCATCCAGTTGCACACGAAAGGGGATCCGAATTGAGCACCTACAAGCAGCAGGCCAATCAATCCTTACCCAAACGTGACTTGATCTCCTTCAAGGCTGTTGCGACGTCATCCACCGCGAAGCGGATGTCTTCGCCTCTTATCCATACGCCCTCGATGTTGCCGCCGCCCGTTTGTGGCCGTGTGGTTTCTCGTCCCTGCATTACAGCGATCAGCGCCTCATATCGCTCGGTCAATCGCTTTGCCAACCGCTCAACTTCTGAATTTTTCTGGTGAAACCCCATGAATCTTCTCCTTGAAAAAAACCGTGGAAAACTCACTGAGCTGCTGGCCAGCGCACAGCAGCGGCTGGATACCCTAAAGGAAACCGTTCAGGGGGCCAATGGTGATTCTGCGGGCTCGGATATCCGTATCGCGATCGACGACGCCATTACGCCGCTGAGAATCGCCTTCGAAGAAGCCGAGCAAATCTGACCATGAGCACCTACAAGCTCGTTTGCCCCCACTGCTCCAGCCGCATGCGCATCCGCACCAGCGAAGGCAAACACATCTTCCTGCGGATCGCTTACCTGCAATGCGCAAACGAGGGTTGCGGCTGGTCCGTACGGGCGCAGTTCGAAATGACCCACGAAATGAGCCCGAGCGGCATGCCAAACCCCACGGTTCGCCTGCCTGTCGCCCCGGTGGCCATGCGCCGCCAAGCAATGCAAACCGCTGCTGCTGACGATCAACCCGACCTGCTGGACCAGTTGGACATGGAGGAAGCCACCGCATGAACGCCATCGCCCTGACCACCAACCCCGAAACCGACTATCGCGCTGCCATGCAGCAGGCCGCCGTGGCCTTCCTATTCCGCCGGGAGGGCCTTCACCTTGCCGGCGACCACCAGGTGCTGGAGAACTGCAGCCGCTTCCTGGCGCAGTCGCTGGAAGTGCCTGCACACCTGGTACAGCGTATCGCTGAGCTGGCCGTCGCTGAATTCGAGAGCAAGACCACTGGGCGCTTGAAGCTCCTGGGCGTATGCCCCACCAGCGGTATTTTCAGGGCACAGCTGATCCTGCTGGATACAACGACCCAGCAGCGGCACCTGGTGCCGGCGCGCTACCTGCCCAGACGTATGCAGCAGACCTGCAACACCTCGAAGTAACCCGAACACCCCCCTTCCCGATGCCCCGTTCTGCGTGGGTAAGGGGAAACTGCATTCAACTGGTGGCCGACATGAGCAAAATCACCATCCAACTGGAGCTAGATGAGCAGCAGGCGCAACGCTACCTGCAATGGCTCAACTCTCAGTTTGACACCACCATGGCCGAAGTCTGGCACTCGGACCGCTACCGCAACGTTCCGGCCGGTAAGCGCGGCTCCAAGGTGCTGAGCGACATCCCTTACCTGGTCGGCATTGGCCGGACCTGCCGTGAGCTTCGCAAGCAGCTGGCCGGCAAAGGGGAGCGCGCGTAGTGAACCGCAAGCCCATGGAACACAGCCTGCGCGCCGAAGTACTTCGGCGCCTGCAGGATCAGTACGGCCTCAAGCCTATGGCCGGTACTCAGTACCTGCGCAAGGGGACCTGCCCCAACTGCGGCAAAAAAGAGCTGTACTCGCGCCAGGACGAGCCCTGGTTCATCAAGTGCGGTCGAGAGAGCAAATGTGGTGAGCAATGGCACATCAAAGAGTTGTTCGACGACCTGTTCGATGATTACAGCAAGCGCTACCCGGTCACCCAGGAATCTCCTCGAGCATCGGCAAACGCCTATTTGCAGAACGCCCGCGGCTTTGACCTGGACCTCGTCAAAGGCTGGTACACCCAGGACAACTACTGGGATCGCAATCTCGGGATTGGTAGCGCCACAGTTCGTTTTAGCCTGGAGCACGGCGGCTATTGGGAGCGCCTGATCGACCAACCGCACCGGTTTGGCAAGAAAAAAGCCCGTTTTGCTCCCGGCCAATCACCCAAAGGCTACTGGTGGTGCCCGCCAACGGTTGACCTGCTGGAAGTGGACGAGTTGTGGATCGTCGAGGGTATTTTCGACGCCATCGGCCTGCTGCATCACGACATGGACGCCGTATCGGCCATGAGTTCGGGCGCATTCCCATTCGAGTCGCTCAAGGCGTTGGCCGAGCTGCGGCGCGGGCATGGCAAGAAGCTACCGCGCCTGGTATGGGCCTTGGACAACGAACCAGGAGCCCATCGCTTCACACGCAAGCATGCAGCACTGGCCCGCGAGCTGGGATTCACCTGCGAGGCAGCCCAGATTCCACAGAATGGCCGCAAGGTGGATTGGAACGACCTGCACCAGCGCTGGAACTTCATCGACGCTGACAAGCGCCAGGAGCGGATTGATCGAGACCTGCGCGAGGCGCGTTATCACGGCAGCTTGCTGCTGGCCGACAGCGCAGCCGAGAAAGGCGTCCTGATGTACGACTGGCGCGAGCGCCAGGAATTTCACTTCTCCTACGAGAACCGCCTCTACTGGTTCAAGATGGATGTGGAGAAGTTCAACAAGGCGCTCCAGCAGCTGGACGAGTCTGAGCGGCAGGAAGACCTGGTCCTGACTGATCGCCAGCGCCGCGACAAGGCGTTGCGCCAGTGCGGCGCGGTGATCGAGATCGCCAACTGCTACCCGCAAGCGTTGTATTTCCAGCGCAATGAGGTGACGGACGAGTCCTGGTACTACTTCCGCGTCGATTTCCCGCACGACGAGCCGAGCGTGCTGAACACCTTCACTGGTGGGCAGGTCACCACTCCCAGCGAATTCAAGAAGCGTCTGGTGGGCATGGCAGCCGGCGCTTACTTCACCGGTAGCGCATCCCAGCTCGATCGGATCATGCAGCAGCAGCTGTTCGCCCTGAAGACCGTCAAGACCATCGACTACGTCGGCTACAGCAAAGAATACGGCTGCTATGTGTTCGGCGACCTGGCTGTGCGCGGTGGTGTGCTCGAGCAGGCCAATGCCGAGGACTACTTCGAATTCAAAGGCCTGCGCCTCAAGTCGCTGCAGAAGTCGATCAAGCTCGAAATCAATCGGGACGTCTCGGCCTACCGCCCCGAGTGGTTCAAGTGGCTGTGGACCTGTTTCAACACCCAGGGCGTGATCGCCCTCGCCTTCTGGTTCGGCTCGTTGTTCGCCGAGCAGATCCGCGCCGAGTTCCAGTCGTTCCCGTTTCTGGAGGTGACCGGCGAGGCCGGCGCCGGTAAGTCCACTCTGCTGATGTTCCTGTGGAAGCTCATGGGACGCCAAGATGAGGAAGGCGACGACCCTATCAAGATGACCAAGGCTGGCCTGCGTCGCTGGCTGAGCCAAACCTCGGGCATGCCCGTGGTAATGCTGGAGGCCGACCGTAGTGACGCCGAGACAGGCGCGGCCAAGTCCTTCGACTTTGACCAGTTCAAGCCATTGTTCAACGGTCGCGGCCTGGGCCTGACCGGGGTGAAGAACGGCGGAAACGACACCAACGCTCCGCCCTTCCGCGCAACGCTGGTATTCAGCCAGAACGCCTCAGTCGTGGCGTCTGAGGCCATCCTTACTCGTATCGTCAAGCTGCACTTCGTGCGCCCGGAGGTCACCAGCGACAGCCGTGCGGCCGCTGACAACCTGAACCACCTGCAGGCCAGCGAAGTGAGCCACTTCCTGCTGATGGCAGCCAAGGCTGAGCAGAAGGTGATGGAAATCTTCCGTACTCAGGTAAAGGTGCATGAGCAGGCACTGCGCGAAATGCGCGAGATCCGCATCGAGCGGATCATCAAGAACCACGCCCAGATGATGGCCTTGGTAGACGCGCTGCGAATGGTCGTGCCGATGACTGACAGCCAGCACGAAGGCACCCTTCGCGAACTGCGCGCCATGGCTGTTGGTCGCCAGCTGGCAGTCAACTCTGACCCGAAGGAAGTGGCCGAATTCTGGGAAGTGTTCGACTACTTGGAGTCGCTCAGCGACGAGCCAGTGGTCGACCACAGCAAGAACGCGGAACTGATCGCAGTTCACCTCAACGAGTTCTGCGAACGAGCCGCCGAGCACAAACAGAAGCTCGCGGACGCAACCACCCTGCGCAATCTACTGCGCAACAGCAAATCGCGCCCCTTTATCGACGCCAACCGAGCAGTCGATAGCGCCGTGCGTGCCGCGTTCAACAGCCGCACCACCAGCGCGAACACACGACCAACCACAGTCAAGTGCTGGACCTTCAAGGCCGGCTGAACGGCTCTGGCGCTGCAACGCCAGGCACACCCCAAGGAGAAACGATATGCAAAAAGCCCAAACCATCGACCGCAATGTCCTTTTCGATGCCCTGGTGCAGTACCAGGAAGAGCGTCCAGCCATCCGCGAGGCTGGTACCCATGCACTCGCCCGCTTGGTTCCAGTAGCTGTGCGGGATACAGGCCAAAGCCGGGTGATCGGCCGTTTCCTGCTCGGCCTGTACGACGCCACGACCTACCCCTTCATCCTCACCGACCTACGCAGCCTCGATGTCGGCTTGTTCGAAGATTGCCTCGCCGTCCTCCGACTGGACAACACCCCCGAGAAAGAGATCCACGAATACCTGCCGAAGGGCCAAATGATCTTCAACCAATTGCGCGAGTACTGGGGATGAAGTGGCAGGCGAAGCGCAACCAGGACGGCCAGGTCATCCCGCGTTGCTGGGTAAGCGACAGCGGGTACACCGTGGCCGAATGCCGGCTGCCGCACTCGCGGTACCCGGTGACCCGTCCTGGAGCCTCACTGCCATTCGCCTACGCCGATGGCCGTGAAGAGGTTACCCAGATAATCACGACAGACATGCAGGACAGCTGCAACTGGTCGGCAGACCTCAAGTAATCAGGAGGCGCCGAGGAGCTGCAACTCCCCGGCGCCGACCAACCCCAAGGAGAAACGACATGCAAGTAGAAACCCCCGAAGTCGGCGCGCAAAAGCCTAACACAGTACGTTACGACACCCTTGTAATCCGTGGAGCCTCTGGCCAGACAGTCCCGCGCGAAGTAGACGGCGGCGAGGTAGTTGCCTGGAGCTTGGGCCACGGCCTAGCGGCCATGGATGCATTGGAAGAGTTCGTGGATGATCTGGCAGACGGCAGCTATCACGGTCTGGCACAGGGAGCCGCCAATGCGCTCAATCTCATGCGCCGACGCCGGGCGACCGGCTGGGATGCCGACGTAATTGCAGAGGAACCGCCCGAGGACTGGAAAAAGGCCGTTTCCCGCGCCGAGGCTACAGCTCGGGAGGTGTTCGGCGAGAACGACGATAACGCCATGCAAGCCATCGATTACATGACTGGTTTGCTGCTGGCTTTCGAACCGCGTTGCAACTCTGGGCAAGGAGACGCTGAATGACCCTCTCTCGCCCACGCTTGGCCAGTCACTCTCTGGACCTTCCTAACCATTGTGACATCTGCAACAAAGCACGCTCGACCAGGACGCATCAGCGCTGCAGCAAGCTCCGCCAAGAGCGCAAGTCGGTGGAGTGGGAAACCTACATGGCCAACGTTGAAGCCAAGCGCACCCAGAAGGCACGCCGGCATTGTTAGCAGTTTCGTGTCCAGATAACCGATCTGATGGATAGCTGGCCCAGAAACTACTGAACAATCTTCTAGGTCCAGAAGCGGGCCATCCCTGAAGGCGGCCCATAAACTGGGCCGTCTCTTCGTTTTCGAGTAATAAAATGGCAGCTGGAGTCGAAGTTCGCGGCAACCATGTCCGCGTGTATTTCCGTTACCAGGGCGAGCTGTGCCGGGAAACAATCCCCGGCGACGCCTCACCCGCAAACCTTGCCAACGCCGAGCGTCTTGTAGGAATAATCAATTATGAAATTGAGGCCGGCACGTTCAACTATGCCCGACACTTCCCCGACTCGCCTCGAGTCAAGACCAACACCCTCGGCCATTACATCGACCTGTGGCTAGAGATAAAGGGCAACCAGATGGCAGCGAGCGGCTTCGCCATGTACCGCAGCCGCACCGAGAAGCACATTCGCCCACGCTGGGGCGACCAGCAGGCAGATCGCATCGATCACCTGGACATTCAACACTGGGTGCAAAGCGTGCTGATGCCCAAGCTGCACAACAAGACCGTACGCGAGATCGTCAGCCACCTGCGGCAGATCTTCCAGCTGTACCGCACTCGGAACCGCTTCGCGTTCGACCCGACCGATGGGATCACTATCTCTCTGCCAGACGCAGACGACCCAGACCCGTTCACCCGGGAAGAAATCACCGCGATCCTTGAGCAGCAGACTGAACGGTATCAGGAAATCAATCTAACGGAGTTCATGATCTGGAGTGGACCGCGCGTCAGCGAAGCGATTGCCCTAGCCTGGGAAGACGTCGACCTAGTGGCGGGTACCGTGGAGATTCGCCGCGCGCGGGTGGCTGGTCAGTACAAGGTGACTAAGACCAGACGATCTACCCGCAAGGTCAAACTGCTCGCACCAGCCCTGCGCGCCCTCAAGGCGCAAGCCAAGTTCACTCAGAACCTGCCAGCGGAACTGATCGAGGTTATCGATCGAGACAACCGAACTATGCGGGAGCAGCGTGTGCGGTTCGTCTTCCACAACACTGCCACGGGTGAGCCGTACCGCTCCTCTGATGTACTGCGGCATGGCTGGTGGATCTTGCACCTAGAGAAGGCTGGCGTCCGTCAACGTGGGCCGAACACCTGCAGACACACGTTCGCCAGCCAGCTGCTGAGCAGCGGCATCGCCACGCCAGAGTGGATTGCAGACCAGATGGGGCACACATCGACGGCGATGATCTTCAAGCACTACGCAAAGTGGATCAGCGAGGATGGGCCGGATGTGGTGGGGTTGTTAAACCAGGCGCTCAGGTTGACCTGAACGCACAAAAAAAGGGGCCGCAAGGGCCCCTTTCTTTTGCCTGTCATTCCCAAAGTGTTCCCAAAACGCTCCCATTTGAGGGTCTAGCGGCGGCGAACATCAATGAAATCAAGCACTTGTATGGCGGAAGCGTAGAGATTCGAACTCTAGGATAGTTGCCCATCGACGGTTTTCAAGACCGTTGCCTTAAACCACTCGGCCACGCTTCCAGCTCGTTTTGCGGCCGCCATCATACCGTAATGAAACAAGCTGTCAAACTCTCTGTGTCGCGGGTTGTGGGAGCTCTGATAGACTCCTAGCATCTGAACGTTTGAAAACCACAGGTTTACCAAGGAGTGTCGCCATGCGCGAACAGGATTACGCCGTACACCACGGCCAGCAGGTCGAGCAGCAGGAGATCAGCAAGGTCCTGCGCAACACGTACAGCCTGCTGGCACTTACCCTCGCCTTCAGCGGTGTCATGGCCTTCGTGGCCCAGCAGATGCGCGTCGGCTACCCGAACGTGTTCGTGGTGCTGATCGGCTTCTACGGGCTGTTCTTCCTTACCAACAAACTGCGTGACTCGGCCTGGGGCCTGGTCTCTACCTTCGCCCTCACCGGCTTCATGGGCTTCATCCTCGGCCCTATCCTCAACCGTTACCTGGGCATGGCCGGTGGCGCCGAGGTGGTCAGCTCGGCGTTTGCCATGACTGCACTGGTGTTCGGTGGCCTGTCGGCCTATGTGCTGATCACCCGCAAGGACATGAGCTTCCTCAGCGGCTTCATCACTGCGGGCTTCTTTGTCCTGCTGGGTGCTGTCGTGGCCAGCTTCTTCTTCCAGATCAGCGGCCTGCAACTGGCGATCAGCGCTGGCTTCGTGCTGTTCTCGTCGGTCTGCATCCTGTTCCAGACCAGCGCGATCATTCATGGTGGCGAGCGTAACTACATCATGGCGACCATCAGCCTGTATGTGTCGATCTACAACCTGTTTGTCAGCCTGCTGCAGCTGTTTGGCATCATGGGTCGTGATGACTGATTGATTGCTGCGTGAGAAAGCCCGCTTCGGCGGGCTTTTTTGTGGGAGCGGGTTCACCCGCGAACACCGGCGCAGCCGGTGCCAGGCACCGCGTTGGTTTCTTCGCGGGTGAACCCGCTCCCACCGGGTCCGCGCAGGTTTCAGGCTTATGCTCTACCTGCTGAAGCATATAGCGCTCAATAACTGACCATAAAGTCAGATAATAAGGCGCATGGTCGTCGATCATGCCGCCATCGTGCTTTGCTCTACCCCAATCCGCCATCACCCCGTAGAATGCGCTCCTTTTTTCTTTCGGGGCAGCTTTCTGCAATGAGCTCACACGAACACAGCCCAGGCGCGGCGGCGCCTGCCAATGAACTGGTGCTGGGTCTGGAGGACAAGCCAAGGCTGTTGATCGGCCTGCTGGCTGCCCTGCAGCACCTGCTGGCGATCATCGTGCCGATCGTCACCCCTGGCCTGCTGATTTGCCAGGCGCTAGGTGTTTCCGCACGGGATACCAACCTGATCGTTTCCATGTCGCTGGTCATCTCGGGGATCGCCACCTTCGTCCAGTGCAAACGCTTCGGGCCGTTCGGCGCCGGGCTGCTGATCGTCCAGGGCACCAGCTTCAACTTCGTCGGCCCGCTGATTGCCGGCGGGGCGCTGATGGTCAAGCAAGGTACGCCCGTAGAGGGCGTGATGGCGGCCATCTTTGGTGTGGTAATCGCCGGCTCGTTCGTCGAAATGGGCGTGTCGCGCATCCTGCCCTTCGTCAAACGCCTGATTACCCCGCTGGTAACCGGCATCGTGGTGCTGATGATCGGCCTGACCCTGATCAAGGTCGGCCTGATCAGCATGGGCGGTGGCTTCGGCGCCATGGCCAATGGCACCTTCGCCAATGGCGAGAACCTGCTGCTGTCGGGCGTGGTGCTGGCGATCATCGTCATCCTCAACCGCATCCCGGTGGTGTGGATGCGCAGCTGTGCCATCGTTATCGCCCTGGCAGTCGGCTATGCGCTGGCCGGCTACCTGGGCCGCCTGGACTTCACCGGCATGCACGAAGCCGCGCTGTTCCAGGTGCCGACGCCGCTGCACTTCGGCCTGGGCTTCTCCTGGGCGCTGTTCATTCCGATGCTGGTGATCTACCTGGTGACTTCGCTGGAAGCCATTGGTGACGTTACCGCCACCAGCAAGGTGTCGCGCCAGCCGGTCGAAGGGCCGGTGTGGATGCAGCGGATCAAGGGCGGTGTGCTGGTCAACGGGGCCAACTCGCTGCTGGCTGGCTTGTTCAACACCTTCCCGAGCTCGATCTTTGCCCAGAACAACGGGGTGATTCAGTTGACCGGGATCGCCAGCCGCCATATCGGCCTGTGGATAGCCGTGATGTTGGTGCTGCTGGGCCTGTTCCCGAGCGTTGCCGGGGTGATCCAGGCAGTGCCGGAGCCGGTGCTGGGTGGTGCGGCCATGGTCATGTTCGGGGCGGTTGCGGCGTCAGGGATCAATATCCTGGCCAGCACGCGGCTGGACCGTCGCGCCCTGCTGATTATCGCTGTGTCCCTGGCCTTGGGCCTGGGTGTGGCGCAGGTGCCGGAGTTCCTGGCGCACATGCCGGCGGCGATTCGCAATGTGCTGGAGTCGGGCGTGGCTACCGGGGGTATCTGTGCCCTGGTGTTGAACTGGTTCTTGCCGGAGAGCAAGGAACAGGCTTGAGCCTGGAGTCCTTCTGTCAGGGCCATGGGGCTGCTTTGCAGCCCGTCGCGACACAAGGCCGCTCCTATGAGGCCGCGTAGACCTGAAGATTGGTGCAAGACAGAAAGCCCGCCCCGCCATGCACAAGCGGGCGCGGGCTTTTTTGCTTTATCATGGCACCATTCCTTTTGCATGAGTTATCCATGAAATTCGCTATCGCGGTGTTCTCCCCGGCCCATGCGCCCTCCTCGCGGCGCGCCTTGCGCTACGCCGAGGCGGTGCTGGCTGGCGGGCATGAGATTGCCCGGCTGTTCTTCTACCAGGACGGGGTACACAGTGCCTCGGCCAACGTGGTCGCCCCCCAGGATGAGCTGGATGTGGCCGGCCAATGGCGCGCCTTCATCGAAGCCAACCAGCTGGACGCAGTGGTGTGCATCGCCGCCGCCCTGCGCCGTGGCGTGCTCGATGAGGCCGAGGCCAACCGCTACCAGCGCCCGGCCGTGAACCTGCCCAAACCCTGGGAATTGTCGGGGCTTGGCCAGTTGCATGAGGCGGCGCAGGTTGCCGATCGCCTTGTCTGCTTCGGAGGCGACTGAAATGGCCAAATCCTTGTTGATCATCAGCCGCCAGGCACCCTGGAACGGCCCATCGGCCCGCGAGGCACTGGACATCGCCCTGGCTGGCGGCGCGTTCGATTTGCCGCTGGGCATGCTGTTCCTCGATGACGGCGTATTCCAGCTCGCTGCGGACCAGCAGCCCACCGCCGTGCAACAGAAGAACCTGGCCGCCAACCTGCAAGCGCTGCCAATGTTCGGCGTCGAAGACCTGTTCGCTTGCAGCCACAGCCTCGCACGTCGCGGCCTGGCAGCCGACACCCTGGCGCTGCCGGTGCAAGTGCTGGACGACGCGGCCCTGGCCGCACTGATCGCCCGTTTCGACCAGGTGGTAACACTCTGATGACGACCCTGCATGTAATTGCCCACTCCCCGTTCGGCGACGAGCGCCTGGCCAGCTGCCTGCGCCTGCTCGGTACCGACGACGCCCTGCTGCTGTGCGGCGATGCGGTGTATGCCCTGCGCAGCGGCAGCGAGCCGCACCGCCAGTTGCAAGCCGCCGGCCTGGCCCAGCGCCTGTTCGCCCTGGAAGAAGACGTGCAGGCCCGCGCGGTCGGCAACGAACTGGCCAAGGCCGTGGACTACGGCGGGTTCGTCGAACTGTCGCTGCATTACGACAAGGTCAACAGCTGGCTATGAATACCCTCAACGTTGGCGATCAGGCGATCGCCCTGGACAAGGACGGCTTCCTGGTCGACCTGCAAGACTGGTCGCATGCCGCCGCCGAGGCCTTGGCCGCACGCGAGGGCATCCCGCTGACGGCGGACCACTGGGAAATCCTCGAGCTGCTGCGCCAGTTCTACCAGGAATACCAGCTGTCCCCGGCCACGCGCCCGCTGATCAAGTACACGGCCCTCAAACTGGGCCCGGACAAGGGCAACAGCCCGCACCTGAACCGCCTGTTCAACGGCACTCCCGCCAAACTGGCCGCCAAGCTGGCGGGCCTGCCCAAGCCGACCAACTGCATATGACAGCACCTCGCCCGCTTACCCTGGAAACCCCCGCCGAACATCCGTTCGCCGAATTCGTGCGCATTCTTGGCAAAGGCAAGCGCGGCGCGCGCGGCCTGACCCGTGACGAAGCCCGCGTGGCCATGACCCTGCTGCTGGAAGACAAGGTCGAGGACACCCAGCTCGGTGCCTTCCTCATGCTGCTGCGGCACAAGGAAGAAAGCGCCGAAGAACTGGCCGGCTTCACCGAGGCTCTGCGCGCGCACTTGCAGGCGCCGAGCATCGCGGTGGACCTGGACTGGCCCACTTACGCCGGCAAGAAGCGCCACCTGCCCTGGTACCTGCTGGCCGCCAAGTGCCTGGCCAACAATGGCGTGCGCATCCTGATGCACGGTGGCGGTGCGCACACCGCCGGGCGCCTGTACACAGAGCAGTTGCTGTCCTTGCTGGGCATCCCGCTATGCCGTGACTGGGCCGCCGTCAGCCAGGCCCTGAACCAGCAGCACCTGGCCTTCTTCCCGCTGCAGGACTGGGCGCCGCAGTTGCAGCGCATGATCGACCTGCGCAACACCCTGGGCCTGCGGTCGCCCATCCATTCGCTGGCCCGGGTGCTCAACCCACTGGCTGCGCGCTGTGGCCTGCAGAGCATCTTCCACCCCGGTTATCAGGCGGTGCACCGCGAGGCCAGCCGCCTGCTGGGCGACCATGCCGTGGTGATCAAGGGTGATGGCGGCGAGATCGAGGTCAACCCCGATGTCATCAGCCACCTGTACGGCACCACTGCCGGCGAAGCCTGGGACGAGGAATGGCTAGCACTAAGCGAGCGCCGCCACGTGAAGCCGCCCAGCCTGCAGCCCGAGCAATTGCTGGCGGTCTGGCGCGGCGAGGCCGAGGACAGCTACGGTGAAATGGCCGTGGTCGCGACCATGGCGTTGGCCCTGCGCGGCCTGGGCCAGCACCGTGAGCAGGCTTTCGCAACCGCACGTGGTTACTGGAGCGCACGGAACCAATCGAATAACTAGATACTAAGGGGGCATTCTTTGCGCTAGTTATTCGAACGATTTCCCCTAGACTGGGCTCCAACGACAAACAACTTTGTTCCGAGGAGCTCACCATGGGCCTTTTGATCGACGGCCGCTGGCATGACCAGTGGTATGAAAACGGCAAGGACGGCACGTTCAAGCGCGAAAATGCCCAACGCCGCAATCAGCTGCCCGCTCCCGAAGCCGGCCGTTACCATCTGTACGTCTCGCTGGCTTGCCCATGGGCGCACCGCACCCTGATCTTCCGTGCCCTCAAGGGCCTGGAACCCCTGATCGACGTATCTGTGGTCAGCTGGCTGATGCAGGACCATGGCTGGACTTTCGACCAGCAGCAAGGCTCCAGCGGCGACCACCTCGATGCGCTGCAGTACCTGCACCAGCGCTATACCCAGGATGACCCGCACTACACCGGCCGCGTGACTGTACCCGTGCTGTGGGACAAGAAAGAGAAACGCATCGTCAACAACGAGTCGTCGGAGATCATCCGCATCTTCAACAGCGCGTTCAATGAACTGACCGAGAATACACTGGACCTGTACCCAGAGCCGCTGCGCCCGACCATCGATGCGCTGAACGAGCGCATCTACCCGGCGGTGAACAACGGTGTGTATCGCGCAGGCTTTGCCACTACGCAGGAAGCCTACGAGGCTGCCTTTGATGAAGTGTTCAACGAACTGGACTACCTGGAAGACTTGCTCGGCCGCAATCGCTACCTGGCCGGGGAATACCTGACCGAGGCCGATGTGCGCCTGTTCACTACCTTGGTGCGCTTCGATGCGGTTTACCACGGGCACTTCAAGTGCAACCTGCGCCGCCTGAGCGATTATCACAACCTGTCGAACTGGCTGCGCGAGCTGTACCAGTGGCCGGGGGTGGCGGGTACGGTGGACATGGAGCATATCCAGAAGCACTACTACATGAGCCACAAGACCATCAACCCGAACGGGATCGTGCCCAAGGGGCCGCTGCAGGACTTCAACCTGGCGCATGATCGGGAGCGGTTGGCAGGCAAGGGAATCTGGCAGGCTTGAGATTGTCGGGGCCGCAAAGCGGCCCCAACGATTTCAGCTGTTCTGCGAGCCTTCGAACCACGCCAGCTTGTCACGCAACTGCACCACTTCCCCGACAATCACCAGGGTCGGCGCATGCACTTCATGCTGGGCCACCAGCTCCGGCAGATCCGCCAGGGTGCCGGTGAACACCCGCTGATTTCGCGTAGTGCCCTGCTGCACCAGCGCCGCCGGGGTACTGGCCGCACGGCCATGGCGAATCAGCTCGGCACAGATGGTCGGCAAACCCACCAGGCCCATGTAGAACACCAGGGTCTGCGCCGGCGCCACCAGGTCATGCCAAGGCAGGTTGCTGGTGCCATCCTTCAGGTGCCCGGTCACGAAACGCACCGACTGGGCATAGTCGCGGTGAGTCAACGGAATGCCCGCATAGGCGGAGCACCCACTGGCCGCGGTAATGCCCGGCACCACCTGGAACGGGATGCCATGCTCGGCCAGCTCTTCGATCTCTTCGCCACCCCGGCCGAAGATGAACGGGTCGCCGCCCTTCAGGCGCAGCACACGCTTGCCCTGCCGGGCCAGATCGACCAGCAGGCGGTTGATCTGGTCCTGCGGCACGGCATGGTCGGCACGGCGCTTGCCCACATAGATACGCTCGGCATCGCGCCGGCACATCTCGATGATCGCCGGTGCCACCAGACGGTCGTACAACACCACGTCGGCTTGCTGCATCAGGCGCAAGGCGCGGAAGGTCAGCAAGTCCGGATCGCCCGGGCCCGCACCCACCAGGTACACCTCACCACCCTGCTGCACCGGTGCACCGTCGACCATCGCCTGCAACAGGCGCTCGGCCTCGGCGCCCTGCCCGGCCAGCTGGCGCTCGGCAATCGGCCCCTGGAATACGGTTTCCCAGAAGCCGCGGCGCTGGTTGACGTCCGGGTACAAGGCCTTGACCTTGTCGCGGAAGCGCGCGGCCAGGCCAGCCAGTTCGCCGTAGGCGGACGGGATCCAGGCCTCCAGCTTGGCGCGAATCAAGCGCGCCAGCACCGGAGCATCGCCGCCACTGGACACCGCCACCACCAACGGCGAACGGTCGACGATCGCCGGGAAGATCACCGTGCACAGGGCCGGCGCATCCACCACATTGACCGGCAGGCTCAGCGCCTGCGCATCCGCCGACACCTGGGCATTGAGCCCAGGGTCGTCGGTGGCCGCGATCACCAGCCGGCAACCGACCAGGTCGGCCGCCTGATAGCCACGCACCAGCACCTCGCCGCCACCTTCCCGGGCAAGCGCTGCCAACTGGCCGTCGACATCCGGTGCCACCACCCGCAGCGCGGCGCCGGCATCGGCCAGCAGGCGCGCCTTGCGCAAGGCGATCTCACCACCGCCAACGACCAGCACGCGGCCACCCTGCAGCTTGTGGAACAGCGGCAGGTAATCCATTTAGCGGATGACCTCGACGCCGCCCATGTATGGCTTGAGCACTTCCGGCACACGGATCGAACCGTCGGCCTGCTGGTAGTTTTCCAGCACGGCAACCAAGGTACGGCCTACGGCCAGGCCGGAGCCGTTGAGGGTGTGCACCAGCTCTGGCTTGCCGGTTTCCGGGTTGCGCCAGCGGGCCTGCATGCGGCGCGCCTGGAAGTCGCCGCAGTTGGAGCACGAGCTGATTTCGCGGTACTTGTCCTGGCTGGGCACCCACACTTCCAGGTCGTAGGTCTTCACCGCGCCAAAGCCCATGTCGCCGGTGCACAGGGCCAGCACGCGGTACGGCAGCTCCAGCAGCTGCAGCACACGCTCGGCGTTGGCGGTCAGGCCTTCCAGGGCTTCCATCGACTTGGACGGCTCGACGACCTGCACCATCTCGACCTTGTCGAACTGGTGCTGGCGGATCATGCCGCGGGTGTCACGGCCCGAAGCACCGGCTTCACTGCGGAAGCACGGGGTGTGGGCAACCAGCTTCAGCGGCAGCTGTTTGGCGTCGAGGATTTCACCGGCCACCAGGTTGGTCAGCGACACTTCGGCAGTCGGGATCAGGTAGAAGTCGGCCTCGCCTTCGCGGCTGATCTTGAACAGGTCTTCCTCGAACTTCGGCAACTGGCCGGTACCCTGCAGGGCCGGAGCCTGCACCAGGTACGGGGTGTAGTGTTCCTCGTAGCCGTGCTCACCGGTGTGCAGGTTGATCATGAACTGCGCCAGGGCGCGGTGCAGGCGGGCGATCGGGCCACGCAGCACGGCAAAGCGCGCACCAGACAGCTTGGCGGCGGCTTCGAAGTCCAGGCCACCGCTGACTTCGCCGAGGGCGACGTGGTCCTTGATTTCGAAGTCGAAGGCCTTCGGTGTGCCCCAACGGCGCACTTCGACGTTGTCGTCTTCACTGGCACCGACCGGTACGCTGGCGTCCGGCAGGTTGGGGATGGTCAGCAGGATGCCGTCCAGTTCGGCCTGGATGCCGTCCAGTTCGGTCTTGCCGGCAGCCAGTTCATTGGCCATGCGCTCGACGTCGGCCATCAGCGGCGCAATGTCTTCGCCCTTGGCCTTGGCCTGGCCGATCGACTTGGAACGGGCGTTACGCTCGGCCTGCAGCTGCTCGGTGCGGGTCTGCACCGCCTTGCGGCGCTCTTCCAGTGATTCGATGCGCGCGACATCCAGGCTGAAGCCACGGGAGGCCAGGCGATCCGCCACTTCCTGAAGTTGGCCGCGTAACAGTTTGGAATCGAGCATATCGTTCTCTCGTTATGTGTAGGTGTTGGTTCAGAATCGGGTCAAGGACAGGCCGGCCCAGGTCGCGAGCAGCCCGCCCACCACGCTGATACCGGTATAACCCAAAGCCAGGGGCACTTGCCCGCTTTCCAGCAGGCGTACGGTATCCAGCGAAAAGGAGGAAAAAGTCGTCAGGCCGCCGAGGAAGCCGACGATCAGCCCGGCGCGCAGCTCGACCGGCACGATCGGCTTGTGCAGGAACAGGCCATAGAGCAGGCCGATCAGCAGGCAGCCAATCAGGTTGACCGCCAGCGTACCGAGATAGAAGTGCCGTGGCCAGTGGGCAGCCACCCAGTTGGTGGTAGCAAAGCGCAACAAAGTGCCGGCAATACCGCCCGCGCTGACGGCGGCAATCAGTGCAATCACGGTTTTCTCCGCTGGCGGGGGCTGTTGCGGTCAAGGTCGGCCAGGTGGCGCAGCTTCTCGCCAATCTTCAGTTCCAGGCCACGGGGCACCGGCTGGTAGTACTGGCGCGGCTCGAGTTCCTCGGGGAAGTAATCTTCGCCGGCGGCATAGGCGTCGGGCTCGTCGTGGGCATAGCGGTACTCGTCGCCATAGCCCAGTTGCTTCATCAGCTTGGTCGGGGCGTTGCGCAGGTGCAGCGGCACTTCCAGCGAGCCATGCTCGGCGGCTTCGCGCAGGGCGGTCTTGAAGCCCATATACACTGCGTTGCTCTTCGGTGCACAGGCCAGGTAGGTGATGGCCTGGGCCACCGCCAGCTCACCCTCGGGGCTGCCCAGGCGCTCTTGCACATCCCAGGCCGCCAGGCACAGGCTGAGCGCGCGCGGGTCGGCGTTGCCGATGTCTTCGCTGGCCATGCGCACCACGCGGCGGGCGATGTACAGCGGGTCGCAGCCGCCGTCGAGCATGCGCGCGAACCAGTACAGGGCGCCATCGGGGTTGGAGCCGCGCACCGACTTGTGCAGCGCGGAAATCTGGTCGTAGAACGCCTCGCCGCCCTTGTCGAAGCGGCGGCGGCTGTCACCGAGCAGGCTCTGCAGCATCTCGACGTCGATCTCGCTGCCGTCTTCAGCCAGGTCCGAGGCGTTCTCGAGGAAGTTGAGCATGCGCCGGCCATCGCCATCGGCGGCAGCCATCAGCATCTTGAAAGCGTCATCGCCAACCCGCAGGTTGCGCTTGCCCAGGCCGCGCTCTTCAGTCAGCGCGCGGTTGACCAGCTTGCGCAGCGCCGCCTCGTCCAGGCTCTTGAGCACATATACCCGCGCCCGCGACAGCAGTGCGTTGTTCAACTCGAACGACGGGTTTTCGGTGGTGGCGCCAATGAACAGCAGGGTGCCGTCTTCCACATAGGGCAGGAAGGCATCCTGCTGCGACTTGTTGAAGCGGTGCACTTCGTCGACGAACAGGATGGTACGGCGGCCGTACTGGCCAGCCTGCTGCTTGGCCACCTCGACCGCCTGGCGAATTTCCTTCACCCCGGCCAGCACCGCCGACACCGTTTCGAAGTGCGCATCGCAGAACTGCGCCAGCAACCGCGCAAGAGTGGTCTTGCCCACCCCCGGCGGCCCCCAGAAGATCATCGAGTGCAGCGCACCCTGCTCCAGCGCCTCGCGCAGCGGTTTGCCGCGCGCCAGCAGATGCTCCTGGCCAACGTACTCGTCCAGGTTGGACGGGCGCAGGCGAGCGGCCAGGGGCTGGGCGACGGGTTCGCTTCGAAACAGGTCCATGGCGAGTTCTGGTTACTCCTTGATGACGTCCGCGCCTTTGGGGATGTCGAACTTGAACTTGCTGTCCGGCACCGCCTGGTTGGCCTTCACGCCATTGAACAGGATGTTGGTGCGCTGGCCGACGCTGTCGATCAGTTGCATGTCATTGATCAGGCCTTTGCGGAACGACACGCGCAGCGAGTCGAACAGGGTGTCCTTGGTTTTCGGCTTGAGGGTGAAGTCCATCACTTCGCCCTGCTCCTTCGAGCTGATGTCGAAGCTCTGGCTGATCTTCGACACGTCACCGGACAGCAGCAGCGCCGGGGTCTGGTTCAGGCGCACATCAAGCTTCTTGATGGTGGCCTGCTCCAGGTCCGGGTCCCACAGGGTGACGTTCTTGCCATCGGAGACCACCACCTGCTCCTGCGGCGCATCGGTGTGCCAGTAGAACAGGCCCGGGCGCTTGACGGTCATCTTGCCGGAGGTTTCCTGCAGGCTGGTGCCGCCAGCGTCCAGGGTCAGCTGGGAGAAGTTCGACTCGATGGTCTGCGACTTTTCCAACAATTGGGTCAGGCGTTGTACATCTTGCTCACCGGCATAAGCCGAAACGGTGGCCGACACAGAAGCCGCGGCCAGGGCAGAAACCAACAGCATGCGAATCGCGCGCATGGGAATCCTCATCGAGCATTGAAAAGGCCGGACGCCACCGTTGGCGCCCGGCAAGGTGTTCATCAGTCGCGCGGGCCACCCGGGGCAATCACTTCCCGCGAGCCGTTGCTGTTCATGGGGGTAACCACGCCGGCCATTTCCATGGCTTCGATCATGCGGGCGGCGCGGTTGTAGCCGATCTTCAGTTTGCGCTGCACGGCCGAAATGGATGCGCGGCGGCTTTCCAGCACGAACTGCACGGCCTCATCATACAGGGCGTCGCTTTCCGAATCTTCGCCATCGCCACCGCCGCCGCCGCCGCCTTCGAAGCCGCTGCCGGCCTCTTCGACACCATTGAGGATGTCGTCGTTGTAGTCCGGGGCGCCCCGCAGCTTCCACGCTTCCACCACGCGGTGCACCTCGTCGTCGGAGACGAACGCGCCGTGCACGCGAATCGGCAGGCTGGTGCCCGGCGGCATGTACAGCATGTCACCGTGGCCCAGCAGCTGTTCGGCACCACCCTGGTCGATGATGGTCCGCGAGTCGATCTTGCTCGACACCTGGAACGCCATGCGGGTCGGGATGTTGGCCTTGATCAGGCCGGTAATCACGTCCACCGACGGGCGCTGGGTGGCGAGGATCAGGTGAATACCGGCCGCACGTGCCTTCTGGGCGATACGGGCGATCAGCTCTTCGACCTTCTTGCCGACGATCATCATCATGTCGGCGAATTCATCGACCACCACCACGATGGTCGGCAGGGTTTTCAGCGCAGGCGGCTCGTCGTCCATGCTCTCGCGGCGGTACAGCGGGTCATGGATGATTTCGCCGGCTTCCTGGGCGTCCTTGATCTTGCGGTTGAAGCCGGCCAGGTTACGCACGCCCATGGCCGCCATCAGCTTGTAGCGCCGCTCCATTTCGGCCACGCTCCAGCGCAGGGCGTTGGCGGCGTCCTTCATGTCGGTGACCACCGGGCACAGCAAGTGCGGGATGCCTTCGTAGATCGACAATTCGAGCATTTTCGGGTCGATCATGATCAAGCGCGCGTCTTCCGGGCTGGACTTGAACAGGATCGACAGGATCATCGCGTTCACACCCACCGACTTACCGGAACCGGTGGTACCGGCCACCAGCAGGTGCGGCATCTTGGCCAGGTCGGTGATTACCGGCTTGCCGCCGATGTCGTGGCCCAGGGCCAGGGTGACCGGCGATTTCTGCTCGTCGTACTGCGGCGTGGCCAGCACTTCCGAGAAGCGCACCATCTGCCGGTTTTCGTTGGGGATCTCGATACCCACGGTGGTCTTGCCAGGAATGACCTCGACCACACGCACACTGGTCACTGCCAGCGAACGCGCCAGGTCCTTGGCCAGGTTGGCGATGCGGCTGACCTTCACGCCGGCGGCCGGCTGGATTTCGTAACGGGTAATCACCGGGCCCGGGTGGATCGAGTCCACCGTCACTTCCACGCCGAATTCCTTGAGCTTGATTTCCAGCAGCTGGCCGACACCGGCCAGGGATTCCGGCGAGTACTCGATCTTCTTCTGTTCGGCCGGGTCGAGGATGGAGATCGACGGCAAGGTGCCCTCCACCGCGCTGTCAACGAACAGCGGCGCCTGCTTCTCCTTCATCACCCGCTTGCTCGGCTCCGGCGCCCTGGCGGGTGTCGGCGGCACGATCATCGGAGCCGCGGCAGGTTGTTCGCGGGAGATTATCGGCTCACGTGGTGCCAGCGACTCGCGCGGTACCACAGGCTCGCGTGACAGGGTGGGCTCACGCGGCTCGACCGGCCGGGCAGGTGCCTCCTCACGTTTGAAAATGCGCTCGCGCAGCGCCGGTTTGGCCGGCTCACGCTTGTCGGCAGCCATTGGCGCGGCCTGGACCACCACCGGTTCATCCTCGCGCAGCTGCGCCTCCAGGCGCTTGCGCTCGTTGCGTGCTTCCCACCAACGGTTGGCGGCGCCCTGTACCAGCTCGAACAGGTCGAGGGTGATCTTGCCGGTCAGGTCCATCACCTTGAACCACGACAGGTCGGTGAACACGGTCAGGCCGAACAGGAACAGGGCAATGAACATCAGCGTGCTGCCCTGCACGTTCAGCAGGTTGCGCGCCAGGTCGCCCAGGCTCTCGCCGAGTGCGCCACCGGCCGAGAACGGCATGCTCGCTGGCGGGTGGAAATGGATATGCGCCAGCGCCGCACCAGACAGCACCAGGAACACCAGGCCGATCAACCGCCAGGAGAACAGCCAGCCGCTCCAGTCCCAGGGCTGGTGGCGTTCGCGGAAGATCTGCCAGGTCTTTATCGCCAGCAGCAGCGGGAAGATGTAGGCGAAGTAACCCAGCACCATGAACAGAATGTCGGCGAAGTAGGCACCGGCACGCCCGGCGGCGTTCTGCACCTGGTCGACGTTGCTGGTGTGGCTGAAGCCCGGGTCCGACGTGTCGTAGGTCAGCAGCGCCATCCACAGGTACAGGCACAGGGCGCCGACTGCGATCAACGCACCTTCCTTGAGGCGATAATGCAGCTGCTGCCGCCACAGGGGGACGGGCAAGGGAGCTGGAGTTGCGGTGGATTTCTTCAAAACGCGTCTATTCCTGCGCGTGCTGCGCGTCCAATAGTGATCGGCCGACGGTGCGGCCAATGAACCACTACTTTTAACATTACTGCCCGCCCACTGCCATGACGGCACGCCGTAAGGAGCTTGAGTGGGGGCGACTTTCGTATACCTGCAATTTGAGCACGCATTGTCTTCTGTGACAAAGGCTTATGCTGTGTTTTTGCACAGGTGTGACAGCAAATGTAGCGGATGGTGCCTGCGGTTTCATGAATGTGTAGGAAATTGCCTATTTTCATCGCCTGTGCCGGCCTCTTCGCGGGCTTGCCCGCTCCCACAGGTATTGCAACACCCCTGAAGGCAGCAGGGCCCCTGTGGGAGCGGGTTTACCCGCGAAGAGGCCACAACCATTGACCCTGCCATGCGCGCAAGCCATGCTGAGCCCTCCCCTCCCCCACCGCACGATAGACCATGCTCACCTGGCTGACCCGCGACTCGCTTGCCTTCCCTCCTCTGGAAAAGGCCCTGCACGACCCCAACGGCCTGCTCGCCGCCGGCGGCGACCTGAGCCCCGAGCGCCTGGTGCAGGCCTATCGCCATGGCTGTTTCCCGTGGTACCAGGACGGCCAGCCGATCCTCTGGTGGTCACCCGACCCGCGCACGGTGCTGTTCCCTGACCAGCTGCACGTGTCGCGCTCGCTGGCCAAGCTGATGCGCCAGGGCCGTTACCAGGTCAGCTTCGACACTGACTTCGCCGCCGTCATCGCCGCCTGCGCCGCGCCGCGTGACTACGCCGACGGCACCTGGATCACCGACACCATGCGCGCCGCCTATTGCGAGCTGCACCGGCGCGGCATCGCCCATTCGGTAGAGGTGCGCCAGGACGGCGAGCTGGTCGGCGGCCTGTACGGCCTGGCCATGGGCCAGCTGTTCTTCGGCGAATCGATGTTCAGCCGCGCCGACAACGCTTCCAAGGTCGGCTTCGTGACCCTGGTCAACCACCTGCGCCAGGCCGGTTTCGTCCTCATCGACTGCCAGATGCCGACCCACCACCTGCACAGCCTGGGCGCCCGCGCCATCAGCCGCGCCGAGTTCGCCGGTTACCTGGCACGCCACCTCGACCAGCCCAACAGCGCCACATGGGTTCCCTAGGCGAGTTCCCATAGCTGGCTTACACTTAAAGCAAAGTCTCACCGAGGGGGTTGATCATGACAGAGTTGGCGCGGTTGAAGTTCTATGCCACTCAGCCCCACTCCTGCAGCTACCTGCCCGACGAACAGGCAACCACGCTGTTCCTCGACCCCAGCCAGCCAATGGACGTGCATGTGTACGCCGACTTGTCGGAAATGGGCTTTCGCCGCAGTGGCGACCACCTGTACCGCCCGCACTGCCAGAACTGCAATGCCTGCGTGCCGGCACGCATCCCGGCGGCGCGCTTCATCCCCAACCGCCAGCAACGGCGCATCCTCAAGCGCAACGCCGACCTGACCGTGACTGCGGCACGCCCGGTGTTCAAGGAAGAATACTTCGATCTGTACCGGCGCTATATCGAAACGCGCCACGCCGACGGTGACATGTACCCGCCCAGCCGTGACCAGTTTTCCACCTTCCTGGTGCGCGACCTGCCGTTCTGCTGGTTTTACGAGTTCCGCCTGGAAGGCCGCTTGATGGCGGTAGCGGTGTGCGACCTGCTGCCCAACGGCCTGTCGGCGGTATACACCTTCTACGAGCCGGACGAAGAACGCCGCAGCCTGGGCCGCTTCGCCATCCTCTGGCAGATCACCGAAGCCCTGCGCCAGAACCTGGAGGCGGTTTACCTGGGTTACTGGATCAAGAACTGCAAGAAAATGAACTACAAGACGCAGTATCGGCCCATCGAACTGTTGATAAATCAGCGCTGGGTCACCCTCAACTGAAAGGCATTGGCTTGACACACAGTTTTCGGGCATAATCCACGCCACTTTTTTGCCCGGTGCGGTTATGCGTCGGGCCAACACTGGATCCGAGGGCTCTACTGCATGTCGAAAGAAGACAGCTTCGAAATGGAAGGTACTGTCGTCGACACCCTGCCCAACACCATGTTCCGCGTGGAGTTGGAAAACGGGCACGTCGTAACCGCGCACATCTCCGGAAAGATGCGCAAAAACTACATCCGTATTCTCACTGGCGACAAGGTCCGCGTCGAACTGACGCCCTACGACCTGAGCAAGGGCCGCATCACCTACCGTGCGCGCTAAGCTCAAGCCATGAAAAAGCCCGGCCATGTGCCGGGCTTTTTTGTGCCTGCCAGATGCAGGGGGCTGCATTGCAGCCCCCGCTGTCACGCAACCTCAGCCGTCGTCTCGAAGTCGAACACCAGTTCGCCATCGCGCAGGTCGACGTGCACCACGCCACCATGCTCGGCCAGTTCGCCAAACAGGATCTCCTCGGCCAACGGCCGCTTGATCTTGTCCTGGATCAGCCGCGCCATCGGCCGCGCACCCATCTGCACGTCGTAGCCCGAGGCCGCCAACCAGCCGCGTGCATCCTCACTGACCTCAAGCAGTACCCGCTTGTCTTCCAGCTGTGCCTGCAGTTCGATAAGGAACTTGTCGACGATGCTCTTGATCGTCTCGTGGCTCAGGCGGCCGAACTGGATGATGGTATCCAGGCGGTTGCGGAATTCCGGCGTGAAGCTCTTGCGGATGACTTCCATGGCATCGGACGCATGGTCCTGATGGGTGAAGCCGATCGAGGCCCGCGCAGCGGTTTCTGCACCGGCGTTGGTGGTCATGATCAGGATCACGTTACGGAAGTCGGCCTTGCGCCCGTTGTTATCGGTCAGGGTGCCGTGGTCCATCACCTGCAGCAGCAGGTTGAAGACTTCCGGGTGGGCCTTCTCGATTTCATCGAGCAGCAACACGCAGTGCGGTTGCTTGGTAATCGCCTCGGTCAGCAAACCACCCTGGTCGAAGCCAACATAACCAGGAGGCGCACCGATCAGGCGCGACACGGTGTGGCGCTCCATGTACTCGGACATGTCGAAGCGCACCAGCTCTACACCCAGCGCCTTGGCCAGCTGCCGCGCCGCTTCGGTCTTGCCGACGCCGGTCGGGCCGGCGAACAGGAACGAACCAACCGGCTTGTCTGGCGACTTGAGGCCGGCACGGGACAGCTTGATCGCGGTAGCCAGCGAATCGATCGCCTGGTCCTGACCAAATACGGTCAGCTTCAGGTCACGCTCGAGGTTACGCAGCAGTTCCTTGTCGGAGCTGGTGACGTGCTTTGGCGGAATCCGCGCGATCTTGGCGACGATGTCTTCGACCTGTGGCACGTCGATGCGCTTGACGCGGCTGGCCTCCGGCTGCAGGCGCTGGTAGGCACCGGCTTCGTCGATCACGTCAATGGCCTTGTCCGGCATGTGCCGGTCGTTGATGTAGCGCGAGGCCAGCTCGGCAGCGGCGCGCAAGGCTTCGTCGCTGTACTCGATGTTGTGGTGGCTTTCGAAGCGCCCTTTCAGGCCACGCAGGATGCCCACGGTGTCTTCGACCGAGGGCTCGCTGACATCGACCTTCTGGAAGCGCCGTGCCAGGGCACGGTCCTTCTCGAAGATGCCGCGGAACTCCTGGAACGTGGTCGAGCCGATGCAGCGGATTTCACCGGACGACAGCAGTGGCTTGAGCAGGTTGGACGCATCCATTACCCCGCCCGACGCTGCACCGGCACCGATGATGGTGTGGATTTCGTCGATGAACAGGATTGCCTGCGGGCGCTTGCGCAGCTCGCCCAGCAGCGCCTTGAAGCGCTTCTCGAAGTCGCCACGGTACTTGGTACCGGCCAGCAGTGCGCCAAGGTCGAGGGAATACACCACGCTCTGCGCCAGCAGGTCGGGCACCTGGCCATCGACGATGCGCTTGGCCAGGCCTTCGGCGATGGCGGTCTTGCCAACGCCAGCCTCACCCACCAGCAGCGGGTTGTTCTTGCGCCGACGGGCAAGAATCTGCGCCACGCGCTCCACTTCCTGCTCGCGGCCTACCAGCGGGTCGATACGGCCGGCACGGGCCAGCTCGTTCAGGTTGCTGGCATAGGCATCCAGCGGGTTGCTCGAAGAAGCGGTATCGCCGCCCTCTTCGTCCTGCATTTCCTGGTCGGTTTCGGAATGCGAACCATGGCCCGGCACCTTGGAGATGCCATGGGCGATGTAGTTGACCACGTCGATGCGGGCCACGCTCTGCTGCTTGAGCAGGAACACGGCCTGGCTTTCCTGTTCGCTGAAGATCGCCACCAGCACGTTGGCGCCGGTGACTTCACGCTTGCCGGAGCTTTGCACGTGGAACACGGCACGTTGCAGTACACGCTGGAAGCCCAGGGTCGGCTGGGTTTCGCGGTCTTCGTCGTTGACCGGGATCAGGGGCGTGGTGGAATCGATGAACTCTTGCAGGTCGTGCTTGAGTTTGTCGAGATTGGCGCCACAGGCGCGCAGAACGGTCGCGGCAGCCTCATTGTCAAGGAGTGCCAGCAGCAGATGTTCGACGGTCATGAACTCATGACGCTTCGAACGGGCCTCCTTGAAGGCAAGATTGAGGGTGACTTCGAGCTCGCGGTTTAACATAGCTTCACCTCATACCCAAGTGGTCGGCGATTAACCGTCCTTCTCGATTTCACAGAGTAGCGGATGCTGGCTTTCCCTGGCGTATTGGTTGACCTGCATAGCCTTTGTTTCGGCGATGTCACGGGTAAACAATCCGCACACTGCCCGCCCTTCGGTATGGACGGTCAGCATGATCTTGGTCGCCAGCTCGCGGTTCAGATTGAAGAACGTCTCGAGCACTTCGACGACGAAATCCATCGGCGTGTAGTCATCGTTGAACAAAACCACCTTGTACATCGGTGGTGCCTGCAGGATCGGCTTGGCTTCCTGTACTGCAAGACCTGAGCCGTCGTCCTCATTCGATTGCGGGCGATCCTGATTGAATGTTAGTCGAATCTCACTAGGTGCATGCATGGAAAGAATTTCATCATGAGCGACAGGTTAAGGTTATGGGTTGACTGCGAAAGGCACGGCCAGCGCAGGCGCCGGGCGACCTTGACTATCGGCAAAACGGTGTTACAAACAATAAGAACCCACCGTGGTCGATAAAGATCCGCGCAGTCAACCAGATTTTTCGCATGGTTCGTATGCGGATGAAGTGGATGATACTCCAGTGATGGAGTCCTTTGCAGAGGGACATAGGGATGGCAAGCGGTAAAGTCAAGTGGTTCAACAATGCCAAGGGCTATGGATTCATCAATGAAGAGGGCAAGGACGAAGACTTGTTCGCTCATTACTCAGCCATCCAGATGGACGGGTACAAGACGCTCAAGGCCGGCCAGGCCGTGAGCTTCGACATCGTCCAGGGCCCCAAAGGCCTGCACGCGGTGAATATCAGCAGCGCCACTGCCGCCACTGCCACCAGCGCACAGCAAACCGGCAGCACTGCCGACGCCTGACTTGCCGCGCGGCCTGCCGGCATACGAAAAACCGGCCGCCTCCTTACTGGAAGCGGCCGGTTTTGCATTGCTTTACATATGCTTGATCATTTCATCGCCAAAGCCTGAGCTGCTCACCAGCCTGGCGCCGTCCATCAGCCGTTCGAAGTCATAGGTCACGGTCTTGGCGGCAATCGCGCCGTTGGTGCCCTTGATGATCAGGTCGGCCGCCTCGGTCCAGCCCATGTGCCGCAGCATCATCTCCGCCGACAGGATCACCGAGCCTGGGTTGACCTTGTCCTGCCCCGCATATTTGGGTGCGGTGCCGTGGGTGGCCTCGAACATGGCCACGGTGTCCGACAGGTTGGCACCCGGCGCAATGCCGATACCGCCCACTTCCGCCGCCAGGGCATCGGACAGGTAGTCACCGTTCAGGTTAAGGGTGGCGATCACGTCGTACTCGGCCGGGCGCAGCAGGATCTGCTGCAGCATGGCGTCGGCAATGGCGTCCTTGACGATGACCTCGCGGCCGCTCTTGGGGTTCTTGAACTTCATCCACGGGCCACCATCGAGCAGCTCGGCGCCGAACTCGTCGCGCGCCACTTCATAGCCCCAGTCCTTGAAGGCACCCTCGGTGAATTTCATGATGTTGCCCTTGTGCACCAGGGTCAGCGACTCGCGGTCGTTGTCCACCACATACTGCAGGGCCTTGCGCACCAGGCGCTTGGTGCCCTCGCGGGACACCGGCTTGACGCCAATGCCACAGTCCTGGTCGAAGCGGATCTTGGTAACGCCCATTTCCTCCTTGAGGAACTTGATCACCTTGTTCGCCTCGGGCGAACCGGCCTTCCACTCGATACCGGCATAGATGTCCTCGGAGTTCTCGCGGAAGATCACCATGTCCACATCGCCAGGCTTTTTCACCGGGCTCGGCACGCCCTGGAACCACAGCACCGGGCGCAGGCACACGTAAAGGTCGAGCTGCTGGCGCAAGGCCACGTTGAGCGAACGGATGCCACCACCCACCGGGGTGGTCAGCGGCCCCTTGATCGACACCACGTAATCACGCACGGCATCGAGGGTTTCCTGGGGTAGCCAGGTGTCCTGGTCGTACACCTGGGTGGCTTTTTCGCCGGCGTACACCTCCATCCAGGCGATCTTGCGCTTGCCGCCGTAGGCCTTCTGCACGGCGGCGTCGACCACCTTGATCATGACCGGCGAGACATCGACGCCAATCCCGTCGCCCTCAATATAAGGAATGATCGGGTTGTCAGGCACGTTGAGCGAATGGTCGGCATTGACGGTGATCCTGGCGCCGTCGGTCGGAACCTTGATTTTCTGGTATCCCATGCTTGCACTACTCCGCTGTCGGGTGTGGTTTGGACATCAAGTGATGCAATGAGCCTAAACCACATCTGCGGACCTGCAAGGCATGCGACAACCCGCCACATTGCCGCTTAGTCTTTGGTCTTATAAATGGGCCGATATCACTTGGCCTTGCTGATTAGCCCGAATGGTTTGGTATACTGCGCCGCGACCGAAGGGTCATCGGGGCGATCCCTAGGAAAAATGCGGACCGCCCTCGGCCATGAATGGACACAAAGCCTGGCCACGAAGCCTGGGTTGTTACCGCAGCTCAGCACTTGACGCTCGACTGATGCATCCACCATCACCGCTCGCAGCCTCTCGACTTTCCGCTCATGGCGCTGCCAGGGCGATGCGCCTACCCTGCGCAGCACGAGACTCGAGCACGCTCAGCACACAGAGAGTTAACCCGCATGCCCACCCGTTCCAAGATCATCTATACCTTCACCGACGAAGCCCCCGCCCTCGCCACTTACTCGCTGCTGCCGATCATCGAAGCCTTCACCGCTTCGGCTGACATCGCCGTCGAAACCCGCGACATCTCCCTGGCTGGCCGCATCCTCGCCGCCTTCCCGGAGCAACTGGGCGCAGAGAAGCAAGTAGGCGATCACCTGTCGGAACTGGGCCAGCTGGCTACCACCCCTGAAGCCAACATCATCAAGCTGCCGAACATCAGCGCCTCGGTACCGCAGCTGAAAGCCGCGATCAAGGAACTGCAAGGCAAGGGCTTCAACATCCCTGACTACGCCGACGAGCCGGCCACCGCGCAAGAGAAAGAATCCCGCGCCCGCTACGACCGCATCAAGGGTTCCGCCGTGAACCCGGTACTGCGCGAAGGCAACTCCGACCGCCGCGCGCCGCTGTCGGTCAAGAACTACGCCCGCAAGCACCCGCACAAGATGGGCGCCTGGGCTGCCGACTCCAAGTCGCACGTTGCCCACATGACCCAGGGCGACTTCTACGGCAGCGAAAAAGCCGCACTGATCGAAGCTGACGACAGCCTGCGCATCGAGCTGGTCGGCAAAGACGGCAGCACCACCGTGCTGAAAGAAAAGACCGCGGTAAAAGCCGCCGAAGTCATCGACTGCGCCACCATGAGCCGCAAGGCCCTGAAAGCCTTCATCGCCGAGCAGATCGCCGATGCCAAGGCCTCCGGCGTGCTGCTGTCGGTGCACCTGAAAGCCACCATGATGAAGGTCTCCGACCCGATCATGTTCGGCGTCATCGTCGAAGAGTTCTACAACGACGTGCTGGCCAAGCACGCCGCCGCCCTGGCTGAAGTAGGCTTCAACGCCAACAACGGCATCGGCGACCTGTACGCCCGCATCAAGGACCTGCCAGCCGAGAAGCAGGCCGAGATCGAAGCCGACATCCAGGCCCTGTACGCCCAGCGCCCGGCCCTGGCCATGGTCAACTCCGACAAAGGCATCACCAACCTGCACGTGCCGAGCGACGTCATCGTCGACGCCTCGATGCCGGCCATGATCCGTGACTCGGGCAAGATGTGGAACGCCGCCGGCGAACTGCAGGATGCCAAGGCGATCATCCCGGACCGCTGCTACGCCGGCATCTACCAGGCCACCATCGAAGACTGCAAGGCCAACGGCGCCTTCGACCCGACCACCATGGGCAGCGTGCCGAACGTCGGCCTGATGGCACAGAAGGCCGAAGAATACGGTTCCCACGACAAGACCTTCCAGATCAAGGCCGACGGCGTGGTGCGCGTGGTCGACAGCAAAGGCAAGGTCGTTCTCGAGCAGAACGTCGAAGCCGGTGACATCTTCCGCATGTGCCAGGTCAAGGACGCGCCGATCCAGGACTGGGTCAAGCTGGCCGTCAACCGTGCCCGCCTGAGCAACACGCCGGCAGTGTTCTGGCTGGACCCGGCCCGCGCCCACGACGGCGTGATGATCGAGAAGGTGCAGAAGTACCTGAAGGATCACGACACCAGTGGCCTGGACATCCGCATCCTGGCACCGGTCGACGCCATCAAGTTCTCCCTGGCCCGCATCCGCGAAGGCAAGGACACCATCTCGGTGACCGGCAACGTGCTGCGTGACTACCTGACCGACCTGTTCCCGATCATGGAGCTGGGCACCAGCGCCAAGATGCTGTCGATCGTACCGCTGATGAACGGCGGCGGCCTGTTCGAAACCGGCGCTGGCGGTTCGGCACCGAAGCACGTGCAGCAGCTGGTGGAAGAGAACTTCCTGCGTTGGGACTCGCTGGGTGAATTCCTGGCCCTGGCCGCTTCCCTGGAGCACCTGGGCAACACCTACGACAACCCGCGCGCCAAAGTGCTGGCCAACACCCTGGACCAGGCCACTGGCAAGTTCCTCGACACCAACAAGTCGCCGTCGCGCAAAGTCGGTGGTATCGACAACCGCGGCAGCCACTTCTACCTGACCCTGTACTGGGCCCAGGCCCTGGCTGCGCAGAACGACGACGCTGCCCTGCAGGCACGCTTCGCGCCACTGGCCAAGACCCTGACCGAGAACGAGGAGACCATCGTCGCCGAGCTCAACGCCGTCCAGGGCAAGCCGGCCGACATCGGTGGCTACTACGCCCCGGATGCCGAGCTGACCGCCAAGGTGATGCGCCCAAGCCAGACCCTCAACAGCGCCATTGCCGCCCTGTAAGGCTCGCTTGAAGTAACAGCACAAACCCCGGCCACGCACCGGGGTTTGTGCTTTCTGGATAAACGATTTCTGGCCGCCAGCGCGGACCCTGTGGGAGCGGGTTTACCCGCGAATGCGATGGCGAATCCACTGACGCATTCGCGGGCAAACCCGCTCCCACAAGGGCTGTGCAGGCCTCTAAGGAGCTGTTCATGACCTGGCAACCCCACATCACCGTCGCCACCATCGTCGAACACGAAGGCAAGTTCCTCTTCGTCGAAGAATTCAAGGCAGGCCAACACGTCTTCAACCAACCCGCCGGCCACCTCGAACCCAACGAGACCCTGCCCCAGGCCGCCCTGCGCGAAACCCTCGAAGAAACCGCCTGGGAAGTCGAGCTCACCGGCGTGGTCGGCATCTACCTGTACACCGCACCAAGCAACGGCGTGACCTACCAGCGCATCTGCTTCGCCGCCCGCCCCGTGCGCCATCACGCCGACCTGGCACTGGACCGCGACATTGTCCGCGCCGTGTGGCTGACCCGCGACGAACTGCTGGCCGACCCCGCCCGCTGGCGCAGCGAACTGGTGCCACGCTGCCTCGACGACTACCTCAAAGGCCCCTTGCACAGCCTCGACCTGCTGCGCGACTGACGCGCCGCCGCAGGTTTGATAGAATCGACGTTTTTCCCCCCCTTGATACACACCGGTAACCATGACCAGCCCAGCACTCAAAGACCCCGCCAAGACCCGCGTCATCGTCGGCATGTCCGGCGGCGTGGACTCTTCTGTCTCCGCCCTTCTGCTCATGGAGCAGGGCTACCAGGTGGAAGGGCTGTTCATGAAGAACTGGGAAGAAGACGACGGCACCGAATACTGCACCGCCCGTGAAGACCTGGCCGACGCCCAGGCCGTGTGCGACCGCATCGGCATCAAGCTGCACACCGCCAACTTCGCCGCCGAATACTGGGACAACGTGTTCGAGCACTTCCTCGAGGAGTACAAGGCCGGCCGCACGCCCAACCCGGACATCCTCTGCAACCGCGAAATCAAGTTCAAGGCGTTCCTCGACTACGCCCTGTCGCTGGGTGCCGACCTGATCGCCACCGGCCATTACGTGCGCCGCCGCGACACCGGTGAACTCACCGAACTGCTCAAGGGCCTGGATCCGAACAAGGATCAGAGCTACTTCCTGCACGCCGTCGGCGGCAAGGAAATTGCCCGCACCCTGTTCCCGGTCGGCGAGCTGGAAAAGCCCGAAGTCCGCGCCATTGCCGAAAAACACGGCCTGGCCACCGCCAAGAAGAAGGACTCCACCGGCATCTGCTTCATCGGCGAGCGCCGCTTCAGCGACTTCCTCAAGCAGTACCTGCCGGCACAGCCAGGCGACATCGAAACCACCGACGGTGAAGTGATCGGCCGCCACCACGGCCTGATGTACCACACCATCGGCCAGCGCCAGGGCCTGGGCATTGGCGGCCTGAAGGACGCCGGCGACGAGCCGTGGTACGTGCTGCACAAGGACCTGACCCGCAACGTGCTGGTGGTCGGCCAGGGTAACGAACACCCATGGTTGTTCTCCCGCGCCCTGCTGGCTTCGGAAATTTTCTGGGTCAACCCGGTCGACCTCAGCAGCCCGCGCCAGCTGACCGCCAAGGTACGCTACCGCCAGAGCGACCAACAGTGCACCCTGGCGCTGACCGAAAGCGGTTACCGCGCGGTGTTCGACGAGCCGCAGCGCGCCGTTACCCCGGGCCAGTCGGTGGTGTTCTACGACGGCGAAGTGTGCCTGGGTGGCGGCGTGATCGAAGCCGCCGAGCCCTGGAGCCCGCGCACATGAGCAACCTGCAGGAGCAGCTGATTGCATTGGGCGGTGTGTTCCAGGCCGCTGTATTGGTCGATCGCATCGCCCGCACCGGCCAGGCCAGCGAGGCCAACATCGGCTGCATGCTGGGCAGCCTGCTGGTGCGTGACCCCAAGGACACCCTGGAGGTATTCGGTGGTGACGACCTGAACCTGCGCGACGGCTACCGCGCGCTGGTCGGCGCGCTGGAGCGCGACCCCAGCAGCCTGCAGCGCGAGCCGCTGCGCTACGCCCTGTCGATGCTGGGCCTGGAGCGCCAGCTGAACAAGCGCGGCGACCTGCTCGACACCATCGGCAACCGCCTGCCGCAAATCCAGTCCCAGGCCGAGCATTTCGGCCTGGTTCATGAAAACGTCATTGCATCCAGTGGAGCCTTGTACCAGGACACCCTGAGCACCTTGCGCCAGCGCATCCAGGTACATGGCGACATGCGCTTCCTGCAGCAGGCCAGCAACGCCTCGAAGATCCGCGCCCTGCTGCTGGCCGGCATCCGCGCCGCGCGCCTGTGGCGCCAGCTGGGCGGGCACCGCTGGCAGCTGGTGTTCAGCCGGCGCAAGTTGCTCAACGAACTGTACGACATGATGCGTTCGCCTTCCTGACAGGCGACCCCCACCCCTGTGGGAGCGGGTTCACCCGCGAATGCGATGCTGGATCAGCCGACGTATTCGCGGGTAAACCCGCCCCACAAGGGCCGCGACATGCTTTTAATGGCCCGACCTTTGGTCAGCCACCCGACTCGGGCGCAAAATTCATGTATGATATGCGCCCTTCCAAAAGCCTGACTGTCCGAGAACACCCCATGCAGCTCTCTTCGCTCACTGCGGTTTCCCCTGTAGACGGCCGTTATGCCGGCAAAACCCAGGCCTTGCGCCCTATTTTCAGCGAATTCGGCCTGATCCGTTTCCGCGCCCTGGTCGAAGTGCGCTGGCTGCAGCGCCTGGCCGCCCACCCGCAGATCGGCGAAGTGCCGGCATTCTCCGCCGAAGCCAACGCCCTGCTGGACAGCCTGGCCACCGACTTCAAGCTCGAGCACGCCGAACGCGTCAAGGAAATCGAGCGCACCACCAACCACGACGTCAAGGCGATCGAATACCTCCTCAAGGAGCAGGCTGCCAAGCTGCCTGAGCTGGCCAAGGTCAGCGAGTTCATCCACTTCGCCTGCACCAGCGAGGACATCAACAACCTGTCCCACGCCCTGATGCTGCGCGCCGGCCGTGACGAAGTGCTGCTGCCGCTGATGCGCCAGATCGCCGATGCCATCCGCGCCCTGGCCCACGCCCATGCCGACGTGCCGATGCTGTCGCGCACCCACGGCCAGCCGGCTTCGCCGACCACCCTGGGTAAAGAGCTGGCCAACGTCGTGTACCGCCTGGAGCGCCAGATCGCCCAGGTTGCCGCCGTGCCACTGCTGGGCAAGATCAACGGCGCCGTGGGCAACTACAACGCCCACCTGTCGGCCTACTCGCAGATCGACTGGGAGCAGAACGCCCGCGCCTTCATCGAAGACGAGCTGGGCCTGCAGTTCAACCCGTACACCACCCAGATCGAGCCGCACGACTATATCGCCGAGCTGTTCGACGCCATCGCCCGCTTCAACACCATCCTGATCGACTTCGACCGCGATGTGTGGGGCTACATCTCGCTGGGCTACTTCAAGCAGAAGACCGTTGCCGGCGAAATCGGCTCGTCGACCATGCCGCACAAGGTCAACCCGATCGACTTCGAAAACTCCGAAGGCAACCTGGGTATCGCCAACGCGCTGTTCCAGCACCTGGCCAGCAAGCTGCCGATCTCGCGCTGGCAGCGTGACCTGACCGACTCCACCGTGCTGCGCAACCTGGGCGTAGGCTTTGCCCATAGCGTCATCGCCTACGAAGCCAGCCTGAAAGGCATCGGCAAGCTGGAAGTCAACGAAGCCCGCATCGCCGCCGACCTGGACGCCTGCTGGGAAGTGCTGGCCGAGCCGATCCAGACCGTGATGCGCCGCTTCAACATCGAAAACCCCTACGAGAAGCTCAAAGAGCTGACCCGTGGCAAGGGCATCACCCCGGAAGCGCTGCTGACCTTCATCGACGGCCTGGACATGCCAGCCGACGCCAAGGCCGAGCTCAAGCAGCTGACCCCTGCTACCTACATCGGCAACGCGGCAGCACAGGCCAAACGCATCTAAGCTGACCGTCGCGTTCAACGCCCGGCCTGCCCGGGCGTTTTTATTCCCGGACGAAAATTACATTTTTTCAATAGGTTGAACATGAATCCTGATACTCCACTGCAGCTGCTCGGCGGCATCTCGGCCCGCGAATTCATGCGCGACTACTGGCAGAAGAAGCCGCTGCTGGTGCGCCAGGCCTTCCCGGACTTCATCAGCCCGATCGACCCCGACGAGCTGGCCGGCCTGGCTCTGGAAGAGGAAGTAGAGTCGCGTATCGTGCTCGAGCACGGCGCGCACCCGTGGGAGCTGCGTCGCGGCCCGTTCACCGAAGAGACCTTCGCCGAGTTGCCGGAAAAGGACTGGACCCTGCTGGTGCAGGCCGTCGACCAGTTCGTCCCGGAAGTGGCCGAACTGCTGGAAAACTTCCGTTTCCTGCCCAGCTGGCGCATCGATGACGTGATGATCAGCTTCGCCGCCCCCGGTGGCAGCGTCGGCCCGCACTTCGACAACTACGACGTGTTCCTGCTGCAGGGCCACGGCCAGCGCAACTGGAAAATCGGCCAGATGTGCAGCAGCGACAGCTCGCTGCTGGAGCACGCCGACCTGCGCATCCTCGCCGAATTCGAGCAGAGCGATGAGTGGACCCTGGAGCCGGGCGACATGCTCTACCTGCCACCGCGCCTGGCCCACTACGGCGTGGCCGTGGACGACTGCCTGACCTACTCGGTCGGCTTCCGCGCCCCAAGCGCCGCCGAAGTGCTGACCCACTTCACCGATTTCCTCGGCCAGTTCCTGCCCGACGAAGAACGCTACAGCGACGCCGACGCCCAGCCGGTCAGCGACCCGCACCAGATCCAGCACGACGCCCTCGACCGCCTGAAGGCGCTGCTCGACAAGCACATGGGCGACAAGGACCTGCTGCTGACCTGGTTCGGCCAGTTCATGACCGAGCCGCGCTACCCCGAGCAGATCGTCGGTGAAGAGCTGTCCGAGGAAGAGCTGATCGACGCCCTGGAACAGGGCGCCATCCTGATCCGCAACCCGAGCGCACGCCTGGCCTGGTCGGAATTCGAAGAAGACCTGCTGCTGTTCGCCAGCGGCCGCAGCTGTCCGCTGCCGGGCAAACTGCGCGAGCTGCTGAAGCTGGTTTGCGCGGCCGACGCCCTGCACATCGATAACCTGGGCGAATGGCTGCAGGATGAAGATGGCCTTATGCTGGTACAGCAGCTGGTCAAACAAGGAAGCCTGGGATTCGCCAATGAATAAGATTCGTGTGCGCCTTGCCGACTGGCACAAGGACAACGCCGACATCCGCCGCATCCGCGAAGCGGTGTTCATTGCCGAACAGCACGTGCCGCCGGAGCTGGAGTGGGACTCGGACGACCCGACCGCCGCGCACTTCCTGGCCCTGGAAGGCGACTACCCGATCGGCACCGCCCGCCTGCTGCCTGACGGCACCATCGGCCGGGTCTCGGTGCTGAAGGACTGGCGCGGGCTTAAGGTGGGTGACGCGCTGATGAACGCGGTGATTGTCGAAGCCCAGAACCGCGACCTGAAGCAGCAGATGCTCAGCGCCCAGGTGCACGCCACGCCGTTCTACGAGCGGCTGGGTTTTCGCGTGGTCAGCGAGGAGTTCCTCGAAGCCGGCATCCCGCACGTGGACATGGTGCGCGACTCGCGCGCCTGATCCACGACCTTCCCACAGGCCCCCACAAATTCTGAAAATTGTGGGGCCCCTGTGGGAGCGGGTTCACCCGCGAAGAGGCCGGTACAGCCAAGACATCCCCTCTGACAAAAAACCTGTACATCCATCCAGATAAAACTTGCCTCCGCGCCCTCGCTTGCGCATCCTATCGCCCATCACCCCCGATGAAGCGTCCCCGGCCATGCGCCTGTTCCTCTGCGAAAAACCCTCCCAGGCAAAAGACATCGCCAAAGTGCTCGGCGCCAACCGCAAGGGCGATGGCTGCTGGCAAGGCACCGACGTCTGCGTGACCTGGTGCATCGGCCACCTGCTGGAAACCGCCCCGCCCGACAGCTACGACGAACGCTACAAGCGCTGGAACCTGGCCGACCTGCCGATCATCCCGGACAAGTGGAAGATGCTGGTCAAGCCCAAGACCGCCAGCCAGTTCAAGGCGGTCAAGCGCCTGCTCGGCGAAGCGCGCGAACTGGTGATCGCCACCGACGCCGACCGCGAAGGCGAAATGATCGCCCGCGAACTGGTCGAGCATTGTCGCTACCGCGGCCCGGTGCAGCGCCTGTGGCTGTCGGCACTGGACGACGCCTCCATCCGCAAGGCACTGGCACGCCTGCTGCCGGGCCACGAAACCTTCAACCTGTACCACTCGGCGCTGGGCCGCTCCCGCGCCGACTGGCTGATCGGCATGAACATGAGCCGGCTGTTCACCCTGCTGGGCCGGCAGTCCGGCTACCAGGGCGTGCTGCCGGTGGGCCGGGTGCAAACGCCCACCTTGCGCCTGGTGGTCGACCGCGACCGCAGCATCGCCGACTTCGTGCCGGTGCCGTTCTGGGCCATCGACGTGCAACTCGAACACGCAGGCTTTGGCTTCAACGCCCAGTGGCGCGCCCCCGAGGACGCCTGCGACGACCAGGGCCGCTGCCTGAACCAGGCCCTGGCGCAGCAGGCTGCCGCCGACATCGGCAAGGCGGGTATTGCCCGGGCCATCAAGGTGACCACCGAGCGCGTGCGTGAGGCGGCTCCCCTGCCCTTCGACCTGGGCACGCTGCAGGAACTGTGCTCGAAAAAATTCGGCCTCGGCGCCCAGGAAACCCTCGACATCGCCCAGGCGCTGTACGAAACCCACAAGCTGATCACCTACCCGCGCAGCGACTGCGGCTACCTGCCACAAAGCCAGCACGCCGAAGCGCCCGCCATCCTCGCCGCCCTGCAACGGGCCGATGCCAGCCTGGCGCCGCTGCAGCCCTACCTGGAGCCGCAGCGCCGTTCACGGGCGTGGAACGACGCCAAGGTCAGTGCCCACCACGGCATCATCCCCACTGCCGCCGCCAGCGACCCGTCGCGCCTGCCGGCCAAGCACAAGGCGGTGTACACCCTGATCCGCGCCCGCTACCTGGCGCAGTTCCTGCCCAACCACGAGTACGACCGCACCCAGGCCGACTTCGATTGCGCCGGCCATGCCCTGCGTGCAGTAGGCAAGCAGATCGTCGAACCCGGCTGGCGCCGTGCACTGCCCGAAGCGCTGACCCCGGCCAAGGGCCGCGAGACACCACCGGCCCAGGTGTTACCAGCGCTGCGCGAAGGCCAGGACTGCAGCGTGCAGGGCCTGCAACTGAAAGACCTGTGGACCCAGCCACCCAAGCCGTTTACCGAAGGCGACCTGATCAAGGCGATGAAGAACGTCGCCAAGCTGGTGGATGACCCTCGACTGAAGCAGAAGCTCAAGGAAACCACCGGCATCGGCACCGAAGCCACCCGCGCCAGCATCATCCAGGGCCTGCTTGACCGTGGTTACCTGGTCAAGAACGGCAAGGCCCTGTCCGCCACGCCTGCGGCGTTCAGCCTGATCGACGCCGTACCGCGCGCCATTGCCGACCCGGGTACCACGGCTATCTGGGAGCAGGCGCTGGACATGGTGCAGAGTGGCGAGATGACGCTGGAAGAGTTCGTCGCCCGGCAGTCGGCATGGATGGGCAAACTGGTGGAGCGGTGCAGCGGTATGCGCATGACCATCAGCGGGCCGGCGGCCGGGGCGGCGCCGCCGTGGAAGAAGAAGCGCAGGGGCGGCGGGAAAGGAAAAGCGGCCGCAGGCAAACCAAGGCAGCCTCGAAAAAAGGCGACAACCTGAAGATTTTGCCCTCCCAGGTCAGGCCCCTTCGCGGGTAAACCCGCTCCCACAGGAACAGCGCCGACCTCAAGACCTGTGATGACTCTGTGGGAGCGGGTTTACCCGCGAAAGGGCCAGGACAGGCAACACAACAACCCCAGGTAAACCACAAAGGCGGCCAATGCATTGGCGCCATGAAATTTACCTGCTAAATTTTCATGAAAATAATCAAAATAAATTTCATGAGACCCCTGCATGTTCAAACAATCCGCCCAGCACGTCGCCAGCTACTACGCCCAGACCTACCCCACCAGCATTCCCCTGCGCCCCACCCTGCAAGGCAACCACGACACCGATGTACTGATCATTGGCGCCGGCTTCAGCGGCCTGCACACCGCCCTGCGCCTGACCCAGGCCGGCAAACGCGTAACGCTGCTGGAAGCCAGCCGCGTGGCCTGGGCCGCGTCCGGCCGCAATGGTGGCCAGGCACTGCTCGGCTGGTCGTGCGACATGCCGCCGCTGGAAAAGGCCCTGGGTATCGAACGCACCCGACGCCTGTGGGCCAGCATGTGCTGGGCCGCCGACGAAATGCGCGAACTCCCCGTGCGCCATGGCTTCGACATTGACTACCGGCTGGGCAGCTTGTGGACTGCCGTGCTGCCGCGCCGGGTGAAACTGTTGGAAGAAGCCCTGCACGAGGCCGAACACAAATGGGGCTACGACGCCCTGCGCCTGATCGGCCGCGACGAGCTGCCCCAATGGATCGACAGCCCGCGCTACCAGGCTGCGCTCTATGACGCCAAAGGCGCCCACCTCAATCCGCTAAAGCTGGCCCAGGGCCTGGCCAGTACCATCGAAGCTAGCGGTGGGCGTATCTTCGAACAAAGCCAGGTGCTCGACTACCAACAGACCGGCAGCGGCTACATCGCCCGCACCGAGCGTGGCGAAGTGCGCAGCGACGTGCTGGTACTGGCCTGCAACGCCTACATCGACCGCCTCGACCGCAGCCTGTCACGCCGCCTGCTGCCCGTCGGGTCCTACCAAGTGGCCACCGCGCCGTTGGACGCCGACTTCGCCCAGTCGCTACTGCCCCGCAACAGCTGCGTAATCGACAACCAGTTCGTACCCGACTATTTCCGCCTTACCCCGGACCATCGTCTGCTATTTGGCGGCGGCTGCACCTACCTGGGCGGTATTCCCAGGGACGTCGCCAGCGCCACCCGCCCCTACCTGGAGCGGGTGTTTCCGCAGCTGGCCGGGGTAGCCATCGACTACGCCTGGGGCGGCCATATCGATTGCAGCATCCAGCGTACCCCGGACGTCGGCCGCGAGGGCCAGCGCTACTGGCTGCAGGGCTTCTCAGGCCATGGCGTGCTGCCGACCCTGGCCGCAGCCCGGGCCGTGAGCGATGCCATCCTCGGTGACGACGACCTGCTGGCGCTATATCAAGGCATCGACAACGGCCGCTTCCCCGGTGGCGACCTGCTGGCCGCACCGCTGGAAGCCGCCGCCAAGGCCTGGTACCGGATGCGCGACCGCGCCTGATCGCCTGGCACCGCTCCTACACGGCGCCGGGCAGGCCGGAAGCATGGTGCAAGCCCACTACAGTGCAGTCACCACAAATTCCGGCGCCAAGCAAAATTCCTCCTATTCTCAATAGCTCACTTCGCTTCCTGCACACAGGAGACCCGACCATGAGCTATGTAACCACGAAGGACGGCGTACAGATCTTCTACAAGGACTGGGGCCCGCGCGATGCGCCGGTCATCCACTTCCACCACGGCTGGCCGCTCAGTGCCGACGACTGGGACGCGCAGATGCTGTTCTTCCTCGCCCACGGTTACCGCGTGGTCGCCCACGACCGCCGCGGCCATGGCCGCTCCAGCCAGGTATGGGACGGCCACGACATGGACCACTACGCCGACGACGTAGCCGCAGTGGTGGCCCACCTGGGCATTCAGGGCGCCGTGCATGTCGGCCACTCGACCGGTGGCGGTGAGGTGGTGCGCTACATGGCCCGACACCCTGCAGACAAGGTGGCCAAGGCCGTGCTGATCGCCGCCGTACCGCCGTTGATGGTGCAGACTCCCGATAATCCCGGTGGCCTGCCCAAATCCGTTTTCGACGGCTTCCAGGCCCAGGTCGCCAGCAACCGCGCGCAGTTCTACCGGGATGTGCCGGCAGGGCCGTTCTACGGCTACAACCGCCCCGGTGTCGACGCCAGCGAAGGCATCATCGGCAACTGGTGGCGCCAGGGCATGATCGGCAGCGCCAAGGCCCATTACGATGGCATCGTGGCGTTTTCCCAGACCGACTTCACCGAAGACCTGAAGGGCATTACCCAGCCGGTGCTGGTGATGCATGGCGACGACGACCAGATCGTGCCGTATGAGAACTCCGGGCTGCTGTCGGCCAAGCTGCTGCCCAATGGCACACTGAAGACCTACCAGGGCTACCCGCATGGCATGCCGACCACCCATGCCGATGTGATCAATGCGGATTTGCTGGCGTTTATCCGTAGCTGATGTGATCGCCTGCACCGGCCTCTTCGCGGGTAACCCCGCTCCCACAGGTACTGCACAGGTCTTGAAATGTGTAGGTAACCTGTGGGAGCGGGCGTGCCCGCGAAGAGGCCGGCACTGGCAACACACCTCCCCCAGGATTACCATGTCACGCTTCTAGTGCGGCCCTTTGCCGCCCCTTGCCTCCCTGCCTGCCAAAACCCCATGCCCTTCGAACTCACCGTAGAACCCCTCACCCTGCTGATCCTGGCCCTGGTCGCCTTCGTCGCCGGTTTCATCGATGCCATCGCCGGCGGTGGCGGCCTGCTCACCACCCCGGCGCTACTCACCGCCGGCATGCCACCGCACCTGGTACTGGGTACCAACAAGCTCAGCTCCACCTTCGGCTCGGCCACCGCCGGCTTCACCTACTACAGGCGCAAGCTGTTCCACCCGGCACAATGGCGCCCCGCCTTGTTCGCCACCTTGACCGGGGCCTTGCTCGGCGCGGTCATCGCCCACTACATGCCGGCCGAATGGCTGAACAAGATGCTACCGGTGATCGTCTTCGCCTGTGGTGTCTACCTGCTGTTCGGCGGCACGCCCAAGGCACCGCTGGATGCCGATGCACCGATCAGGAAAAAGTGGCAAGTACCGCAAGGCTTCACCCTGGGCTTCTATGACGGCGTGGCCGGCCCGGGTACCGGGGCGTTCTGGACGGTCAGCACCTTGCTGCTGTACCCCATCGACCTGGTCCGTGCCAGCGGCGTGGCGCGCAGCATGAACTTCGTCAGCAACATCGCAGCGCTGACGGTGTTCATCATTTCCGGGCAGGTGGACTACATCGTCGGCCTGTGCATGGGCCTGTCGGTGATGGTCGGCGCCTTCTTCGGTGCACGCACGGCGATCAGTGGCGGCAGCAAGTTCATCCGCCCGGTGTTCATCACCGTGGTGCTGGCATTGACCGTGCGCCTAGCGTGGCAGCACTGGTTCGGGCAAGCCTGATGGGCTGTGATACCCCTGCTTACCCGCCCTATCTGCGCGAGAAATGTCCTCCGCCGTCGTTGCAGGACTTGGCAATGGAATGACCATTGCCTGCGCCCTGCGCCTAGTCGGAGAACATTTCTCACTGCAGCTAGGACGGGAAAGCAGGGATATCACAGCCCAGCCGCCGTGCAACATAAAGGTCGATCAGGTACCGGGCAATCGAACGCCCGGCCGGCAGCGGCGGCAGGTCGTGGACGCTGAACCACCTGGCGTCCTCGATCTCGTCCGGCTGCATGACGATATCGCCGCCGGCATACTCGGCATGGAAGCCCAGCATCATCGAATGCGGGAACGGCCAGCACTGGCTGCCGACGTACTGGATGTTCTGCACCTCCACCGCCACTTCTTCACGCACTTCGCGCACCAGGCAGTCCTCGGCCGACTCGCCCGGTTCGGCGAAGCCTGCCAACGTGCTGTATACCCCGGTGACGAAACGCGGCGAGCGCGCCAGCAGGATTTCGTCGCCACGGGTCACCAGCACGATCATGCTCGGTGAAATGCGCGGGTAGCTGCGCAGGTCGCAGGGCTGGCAGTACATTGCCCGCTCCCAGCGAATCTGCGTCATCGCCTGGCCGCAGCTGCCGCAGAAGCGGTGCTCACGGGCCCAGGTGCCGATCTGCGCGGCATAGCCCAGCACTGTGTAGGTATCGAAGTCACCTTCGAGCATGAACGCGCGCAATCCTCGCCAGGCGCAGCCGGGCACGTCGGTGGCGCTGCGCAGCTCCAGCAGGAACACCGGCTGGCCGTCGAAGTGGCCAATGCCGTGCTCGCACAACACATCGAGGTCCTGGCGCTTGAGCCAGTCGCGGGGGAACAGCGCGCCGTTGTCGTCCACCAGGAACCCTTCCGGGCTGCGGGCCACGGCCAGCCCCCCGATGATCTGCGGGTCGAGTACTGCGGTAGTCCAGCGTGCTGACATGTCGGGGGGTTCCTTTACTGCGCGTCCCCCGGCCTGATCAGTCGGCGAACGTCGGTTTCTGTTTGCTCATGTGCGCCGCCACTGCCACGCGCAGGTCTTCGGACTGCAGCATCGCGGCGTTCCAGGTGGCGATGTACTCCAGGCCATCGTCGATGCGATGGTCACGCATGTAGCTGAGCATTTCCTTGGTGCCGGCCACGGCGATCGGCGATTTTGCGGCAATCTCGCGGGCGATGGCAAAGACCCCGTCCATCAGCGCGGCCTGATCATCATAGACCCGGTTGACCAGGCCAATGCGCAGCGCCTCTTCGGCCTCGACATTGCGCCCGGTGAAGGCCAGCTCACGCATCATGCCGTCACCGATGATACGAGGCAAACGTTGCAGTGTGCCGACATCGGCGGCCATGCCCATGTCGATTTCCTTGATCGAGAACTGCGCGTCGCTGCTGCAGTAGCGCATGTCGCAGGCCGAGATGAGGTCGATGGCGCCGCCAATGCAGTAACCCTGCACCGCGGCCAGTACCGGCTTGCGGCATTTGTCCACGGCATTGAACGACGCCTGCAGGCGCAAGATGGTGCTGCGCAGGAAGCGCGCATTGCGGCCCACGTCCTTGCCCATCTGCCCGGCCAGCGAGGCCAGCATCATCAGGTCGATTCCGGCGGAAAAATGCTTGCCGGCACCGCTGATCACCACCACCCGCACCGCGTCGGTGTCATCGACCCACTGGAAGATGTCGGTGATCTCCTCCCAGAAGGCCGCATTCATCGCATTGACCTTTTCCGGGCGGTTGATCTGAACATGGGCAATGCTGTCGGTCAGTTCGACCTTGAATGCGCTGTACTCGGTCACGGGCGGCACTCCTGCGGGTGAAGGGTTCATGGCACGGATGGTAACCCAGCCCGATGACCGCACTTGTGCCAAAAACGGGACTTTACGCCTTGCCTAAGACGCGCTGATCCGGCACCGTGCGCCATCGCCGAATCATAAGGATACAAATTCATGTCGCGCTCCCTGACCGGCGCCCTCGCCCACAGCTTTCTGGGCCAGTCGCCGCTTTGGTACAAGGCAGTCATCTGCCTGTTCCTGGTGCTCAACCCGCTGCTGCTGACCGTCGGCCCGGTCGCGGCCGGCTGGGCACTGGTGCTCGAATTCATCTTCACCCTGGCCATGGCCCTGAAGTGCTACCCGCTGATGCCCGGCGGCCTGCTGCTGGTCGAAGCCCTGTTGTTGCAGATGACCACCCCGCAAACCCTGTACGAAGAGTTGCAGCACAACTTCCCGGTGATCCTGCTGCTGATGTTCATGGTTGCGGGCATCCACTTCATGAAGGAACTGCTGTTGTTCCTGTTCTCGCGCATTTTGCTGGGGGTGCGTTCGAAGGCGACCCTGGCGTTGCTGTTCTGCGTGCTGTCGGCATTCCTCTCAGCGTTTCTCGATGCGCTGACCGTGACCGCCGTGATCATCAGCGCCGCGGTCGGCTTCTATGCGGTCTACCACCGCGTCGCCTCCGGGGCCAACCCGCGCGAAGACGGTGCACTGGAGAGTGACCAGCAGATCGCACAGTTGCACCGTGAAGACCTCGACCAGTTCCGCGCCTTCCTGCGCAGCCTGCTGATGCATGGCGCGGTGGGTACCGCCCTGGGCGGCGTGTGTACGCTGGTGGGCGAGCCGCAGAACCTGCTGATTGGCCACGAAATGGGCTGGCACTTTGCCGATTTCTTCCTGAAGGTGGCACCGGTGTCGCTGCCGGTGCTGGGCGCCGGCCTGCTGACCTGCGTGCTGCTGGAGAAGCTGCGCCTGTTCGGCTATGGCACGCTGATGCCCGAACCGGTGCGCCAGGTGCTGGCCGCCTACGCCGCCGAGGACGATGCTGCGCGCACCACGGCCCAACGCATTGCGCTGTGGGTGCAAGGGTTCGCCGCACTGATCCTGATCGTCTGCCTGGGGCTGCACGTTGCCGAGGTCGGCCTGATCGGCCTGATGGTGATCGTGCTGATCACGGCCTTTACCGGCATCACTGACGAACACCGCCTGGGCCGTGCCTTCCAGGACGCCATGCCGTTCACCGCATTGCTGGTGGTGTTCTTTGCCGTGGTGGCGGTGATTCATCAACAGCAGCTGTTCAGCCCGTTGATTGCCTGGGTGCTGGCGCTGCCGGCCGAGCAGCAGCCGGGCATGCTGTACCTGGCCAACGGCCTGCTGTCGGCGATCAGCGACAACGTATTCGTCGCCACTATCTACATCACCGAGGTGAAGCAGGCGTTCCTCAATGGCGGCATGAGCCGTGAGCATTTCGAGACGCTGGCGGTGGCAATCAACACCGGTACCAACCTGCCCAGTGTGGCGACACCGAATGGGCAGGCGGCGTTCCTGTTCCTGCTGACGTCGGCGATTGCACCGCTGATCCGGCTGTCGTATGGGCGGATGGTGTGGATGGCCTTGCCCTATACCGTAGTGATGGGTGGCCTGGGGTGGTGGGCGGTGACCTACTGGCTGTGATGTAGCCTGTACCGGCCTCTTCGCGGGTGAACCCGCTCCCACAGGTACTGCACAGCCTGCGAAACTGTGGAGATCATGTGGGAGCGGGTTTACCCGCGAAAGGGCCAGTGCAGACCACTCAAACAGCCCTGTCGATTCTGCTGCCTGCCATTCGACTATCCCATGCCCACAGCCACCCCGGCTGCCAACAGGAGAGTCCCCATGCGCAAACTCATCGTAGCCGCCTTCATCAGCCTCGACGGTGTCATGCAGGCCCCCGGCGGCCCGCAGGAAGACACCAGCGGCGGCTTCACCTACGGCGGCTGGATCGTGCCGTATGCAGAGGAAGTCTTCGGCCAGGCCATGCAGGCCCTGTTCAGCGAGCCCTTCGAACTGCTACTGGGCCGGCGCACCTACGACATCTTCGCCGGCTACTGGCCTGACATCAAAGACAGCTCGGAAGACTTCTCCATCGCCAACCTGTTCAACAGCGTGCCCAAGCACGTGGCCACCCACAACCCCTCAACCCTCGACTGGCACAACAGCCATGCCCTGGGCGCGGACATCACCGCAGCGGTTCGCACGCTGAAACAGCAGGACGGCGCCAACCTGCTGACCCAGGGCAGCAGCGAACTGGTACAGCAACTGCTGGCGGCAGGCCTGGTCGATGAACTGCAACTGCTGATCCACCCGCTGCTGCTCGGCCACGGCAAACGCCTGTTCGGCGACGATGCGGCAGCGGCGGCCTTCACCCTGCAGCACTCGCAGGTTTCGCCCAAGGGCGTGGTCATCGCCCGCTACGTGCGCGCAGGCGAGGTGCAGACCGGTTCGTTCTGAAAGCTACAATCCCGTACAACTTTTGCCTCTCGCCCGCATCGAAACACAGGTAAGCCCCGTCCGTATCAAGGAGGTTCACCATGGCGCTACGCACCACGTTGCTGCTTTCCTGCATGACCCTGGCCCTGCTCGGCTGCGCCGGCAACGACCACCCGGCACCGCCGCGTACCCAGCAGGTAGACCTGCAACGTTACCAGGGCACCTGGTACGAACTCGCGCGGCTGCCGATGTTCTTCCAGCGCAACTGCGTGCAGTCCGAGGCGCACTATGGCCTGCGAGAGGACGGCCGCCTCGACGTGACCAACCGCTGCCAGGAAAAGGACGGCCAGTGGAACCAGGCCAAGGGCATCGCCGAAGCCCAGCAACCGGGTAGCACCGACAAGCTCTGGGTGCGCTTCGACAACTGGTTCAGCCGCCTTGCGCCCGGCCTGGCCAAGGGCGAGTACTGGGTGCTGTACCACGATCAGGACTACCGCGTGGCCTTGGTCGGCCACCCGAACCGCGAATACCTGTGGCTGCTTTCGCGCACGCCCGCGGTCACCGACCAACTGCGCGAGCAACTGCTGATGATCGCCCGTGAGCAAGGCTATGACACCAGCAAGCTCATCTGGCGACAGGCCGAGTAGGCAAACCTGGCGGGCCATCGACGACATGCGGCAATCCGGCTAAGGTGTGCGCCCCGTATCACCTCGAAGGAACGAGCCCGTTGAGTACCAAGCCGCCACCAGCACCTTGTATCCGCCTGATGCATATCGGCCCGCTGGTACAAGCGTCGCTGCCGGGCTGAAACAAGGAGCCAGACCATGGATTTGCTGTTCCTGGGCACCTCCGCCGGCGTGCCGACCAAGGCACGCAACGTCAGCGCCACCGCTGTGATCGAAGCCAGTGGCAGCCACTGGTACCTGGTCGACTGTGGCGAAGGCACCCAGCACCAACTGCTGCACACGCCGCTGTCGATCCGCGACCTGCGCGCCATCTTCATCACCCACGTGCACGGCGACCATTGCTTCGGCCTGCCGGGCCTGCTGGCTAGTGCCGGCATGAGCGGGCGCACCCAGCCGCTGGACCTTGTATTGCCCACCGCCCTGCACGACTGGGTGCGCCAGGGGCTGGTGGCCAGCGATACCTTCCTGCCGTTCGAACTGCGCCTGCTGGCCGTTGAAGACCTGGTGGAGTGGCGCAGTGAAGCCGTGCAGGTGACCAGCGTGCAGTTGTCGCACCGGGTGCCGAGCGTCGGCTTCGTGTTCACCGAACTCAACCCCGAACCGCGCCTGGACATCCCGCGCCTGGAAGCAAAAGGCATACCCCGTGGCCCGCTGTGGGGCGACCTGGCCAAAGGCCTGACGGTGCAGCATGGCGGGCAACTGCTGCACGGCAGTGATTACTTGCGCCCTTCGCGCCCGCCACGGCGGATGATCGTGTGCGGCGACAATGACAACCCCGCGCTATTGGCCGATACCGCCAGGGGGGCGGACGTGCTGGTACACGAAGCCACGTTCACCCAGGCGGTGGTCGAGCGCACGGGGGTCACCTTCGGCCATAGCACCGCGGCTGCGGTGGCACGCTTTGCCGAAGCTGCGGGCGTGCGCAACCTGGTACTGACGCACTTCAGCGCCCGCTACCAGCACGACTCACGGCGCAGCCCGAGCATCGACGATGTGCGTGCCGAGGCGTTGGCCCACTATAGCGGGCGGCTGGTTCTGGCGCAGGACCTGCAGCGTTATCACATTGGGCGCGATGGCCGTCTTGAGCCCGCGGGATGAATTGTGGAGCTCGCAGGTGCTCGCCAAAAGATCTTCATCGCCTGTGAAATCGAGCGCCGCCCGCGCGGCGCTTCGCGGCACAAGGCCGCTCCCACATTTGTTGCAACGTGGCCATGCCTGCAAGAGAGGCGTTGCGCGCCTTGGTGCATTGTTTGAGGCCGGTGAGGCGGCGGTAGCGCCAGCCGGAAAACCGCCTCAAGGCAACAAGGCTGACAACCACGGCCTGTCAGGTTCGGCACGTTGCAACAAATGTGGGAGCGGGCTTGTCCCGCGAAGCGCCGCGCGGGCGGCGCTCGATTTCACAGGCGATGAAGATGTTGTGGCGAATACATGCGAAGCCCTCCACAACCCGCCGCTCCACTATGCCGCCAACCGCCTGCTGGCAATCGCCTCCGACGCCGCCAGCATCGCGCGCAGCAACACCGCGCAGCCCGCCGCCAGGTCCTCGGGCGTGGCGTTCTCGATCTCGTTATGGCTGATACCGTTCTCGCACGGCACGAAAATCATCCCCGCCGGCCCCAGCTCGGCCAGGAAGATCGCGTCGTGCCCCGCCCCGCTGACGATGTCCATGTGCGGCAGGCCCAGCGCCTGCGCCGACTCGCGCACGGCATCGACACACCCTTGGTCGAAGTACAGCGCCGGGAAATCGGCCGTGGGTACCAGTTCGTAGCTCAGGCCATGCCTGGCACAGGTCGCCTCGATCACCGCGCGCACATCGGTAATCATCGCATCCAGTTGCTCACCCTCCAGATGACGGAAGTCCAGGGTCATGCGCACTTCGCCCGGGATCACGTTGCGCGAGCCCGGGTAGGCCTGCAGGCAACCCACCGTGCCACAGGCATGGGGCTGGTGACCGAGGGCAGTGTGGTTGACTGCCTCCACCACCGCCGCCGCACCGACCAAGGCGTCCTTGCGCAGGTGCATCGGCGTCGGGCCGGCATGGGCCTCGACACCGCGCAGGGTCAGGTCGAACCACTTCTGGCCCAATGCGCCCAGCACCACGCCGATGGTCCTGGCCTGGTCTTCGAGGATCGGACCCTGCTCGATGTGCGCTTCAAAATAGGCCCCCACCGGGTGGCCTGATACAGCGCGCGGGCCGGCGTAGCCGATGGCGTTCAACGCCTCGCCAACGCTGACACCCTGGGCGTCACGCTTGGCCAGGGTTTCCTCCAGGGTGAACTTGCCGGCGAACACCCCCGAACCCATCATGCACGGTGCAAAGCGCGAACCTTCCTCGTTGGTCCACACCACCACTTCCAGCGGCGCTTCGGTTTCCACGCCCAGGTCATTGAGGGTGCGGATCACCTCCAGCCCGGCCATCACCCCGAAGCAGCCGTCGAACTTGCCACCGGTGGGTTGGGTGTCGATATGGCTGCCGGTCATCACCGGGGGCAGCTTGGGGTTACGCCCCGGGCGACGGGCGAAGATGTTGCCGACGGCGTCGATGCTGACCGAGCAACCGGCGGCCTCGCACCATTGCACGAACAGGTCGCGGGCCTGGCGATCGAGGTCGGTCAGGGCCAGGCGGCACACGCCGCCCTTGGCCGTGGCACCGAGGCGGGCCAGGTCCATCAGGGATCGCCACAGGCGGGTGCTGTCGATGTGGTGCTGGCTGGATTGCAGTACTTGTTGAGCTGGGGTCATGGGGTTTTCCTCAGGCATTTTTGTTGTCTGTGCCGGCCTCTTCGCGGGTAAACCCGCTCCCACAGGTACAGCGCAGGTCCCGAGGTCAGCGCTTTACCTGTGGGAGCGGGTTTACCCGCGAAGGAGCCAGCGCGGTCTCACGGCAAAGGCTTGGCCACCCGCGCCGGGCTGCGCGCCAGCACGCCGGCGAAGAGGTAATACAGCGCCCCGCCCAGCAGCGAACCGGTGAACCAGCCATAGTCGTAGAACCAGCTGAAACTGCTGTTGCCAATGGCCATCACGGTCAGCGCCACCGGCAGCGCAAAGGCGGCAAACCCGGCCCGGTTCCATGCCGGGTACACGTCGTCGCGGTACAACCCGGCCAGGTCCAGCTTCTGCTGGCGGATCAGGAAGTAGTCCACCACCATGATCCCGGCGATCGGCCCCAGCAGGCTGGAATAGCCCAACAGCCAGTTGGAGTACACGCTCTCCAGGCTCAGGTCGGAGACGATCCAGCCCAGCTTCTTCAGCAACTCATGGCCCATCAGCGCCAGGCCGATGAAGCCGGTAAGCCACACCGCGCGGCTGCGCCCGATCAGGCGTGGGGCGATGTTCTGGAAGTCGTTGGTCGGCGACACGATGTTCGCCGCAGTGTTGGTCGACAGCGTGGCGATCACGATCAGCGCCATGGCCAGGGCCACCCAGAACGGGCTGTGGATCTTGCCGATCAGGCTGACCGGGTCGGACACGGTCTCGCCAACCAGCGACGCCGAGGCAGCGGTCAGCACCACGCCCAGCGCGGCGAACAGGAACATGGTCAGCGGCAAGCCGAAGATCTGCCCGAGAATCTGGTCCTTCTGGCTGCGGGCGTAGCGGCTGAAGTCGGGAATGTTCAGCGATAGCGTGGCCCAGAAACCGACCATGGCGGTAAGCCCGGCGCAGAAGTAGCCGAGCATGCTCGCCCCTTCCGGGCGCTTGGGCGGCTGGGCCAGCAGTTCGGTCATCGACATGTGCGGCAAGGCCCAGAACAGCAGGCCGACGCCCACTGCCACCAGCAGCGGCGCCGACAGCGTTTCGAGCCACTTGATCGACTCGGCGCCACGCAGCACCACCCACAGGTTCAGGCACCAGAAGATCATGAAGCCGATCACCTCGCCGGTGCCGCCCAGGGCCTTCCAGCCGTCGAACACCGAGCCGAGGAACAGGTGGATGGCCAGACCGCCGAACATGGTCTGGATGCCGAACCAGCCACAGGCGACCACCGCGCGGATCAGGCATGGCACGTTGGAGCCGATAATGCCGAACGACGATCGCAGCAGCACCGGGAACGGGATGCCGTACTTGGTACCGGGGAAGGCGTTGAGGGTGAGCGGGATCAGCACGATCAGGTTGGCCAGCAGAATCGCCAGCAAGGCCTCGCCCACGCTGAGGCCGAAGTAGGCGGTGAGCACGCCGCCGAGGGTGTAGGTGGGCACGCAGATGGACATGCCCACCCACAGGGCGGTGATGTGCCATTTGTTCCAGGTGCGCTGGTGCACCTTGGTCGGGGCGATGTCGTGATTGTAGCGCGGGCTGTCGAGGACATCGCTGCCCTCGGACAGCTCGAACAGGCCATCCTGCTCGACCACTTCCGATCTGCTCTGCTGCATGGGGCTTTCTCCAGATTTTCTTGTAGTTGTTTGCCCACCGGGCTATTGCGATGGCCGGAGTACACACGCTTTATGTGCTTGAAAATCTTGACCAGATTTTCATCTTGTCAAGTCAGTCAAAGTTTTCAAAAGCCCCATAGCCAGCACCATCAAACAATTTAACCCTTTAATTTCAATCACTTAAAAACCACAAAATTAATGGGAAAATTTTCTTGATGAATCGAGGATCAGCATCTAGCCTCCAATCTTGTCAGGCCTGACAGGATTAACCACCCTGCCCGCCCTGTACCAAGAAAATTCCAAGAACCGGCCCAGACCGGTCAGCCTGCGAGGAAAACGGCATGTCCCTGTTGATCCGTGGCGCCACCGTGGTCACCCACGAAGAGAGTTACCCCGCCGATGTCCTGTGTGCCGATGGCCTGATCCGCGCCATCGGGCAAAACCTCGAACCACCCACCGACTGCGAGATCCTCGACGGCAGCGGCCAGTACCTGATGCCCGGCGGCATCGACCCGCACACCCATATGCAACTGCCGTTCATGGGCACGGTGGCCAGCGAGGACTTCTTCAGCGGCACCGCTGCGGGCCTGGCCGGTGGCACCACCTCGATCATCGACTTCGTCATCCCCAACCCGCAGCAGTCGTTGCTGGAGGCGTTCCACACCTGGCGCGGCTGGGCGCAGAAAAGCGCCAGCGACTATGGCTTCCATGTCGCCATCACCTGGTGGAGCGAGCAGGTGGCCGAAGAGATGGGCGAACTGGTGGCCAAACACGGGGTGAACAGCTTCAAGCACTTCATGGCCTACAAGAATGCGATCATGGCCGCCGACGACACCCTGGTGGCCAGTTTCGAGCGCTGCCTGCAACTGGGTGCGGTGCCCACCGTGCATGCCGAGAACGGCGAACTGGTGTACCACCTGCAGAAAAAACTGCTGGCCCAGGGCCTGACCGGGCCGGAAGCCCACCCGCTGTCACGCCCCTCCCAGGTCGAGGGCGAGGCGGCCAGCCGCGCCATCCGCATTGCCGAAACGCTGGGTACGCCGCTGTACCTGGTGCATGTTTCCAGCCGCGAAGCGCTGGATGAAATCGCCTATGCCAGGGGCAAGGGTCAACCGGTGTACGGCGAGGTCCTGCCCGGCCATCTGCTGCTGGATGACAGCGTCTACCGTGACCCGGACTGGGCCACCGCCGCAGGCTACGTGATGAGCCCACCGTTCCGCCCGCGCGAACACCAGGAGGCGCTGTGGCGCGGGCTGCAGTCGGGCAACCTGCACACCACCGCCACCGACCATTGCTGCTTCTGCGCCGAACAGAAAGCCATGGGCCGTGACGACTTCAGCCGTATCCCCAACGGCACTGCCGGCATCGAGGACCGCATGGCGGTGCTGTGGGATGCCGGGGTGAACAGCGGGCGCCTGTCGGTGCATGAGTTCGTCGCGCTGACCTCCACCAACACCGCGAAAATCTTCAACCTGTTCCCGCGCAAGGGCGCCATTCGTGTTGGCGCCGACGCCGACCTGGTGCTGTGGGACCCGCAAGGCACCCGTACCATCTCGGCCAAGACCCACCATCAGCAGGTGGACTTCAACATCTTCGAAGGCCGTACCGTGCGCGGCATCCCCAGCCACACCATCAGCCAGGGCAAGGTGCTCTGGGCCGATGGCGACCTGCGCGCGGAAAAGGGCACGGGGCGGTATGTGGAGCGGCCGGCGTACCCGTCGGTGTATGAGGTGCTGGGGTGCAGGGCCGAAGTGCAGCGGCCGACGCCCGTGCAGCGCTGAAGCCATTGGGGCTGCTGCGCAGCCCATCGCGCAGCGGCCCCGGAAACCACCGCAATGCTTGTCGCCTGCATCCATAAAAAATAGAGAGGCTACAACCGTGATCGACGCCCTGAACCACTTGCCGCGCCCCCGGGCCGGCGCCGACCAGCTGGCCGAGCGCTTCAGCGACCTGGCCCCACCCCTCACCGCCCGCCAGGCCGCCGTCGAAAGCGCACGCTGCCTGTATTGCTACGACGCCCCCTGCGTCAACGCCTGCCCCAGCGACATCGACATCCCGTCGTTCATCCACCGCATCAGCGACGAAAACCTGCAAGGCGCCGCCGAACGCATCCTCTCGGCCAACATCCTCGGCGGCAGTTGCGCCCGCGTCTGCCCCACCGAAATCCTTTGCCAGCAAGCCTGCGTGCGCAACAACGCGCAGGAATGCGCACCGGTGCTGATCGGCCAGCTGCAGCGCTATGCCCTGGACAACGCCCATTTCACCGAGCACCCGTTCCAGCGCTCGCCGGCCACCGGCAAGCGCGTCGCCGTGGTCGGCGCCGGCCCTGCCGGGCTGTCCTGCGCCCATCGCCTGGCCATGCACGGGCATGATGTGGTGGTGTTCGAGGCCTGCGACAAGGCCGGTGGCCTCAACGAGTATGGTATCGCCCGCTACAAGCTGGTGGACGACTACGCCCAGCGTGAAGTGGAGTTCCTGCTCGGCATCGGTGGCATCGAGATCCGCCATGGCCAGCGCCTGGGCAGCAACCTCGGCCTGGGTGAGCTGCGCGACCAGTACGACGCAGTGTTCCTCGGCCTCGGCCTGAATGCCGTGCGCCAGCTGGGCCTGCCGGATGAAGAAGCCCCCGGCCTGCTCGCCGCCACCAAATACATCCGCGAGCTGCGTCAGGCCGATGACCTGACGCAGCTGCCCCTGGCCGACCGCTGCCTGGTAATCGGCGCCGGCAACACCGCCATCGACATGGCCGTGCAGATGAGCCGCCTGGGTGCCCGCGACGTCAACCTGGTGTACCGCCGTGGCCATGCCGACATGGGTGCCACCGGCCACGAGCAGGACATCGCCAAGGCCAACCAGGTGCGCCTGCACACCTGGGCCCGCCCCGATGCCGTGCTGCTGGACGACACCGGCAAGGTGCGCGGCATGCGCTTTGCCCGCACCGAGCTGGCAGGCGGCCACCTGCGCGACACCGGCGAAACCTTCGAGCTGGCCGCCGATGCCATCTTCAAGGCCATCGGCCAACGCTTCGACGACGCCAGCCTCGGCGACCCGGTGGCCGCACAACTGGCACGCGACGGCGAGCGCATCCGCGTCGACGAAACGATGCAGACCAGCCTGCCAGGCGTATATGCCGGCGGCGACTGCACCGCCCTGGGCCAGGACCTGACCGTCCAGGCCGTGCAACACGGCAAGCTGGCCGCCGAAGCCATCCATGCCCAACTCATGCTCAACGTGGAGGCTGCGTAAATGGCCGACCTGTCCATCGAATTTGCCGGCATCAAGGCACCCAACCCCTTCTGGCTGGCCTCCGCACCGCCAACCGACAAGGCCTATAACGTGGTCCGCGCCTTCGAGGCCGGCTGGGGCGGCGTGGTGTGGAAGACCCTGGGCGAAGACCCGGCGGCGGTCAACGTGTCGTCACGCTATTCGGCGCACTATGGCCCCAACCGCCAGGTGCAGGGCATCAACAACATCGAGCTCATCACCGACCGCTCCCTGGACATCAACCTGCGCGAAATCACCCAGGTGAAGAAGGACTGGCCCGACCGCGCGCTGATCGTGTCGCTGATGGTGCCGTGCGAGGAGCAGTCCTGGAAGTTCATCCTGCCGCTGGTGGAAGCCACCGGGGCCGATGGCATCGAACTGAACTTCGGCTGCCCGCACGGCATGCCGGAGCGCGGCATGGGTGCGGCAGTCGGCCAGGTGCCGGAGTACGTGGAAATGGTCACCCGCTGGTGCAAGACGTACTGCTCGCTGCCGGTGATCGTCAAGCTCACGCCGAACATCACCGACATCCGCCAGTCGGCCCGCGCCGCGCATCGTGGCGGGGCCGATGCGGTGTCGTTGATCAATACCATCAACTCGATCACCAGCGTCGACCTCGACCGCATGGTCGCCCACCCCATCGTCGGTGACCAGAGCACCCATGGCGGTTACTGCGGTTCGGCAGTAAAGCCGATTGCCCTGAACATGGTGGCGGAAATCGCCCGCGACCCACAAACGCACGGCTTGCCGATCTGCGGCATTGGCGGCATCGGCAGCTGGCGTGATGCCGCCGAGTTCATGGCCCTGGGCAGTGGTGCCGTACAGGTGTGCACGGCGGCCATGCTGCATGGCTTCCGCATTGTCGAGGACATGAAGGACGGCCTGGCGCGCTGGATGGACCAGCACGGGCACCGCAATATCGAGGCGTTCCGCGGCCAGGCGGTGGGGCATACCACCGACTGGAAGTACCTGGACATGAACTACAAGTCGGTGGCGCACATCGACCAGCAGGCATGCATTGGCTGCGGGCGCTGCCACATTGCCTGTGAGGATACCTCGCACCAGGCGATTGCCAGCACGCTGAAGGCGGATGGCACGCATGCCTACAACGTGATCGAGGAGGAATGCGTAGGCTGCAACCTGTGCCAGATCACCTGCCCGGTGGAGAGTTGCATCGAGATGGTGGCACAGGACACCGGCAAGCCGTACCTGAACTGGACGCAGGACCCGCGTAACCCCTACCGCGAGGCCAGCTGAAACCCATTGGGGCTGCTGCGCAGCCCTTCGCGGGTAAACCCGCTCCCACAGGGACCGCGCCGCTTGTGAGGGCAGCAAGACACCTGTGGGAGCGGGTTTACCCGCGAAGGGCCGCGCGGCGGCCCCGACCTCAAGGCTCCAGCCCGATCCCCCGCAAGATCACACTGGTCACCGTCTGCACGGCATTTTCAAAGGCCATGTCCGACAACGCCTCCCCGCCATTGAGCAATGCCACCTGGTAACCAAAGTCGGCATAGTGCTGGGTCGAAGCCCAGATCATGTACAACAGCGCCGACGGCTCCACCGGCAGGATGCGCCCCTCCTCCACCCAGCGGCGGATCTTGGCTTCCTTCAGCTTGGCCCAGGGCACCAGGCTTTCATCCAGGCTCACCCCCAGTACCGGCGCCCCGTGCAGCATCTCTTCGGCCCAAATCTTCGAACCCAGCGGCCGCGAGCGCGAATGGCCCATCTTCGCCCGGATGTAACTGGTCAGCACCACGCGCGGGTCGTCGAAGTTCTCGAAGCACAGCGCGTCCTGCTTCCACACATCCAGCAGATCCTGCAGCACCGCGCGGAACAGGTCGTCCTTGGTGCTGAAGTAGTAATGCAGGTTGGAACGCGGCAACTCGGCCTGCTCGGCGATATCCCCCATCGAGGTGGCGCCGTAGCCTTTCTCGGCAAACACCTTTTCCGCCGCCTGCAGGATCTTCTCGATATTGCGCCGGCGGATTTCGATCTTGTGATTGGCCATCAGGCTTGGGCCGTCCACACCGCCAGCTCATAACCATCCGGGTCGATGAAGTGGAAGCGCCGCCCGCCAGGGAAAGCAAAGGTGGCCCGGCTGATTTTCGCCCCGGCTGCTTCGATCCGCTGCTGCGTAGCCTCCAGATCGTCGGCGTACAAGATGACCAGCGGCCCGCCCGGGCGCACCGGCTCCCCCGTGGTGAAGCCACCGGTCAGCCGGCCATCACTGAACTCGGTGTAGGACGGCCCGTAGTCGGTGAACGCCCAGCCGAACACACTGCCGTAGAAGGCCTTGCTCCGTGCGATGTCGCTGACATTGAACTCGATGTTGTCGATCTGCCGGTCAGTACCGCGAATGCCCATGTGTGCTCCGTGCCGAAAGGGTTTGCCCTAGTCTACTCCGGTCGTTTCACACTTTTATATCAGGCAGCCTGAAACAACCGGGTAATCAGGGCATAGTCTTCGATGTGGGCGGACATTGAGACGTCTTTGTGTGGTTGCCTGTGCTGGCCTCTTCGCGGGTAAACCCGCTCCCACAGGTACATCACAGGCCTTGAAACCATCGATATCCCTGTGGGAGCGGGTTTACCCGCGAATAGGCCGGCACAGGCTTTACAAACAAACTCAGCCCAAGCTGTGCCACTCCCGCTTGTCCCGCGCCAGCAATTCATTGCCGGCCTCGGGCCCGTCTTCACCGGCCGGGTACTCATGCACCTCGCCGCCCTGGGCCCAGGCATCGAGGAACGGCTGCACCGCGCGCCAGCCGTTCTCGATGTTGTCAGCCCGCTGGAACAAGGTCTGGTCACCGGTCAGGCAGTCGTAGATCAGCGTCTCGTAGCCGGTCGCCGGGGTCATCTTGAAGAAGTCCTTGTAGGCAAAGCCCAGCTCGACATTCTCCATCACCAGCTCCGGCCCGGGGCGCTTGGCCTGCAGGTCGAACCACATGCCTTCGTTGGGCTGAATCTGGATTTTCAGGTAGTTGGGCTTGGGCCGTTCCAGCTCCGATTCACGGAACTGCGCATAAGGCGCAGGCTTGAAGCAAATGGCGATTTCGGTGTCACGCACGCTCATGCGCTTGCCGGTACGCAGGTAGAACGGCACCCCGGCCCAGCGCCAGTTGTCGATCATCACCTTCAGCGCCACATAGGTCTCGGTCTGGCTATCGGCCGCAACGTTGGCCTCCTGACGGTAGCCGGGCAACTGCTTGCGCCCCTGCTTGCCGGCGCTGTACTGGCCACGCACGGAGTTTTTCAGGGCCATCTTCGCCGACCATGGGCGGATGGCACCGATCACCTTGGCCTTTTCGCTGCGCACGGCATCAGCGGCGAACGCGGCCGGGGGCTCCATGGCCACCATCGCCAACAACTGGAACAAGTGGTTGGGCACCATGTCGCGCAGCGCCCCGGTGCTGTCATAGAACGCGCCTCGGGTCTCGACACCGACGGTTTCCGCAGCGGTGATCTGCACATGGTCGATGTAGTGGTTGTTCCAGAACGATTCGAACAAACCGTTGGAGAAGCGGCTGACCAGGATGTTCTGCACCGTCTCCTTGCCCAGGTAATGGTCGATGCGGTAGATCTGCCGCTCGCCCATCACCTTCAGCAGGCAGGCGTTGAGCGCTTCGGCGCTGGCCAGGTCGGTGCCGAAGGGCTTTTCGACCACGACGCGACGAAAGCCGCCGGCCGATTCGTCGAGCAGCCCGGCCTGCCCCAGGCGCTGCGCCACCTCGGGGAAGAAGCGCGGCGAGGTCGCCAGGTAGAAGATGGCGTTGCCATGGCGGGTTGTGTCGATGCGCCTGGCAAGGGCCTGGTAGGTGGCCGGGTCGAGGAAATCGCCGGTCTGGTAATCCAGGCGCTTGGCCAGGCGTGCCCAGCGCTTCTCGTCCAGGCACTTGGTCGTGTCCTCGCCACCTTTGTCACGCTCGACCATGAAGGCATGCAGGCGCCCGGCGAACTCCTCGGCAGTGGCCGGGTTGTGGTCGACCCCGACGATGCGCAGGTTGCGGTCCAGCAAGCCGTCACGGCTGAGGTTGTACAGCGCCGGCATCAGCAGGCGCTTGACCAGGTCGCCATTGGCGCCGAACAGGAACAGGGTGCAGGGTGGTGCGGCCGGAATACTCTGTTTGGTCATTCGCCTTTCTTCTCGACATGGCCACCAAAGCCCAGGCGCATGGCCGAGAGAATCTTGTCGCCATAGGTGCCCTGCTGCTGACGCGAACGGAAGCGGGCGAACAGTGCGCTGGACAGTACCGGCACCGGCACCGCCTGCTCGACGGCGGCGTCGATGGTCCAGCGGCCTTCGCCACTGTCAGACACCGAGCCACTGAACTGCGACAGCTGCGGGTCGGCCACCAGCGCATCGGCGGTGAGGTCGAGCAGCCACGAGGTGACCACGCTGCCACGCCGCCACACTTCGGCGATTTCGGCCACGTTCAGGTCGAAACGCTGGTCTTCCGGCAGTTCGTTGCCGCCCTTGCTGCGCAGCAGGTCGAAACCTTCGGCATAGGCCTGCATCAGGCCGTATTCGATGCCGTTGTGCACCATTTTCACGTAGTGCCCGGCACCGGGTGGGCCGGCGTGGATGTAGCCGTGTTCGGCACGCTGATGCTCGCCGCTGCGGCCATGGGTACGCGGGATGTCACCCACCCCCGGCGCGAGCGCCTTGAACAGCGGCTCCAGGCGCTCGAACACATCCTTTTCGCCACCGATCATCATGCAGTAGCCACGGTCCAGGCCCCACACGCCACCGGAGGTGCCGACGTCCAGGTAATGCAGCCCGCGCTTGGCCAGCTCGGCGGCGCGGCGCACGTCGTCCTTGTAAAAGGTGTTACCGCCGTCGATGATCGCATCGCCCGGTTCCAGCAGTTCGGCCAGTTGGGCGATGGTCTGCTCGGTGGGCTCGCCGGCCGGCAGCATTACCCACACCGCACGCGGTGCTTTCAGCTTCTGTACCAGCGCACCGAGGTCGTGCGCGCCCTGGGCGCCTTCGCTCTCCAGGCCGTCGATGGCCTCACGGTTGCGGTCATGCACCACAGTACGGTGGCCGGCGCGCATCAGGCGCCTTGCGATATTGCCGCCCATGCGGCCCAGCCCGATGATTCCCAGTTGCATGAGCCGATGCTCCCCTTTCGAAATAAATGACAACACAATCCAGCTTTTCAGATTAGTCCAGCGAACCGATCGAGGGTTCAGCGACGAACGGCGAGACCACGATAAACAAAAAAGTTCCCAAGGCCTGCGAAAGAATTCAGAATGCGCCCGCGTGAAGCGTCTACGCTTTGACTTGTCACTAGCCAAAACCGCGAGGTGTGCTCATGGGTACCTTGATGCCTGCAACCCCAACCCAGACCCTCTATGTCTCCGTGCGCCGTGATGAGCTGCGTAAACTGAAGGACGAACGTGACCAACTGCGCCAACAGGTCGCCCAACTGAACCTGCTGCTGGCGCAAGCGCGCACAGACGGCAAGGCCGTCAGCCTCTGAACCTGCCCCGTCCCTGTGGGAGCTGAACTGCTCCCGCATCGCTCAATCGAGCAGCCAGCTATTATCGCCATTTTCCAGGGTACCGCCATGACTGGTGGCATCGCCGATCCTGGCAAGCGGCTGCCCATCATCCATCATCAGTGCCGAGCCGCTGGTAATCACCGCCCCACACCCGAGCCTGTCGCCAACCCTGGCGGCTGCCCTGCCGTTGACGAAGAACAGGCTGGAGCCGCTGCTGATGCTGGTCGGTCCGCACGACGGGCAGTGATGAGGGTGACCCAGCAGAACGATGGCAGGCATTGTTGCCACTCCCGAATCATGTGAGGCGCCAGGCACGCATGCCGGCAGCGCCATCAGAACGTTTTCGACAGCCGCCAGTGCACGACCTGGCCATCGATCTCAGGGAAAGGTACCTGGTGCATGAACACCTGCTCACCTACCATGCGCTCGACGCAGACGTAGTAACCGGGCCATGGGCAAGGCGTGCCGGAAGGCCAGCCTGGGGCATCCTCGCGCCTGGCGGTTTCCGGATCGCGGAACTGCTTGCCCAGGCGTCGGTAATGCGCCCTTTCGACGAGCGCCTGCGGGTAAAAGTGGGGAGCGCTTTCCAGGCCATCACCCTGCACTGACCATAAAAACGCCACCAGTGCCGCCTCGAAGGCCCAATAACCCAAGTGGTCGCTCCGTGCCCAGGTGTGGCGCTCATACCAGTAGCAATCGTGCGCATTGGCGTACCACTGCCCGAGATAGTGCATGAGCGCGTCATGCTGCGCGGGCCCTTTCAGGTCGAGGCTCTCCAGCAAGGCGCCATAAGGTTCGGGGTGAAGCAATAAGGTGCCAGGGTAGGCCTTGCCCAGCCGCTGGAACAGGCGATGCAGCAGCAGGTCGGGGCTGCGCTCGTCGTTCTGGTTCAGCCAGCCCAGTATCTGGCCGACACGCTCGGGGTAACCGCACAGCACCGCCAGCGACAGCAGCCACAAGGCAAGCCGGTATTCATCCGACACCCAAGGGCGCAACTGCTCGCTGGATGCCGGGTACGCCGAAAAATGCCGGGCGAACTGGGCGAACGCATAGTCTGCATAGGCCTCCACCAGTTCCATTGGCTCGCCACCGGAATACCGCTGCACTGCCAGCTCCAGTGCCATGTGTGCCCAGTCGCGGCTAAGGCCACGGTAGTGATGCCTGTGCTCGGCTGGCCCGATCAGCAATGCCTGGGCGTCAAGGTCGGCGAATTCCTGCTCTTTTTCACGCGTCGAAGCCAGGTAATGCTGCTCGACCATCCACGGGTCGCGCTTGATGCTGTCGAACTGGCCCATTGGCCCTCCCGCACGCTATAAGCCTTTCACCAAGCGCCAAACCAGAGAGCGCCCATTTTCGCTCGGCATCTCTACGCCTTGCATGAATGTCTGGGGCCCCACCGCCCATTCATCACATACCCACACGCCGGTGCGCGGGCAAATTTCGCCCGACCTGGCAAGCGCATCCGAATACGGCGCGCTTTGCAGTTGTTCAGGGAAGCTTTTGATAACTTGACGCTTACGAGCATCGTCTACCAAATCCTTCGGGTAGAAAGGAAGATCTCTATAGGGCGTATCGTCGACGCCCCACAACACAGTGACCAATCCTGCCTCAAAGGCCCAATAGCCAAAGAAACCCGCATCGCTTCGTGCCTTGTGCCGGTCATGCCAATAACAGTTGCGCATGCCGCGATACCACTGCTTCAGGTAACTACGCACTGCCTGTTGCTGCTCATCCTTCTCAGTAGTTACGGCATTGAGCAATTCATGGTAGGGGCGCTCATGAATCAACGTACTCCCGGGGATCGTCACCCCCACACGGGAAAACAGTTGCCGCAACAGGATGTCCTCACCGTCATCTGGGGCTTCACTCAAAAAACCTGCGATTTGTCTGATGCGCCCGGGCTTGTTGAACAGCACTGCAAACGATAGAAGCCAGAGTGTGTACTGATAGGCATCCGGCTCCCACAGTTTCAAGCTGAAACTCGGATAAGCTTGCTTGTGACGTTGAAACTGGGAAAACATGTGATCCGCGTAAAATTCAAGCGCTTCAATGGGTTCCCCTCCCGAATATAGAGCAATGAGCAACTCCATAGACTGAAAGCACCACCTCCAGCTCAACATCTTGACATTTACATACTCGGGACGCTCAATTTCGAGAAAAGACTCAGCCTGGCGCTCTACATAATTCTCCTTCCAAAAAGAAACACTATCGAGATAGGCTGCCTCTTGCAAAAAAGGCTCACGCTTGACCCGATCAAATCCAGTCATTACACACCCCTATTGGATCACATCACCGATAAATTTAGCATTTTCGTCGAGCTTGACTATTTTCGTTACCACACCACCTTCATCTACGATCATTAACCAACGTTCATATCCGGCGAATGCAACTTCTTCCGCCTGTTTTTTCCCAAGCTCCAAGTCAAGTCTCGGCTCAATCCACGCATCACTCATCTGCCTGGCGCTCGGAAACCCCTTACTCCCCTTTGTAACCGGCAAACTACCCGGCGAAAACGCGCCCCCCGTTCGATACTTGGTCTCGGTAATGATGAACGGCGGCGGTGGATGGGCATTACGATAGACGCCATCCAGCCCGCGCCCGGTGGGTTTCATTTCCAGGCTGCGAGGCCCACGAGCGACCGACAGCAGGTTCTCATGGCCTTTGCCGAGCATGTACTGATCACTGACCACCTCCCCATAAATGCCCTTCTGCGCCCGGGTCGCCGTCGAATGATCGAAGACGTGCACATTGGCGCCATGCGTGGCGGCAGCCGCAGAGGTGGGTACTGGCGGGCCGAGCGCACCCTCGGGGCGCTCGAGGTAACGCGGACGCATGCCAATGCCAGAAGTCACCCGCCCACCACTCATCGCCATGGGCACCGGCTTAGGCGCATGCACCCCGGCCTGCGCAACCTGCGCGGGCAGATCGCTGGCCTGTTCCAGCACCTTGGCCAACCTGGCGTCGAGTTGCATCAGCGCCTGTGGGATTTCCCGCACTGCATGCACCTGCACCGCGTAGAACTGCGCTTCCATGGCCTGCAGCCGCACCAACAGGTGCGACGCCGCCTGGTTGAAGGGCCAGTTGCCCAGGTAGCTGCGAAGCTTTGCCGTTGCAGCGATGACCTTGGTCAAGAACTGGTTCAGATAGGCCAGCAAATCCTTTTCATAGCTCGTGAACCTGACCTGGCGCAGCCAGAACTCCACGCTGCCGCGGGTGAACTTGCCAAGAAACGCAACCACGGTCCGCAAGATGATCTGGCTTTCACGGATAAGTAGCAGGCACAAACCTCGCAGAAACGCTGCCGCTTCCTGGCCGACCAATGCACCTGCCACCGAGCCCACGGGCGTACCCACCGCCCCCACCGCGGCACCGATGATCGGCGCGATCAAAGTAAGCAGGCAGGCAACCAGCAGCACCCACTCCTGCCACTGTGGCGGCTGCGCCGTTGCCTGGCTGCCATCCGCCGTGTAGCGCTTGCCCAGGCGCAGGCACACTGCGGCCAGGTCACGGGCACTGAGCACAATCACTACCCCGGGCACCAACGACAGCAGCATGTCGGCGATGACCACGCTCAGTGGCCGTTCCTCGGCAAACTCGCCCAGCACCAGGTCACGCAGCCAGCCAAAGCCGCCTGCCACCTTTTCCACCGCTTCATCCAGCCAGTCAGCAGCGGAGTTCATGGCTGGCCACCTGCCGAGGTGCAGCCGGCAAGCAATGCCTGCAAGGCAGCATCCGGCTCGGTTGCGGTCGTCAGTTGCAGCGAGCCTTGGCCAACCTCGTAGCGCACCTGGGCGCTGCAACCGGGGGTAACGCCAGCCAGGCGGGCATAGCCGTTCTGATCGACCATACCCTGGCGCTGGGTGCCATCGGACAACGTCGCCACGTAGGCCGTGCCCGCAATCGGCGTACCGTCGGCATGCACCAGGCGAAACTCGATTTCATCCTGCAACGGTGCAGGCGGCTCACCGTAACGTGCAGGCGCCTTTACCTGGGCGATGGCATGCAACAGCAGTGGCTCGGGGCAACCGATTTCGATGCGGCCATCACCCAGCTTGATGAACGCCCCGCCGCAACTCAGGGTCAGCGACGTTCGGCTGTCGATGTGCACATGGCCGTGATGGCTGGTGATCGACACATCGTCATTGGCATCGACCCGCAGTTGCCCGCCGACCTGCACACGCTTGTCCTGCGCGACCTGCTCGCTGGCCTCGAGGCCAACCATCACGCTCAACGCCCCGCCAACGGCCAACGACTTGCCCAGGCCAATGCTTTCGACTTTGCCAAGGGCGACCGTTTCGCTCTTGCTGGCGCCGACCTTGACACTGCGGTCGCCACCTATGTGCACCACTTCGTCATGCTCGACGCGCTCGCTACGATCATTGCCGATGAACGTGGTTTCGTTGTGCTTCACGACGTTGTTCTGGTCGCGCTCGGCATGAATGAATACTTCCTGCCGCCCCAGTTCGTCCTCGAAGCGCAACTCGTTGAAGCCATCGCCTTTGTGGGTCTGGCTCTTGATGGTCATGCAGGTCTTGTGTTCGGGCAGGTCGTAAGGCGGCAGCTGGTCACCGCAGTAGGTGCGCCCGGTGATCATCGGCTGGTCAGGGTCGCCATTGACGTACTGGACAATCACATCCTGGCCAACACGCGGAATGGCCATCGCACCCCAACTGCCACCGGCCCAGCCTTGCGACACCCGCACCCAGCAGGAACTGAATTCGTTGTTGCTGCTTTCACGGTCCCAGGGGAAGCTGACCTTGACCCGCCCCCACTGGTCGCAAAATATCTCTTCGCCCGGCGGGCCGACCACGGTGGCCATGTGCGGGCCATCGATGCGCGGCTTGGCCAAGGGTGCCGGGCGCCATTCGGCCATGCCTTGCACCAGCAGCGCATCGTTCACATAGCGGGTACCTTGTTCGGCACCGGCGGCTTCTTCCTGCAGGCTGGTGAACTGCGTACCTTCGTGGCACAGGCTGATCACGCGCCAGTGCACATTGAGGTCTTCGCGCGGGTGGCCGACGAGGGTGAAGCTCAGGCCTGGCTGCAGGCGCACGTCATCGCCCTGCACTTCGGCCAGGCGGGCGTCATGGCGCAGGGCCGTCAGCCGCGTTTCAGTGAAGCGCTTGCCGACCGCATCGCGCTTGTAGCGGCCCGGGTAATCAAAAAACTCGTAGTCCAGCGACTGGTGCGTGATTCCGCTGGCCTGAGCCTTGTGCTCCTGGCGATAGGCCGGGTTGGTGAAGGTGTAGTCGCGCTGCACCTGCTGCGCGGTACGCACCTGCTCGCAGTAGCGCAAACGCCGCAGGCAGGCACGGGCTTGGTCGCCACCGCTACTGGCGTGGTACAGCACCTTGTCGGGGCCGAGATCATCTTCATCCAGCCAAAGCGCCTCATCATCTACGGGCTTTAGCGTGCCCCGGCTGAGCAACCCAAGCGATAGCAGGCGATCGGTAACGATCAGCGTGTGGTGCCTGGCGCAGTGCGCAAAGCGGTAGACGAAGCCCTCTTCAGCGGCAAGGCGATGGATGAAGTCGAGGTCGGTTTCCCCCGCCTGGACACAAAACTCACGCACCTGGTGCTCGGCGCTGCTATTGAACTCAAACCGGGCAATGCCCTGACGCTTGAACATCAGTTCAAGAATCTGCGGCACGGTTTTCTGCTGGAAGATGCGCCAGTTCGAACGCAAGCGGGCGCGGGCCAGTTGCGGCTCGACCAGGGCGTGGTAGCGCGTGCGAGAGAAGCCGGTTTCACCCTGGCTGAAGGCACTGACCAAGCCATGCACATGACGCAGTGGCCGGTCTGCGCAATAAAGGGTGAATAGCGCAGGCTTGTCGAGCACCTGGCCGAAGTCGACATCACTGTCGTAACTGACAAGTTCAAGGTTCAGTAAAAATGGCTGGCTGATGGTTTCTTCCAGCTTGAATGAAACCACTTCGAACTCCGTGCGCCCGGCGAGCGCCTGAAATCCGAAGCGAAAGTCCGACTGTTTCATGAGTTGCTCTACCCGCCTCATGTTTACCGGCGAAAAACAACCACATCCTGGCTTTCTTCAAGATGAGTACGTCGAATGAAAATTGCCCGTCGTCAACGCTCAAGCCGGCTAGATCCGTGGCATTGGCGGACTTGATCGATGACGACAGTGAGGATGAGGCAGTGACTGAAGAGCAACTTAAACCGTACCGCCCCGCCATGACAGGAACGATGGGTTTCATGCATTGACGATTTCGTAGGAAATTTCTTAACGCATCAACTTACAAAATTTTGCGCGCGCGAGGCCGATCACTGAATCACCAAAAATTCAAGCCAGGAAAATAATAAAAACAGTTACTAAAAAGTTCGCGAAACAGCCACTTTCATTTCTCCTGAAATCACTCGGATTCCGAAATGCACCATTCTCTTGGAAGGCAATGACTCTGACACCCCTCCAGCGCACCAAAAAGGTGCGCAGCTATCCGTAATGGGGCAGCCCGCCTGCCCCTTCATCAACCGCTCCATCCCCTGCATTCACATCCAGTCACAACCGCCAACGTTTGCGTCTACTCCGCGGCACGACAATGGTGACCAGCGGGTCACATTTTTATCTCTTTCTCTCCTACACTCGGGTTTCGGCCCGCCATTTGCTCAACGGAAGAGTGACGAAAAAAAGTCGAACTTTACGGAACGCGGGCAGGTCAGGAACTAAGTAGGCCAAACGCAAAGGGACTTCCCAGCCTCGGCCCACACACCCCACCAGCCCAATCGCCTTCGGCGGGAATGCCGATCGCGCTGTGCCTGCGCGCACGAACCTGGGGCATGGAACGCACTACGCAGAAACCAGAAACAGAGAGAACCAACACGAAACATCGCCACGGGTGCCAGCACCCGGCCAAGCATAGGGACGGAGAGAAGTATGATCAGTGCCGCTGTCGAGCCTCACGTAGATTCATTCAACCCGGACAACCGCGAACCGCTCACCCCGGACTTCGCCGCGACAGGCAAGGCACCCGGCGCCCAGCGCCAGCACAACCGCAACAAGCGCAAGATATTGTTCGTGACCTCGGAAATCGCCGACCTGGTGAAGACCGGCGGCCTGGGCGACGTGTCCGCCGCCCTGCCCCGCGCCCTGGCGCACCTGCACGATGTGCGGGTGCTGATCCCCGGCTACCGCCAGGTGATGGAAAGCGACAACCCCATCCATATCGTCGGTGAACTGGGCGGCCACGCCGCCCTGCCGCCGTGCAAGATCGGGCGCATGGACATGGCCGACGGCCTGGTCATCTATGTGCTGATCTGCCCCGAACTGTATCAGCGCGACGGCACCCCCTATGGCGCCAACAACGGCCGCGACTGGCCCGACAACCACATCCGCTTCGCCCGCCTGGGCCTGGCCGCCGCCGAAATCGCCGCCGGCGAAGGCAGGATCCACTGGAAGCCCGAAGTGGTGCACGCCCACGACTGGCCCGCCGGCCTGGCGCCGGCCTACATGCACTGGCGCGGGCTGAGCACGCCCACCCTGTTCACCATCCACAACCTGGCCTACCAGGGCGTGTACAGCCGCGGCTGCAGCCCGGAGCTGGCAATCCCCGAACATGCCATGCAGCAGGAAGGCATGGAGTTCTACGGCAAGCTGTCGTTCCTCAAGGCCGGCCTGGCCTATTCCAGCCACATCACCACGGTCAGCGCCACCTATGCCCGGGAAATCACCACCCCGGAATTCGGCTGCGGCCTGGACGGCTTCCTCGCCAGCAAGGCGCAGCAAGGCCTGCTCGGCGGCATTCCCAACGGCATCGACGAAAGCTGGGACTCGGCTACCGACAAGCACCTGCAGCACAACTTCAGCATCAATGACTGGGAAGGCAAGGCGCGCAATGCCCAGGCAGTGCGCGAGCTGTTCAAACTGCAGCCCTCCGAAGGCCCGCTGTTCGCCGTGGTTTCGCGCCTGGTCTACCAGAAAGGCCTGGACCTTACCCTCGGTGTCGCCGACTACATCGTCGAGCAAGGTGGGCAGATCGCGATCATCGGCCGTGGCGAGCCCGAAGAAGAACAGGCCATGCGCGAGCTGGCGCTACGCCACCCGGGCCGCATCGGCGTGCGCATCGGCTTCAACGAAACCGACGCCCGGCGCATGTTCGCCGGCAGCGACTTCCTGCTGATGCCGTCACGCTACGAGCCGTGCGGCCTCAGCCAGATGTACGCGCAGCGCTTCGGTTCGTTGCCGGTGGCGCGCAACACCGGCGGCCTGGCCGACACCATCGAGTCCGGTGTCACCGGTTTCCTGTTCAATGAGTCCACTGTCGAGAGCTATCGCCAGGCCCTCAGCCGGGCCTTCTATGTCTACGGCAAGAAGGACCTGCTGAATGCCATGCGCTGCCTGTCGATGACCCAACCGTTCAACTGGTGCCAGGCCGTGGAACCCTACGCACGCCTGTACGAAGACCTGGTCAAGCAGGCGCAGCACAGCCACTACTGAGCGGGGAGCAGAAGATGCACAGGCATGGCGCACACCTGCTGGACGCCACGTCGGCGCGCTTCGCCCTCTGGGCCCCGGATGCGCGCAGCGTGAGCGTGGAACTGGAGCAACAGCCGGCCATCGAGCTGTTGCCCGATGATGATGGCTGGTACACCGGCGTGGCCCCGTGCCGGGCCGGTGACCGATACCACTACCGTATCGACGGTGCACTGCAGGTGGCCGACCCGGCCTCGCGCTACCAGCCCGATGGCGTACAGGGGCCAAGCCAGGTGGTGGATGTGGCCGGCTATGCCTGGCAACACCCCTGGCAAGGCCGGCCCTGGCACGAGGCGGTCATCCAGGAGCTGCATGTCGGCTTGCTCGACGGCTACGCCGGGGTGGCCCGGCAACTGCCTCGCCTGGCCGAGCTGGGCATCAGCGCCATCGAACTGATGCCGCTGGGGCAGTTCCCCGGCGAGCGCAACTGGGGCTACGACGGCGTGCTGCCCTATGCGCCGCAAAACACCTATGGCAGCCCAGAGCAATTGTGTGAGCTGGTCGACCAGGCCCATGGCCTGGGGCTGATGATGCTGGTCGATGTGGTGTACAACCACTTCGGCCCCGACGGCAATTACCTGCACCGGTACGCCAGCCCGTTCTTCCGCGACGACCGGCAGACGCCTTGGGGCGCAGCCATCGACTTCCGTCGCCCGCAGGTGCGCGAGTACTTCATCCAGAATGCCCTGATGTGGCTGTGCGACTACCGCTTCGATGGCCTGCGCCTGGACGCCGTGCACGCCATCGACCAGCCCGACTTCCTGATCGAGCTGGCACAAAGGGTACGCGCGGCAGTGGAGCCGGGCCGCCAGGTGTGGCTGGTACTGGAGAACGAGCACAACCAGGCCTTCCTGCTGGAACAAGGCTTCGACGCCCAGTGGAACGACGACGGCCACAATGCCCTGCACGTGCTGCTGACCGGCGAAACCGAAGGCTACTACGCCGACTACCAGCAGCGCCCCATCGACCAGTTGGCCCGCTGCCTTGGCGAAGGCTTCGTGTTCCAGGGCCAGGCCAACCGCCATGGTACGCCCCGCGGCGAGCCCAGCGGGCACCTGCCGCCCAGCGCCTTCGTGCTATTCCTGCAGAACCACGACCAGGTCGGCAACCGCGCCCTCGGCGAGCGCCTGACCCGCCTGTGCCCGCCGCCGGCGCTGCGGGCGGCCACCGGCCTGTTGCTGCTGGCGCCGATGATCCCGCTGCTGTTCATGGGCGACGAAGACGGCAGCTGCCGGCCGTTCCTGTTCTTCACTGACTTCCATGACCAGCTGGCTGACGCCGTGCGTGAAGGCCGGCGCGGCGAGTTCGCCCATTTCGCCGCTTTCGCCGACCCCGAGCAGCGCCAACGCATCCCCGACCCCAACGCCGAACAGACCTTCGAGGCATCCCGCCCGCAGGCCTGGGAAGTGATCGCCGGCTGGCACGGCCTGTACCAGCAGTTGCTCGACTTGCGCCGCCGCCATGTGATCCCCCACCTGCCTGGCAGCCGCGCGCTAGGTGCCGAGGTGCTCGGCGACAAGGCACTGACCGCACGCTGGCGCCTGGGCGATGGCAACACCCTGCGCATTGACCTGAACCTGGACGCCAGCCCACAGGCGGTCGAGTTGCCCGCACCAGCCACCCGGCTGTTCGACAGCAGCGACGCCCGGCACCCCGATACTCATCTGGCCGCGTACAGCTGCGTGGTCAGCCTGCTTCCACCTGCCCAGGAGCGCCCATGAGCGAAACCGCCCTGCACCGTCTGGCGACCCGCGTCGGGCTGAGCCGCGACTGGATCGACGCCAACGCCCGGCCCCAGCGTGTCAGCGACGAGGTGCTGCGCAACATCCTTGCAGGCCTTGGCCACCCGGCCGCCGATGACGCCGCCATTGCCGCCAGCCTGCGCGCCGTCGACGCTGCCGAAGACAGTGAGCACCTGCCGCCGCTGCTGACCGCCGACCTCGGCCAGCCACTGCCACTGGCGCGCTACTTCAGCGCCGCCAGCGTCGCGCACTGCACCCTCGAAGACCACGCCTCACTCACCCTATGCCTCGACGACCAGGCTCGCCTGCCTGGTGAACTGCCCATCGGCTACCACCAGGTGGAAATCGACAGCCGCCGCTTCACCGTGGCCGTGGCCCCGCCACGCTGCCACAGCCTTGAAGACCGTGTGCCGCAGCCGCCACCGCGCTGCTGGGGCCTGGCGGTGCAGCTGTACAGCTTGCGCCGCCCCGGCGATGGCGGCTACGGCGACTGCCTGGCCCTGGAACAACTGGCCCGAGCGGCCGCCGAGCGCGGTGCCGATGCCCTGGCGATCAGCCCGATCCACGCCCTGTCGGCCATCGACCAGACGCACTACAGCCCCTACTCGCCCTCCAGCCGCCTGCTGCTCAATACCCTGTACGCCAGCCCGGCCGCGCTGCTGGGCGAGCGGGCTGTGCGCGTGGCCATCGAAGCTTGCGGCCTGGAGCAACAGCTGGAGGACCTGGAACAAGCCCCGCTGGTCGACTGGCCGCGTGCCGCCGGTGCCCGCCTGCGCCTGCTCGAAGCCCTGTACCTGGGCTTCAGCCAGGGCGAGCACCCGCTGCGCACGGACTTCGACAGCTTCCGCGAAGCCGGTGGCCAGGCCCTGGAGCACCACTGCCGCTTCGAGGTGCTGCAGGCGCAGGCCGTAGAGCATGGCCTGGGCGCCGACTGGCGCAACTGGCCCAAGGCCTGGCACGACCCTTACCACCCGGAAGTGGAGGCCTTCGCCAAAGCCTACCCGGCCAAGGTCGAGTTCCATGCCTTCTGCCAATGGCTGACCGAACGAGGCCTGCAACGCGCCCAGGAAGCGGCACGCGGCAACGGCATGGCGGTCGGCCTGATCGCTGACCTGGCGGTGGGCGCCGACGGTGCCGGCAGCCAGGCCTGGAGCCGCCAGGACGAGCTGCTGGCAGGCCTGAAAGTGGGCGCACCGCCTGACATCCTCAACCGTGCCGGCCAGGACTGGGGCATCTGCGCCTTCTCGCCCGAAGGCCTCAAACGTAACGGTTACCGCGCCTTCATCGAAATGCTGCGAGCCAATCTCGCCCACGCCGGCGGCCTGCGCATCGACCATGTCATGGGCCTGCGCCGGTTGTGGCTGATACCGCAGGGGAGCAAGCCCAGCGAAGGTGCCTACCTCAACTATCCGCTGGACGACCTGCTACGCCTGCTGGCGCTGGAGTCGGTGCGCCACCAGGCGATCATCCTCGGCGAAGACCTGGGCACCGTGCCTGACGGCCTGCGCGAGCAACTGGCGGCCAAGGCCGTACTGGGCATGCGCGTGCTGCCCTTCGAGCAGACCCAGCCCGGCCATTTCAAGCCGATTCTCGACTGGCCGGACAACGCCCTGGCCACCACCGGCACCCACGATCTTGCGCCGCTGGCCGGCTGGCTGGAAAACCGCGACATCGACTGGAACCACCGCCTGCAACTTATCGACGCCGCCACCGAACTGCACTGGCGCCACGAACGGCAGAAGGAGCACGACGGCCTGCGCCGTACCCTGGAGGCCAACTACGGCTCGCTGCCGGACAACGACGCGCTGATCGATGCGGCCATCCGCTACGTCGGCCACACCCGCGCACCGTTGGTACTGGTGCCGCTGGAAGACCTGCTAGGCTGCGACGAGCAACCCAACCTGCCGGGCACCACCGCCGGCCACCCCAACTGGCGCCGACGCTTTGCCCGGCCGGTACGTGAGCTGCTCGACGACGAAGACGCAGCAAGGCGCCTGGAACTGCTGGCCCAGGCCCGCGAACAGGCCTGGGAGCGTGACCGATGAAAGCGCTGACCGCGACCCTGCGCCTGCAATTTCACAGTGACTTCACCCTCGATCACGCGGTGCCGCTGGTGCCGTACTTCGCCCAGTTGGGCATCAGCCACCTGTATGCGTCGCCTATCCTCAAGGCCCGCGCCGGCTCACGCCACGGCTACGATGTGGTCGACCCGACCTGCGTCAACCCCGAACTGGGCGGCGAGGCGGCGCTGCAACGGCTGGTCGCGGCCCTGCGCCAGCACGGCATGGGGCTGATCCTCGATACGGTGTCCAACCACATGGCCGTGGGCGGTGCCGACAACCCCTGGTGGCAGAGCCTGCTGGCCTGGGGCCGACGCAGCCCGTATGCGGAATTCTTCGACATCCAGTGGCACTCCAGCGACCCGCTGCTGGCCGGCCAGCTGCTGCTGCCGTTCCTCGCCAGCGACTATGGCGTGGCGCTGAAAAATGGCGAGATACCGCTTGAGTTCGACAAGCACCATGGGCAGCTGCAAATCGCCCATTACCAACACCGCTTCCCGATCTGCCCGGTCGACTATGGCTGGATTCTCGCCCTCAGCCCGGAACCGGCGCTCAAGGCCCTGGCCGAACGCTTCACTGCGTTGAACGCATCGGCCACGCCGCTGGCCGACGCCCTGCCGCTGCAAGCCGAACTGGCGCGCCTGGCAGGCGCAGGCGTCGACCTTGCGTCGGCCCTGGTGGCGTTCGACAGCCGTAGCGAGAATGGCTTCAAGCGCCTGCACCTGCTGCTGGAACGCCAGACCTACCGTCTGGCCAGCTGGCGCACCGCCGCCGACGACATCAATTGGCGGCGCTTCTTCGACATCAACGAACTGGGCGGCCTGCGGGTTGAACGCGCGGTGGTGTTCGAAGCCACCCACGCCAAGCTGTTCGAGCTGATCGAACGTGGCCTTGTGGACGGCCTGCGCATCGACCATATCGACGGCCTGGCCGACCCGCGCGGTTACTGCCGCAAGCTGCGCCGGCGGGTCGATGGCCTGCTGGCGCGGCGGCCGTTGCATGCAGCCCTGGAGCATTTCCCCATTTACGTGGAGAAGATCCTCGGCGCCAACGAGCACCTGCACCGCGACTGGCTTACCGATGGCACTACCGGCTATGAGTTCATGAACCAGGTCTCGCTGTTGCAGCACGACCCGGCGGGTGAAGCAGCGCTGACCGAGCTGTGGGCCAATGCAAGCGAACGCCCGGACTTCCCCGAGGAGGTGCGCCAGGCTCGCCACCTGGTGCTCAATGCCAGCCTGGCCGGCGACTGCGAGTCGGTGGCCCAGGCGCTGTTGCAGGTAGCGCGCAACGACCTGATGACCCGCGACCTGACCCTGGGCGCTATCCGTCGCGCCTTGCAGGCGCTGGTGGCGCATTACCCGGTGTACCGCACCTACTTCAATGCCTGCGGGCGCCCGGCAGAAGACGAAGGGTTTTTCCAGCAGGCCCTGGCCAATGCCCGCCAGGACCTCGGCGAAGCCGACTGGCCGCTGCTTGAGCACCTTGAACAATGGCTGGGCGGGCAAGCCTGGCGCAACCTGCCAGCGGGCCGGGCCCGCAAGCAACTGCGCCACGCCTGCGTGCGCTTCCAGCAACTGACCGCGCCCAGCGCCGCCAAGGCCGTGGAAGACACCGCCTTCTACCGCAGCGCACGGCTGCTGTCGCGCAACGACGTGGGCTTCGACGCCGAGCGCTTCAGCGCCCCGCTCGAACACTTCCACAACGAGGCCCAGCGACGCCTGCGCGACTTCCCTGACAACCTGTTGGCCAGCGCCACCCATGACCACAAGCGCGGCGAAGACACCCGCGCGCGCCTGGCCGTGCTCAGTGAGCGCGGCCCGTGGCTGGCCAGCCGAATGGAACACTGGCGCGAACTGGCGACACCGTTGCGCACGCAACTGGACGACGGCCTGGCGCCCAGCCCCGGCGATGAGCTGATGCTGCTGCAGACCTTGCTGGGCAGCTGGCCACTGGACCTCGACCTGCACGACGACAACGCCCTGCGCCAGTACGCCGAACGCATTCGCCAGTGGCAGCAGAAGGCCCTGCGCGAGGCCAAGCTGCGCAGCAGCTGGAGCGCGCCGAACGAGGCCTACGAAGGCGCCTGCGCCCGCTACATCGACGGCCTGCTGCTGGACAGCGAGAACCAGCAGCTGCGCAAATCCCTGGCCGATGCCGCATACCTGCTGGCCTGCCCCGGTGCCCTCAACGGCCTGGTCCAGGCCCTGCTGCGCATGACCACGCCGGGCGTACCTGACCTGTACCAGGGCACCGAATACTGGGACTTCAGCCTGGTCGACCCGGACAACCGCCGCGCCGTGGACTACGCTTGCAGGCGTCGCACCCTGGACGATGCAACACCTGTAGCCGAACTGCTGGCGCACTGGCGCGACGGCCGCCTCAAACAGGCGCTGATCGCCCGGGTGCTGGACTGCCGCCAGGCCCACGCCGAGTTGTTCCGCCGGGGTGCCTACCTGCCGCTGAGCGTGCACGGCCGGCATGCCGACAAGGTGGTGGCCTTTGCCCGCCTGGGCGAAGGCGAGCGAGCCGTCATCATCGCGCCACGCCTGGCCAGTACCCTGCTGGCGGGTGCACCGATACCCCTGATCCCGGCACAGAACTGGGACGATACCCGAGTAAGCCTGCCGTTTGCCTTGTCGCCTGCCAACTCGACGGGACTTTTCCCCAGTGCTGCGGTCAGCTCTTCCAGGGAGCTGCTGTTGAGCGCCGTGCTGGCGGAGTTTCCGGTCAACCTGCTGATACAACAATCTTGAGCATCAGGAGCGTCATGATGAGTGTTGATGAAAAACGTATCCGCGAATTTGCCTACCAGATCTGGGAATCCGAGGGTAAGCCTGCCGGCCAGGAAGACCGCCATTGGGACATGGCCCGCAAGCTGGCCGAAGCCGAGGCACTGGCCCCCAAGGCGGCGCCGCGCAAGCGGGCGCCGGCCAAGCCCAAGGTAGCGGCTGAGCCGGTTGAGAAAGCCGTAGCGGTGAAGAAGCCCCGGGCGGTGAAAAAGCCGGCTGCCGGTTAAGCCTGTACCGGCCTCTTCGCGGGCTTGCCCGCTCCCACAGGTAGGCGCCAGGCCTGAGTGTGGCGCCGTACCTGTGGGAGCGGGCAAGCCCGCGAAGAGGCCGGTGCAGGACTGCACAGCTCCCCCTCCACCACGGCCATAGAGGACCGCCATGAGCCCCCGCACCCCGAAGAAAACCCGCTCGGTCGCCCCATCGCGCATCCGTGAAGGCCTGCCCTTCCCCCTCGGTGCCACCTGGGATGGCCTGGGGGTCAACTTTGCCCTGTTCTCGGCCAACGCCACCAAGGTCGAGCTGTGCCTGTTCGACTCCACTGGCGAACACGAAATCGAGCGCATCGAGCTGCCCGAATACACCGACGAGATCTACCACGGCTACCTGCCCGACGCGCACCCCGGGCTGATCTATGGCTACCGCGTGCACGGCCCCTACGAGCCAGAGAACGGCCACCGCTTCAACCCCAACAAACTGCTGATCGACCCGTATGCCAAGCAACTGGTCGGCAGCCTGCAATGGTCCGAAGCACTGTTCGGCTACACCATCGGCCACCCCGACGGCGACCTGTCGTTCGACGAACGCGACAGCGCGCCCTTCGTGCCTAAGTGCAAGGTGATCGACCCTGCCTTCACCTGGGGCCGCGACCAGCGCGTGCTGATCCCCTGGGAACGCACGATCATCTACGAGGCGCACACCCGTGGCATCAGCATGTGCCACCCGGCAGTACCGGAAAACCTGCGCGGCACCTTCGCCGGCCTGGCCAATGACGAGCTGCTCAGGCACATCAAGGAGCTGGGCGTTTCCAGCATCGAGCTGCTGCCGGTTCACGCCTTCGTCAACGACCAGCACTTGCTGGACAAGGGCCTGAACAACTACTGGGGCTACAACAGCATCGCCTTCTTCGCCCCCCACCCGCGCTACCTGGCCAGCGGCAAGATCGCCGAGTTCAAGGAAATGGTCGCGCACCTGCACGACGCCGGGCTGGAGGTAATCCTCGACGTGGTCTACAACCACACCGCCGAAGGCAACGAGCGCGGGCCAACGCTGTCGATGCGCGGCATCGACAACGCCTCGTACTACCGCCTGATGCCGGACGACAAGCGCTATTACATCAACGATTCCGGCACCGGCAACACCCTGGACCTGAGCCACCCCTGCGTGCTGCAGCTGGTCACCGACTCGCTGCGTTATTGGGCCGGCGAAATGCACGTGGACGGCTTCCGCTTCGACCTGGCGACCATTCTTGGCCGCTACCACGACGGCTACAGCGAACGCCACGGTTTCCTCGTCGCCTGCCGCCAGGACCCTATGCTGAGCCAGGTGAAACTGATCGCCGAGCCCTGGGACTGCGGCCCGGGCGGCTACCAGGTGGGCAACTTCGCCCCGGGCTGGGCAGAGTGGAACGACCGCTTCCGCGACACCGTGCGCGCCTTCTGGAAAGGTGACGAAGGCCAACTGGCCGACTTTGCCTCGCGCATGACCGCCTCGGGGGACATGTTCAACAACCGTGGCCGGCGCCCCTATGCCTCGGTCAATTTCGTCACCGCCCACGACGGTTTCACCTTGCGCGACCTGGTGTCCTACAACCACAAGCACAACGAAGACAACGACGAGAACAACCAGGACGGCACAGACAACAACCTGTCGTGGAACTGCGGTGTCGAGGGGCCAACCGACGACCCGGGCGTGAATGCCCTGCGCATGCGCCAGATGCGCAACTTCTTCGCTACCCTGCTGCTGGCCCAGGGCACGCCGATGATCGTCGCCGGTGACGAGTTCAGCCGCACCCAGCACGGCAACAACAATGCCTATTGCCAGGACAGCGAGATCGGCTGGGTGAACTGGGACCTGGACCAGGAGGGTGAAGAGCTGCTGGCCTTCGTCAAACGCCTGACCCGCCTGCGCCTGGCCTACCCGATACTGCGCCGCTCGCGCTTTCTGGTGGGCGACTACAATGAGGCAATCGGGGTCAAGGACGTGACCTGGCTGGCACCGGATGGCAACGAGATGAGCGTTGAGCAATGGGAAGACCCGCACGGGCGATGCCTGGGCATGTTGATCGATGGCCGCGCGCAGGTCAGTGGCATTGCCCGGCCAGGCGCCGAGGCCACCGTACTGCTGATCGTCAATGCCCACCATGACATCGTACCGTTCGAGTTGCCGACGGTACCCGATGGGGATTACTGGAGCTGCCTGGTCGACACCGACCGGCCGGAGCTGCGCAAGGGGCAGCATCTGCAGTTCGACAGCACCTTCGAGGTCAAGGGGCGGTCGTTGCTGCTGATGGTGTTGCAGCGTGATGAGGAGTGAACCTGAACCGCTGGTATGTGTCCCTTTTGCAGGAGCGGCGCAAACCCGTTGACCGAGGAGTAACCGTGAACCCCGAAGCCGGCAGTAAAGGTTTCGCCAGCGACAACCAGGCCCCGGCCGTGAAGCGGCTGCGGGTGCTGACGGTGAATACCCACAAGGGCTTCACCGCCTTCAACCGGCGCTTCATCCTGCCGGAACTGCGCGAGGCGGTGCGCAGTACCCAGGCCGACATCGTCTTCCTCCAGGAGGTGCTCGGCAGCCACGACCGCCACGCCGCGCGCTACCCCGGCTGGCCGCAGACCTCGCAGTACGAGTTCCTCGCCGACAGCATGTGGAGCGACTTCGCCTACGGCCGCAACGCGGTCTACCCCGACGGCCACCACGGCAACGCGCTGCTGTCCAGATACCCGATCATCGAACACCGCAACCTCGACGTGTCGATCACCGGCCCCGAACGTCGTGGCCTGCTGCACTGCATCCTCGACGTCCCCGGCCAGCGCCAGGTACATGCCATCTGCGTGCACCTGTCGTTACTGGAAAGCCACCGCCAGAAGCAGCTGCAACTGCTGCGCAAGCTGCTCGAGTCCTTGCCCGCCGATGCCCCGGTGATCATCGCCGGCGATTTCAACGACTGGAAATCCCACGGCAACCGCACCCTGGGCCTGCAGCATGACCTGCACGAGGCCTTCGAGCGCCACCATGGCCACCTGGCCCGCACCTACCCTGCGCGCCTGCCGCTGCTGCGCCTGGACCGCGTCTACCTGCGCAACGCCGAAAGCCATGGGCCGCGGATTCTGGGGCACAAACCTTGGTCGCACCTGTCGGACCACCTTCCGTTGGCGGTCGAGGTCAGGCTCTAGCAATCATTTTTCATAGTCACCACACGGCAAATAGCGAACCCCGCTATAGCCCTCTGTTTTACCCGGAAAATCAATTGGTTGAGCCACGCCACGGAACATGAACACTTCCTTCACGCTTTCTTGACGCAAGCGGCGCCCTCTCCTTAGCTGAACATATCAAGCAGTAATGATCTCGCGCCGGGCCTCTAGCTCGCGCCTTCGTGCGCGCTGGCGAAAGCCGGGCGTGCTGGTTTGGGTCGCCCACTGTTTTTGCCGTACAGCTCGTGACAACAGGCCAGGTCCTAGGGCTGTAACACAAAAACAAAGGAGATCCGCCATGAAAAGCACCTCGAATCCCTTGCGCTTCGACAGCATTTTCTACGCGGTTTCCACGTCGCTGCTTCTGGCAACCCCGGTGGAAACTATCGCGTATGAATTGCAGGACGACCCGGCCTCGCCCGGCTTCCTGCAACAACCGGCAGTACCACAGTTGTCGCTCGACCCGATCAGCGCCAGTGGCTTGAGTCTCGGTACCTTGACTGCGTTTTCGCAGAAGATGAGCGAGCGCCATGGGCAGGCTGCACCGGACCTTGTCGCCAGCCAGTGGGCGCAGTTCTTTCCGATCGCGCCAGGCAAGGGTGCGCAACCACCAGACCAGCTGGAGGCACCCAGCCAGCAACTGATGATCGGCCCGGACCTGTTTGTGCGTGAAACTGCAGCGGGCAATGTGCACCGCGCGGGGATTTTCGTCGGGCACAACAACCTGCAGACCAACTTCAACGGCACGCGCCGGCTGCTGGGCGACAAGCAGCGCAACGCGGTGAACCTGAGCGGGGAAAGCCTGGGGGTGTACTGGAGCATGACCCATGAGCAGGGCTGGCACCTGGATGCCGTGGCCATGGGCTCGCGCATCGACGTCAATGGCCGTGGCGAGAACGGCCAGCGGCTGGACGACAGCGGCCACGCGGTGTCCTTCTCGCTGGAGGGGGGCATCCCCATCGGCCTGGGGGGCGGCTGGGTGATCGAGCCGCAGGCGCAGTTGATCAACCAGCAGTTCTTCCCCGGCAGCCGGGCGCAGGAAGAGACCTTGCAGGCCTTCGACAGCCAGCCGAGCTGGAGCGGCCGGGTGGGTGCCAGGCTGTCCGGACGCTATGAGGTACGCGGCATGCCGATCGAGCCCTATGTGCGGACCAACGTGTGGTATGACTTCAGCAATGCCGAGGAGGTGAAGCTGGACCAGGTCGACAAGATCTCCAGCTCGCGCTACTCGACCACGGTGGAACTGGGGTTGGGGCTGGTGGCGCGGGTGACGCCCACGGTGGCGCTGTTTGTCAGTGCCGATTACAGCAGTGACGTGGACGACAATGACCTGAACGGGTTGATTGGCAGCCTTGGGGTGCGGATGCGGTGGTAGGCAGGTTCGGCCCTTTCGCGGGTGAACCCGCTCCCACAAGGACCGCACAGGGTCTGAAGCTTGTGCAATTCCTGTGGGAGCGGGTTTACCCGCGAAGAGGCCAGTACTGGCAACACATCAGGCTGGTTTCATTATCAGAACCCCAAGTGGCGGCAGGTTCAGGGCCAGCGACTGCGGCTGCCCATGGCTGGCTATCTCGTCACTCTCCACCACCCCCAGGTTGCCGACATTGGACCCGGCATACAGCTCTGCATCACTGTTCAACAGCTCCTGCCAGCGCTCGCCGAACGGCACGCCAATGCGATAGCCCTCGCGCGGCACCGGCGTAAAGTTGGCCACCACCAGCACCGGCTCGCCATTGCTGCTCCAGCGCAGCCAGGCATACACGCTGTTCTGCGCATCGTCACCAATCAACCACTGGAAACCCTGCGGCTGGCAATCCTGCTCGTGCAGCGCCGGCACTTCGCGGTACAGGCGGTTGAGGTCGCCCACCAGGCGCTGTACCCCCTGGTGCTCAGGGTACTGCAGCAGGTACCAGTCCAGCTCGCCATCGTGGTCCCACTCACGCCACTGGCCGAACTCGCAGCCCATGAACAGCAGCTTCTTGCCCGGATGCGCCCACATGAAGGTGAGGTAGGCACGCAGGTTGGCGAACTTCTGCCAGCGGTCGCCGGGCATCTTGTCGATCAGCGAGTGCTTGCCGTGCACCACTTCGTCGTGGGAGATGGGCAGGATGAAGTGCTCGGAATAGGCATAGATCAGCCCGAAGCTCATCTCGTTGTGGTGGTAGGTACGGTGCACCGGGTCGTTCTGGATGTAATGCAAGGTGTCATGCATCCAGCCCATGTTCCACTTGTAGGCAAAGCCCAGGCCGCCCTGCTGGGTCGGCTGGCTGACGCCGGGCCAGGCGGTGGACTCCTCGGCGATGATCAGCGCGCCCGGGGCCTCGTGGGCCGCCACGCCGTTGAGGTGGCGGATGAAGTCGATGGCCTCCAGGTTCTCGCGCCCGCCGTGGCGGTTGGGCACCCATTCGCCGGCTTTGCGTGAATAGTCGCGGTACAGCATCGAGGCCACCGCATCGACGCGCAGGCCGTCGATGTGGAAGTGCTTCAGCCAGTGCAGCGCCGAGGCCATCATGAAGCCGCGCACTTCGTTGCGGCCAAGGTTGTAGATCAGCGTGTTCCAGTCCTGGTGGTAGCCCTCCAGGGGGTTGTCGTATTCGTACAGGGCGGTGCCGTCGAAACGCGCCAGGCCGTGTTCGTCAGTGGGGAAATGCGCCGGCACCCAGTCGAGCAGCACGCCAATGCCGCCCTGGTGGCAGGCGTCGACGAAGGCGGCGAAGTCCTCGGCGCTGCCGTAGCGCGAGGTGGGCGCGAACAGCGACAGCGGCTGATAACCCCAGGAGCCGCCGAACGGGTGCTCCATGATCGGCAGCAGTTCGATGTGGGTGAAGCCCAGCTCCTGAACGTACGGCACCAGGCGCTCGGCCAGCTCGCGCCAGTTGTAATAGCGCCCGACTTCGCCCGCCTCATCCAGCTCGCAGCGCCAGGAACCGGGGTGCAGCTCGTAGATCGACAGCGGCGCGTTGTAGGCATGGCGCTGCGCGCGTTGCGCCATCCAGTCGTGGTCTTGCCAACCGTGGCTGAGCGCCCCGGCAACCTTGGAGGCGGTGCTCGGCGGCAGTTCGGTGGCGCGCGCCAGCGGGTCGGCTTTCAGGGGCAGTATGCCGTCCTTGCCCAGCACTTCGAACTTGTAGGTTTCGCCCACGCCCAGGCGCGGCACGAACAACTCCCACACCCCGGCGCTATGGCGAAGGCGCATGGGGTGGCGGCGGCCGTCCCAGTTGTTGAAATCGCCCACCACCGACACCCGACGCGCGTTCGGCGCCCACACCGAAAAGCACACGCCGTCGATACCATCGACCTGGATCGGCTGGGCACCAAAGCGCCCCGACAGGTCGCGGTGGTTGCCTTCGGCGAACAGGTACAGGTCCATGTCGCCCAGTTGCGGGCCGAAGCTGTAGGGGTCTTCGGTGACCTGCTCGCCGCCGGCCCAGCCGATCTGCAGCAGGTACGGGTGTGCTTCATCGAGGTGCGCGGTGAACAAACCGGGCAGGCTGCCCTGCTCCATTTCGGTGAGGATGCGCCCGTCATGCCGGGCCAGCATGCGCACATTCAGGGCATTGGGCAGGAAGACGCGGACCACCTGCCCGCCCGTACCGTCGCCGTGGGGGCCTAGTACCGCAAATGGATCGGCGTGCTCGGCGCGGGCCAGGGCGTCCAGGTCCCGTTGCCGAAGGCCGCCGTTTTCACGCGTGGTTGCATTCATCTATGACTCTCCCCAGGTACTGATCAGTCCATGCAGGCCATGCAAGGGCACGGCCAACCAACTCGGACGGTTCTCGGCTTCGTATGTGATTTCGTAGGCGGCTTTCTCCACGCAGAACAGCTCCAGTGCGGCACGCTCGCCCTCGGCCTGCTGCCAGGCGTGGGGCATGGCTGCAGTGGCCAGGCCATAGGCTTCGACAAAGGCATGCCGCGACTGGTGCAGGTACTGCCGGGCAACACGTTGCCGGGCCTGGCGGGCCGGACCGGAAAGGTCGACCGCAGACGCATTGCGCAAGATCATGGCAGCAGCATAGTCGAAGGATCGCAGCACGCCGCTGACATCCTTGTACGGGCTGTGTTTTGCCCGGCGCTCTTGCAGCGGCCGGGCCGGCTCACCTTCGAAATCGATGAGGTAGGCATCGCCCTGCACCACCAGCACCTGGCCCAGGTGCAGGTCGCCGTGCACGCGCATCAGCAGGCCGCCCTGGGCCTGGCGGGCCAGGTTGGCAATGTGCTGGGCCAGGCCGTCGCGCTGTTGCTGCAAATCGTCGACCAGCGCCTGGCTGTCGCTGTCGAGGCAGTCGCGGTGCTGCGCCAGCAGGTCGAGGGCATGGGCAAGTTCGGCACTGATCTGCGCACTCCAGCGTTCGCTGTCGTCGGCATCGCTTGGGCGCGGCTGGAAAGCCTCGTCATTGGTCGGTGCGGCCAGCAGCAGGTGCATCTCGCCCAGGCGCTGGCCGAGCAAGGCGGCAAAGCCGGTGAGTTCGGCCAGTGCGTCAGTGTGCGCCTCGGCGTCCAGGCTGGAAGGCTCCATCTGGTCGCGGATGGCCCGCTCCAGGGTGTTCTGGGTCCAGGCCCAGGCATCACCCTGGTTGCTCAGGTAGCCCTGGGCGATCATCAGCAAGTGTGGCACCCCCTGCTCGTCCAGCCGGCTGACCCAGCCCAGCAATGGCGAAATATTGGCAAAGCCTGCGGCGGTCAGATAGGCACTCATTTCCAGCTCCGGGTGCACACCCGGGTTGACCCGGCGGATCAGCTTGAGCACCACATGGTCGCCGATCACCACCGAGCTGTTGGACTGCTCGGCGCTGAGGTAGCGCACTGTGCTTTCGTCGTTCAACGCCAGGCTCGCCAACTGCTGCGTGCTTTCGAAGCGCAGCTCGCCCTCGCCGTTGCCACAAGGCAGTTGCATGCCCTCCTCACAGGCACGCAGCACTGCGCGGATGAACGGTTCGAGCACAAAGGCGTCTGTGATCAGGCCAACCTGATGGGCGCGGCGCACCCGCGACAGGGCGAGCTGCTGCGGCAGCGCGGTGTTGATCTGTTCTTCGGGCAGCAGGCCGAACGGCAGTTGGTAGCGGTTGGCCACGCCGTCGCTGAGCACTTCGATTTCACCGAGCAGTACTGGCGTGGTGGCCGTGCCGAAGCGCACGCCGTAGCACAGACGCACCGCGTCGATCGGCCCTTCCTTGCCGGCGAACCAGCGCCGCTTGGGCAGGTACTGCGGCAGGATGGCGTTTTGCAGGGTATCGCTGGCTGGGGCTTCCAGCAGTTCTTCCATGCGTTTGCGCAGCACCAGCGTGGTCAATTCGGGTAACCCCTCGGTGGCCTGGATGTGCCAGCTGGGCATGCGGTCGTGGGAGGCCAGCAGGAACCAGTAGAAGGCATAGGGTGGCAAGGTCAGCAGGAACGGCAGTTGGCCGATCGGCGGGAAGGCGCTGCCGCCGAGCATCTCCACCGGTACTTTGTCGGCGTATTGTGACAATTCCAGTTCAGCCGCCTGGGCGGCGCGGGAGACGTTGGCCACGCACAGGATGACCTCGGTGTTGCCCTCGGCGTCGGTGTACTCGCGCAGGTAGGCGAGGATGCGCCGGTTGTTCGGCGTGAGGGTGCGCAGGCTGCCGCGGCCGAAGGCCTTCTGCTGCTTGCGCACCGCCAGCATGCGCCGGGTCCAGTTGAGCAGCGAGTGCGGGTCGTTGGCCTGGGCCTCGACGTTGACGGTCTGGTAACCGTACAGCGGGTCCATGATCGGCGGCAGCACCAGCCGCTGCGGGTCGGCGCGGGAGAAACCGCCGTTGCGGTCCGGTGACCACTGCATGGGCGTGCGCACGCCGTCGCGGTCGCCCAGGTAGATGTTGTCGCCCATGCCCAGTTCGTCGCCGTAGTACAGCGTGGGGGTGCCGGGCATCGACAGCAGCAGGCTGGTGAGCAGTTCGATGCGCCGGCGGTCACGCTGCAGCAACGGCGCCAGGCGCCGACGGATGCCCAGGTTTATGCGCGCGCGGCGGTCTTCGGCGTAGTAGTTCCACAGGTAGTCGCGCTCGCGGTCGGTGACCATTTCCAGGGTCAGCTCATCGTGGTTGCGCAGGAAGATCGCCCATTGGCAGTTGGCGGGGATTTCCGGGGTCTGGCGCAGGATATCGGTGATCGGGAAGCGGTCCTCCATGGCCAGGGCCATGTACATGCGCGGCATCAACGGGAAGTGGAAAGCCATGTGGCATTCGTCACCCTCGCCTTCGCCGAAGTACGGGCGGGTGTCCTCGGGCCATTGGTTGGCCTCGGCCAGCAGCATGCGGTCGGGGTAATTGGCGTCGATTTCGGCGCGGATCGCCTTGAGCACGTCGTGGGTTTCGGCGAGGTTCTCGTTGTTGGTGCCATCGCGCTCGATCAGGTAGGGGATGGCGTCCAGGCGCAGGCCATCGACCCCCAGGTCGAGCCAGAAGCGCATCACCCCGATCACGGCCTTGAGCACTTGCGGGTTGTCGAAGTTGAGGTCGGGCTGGTGCGAGTAGAAGCGGTGCCAGAAGTACTGGCCGGCGACCGGGTCCCAGGTCCAGTTGGACTTCTCGGTGTCGAGGAAGATGATACGCGTGCCGTCGTACTTCTGGTCGTCATCCGACCACACGTAGAAGTCCCGCGCCTTGCTGCCGCGCTTGGCATGGCGGGCGCGCTGGAACCAGGGGTGCTGGTCGCTGGTGTGGTTGATGACCAGCTCGGTGATGACCCGCAGGCCGCGTTTGTGCGCCTCGGCGATGAAGCGGCGGGCATCGGCGAGGTTGCCGTAGTCGGGGTGCACGGCCTTGTATTCGGCGATGTCGTAGCCGTCGTCGCGACGTGGCGAGGGATAGAACGGCAGCAGCCACAGGGTGTTGACGCCCAGCTCGGCGATGTAGTCGAGCTTGCTGATCAGGCCGGCGAAATCGCCGATGCCATCGTTGTTCGAATCGAAGAACGACTTGATGTGCAGCTGGTAGATGACGGCGTCCTTGTACCACAGCGGGTCGTCGATGAAGGCTGCCGGGCGGGAACGCTTGGCCATATGCGACTCCTTTCAATTCCAGGTTGCTCTGGCCCCAATGCACAAGCAACTGACTTGACACGATCCCTGTGGGAGCGGGTTTACCCGCGAACACCGGCGAAGCCGGTGCCATGCTCCGCGGCGCCTGCTTCGCGGGTAAACCCGCTCCCACAGGGGATGGCGTGCACTTTGTTAACGGGCCTTTTCGATGCGCCAGATGCCGAACGGCAAATGCCAAGGCTCGATGCGCATCCATTGGGTCTTGCCGTACCACGACCAACGGTGGCCGTTCATCAGGTCTTCACCCTGGGTTTCGGCGTTGTCGTCCAGCCCCAGCTCCCAAAGCGGCAATTCGAAATGCGCCTCCTGGGCGTTGTGCGGATCGAGGCTCACCGCGATCAGGATGTAGTTGTCGCGCGCCGGCGTGCGCTTGGCGAAGTACAGGATGTTGTCGTTCCAGCAGTTGAAGAACGCCACGCCCAGGTGAGTCTGCAAGGCGCGGTTCTGTCGGCGGATGCGGTTGAGCTGGGCGATTTCGGCAATGATGTTGCCGGGCTGGCTGAAATCGCGCGGGCGAATTTCGTACTTCTCCGAATCCAGGTACTCCTCCTTGCCCGGCAGTGGCGTGCCTTCGCACAGCTCGAAGCCCGAGTACATGCCCCACAGCCCCGACCCCATGGTGGCCAGCGCCGCGCGGATGAGGAAGCCGGCACGGCCGGAGGTGTGCAGAAAGTACGGGTTTATATCCGGCGTATTGACGAAGAAGTTGGGCCGGTAGCACTGGCTCCACGGCGGCTGGTTAAGCTGCTCGAAGTACTCGCGCAGCTCCTGTTTGTGATTGCGCCAGGTGAAGTAGGTGTAGCTTTGCGCATAACCAACCTTGCCCAGGCGCGCCATCATAGCCGGCCGGGTAAACGCCTCGGCAAGGAAAATCACCTCGGGGTGCTGGCTGCGCACATTGGCGATCAGCCACTGCCAGAACGGCAGTGGCTTGGTGTGCGGGTTGTCGACGCGGAAGGTTTTCACCCCTTCCTCGACCCAGCCGACCACCACGTCACGCAGGGCCAGCCACAGCGAGGGCACGGCGTCGGGTGCGTAGAAATCGACGTTGACGATGTCCTGGTACTTCTTCGGCGGGTTCTCGGCATAGCGGATGGTGCCGTCCGGGCGCCAGCTGAACCAGCCAGGGTGCTCCTTCAGCCAGGGGTGATCCTGGGAGCACTGGATGGCGAAGTCGAGAGCGATTTCCAGGCCATGTTCGGCCGCCGCGGCCACCAGGCGACGGAAGTCGTCGCGGCTGCCCAGTTGCGGGTGGATTGCCTCGTGGCCGCCTTCCGGGCTGCCGATGGCATACGGGCTGCCCGGATCGCCGGGCTCGGCTTTCAGGGCATTGTTGCGGCCCTTGCGGTGCTGCATGCCGATGGGATGAATGGGCGGGAAGTACAGCACGTCGAAGCCCATGTCGCGGATCATCGGCAGGCGCTCGTGCACATCATTGAAGGTGCCGTGGCGCTCGGGGCTGTCGGTGATCGAGCGCGGGAACAGCTCGTACCAGCTGGCGAACTGCGCTGCCGGGCGGTCGACATCGACGGGGAATTCACGGCTGCGGGCCAGGTAGCTGCGGTGCTCGGCATCGCTCATCAGGCGCGCGGTGGCCGGGTCGAGAAACAGCGCCACCTGGTCGTCGGCATCCAGGGTGGAAAGGCGCTGCTGGATGGCCTGAAGTTCCTCGCGCAGGGCACCGTCGCACAACTCGATGCCCTTGCCCAGCATCAACCGGCCTTCCTCCAGCTCCAGCCTGACCTCGACACCGGCCTGGTACTTCTTCTCCAGGTCGTGACAATAGGTGGCGAACGGGTCGATCCAGGCCTCGATGCTGAACAGGTGCGGGCCCAGCTCGGTGGGGGTGAACTCGGCCAGCCACAGGTCGTTGCCCGGCGAATGCATGGGCACGCAATGCCAGCGCCGGCTGTGGGCCTGGCGCCAGTTGAGCATCACCGCCAGGCGGTCGTGGCCGTCGCTGTAGACCTTGCTGCTGACCGCCACTGGTTGGCCACTGATGGCCTTGGTGGCGAAGGTACCGGCTTCGAGCACGGGTTGGGTGTCTTCGATCACGATGCGTGGCGCCAGCAGCGCCTGGGACAGGCTGATGGCCTGGTCCGGGTGATCGTTGGCCATGGGCACGCTTTCGAAGGGCTCGTTTCGTGACATCGGACCTTGCTCCCTCAGGCTGGTAGCGGTAAGGGTTCAGAGCCGGGCACAGGCGTGGGGTTCAATAAAATTGAGCGAACGGCAGCTGCCAGGAGTCGAAGCCTGCAGCACCTCTTCAATTACCCATGCGAGGTCAGGCCATGAACATTCCCATTCCACCGGAGACACCCGACCCCAACATCGACGACCCCAGCCTGCCGCCGCCCGTGCCGGAAGAAGCCCCGGACGAGCTGCCGATCAAGCCGACCGTGCCGCCGACGGTGGGCGACCCGCCCAACCAGGAGCCACCGGTAGAGGCTTAAGGGTAGACCAGGATTCTGTGCTGGCAGGGCCGGCCTCTTCGCGGGTAAACCCGCTCCCACAGGTACAGCACCAACCTCGAAGGCTGTGCAATACCTGTGGGAGCGGGTTTACCCGCGAAAGGGCCGGCGGACCTGGCCGATCAACCGGCAGATACAGCCGAGATCTCCGCCACACTGATCTCCCGCATGCGGAACTTCTGCACCTTGCCAGTCACCGTCATCGGGTACTCGTCGACGAAGCGGATGTGCCGCGGCACCTTGAAATGCGCAATGCGCGCCTTGCACCAGCCCTGCAGTTCCTCGACCGTGGCACTGTGCCCCGGGTGCAGCTTGATCCAGGCGACGATCTCCTCGCCATAACGGCTGCACGGAATGCCGATCACCTGCGCATCGGCCACCGCCGGGTGGGTGTAGAAGAACTCTTCCAGCTCACGCGGGTAGATGTTCTCGCCGCCGCGAATGATCATGTCCTTGTTGCGCCCGACAATACGTACGTAGCCGTGCTCGTCCATCACCGCCAGGTCGCCCGAGTGCATCCAGCCGGCCGGGTCGATGGCATCCGCCGTGGCCTGGGGGTTGTCCCAGTAGCCGAGCATCACGCTGTAGCCGCGGGTGCACAGCTCGCCGATCTCGCCGCGCGGGACGATGCAGCCGTCGGCGTCCACCAGCTTGTTCTCCAGCTGCGGCTGGGTGCGACCCACGGTGGTCACGCGCAGTTCCAGGCCGTCGTCCGGGCCGGTCTGCAGCGACACCGGGCTGGTTTCGGTCATGCCGTAGGCGATCTGCACTTCGGCCATGTGCATCTGGTCGATGACCCGGCGCATCACCTCGATCGGGCAGGTGGCGCCGGCCATGATGCCGCTGCGCAGGGTCGACAGGTCCATTTGCGCACGCGCGGGGTGGTCGAGCATGGCGATGAACATGGTCGGCACACCATAAAGGATGCTGGCGCGCTCTTCGGCCACGGCGCGCAGGGTGAGCTCGGCGTCGAAGGCGTCGTTGGGGTAGATCATGGTGCTGCCATGGGTGATGCAGCCGAGGTTGGCCATGACCATGCCGAAGCAGTGGTACAGCGGCACCGGGATCACCATGCGGTCACGTGCGGTCAGGCCCAGGCTTTCGCCGACCATGAAGCCGTTGTTGAGGATGTTGTAGTGGCTGAGCGTGGCGCCCTTCGGCGCGCCAGTGGTGCCGGAGGTGTACTGGATGTTCACCGGCTGGTCGAACTGCAGGCTTTGCTGGCGCGCCGCGCAGGCCTCGACGGAGGTCTGCCCTGCCCGCTCGGCCAGCGCTTGCCAAGGCAGGAAGCCTGCCGGCGGGTTGGCGGCCAGGCTGACCACACCGCGCAGGTCGGGCAGGCGTTCACTGACCATTTCACCCGGGATGGCGCTGGCCAGTTCGGGTGCCAGTTCCTGGACCATGGCGTGGTAGTCGGACGTCTTGAAGGCATCGGCACACACCAGCCAGCGGCAGCCGGACTGGCGCAGCACGTATTCCAGCTCGCCCACGCGGTAGGCCGGGTTGATGTTGACCAGGATGGCACCGACCTTGGCGCTGGCCAGTTGCAGGATGCACCACTGGGCGCAGTTGGGCGACCAGATGCCGACCCGATCGCCGGTGTTCACGCCCAAGGCCATCAAGGCACGGGCATGTACCTCGACCTGCTCGGCCAGCTGCCGCCAGCTGTAGCGCAGGCCCTGGTGACGCGACACCAGTGCCTCGCCATCGGCAAAACGGGCCACGGTGGCATCGAAGGCCTGGCCGATGGTCTGGGTCAGCAAGGCTTGGTCCTGGCGACCGCGGGTATAGCTTGGTTGACTCATGGGTGTCCCTTCTTGTGGTTGTTCTGGGCACGACTGAAGCAAGCGGGAATACTCTGGCGCAGATTTACGTTTACGTAAAGGTGATGAGTCGATTGACAGTGACCGTCCACAGGTTTACGTTAACGTAAAGGTGAAAACGACATCGGGTTTGTCGGCGTATCACCGACCCTGTGGGAGCGGGTTTACCCGCGAATGCGATCATCCAGGCAATGACGGTGGCCCTGCTGACGCATTCGCGGGTAAACCCGCTCCCACAGGGCCGGTGGATAGCCCTTGAGCTACGGTGTTACCCAATTTCAAGAACAAGAAGGTGCCCCAGCATGCATTACCCCACCCTGAACTTCGCCCTGGGCGAAACCATCGACATGCTCCGCGACCAGGTGCGCACCTTCGTCGCCGCCGAACTGGCCCCGCGCGCCGCGCAAATCGACCACGACAACCTGTTCCCGGCCGACATGTGGCGCAAGTTCGGCGACATGGGCCTGCTGGGCATCACCGTGCCGGAAGAATATGGCGGTGCCGGCCTGGGCTACCTGGCCCACGTGGTGTCGATGGAAGAAATCAGCCGTGGCTCGGCCTCGGTGGCCCTGTCCTACGGCGCCCACTCCAACCTCTGCGTCAACCAGATCAACCGCAACGGCAGCCACGAGCAGAAGCTCAAGTACCTGCCCAAGCTGATCAGCGGCGAGCACATCGGCGCCTTGGCCATGAGCGAGCCCAACGCCGGCTCCGACGTGGTGTCGATGAAGCTGCGCGCGGAAAAGCGCGGCGACCACTACGTGCTCAACGGCAGCAAGACCTGGATCACCAACGGCCCCGACGCCAACACCTACGTGATCTACGCCAAGACCGACCTGGACAAGGGCGCGCATGGCATCACCGCGTTCATCGTCGAGCGTGACTGGAAAGGCTTCAGCCGCAGCAACAAGTTCGACAAGCTGGGCATGCGCGGCTCCAACACCTGCGAGCTGTTCTTCGACGGCGTCGAAGTGCCGGAAGAAAACATCCTCGGCCAGCTCAACGGCGGCGTGCGCGTGCTGATGAGCGGCCTGGACTACGAGCGCGTGGTGCTGTCCGGGGGCCCGACCGGCATCATGCAAAGCTGCATGGACCTGGTGGTGCCCTACATCCACGACCGCAAGCAGTTCGGCCAGAGCATCGGCGAGTTCCAGCTGATCCAGGGCAAGATCGCCGACATGTACACCCAGCTCAACGCCAGCCGCGCCTACCTGTATGCCGTGGCCCAGGCCTGCGACCGTGGCGAGACCACCCGCAAGGATGCCGCCGGGGTGATCCTGTACACCGCCGAACGCGCCACGCAAATGGCCCTGGAGGCGATCCAGATTCTGGGTGGCAACGGCTATATCAACGAATTCCCGGCAGGCCGCCTGCTGCGCGACGCCAAGCTGTACGAGATCGGTGCCGGCACCAGCGAAATCCGCCGGATGCTGATCGGCCGCGAACTGTTCAACGAAACCCGCTGAGCACAGGGGACGCGCGTACATGGCTACCTTGCACACCCAGATCAACCCGCGTTCGGCGGAGTTCGCCGGCAACAGCGCGGCCATGCTCGAACAGGTCCAGGCCCTGCGCGGCCTGCTCGCCCAGGTGGCCCAGGGCGGTGGGCCCAAGGCCCAGGAGCGGCACACTTCGCGCGGCAAGCTGCTGCCGCGCGAGCGCATCGACCGCCTGCTGGACCCGGGCTCGCCGTTCCTCGAAATCGGCCAACTGGCAGCCCATGAGGTATATGGCGAAGACGTGCCTGCTGCGGGCGTAATCGCCGGCATCGGCCGCGTCGAAGGCGTGGAATGCATGATCGTGGCCAACGACGCCACGGTCAAAGGCGGCTCCTACTACCCGCTGACGGTGAAGAAGCACCTGCGTGCGCAGACCATCGCCCTGCAGAACCGCCTGCCGTGCATCTACCTGGTGGACTCCGGCGGCGCCAACCTGCCACGCCAGGATGAAGTGTTCCCCGACCGCGAGCACTTCGGGCGGATCTTCTTCAACCAGGCCAACATGAGCGCATTGGGCATTCCGCAGATTGCCGTGGTGATGGGCTCGTGCACCGCCGGCGGTGCCTACGTGCCAGCGATGGCCGACGAAGCGATCATGGTGCGCCAGCAAGCGACCATCTTCCTCGCCGGCCCACCCTTGGTAAAGGCCGCCACCGGTGAAGTGGTGAGTGCCGAAGACCTTGGCGGCGCCGATGTGCACTGCCGCACCAGCGGCGTGGCCGACCACTACGCCGACAACGACGAACACGCCCTGGCACTGGCCCGACGCAGCGTGGCCAACCTCAACTGGCACAAGCTGGGCAAGCTGCAGCGCCAGGCCCCGGTGGCCCCCCTGTACGCCGCCGACGAGCTGTACGGCGTGGTGCCGGCCGATGCCAAGCAACCGTTCGACGTGCGCGAGGTGATCGCGCGCCTGGTCGACGGCTCGGTGTTCGATGAATTCAAGGCGCTGTTCGGTACCACCCTGGTGTGCGGCTTCGCCCACCTGCACGGCTACCCGGTGGCGATCCTGGCCAACAACGGCATCCTGTTCGCCGAGGCCGCGCAAAAAGGCGCGCACTTCATCGAGCTGGCCTGCCAACGCGGCATCCCGCTGCTGTTCCTGCAGAACATCACCGGTTTCATGGTCGGTAAAAAGTACGAGGAAGGCGGCATCGCCAAGCACGGCGCCAAGCTGGTCACCGCCGTGGCCTGCGCCCAGGTGCCGAAGTTCACGGTGATCATCGGTGGCAGCTTCGGTGCCGGCAACTACGGCATGTGCGGCCGGGCGTACGACCCGCGCTTCCTGTGGATGTGGCCCAACGCGCGGATTGGCGTGATGGGAGCCGAACAGGCCGCCGGCGTGCTGGCCCAGGTCAAGCGCGAACAGAGCGAGCGCAGTGGCCACCCGTTCAGCGCCGAGGACGAAGCCCGGCTCAAGCAGCCGATCCTTGACCAGTACGAGCATCAGGGCCACCCCTACTATTCCAGCGCCCGCCTGTGGGACGACGGTGTCATCGACCCGGCACAGACCCGCGACGTGCTCGGCCTGGCGTTGTCCGCCGCGCTGAACGCACCGATCGAACAGAGCCGCTTCGGCATTTTCCGGATGTGACCATGAGCGATTTCAGCACCCTCGAAGTGATCCGCGACCCGCGCGGCTTCGCCACCCTGTGGCTGAGCCGCGAGGACAAGAACAACGCCTTCAACGCGCAGATGATCCGCGAACTGATCGTCGCCCTCGACCAGCTGGCCGAGGACGCCAGCCTGCGCTTCGTGCTGTTGCGCGGCCGTGGCCGACACTTCAGCGCCGGCGCCGACCTGGCCTGGATGCAGCAGTCGGCGCAGCTGGACTTCAACACCAACCTGGATGATGCCCGCGAGCTGGGCGAACTGATGTATGCCCTGCACCGCCTCAAGGTGCCGACCCTGGCCGTGGTCCAAGGTGCCGCCTTTGGTGGCGCGCTGGGCCTGATCAGCTGCTGCGACATGGCCATCGGCGCCGAAGACGCCCAGCTGTGCCTGTCGGAAGTGCGCATCGGCCTGGCCCCGGCAGTGATCAGCCCGTTCGTGGTCAAGGCCATCGGCGAGCGCGCCGCACGCCGCTACGCCCTCACCGCCGAACGTTTCAGTGGCGTGCGGGCCCGCGAGCTGGGCCTGCTGGCCGAGGTGTACCCGGCCAGCGAACTGGACGCCCAGGTCGAAGCCTGGGTCGCCAACCTGCTGCAGAACAGCCCGCAAGCGCTGCGCGCCACCAAGGACCTGCTGCGCGAAGTGGACGCCGGCGAACTCAGCCCGGCGCTGCGCCGCTATTGCGAAAACACCATCGCCCGCATCCGCGTCAGCGCCGAAGGCCAGGAGGGCCTGCGCGCCTTCCTGGAAAAACGCCGCCCCGCCTGGCAAACCGATGACAAGAAGGAGCCGCGCCCATGAGCCGCCCCGCTTTGACCACCCTGCTGGTCGCCAACCGCGGCGAAATCGCCTGCCGGGTGATGCGCACCGCCAAGGCCATGGGCCTGACCACTGTCGCCGTGCACAGCGCCACCGACCGTGATGCCCGGCACAGCCGCGAAGCCGATATCCGCGTCGACCTCGGCGGCACCAAGGCTGCCGAAAGCTACCTGCTGGTCGACAAGCTGCTGGCCGCCGCCAAGGCCAGCGGCGCCCAGGCCATCCACCCGGGCTATGGCTTCCTGTCCGAGAACGCGGGCTTTGCCCGCGCCATCGAAGAGGCCGGGCTGATCTTCCTCGGCCCACCGGCCAGCGCCATCGACGCCATGGGCAGCAAGTCGGCGGCCAAGGCGCTGATGGAAGCCGCTGGCGTGCCGCTGGTGCCGGGCTACCACGGCGAAGCCCAGGACCTGGACACCTTCCGCGCCGCCGCCGAACGCATCGGCTACCCGGTGCTGCTCAAGGCCAGCGCCGGCGGCGGTGGCAAGGGCATGAAAGTGGTCGAGGAGGAAAGCCAGCTGGCCGACGCCCTGGCCTCGGCACAGCGTGAGGCGCAGTCATCGTTCGGCGATGCGCGCATGCTGGTGGAAAAATACGTGCTCAAGCCTCGTCACGTGGAAATCCAGGTATTCGCCGACCAGCACGGCAACTGCCTGTACCTCAACGAGCGTGATTGTTCGATCCAGCGTCGTCACCAGAAAGTGGTGGAAGAAGCCCCAGCACCAGGCCTGTCACCCGAATTGCGCCGGGCCATGGGTGAGGCGGCGGTACGCGCAGCCCAGGCCATCGGCTACGTGGGCGCCGGTACCGTGGAGTTTCTGCTCGATGCCCGCGGCGAGTTCTTCTTCATGGAGATGAACACCCGCCTGCAGGTGGAGCACCCGGTCACCGAAGCCATTACCGGCTTGGACCTGGTGGCCTGGCAGATTCGCGTGGCCTGCGGCGAGGCCCTGCCGATTACCCAGGACCAGGTGCCGCTGATCGGCCATGCCATCGAAGTGCGCCTGTACGCCGAAGACCCGGCCAACGAATTCCTGCCCGCCACCGGCAAGCTGGCGCTGTACCGCGAGTCGGCAGCCGGCGAAGGGCGACGGGTGGACAGCGGGGTCAGCGAAGGCGATGTGGTGTCGCCGTTCTACGACCCGATGCTGGGCAAGCTGATCGCCTGGGGCGAAGACCGCGAACAGGCACGCCTGCGCTTGCTGGCCATGCTCGACGAGTTTGCCATTGGCGGGTTGAAGACCAACATCGCCTTCCTGCGGCGCATTCTCGCCCACCCGGCGTTTGCGGCAGCGGAGCTGGATACCGGCTTCATTCCGCGTCATCAGGCGGTTTTGCTGCCCGCACCGCAAGCGCTGCCGGCAGGCTTCTGGGAAGCGGCGGCCGAGGCCTGGCTGCAGGGTCAGGCCGCACATCAGCGGGAGGACGACCGCAGTTCGCCATGGGCCGAGCGCAATGGCCTGCGCCTTGGCTTGCCGGCGCGCAGCAGCCTGCATCTGGTGAGTGGCGGGCAGGACCAGGCAGTAGCCCTGGAGCGCAGCGCTGCGTCTACCTGGCAGCTGGTGGGCGAGCAGTTGGTACATGACCAGGCGGGCGTGCGTCGCCAGCATCTGGCGATCCGCCGCGGTGGCACGCTGTACCTTCACTGGGAGGGTGAGATGCATGCCATCGAAGCCTTCGACCCGATTGCCGAGGCCGAGGCCAGCCATAGCCACCAGGGTGGCCTGGGTGCGCCCATGAACGGCAGCATCGTGCGGGTGCTGGTGGAGCCGGGGCAGGTGGTGGAAGCGGGTACGGCGCTGGTGGTGCTGGAAGCCATGAAGATGGAGCACAGCATTCGCGCGCCGCATGGCGGCACGGTGAAGGCGTTGTTCTGCCAGGAAGGGGATATGGTCAGCGAAGGGACGGTGCTGGTCGATTTGGCAGAGTAAGCGTCCTGGGGGCCGCTTTGCGGCCCTTTCGCGACACAAGGCCGCTCCCACAAGTACCGCGCCAACCTCAAGGCATGCACCGTACCTGTGGGAGCGGCCTTGTGTCGCGAAAGGGCTGCGCAGCAGCCCCGGCAATCTAGAAGGAGCCATGCACCCGCACGACCACGCCCAGAAACTCGCAGCCTTCTTCACACAGGACTGTCGGATAGCGCGTATTCAGCGGCTTGAGCATCTTGTCTCCGCCCTCCTCGACCAACTGCCGCAATACTGCCGGCCGCCCGGGCTGCCGCGCGATTACCAACCTCCCTGGTTCTGCCGGCAGGCCGGTATCCACCAGCACACGCATGCCCTCAGGCACGCTCTTGCCACTGGCGGCATTCATCGAGTCGTTTTCCACCACCAGCCAGAACGCATTGCCGGCGGGCATATAGTCCGTCTGTTCATGGGATTTGCTTGCGTCAGGCATAGGCCCCTGCAAATCAGCCCAGCTCAGCACGGGGAAGCGATAGCTTCTACAACCCCCTGAGGCTTCAGACGCTATGCCACGCTCAACCACCATGACTTGGGCCTCCAGAGACCCCAACCCAAGCTTCTCGAGCTTTTCGTTGATGGTCTCCAGTGTCGGCCGTCGTGTACCGCGCAACCAATGCCCTACGCCGCCCTGTGTCATCCCCAGGCGTTCGGCCAGCTTGAGCTGGCTGAGGTTGTGTTCACGCTTGTAGCGTTTGAGAAATGCGATCCAGTTTTCCATGAGCGGATACTGCAGCTCCAAGACTTGCGCCATCCCTGTAGGAGCGGCCTTGTGTCGCGAAAGGGCTGCGCAGCAGCCCCGGCAATCTAGAAGGAGCCATGCACCCGCACGACCACGCCCAGAAACTCGCAGCCATCCTCACACAGCAGCGCCGGGTAGTTGCTGTTAAGTGCCTTCAGGTACCGTTGCCCACCTTCCTCCGCCAACTCACGGAAGATCGCCGGTTTGCCCGGCTGACGAGCGATAACCAGACGCCCTGGCTCGGCATCTACCCCAGGGTCCACCAACATCCGCATACCCTGCGGCACACTGCGGCCACTGGCGGCACTCATCGCATCATTCTCGACGGTCAGCCAGAACGCCTTGCCTTGGGCCAGGTAGTCAGTCTGCTCGAACACACCTGGCTCCACCCCCTCTGCGATACCTAACTCTTCCCAACCCAGCACCGGGTAGCGGAAGCACACGATGTATTGCATGAGGTCCAGGTCGTCATCGGTGTCATCCACCTCGTAAATACCGCGTTCCTCGCCAACCTGACCAATAATGCGCAGCTGTAGGCTGACGTTGTAGTGGGGCATGCCAATCTCGACGAATGTGCGGTTCATCGACTCGATCTTCGGCTGCCGCCGCTTGTTCACCCAATGCCCGACGCTGCCCTGAGACACGCCAACGCGCTCGGCAAGCTGCTCTTGAGTGAGCCCTAGCTCCTCCATCCGGTCACGGACGAGGGCAATCCATTTATCCATATTCATCGCTGGCACGATACGGACTGCCTTCTGGCGCTCAATAAACATTCAGTATTATTTATCGGAAGGCATAAAAATACTTTAGGTATTAGTATCGACCTGGACCCTTTCCCTACTGGCTTTAGCAGGTATCAGGATGAAACCACCGAAAAACGACGAAACAGATCTCGACAGCGAAGCCGCCCGCCGCGCTCTCGACTACTACCTCAACCCCAACCCACCGCGTCCCACTCTGGACAACAAGATCTGGACCCTGCACCAGGGCGTAACCACCGACCAGGCGCAGGAGCACGCCATCGCCCTGCTGCGCTGCGCCGCCGCCACCGCACAGGAGACCGCAACCCACCAGCAGGGCAGCCAGCGCGAGCTGACCTTCGCCCTGATGCACATGATGGACATGGCCCGCGCACTGCTGGAGCACAAACGCACCGGGGAACCGGGTTTGTAGAGACGAAAAGAAGGGAGAGAACGTGATGGCCGGGTAACGGCAAAGCCCCGATTGCCGGGACAAGGAAGCGCACCGGTAAAACTTTTTTACCGGATTAGCGAAAATTCATTTGACTGGCAAATGATAACGATTATTATTGCACTCAGCTGATCGCAAGATCTGCTGGATAACCTGGAGCTTAGGTCGCTCTCAGATTATCTCCTCATCAGGCTAATCACGGTTTTTGACCCGGCTTTTTGCTGGGTCTTTTTTTTGGCTCTTCAGGCTAATGAAGATCGTGATGGCGCGCATGATAGCAAAGGTGTTTCAGGGCGTGAACGCTCATTACAAAACTTTGCGGAATCAGCACTTGAGAATCAATCTCGTTTCGCCTACGCTGATCATGCATCACGGAAGATGCCCCCACCCCTCTCCCCCTTACCAGAGCAAGGAGCTGTCCATGACCCGTCTGCTGCTGCCCCTTGAGCACCCAGGCCCTGCTGCCGAACATCATGTCGACGACGCCCTGCTGTACGCCCTGAAGCGCCTGCCACGGCGTGTGCAACAGGTGTTCCTGCTCAACCGACTCGACCAACTGGATTTCGCCAGCATCGCCGCCCGCCTCGACCTGCCATTGGCGAGCATCGAGCGGCACATGGACCAGGCACTGCAGGCCGGCCGCTCGCGCCGGGATGTGCTGGCGAGTGTTGCCGGGCAATGGTACGTGCGCTTGCAGAGCCCACAGGTGACGGCGTGCGAGCGGATTGATTTTCGCCGTTGGCTGGATGCGGACATGGCGAATCTGCAGGCGTTCCATGACACGGAACTGCACTGGCGCAGCCTGTTGGCACCGGCACGGCAACTGGGCCAGGACGGCTGGTACCGGCAAGGTCGGGCGGCACTGTCGTTGGGCGGCTGTTCGGTTGCGGTCGGACTTGGCGTGGCGGCGTTGGTGCTGTTTGGTATCTGGGCCTGATCAACACCTCAGCTACGCCGTAATCGCTTTCACCGAGGATGGCTCGCTTGCTATCAAGTTCGAGTGCTCGATAGCGTTTCCGTCAGGCATGCAAGCAGTAGCCATCCGCACAAACTGACACCCAGGAACAAAAGCCCCAGGCTCATCGGCAGTTCGCTTTCGACGCCAGCAACAAGACTGCCAGCCAGACCACCACCTACGAACAACAACGTCGTATTGAGCGACGCTGCCGCACCGGCCTGATGCGGGTAGCGCGCCAAGGCTTGGGTCGTTGCAGCAGGACGCACCAGCGTTGTCCCGGTCGTGCAGATGATCATCGACAGCAGCAGCCCCGCCACCGTCAATCCCGCTAGCTGCTCCCAGATCAACAGTGTGATGCCCCCGGCAGCTATAAGCAGGAATCCTGTCTTGATCTGAACCTGCGGGCTTACACGATTGTTCAAGTAGGTCGCAGCTGCTCCGCCAGCGATATACGCAAGCCCATAGGCGATAAATACCACCGAGAATTGATATGGCGTCAGCCCCAGGCGGTCCATCAACGCCAATGGCGCGACCACGATGAAGGAAAAATGGCAGGCAAACGCGAGGCTGGACAGCAGGGAGTGCGCAAGATAGGTCGTATCACGCAGCATGACCCAATAGCTGCGCATGCCCGAACTACGGCCTCGCGATGCAGGCGTGTCCTGCAGCAATGCATATGACAGGCATGAAACGATCACGGCTATGAAAGCAAATACCGTAAAGCTGCCTTTCCAGCCAAAGGATTGTTGGAGAAAAGCGCCTGCGACCGGTGACAACGAGATGAACAGCCCACTTGCGCTGGTCAGCAGGATACGCATGGCATTGCGCTGTCTACCACTGTACAGATCCTGCACGAGCGCCTGGCCCAGCACGAAACTCCCGCAACCCAGGGCCTGCAGCAAACGGAACGCCATGAACGTCTCATAGCGGGTTGAAAGTACACAACCCACTGCCCCTGCAATGGACACTCCCAACCCAGCGAGCAACAACCGCTTGCGCCCCATGCCATCCGACAATGGCCCGATCACGATTTGCGCCAAGGCGACACCAAACGCAAAGAAGCTCACCGAGTAGGCTATCTGCTGTGACTCGACGTGAAACTCGTCTGCGAGCGCAGGGAATGATGGCAGGATTACATCCAGCGGGAATACACCCAATAGACACAACAGAATCAACAAGGCTGAGCACAGATAGCTATTGAGTGACCCCAAGGGCCCGGAAATAGTCACTGGAATCTCCCTGGAAGCGCCGAGCCCTGATGGTAGCGATACCCTGAAGATGTACAACCCGGACCGGGCAGCGAAACCTCCGATGGAGTTGTAGGACCTTTCCCTATCACTTATTACCGATGAGGTCTGATGCCATATGGCTTTCTGTTGACTGGACAGCTAGCCCCCAGCGACGCCTCGGGATTCGGATCCTGACACTGTCGCCGGGCAAGCCCTTCCAGAAAACCGCTTAGCCTTCCAGCCCTTTCTTCAGCGCCGCCAGGCCGTCTTCATAGATGCCAGCGAACAACGCAGTTGCCTCAGCATCGCTGATACCCACCGGCACGAACGACCCGGACCATTCCACACGAGAGCCGCTACCTTCAACCACCACGCGCAGGGTCGACTGGTAGTCACGCACCGGCGCCGGGCCCGTGAGGATGGTGTAGCTGTAGCTGCGGCCGGCCTCGTTGAAGTCCAGCAGGCGCTCGATGATGGTGTCGCCAGCCACGCTCTTCAGGGTTCGAACGCGGCCGCCTTCGCTCAGGGTGCTTTCGGGGATGAACGGCAGCCAGTCGGGCAGCGCGTCGAAACCGCCAATCAGTTGCCAGACGCGGTTGGCATCGGTTGCCAGGGTGATGGAAGCTTGTGCAGTTGCCATGGTGATTCTCCTCGGGGCGTGGCCCCATTGATTCGGGGTAGACAGGGCCGCAATGCGGCCCTGCAAGATCGGTTCAAACAGCAGGTACCGGAGCCTGGGCGTTGATCAGCCCTTGCTGGCGCAGGTCGTTCCAGAAGGCCATCGGAATCACCTTGCTCAGGGCGGCGAGGTCTTCGTTGGCGTGCGCCGGGCGGGTGGAGCCCGGGATCACCGAGACCACGGCCGGGTGTGCCAGGGCGAACTGCAGGGCCGCCGCCTTCACATCCACGCCATGGGCACGGGCCACGGCACGGATGCGCTCGAGCCTGGCCAGCACCGGCTGGGTGGCTTTCTGGTACTCGAAGTGCTCGCCGCCGGCAGTAACACCCGAGCTGTACGGGCCACCCACGACAATGCCGACACCCTGCTCCACCGCTTGCGGCATGACGCGTTGCAGTGCGCGGTCGTGGTCCAGCAGCGAGTATCGGCCGGCCAGCAGGAAGCCGTCCGGACGGGCTTCTTCCAGGTCGAGGGTCAGCTCGATCGGCTCGACGCGGTTCACACCCAGGCCCCAGGCCTTGATCACACCTTCTTCACGCAGACGGGTCAGTACGCGGAAGGCACCAGTACGGGCGACTTCGAACTGGCTCAGCCATTCGTCACCGTAGAAGTCCTGGGCGATGTCGTGGATCCAGACGATGTCCAGGCGGTCGGTCTTCAGGCGGCGCAGGCTGTCTTCGATCGAGCGCAGGGTGGCGTCGGCGCTGTAGTCGTTGACGATGCGGTTGCGGTTGCCGTGCTCGAACAGGCCGCTTTTTTCGCCCAGTTCACGGGCAGCCGGGTCTTCCAGTTCATCGAGGATGATGCGGCCGACCTTGGTGCTGAGCACGTACTCGTCACGTGGGCGACCGGCCAGGGCATTGCCCAGGCGGCTTTCGGAGAGGCCGGCACCGTAAAACGGCGCGCTGTCGAAGTAGCGCACGCCGTTGTTCCAGGCGGCATCGACGGTAGCCTGTACTTCGTCTTCAGGTACGTTGCGGAACATGTTGCCCAGTGGGGCGGTACCGAAGCCCAGCGGGTTGGCGATAAGGGATTTGAGGTTCATGTGCATTTTCCTGATGAGGGAGTCGGTTGTGAACTCCAGTGGCTGCAATCCTATGCGCCACCCACCAAGACCGTCCAAGTCATATTTCGAACGACTTTAGACCTTTTATGCAACACCATTCAATCGTGCTTCACTATGCCTGTATCCCACCATGGCATCGATGCGATAGCGATCAGCCCCTTGTTGCACCCAACAGTCTGTCGTGCGGACTGCTCTCAGTAATTGAAATCATGACCGAGCTGGCCCTGCACCCATTCAAGGAATTGTCGAACCCTGCGGGTTTCAGCATGGCCTCGAGGAAAGACCAGGTGGTGGGCACTGACGGGCGTCGCCAGGTCTTCTGCAAATACCGGTACCAACTCGCCGCGGGCGATATAGTCCTGCGCCAGCAGGGAACTCTCCAAGGCCAGCCCATACCCATGGCTGGCGGCCTCCAGGCTCATGTAGGAGCGATCGAAGCTCAGTGCGTAGGGGGACTGAGGCAACGCCACACCTTGCTGGGCGAACCATTGGGGCCATTGCACCAACGCGGCTTCCGACAGGATCAGGTTCTGCCCCAGCAGATCGCTGGGCTGCTCGATAGACGTACGCTCGAGAAGCCGTGGCGAGGCCAGCACAGTTGCACGTTCATGTCGGATGGTGCGCACTTCCAGGCTGGGCCAGTTGGGGTAGCCATGACGAATATCCAGGTCGATCTGATGACGGCCGAAGTGCAGCGACTCGTAGGAGCACGACAGGTTGATCTGGATTTGCGGGTGACTGTTACGAAAATGGTCCAGGCGCGGTAGCAACCAGAGCAGGCCGAAGCTAGGTGCGGAATGAAGCCGCAGGCAATCGAAGCCCACCGAGTTGCCAGCGCGCTCGGTGGCAGTAGCCAGGCTCTGCAATATGCCTGACACCTCGCGCAGGTACTGCTCGCCTGCCGGGGTCAGCGCAACACCCCGTGCCTCGCGAATGAACAATGGGCGACCGATCAAGGCTTCCAGATTGGCAATCTGGTGGCTCACCGCAGAGGGCGTGAGGTTCAACTGCTCTGCGGCACGTGCGACGTTGGCGAAACGAGCAACTTGCTCGAAGGCCTGAATTGCTTTCAGGGAAGGGATCTGAGGAAGTTTTCGAAGGTTGTCCAGGCTCATGACCATTCCTGAAGGATTCACAGCGGTACCAAGGCTTTTACCTTCCTGTAAGCCCCAGGCACAAGTCGAGGGCTGAATTTTTTTCAGCACCGGGTGAAAGAGGCAGCGTTGCTCGGGGTGCTGTCCGGGACGAAGCTGTGCCTATCGGTTCTGCCGGAACCGTCGCTCACAACAATAATCATCTGGAGCAACCTCGATGCTGTTAACAGGAAAATTTGCCGTGATCACCGGCGCGGCCTCTGCCCGAGGTATCGGCCGGGCAACAGCCCAGGCGTTTGCCGACCAAGGCGCCAGAGTCGCCATCCTCGACCTGGACGCTACTGCCGCAGCCGAAGCTGCCGCTTCACTTGGCGAAGGCCACCTTGGCCTGGCTGCCAACGTTGCCGATGAAGCACAGGTACGTGATGCCATCGCCCAGGTACTCGCGCAATTCGGTCGGATCGACGTGCTGGTAAACAACGCCGGTATCACTCAACCGGTGAAAACCCTGGAAATCACCGGGGCTGACTATGACCGGATTCTCAACGTGAACCTGCGTGGCACATTGTTGATGTCCCAGGCGGTGATCCCAGCCATGCGTGCGCAACGCGCCGGCAGCATCATCTGCATGTCGTCGGTGTCTGCCCAACGTGGTGGCGGCATCTTCGGTGGCCCCCACTACAGCGCAGCGAAGGCTGGCGTGCTCGGTCTGGGCAAGGCGATGGCCCGTGAACTGGGACCGGACAATATTCGCGTCAACTCGATCACCCCAGGCCTGATTCACACTGACATCACCGGTGGCCTCATGCAGGATGAGCGCCGTCACGCCATCATCGAAGGCATCCCGCTGGGCCGCCTGGGTGAGGCGCGCGATGTCGCCAATGCGGCATTGTTCCTGGCCAGTGACCTGTCCAGCTACCTGACGGGCATTACCCTGGATGTCAACGGCGGGATGCTGATCCACTGAGCATCCGGTGCATCGTGACCTGCACCTGACCCGGCGCAGGTCACGCGTTCGATAACAACAAGAGATCAGAACGAATGACCACAATAGCGCTCGATGCGGCATCCGCCGCACGCAGCAGCGCCTACCGTAAAACGGCCTGGCGACTGATGCCTTTTCTCATGCTCTGCTACCTGTGCGCCTATCTGGACAGGGTCAATGTCGGCTTTGCGAAGCTGCAGATGATGGACGACCTTGCCCTTTCCGAAGCGGTCTACGGACTGGGCGCTGGCATGTTCTTCATTGGCTACTTTCTCTGCGAGGTGCCCAGCAACATCATTCTGCACAAAGTGGGCGCTCGACGCTGGATCGCTCGCATCATGATCACCTGGGGCATCATCTCGGCGATGTTCGCCCTGGTAGAGACAGCCTGGCAATTCTATACCCTGCGCTTTTTGCTGGGGATCGCCGAAGCAGGCCTGGCACCGGGGCTTCTGCTGTACCTGACCTATTGGTTCCCGTCTTACCGCCGGGCGAAGATGACCGCGCTGTGGTTCATCGCGATTCCGCTCTCGGGCATGATCGGTGGCCCCTTGTCGGGCTGGATCATGGAGCGCTTTGCCGGCGTGCACGGCTGGGCGGGCTGGCAGTGGATGTTCCTGCTCGAAGCCATCCCCACCGTGCTGGTGGGCATCCTGGTGCTGAGCTACCTGAAGGATGGCGTCGATCAGGCCCATTGGTTGAGCGACGAAGAAAAAGCCCTGGTGCGCAAGGAACTGGCTGAAGACGAGCAACACAAGGTGAACCACGGCTCGGTGGCCGAATTCATCCGCGACCGTCGGCTCTGGTTGCTGGCGGGTATCTACTTCTGCGTGGTGATGGGCCAGTACGCAATCACGTTCTGGCTACCTACGCTGGTACGCAATGCCGGCGTCAACGAACCTTTGCACATCGGCCTGCTGACCAGCCTGCCGTACCTGTGTGCCATTGTCGCGATGCTGTTGGCCGGGCGCAGTGGCGACCGTCACCGTGAACGCCGCTGGCACCTGGCGATCCCCATGCTGATCGGCGCACTTGGCCTGAGCCTCGCCGCAGCACTGGGCAGCAGCCTGACGCTGTCGATCCTCAGTCTGTGCCTGGCTGCGGCAGGGGTGCTGTCCGCCTCCTCGCTGTTCTGGATGCTGCCCACCACGTTGCTGGGAGGTGTCTCGGCGGCAGCAGGCATCGCGGCGGTGAACAGTTTTGCCAACCTCGCCGGTTTCTGCTCGCCGTACCTGATCGGCTGGGTCACTACCACCTTGGGCAGCAATGCCATCGGCATGTATCTCATCACGGCCGTACTCATGTTTGGCGCCTTCCTGGTGTCGCGAGTACCGGCCCATCTGGTCAATCGTTGATTCGATAAAGGAGTCACCTCAATGACTGCTGTGCCTACCTACACTGAGGCGCTGCCGCTGGCTGTGCGCGCCCGAAATATCCGCCACCACGCATTGCGCATGGGGCAAGTCCAGGGCCAGGGCTATGTCGGCCAGGCTCTGGGCGCCGCCGACTTGCTGGCAGTAGCGTATTTCCATGCGCTGCGCATCGACCCCGGCAACCCCGAATGGGAGCAACGCGACCGCTTCTACCTGTCCATCGGGCACTACGCGATCGCCCTCTATGCCGCACTGATCGAGGCCGGCGTAATCCCCGAGGAGGAGCTTGAAACCTACGGTAGCGACGACAGCCGCTTGCCCATGTCCGGTATGGCTGCCTACACCCCAGGCATGGAGATCACCGGTGGCTCGCTCGGCCACGGCTTGGGCATCGCCGTCGGCGCTTGTCTCGGGCTCAAACGCAAGGGGTCGGACAGCTGGGTGTACAACCTGCTGTCCGATGGCGAGCTCAACGAGGGCTCGACCTGGGAGGCTGCCATGTCGGCCAGCCATTGGCGGCTGGACAACCTGATCGCCATCATCGATGTGAACAACCAGCAGGCGGATGGTCATTCCAGTGAGGTACTGGCCTTCGAGCCAATCGTCGACCGCTGGCAAAGCTTTGGCTGGTTCGTCCAGCGAGTGGACGGCAATGACCTGGATGCGCTGGTCGGCGCCTTCGACCAGGCCCGCGCCCACACCGGGGCACAACCGCGCGTCATCATCTGCGATACCCGCATGGGCAAAGGCGTGCCTTTCCTGGAAAACCGCGACAAGACGCACTTCATTCGCGTCGATGAAAACGAATGGGACCTCGCCCTCAAAGCGCTGGACGCCGGGAGCCAAGCATGAGCACTGTGAACTCACCCAAGAAGCGCCTGACCACCTCGGCCATGATCGCCTCGATTGCCGCCGACGGTCAGCCGACCCGCCCTGCCCCGTTCGGCCATGCCTTGGCAAGCCTGGCCGAGCAACGTCAGGATATAGTTGGACTGAGTGCCGACCTGTCCAAGTACACCGACTTGCACATCTTCGCCAAAGCCCACCCCGAGCGCTTCTATCAAATGGGCATGGCCGAACAATTGCTGATGAGCGCCGCCGCCGGCATGGCACGGGAAGGCATGACCCCCTTTGCCACCACTTATGCGGTGTTCGCTTCCCGTCGGGCTTATGACTTCATCTGCATGGCAATCGCAGAAGAGAACCTCAACGTCAAGATCGTCTGTGGGCTGCCTGGCCTGACCACCGGTTATGGCCCTAGCCACCAGGCCACGGATGACCTGGCCATCTTCCGGGCGATGCCCAACCTGATGATCGTCGACCCCTGCGATGCGCTGGAGATCGAACAGGCTGTGCCAGCGATCGCTGCCCATCAGGGTCCGGTCTACATGCGGCTGCTGCGCGGCAACGTACCCTTGGTGCTCGATCGCTACGACTACCAGTTCCAGCTGGGCAAGGCACAGGTGCTGCGCGGTGGCCGAGACGTGCTGTTGATTGCCAGTGGCCTCATGACCATGCGCGCCCTGGAGGCTGCGGAGCAGTTGCAAAAGGACGGCGTGGATGTGTCGGTGCTGCACGTGCCTACCATCAAACCGCTCGATGAACAGACCATCCTCGCCGAGGCACGCAAGCCTGGCCGCCTGGTGGTCACGGCGGAAAACCATTCGATCATAGGGGGCCTGGGGGAAGCAGTGGCGGGCGTACTGCTGCGCAATGGGGTCACACCCACCTTCCGCCAGATCGCGCTACCGGATGCGTTTCTCGATGCGGGTGCACTGCCGACTTTGCATGACCGATACGGGATCTCCACTGACGCTGTGTCGAGGCAGATCAAGGCGTGGCTTTAACCGTAACGACGGATAGAACCTGAGGCGGCGGATGGCACCGGCTTTGCCGGTGTTCGCGGGTGAATCGGGCTCCCACAAGTTACGCGCAAGGTTCAAGGGCTGCGCAAATCCTGTGGGAGACTCCATGGAATCTTTAGCGCGCCAAATGCTGAGGCAACCCGCTGGCCCCGCGGGTTGCCGGCCAAGCACGCTGGCCGGCTTGCAGATACTCAGCGGTTCCAGGGTGCCTCGGCGTGTGCGTCGATGCCATAACGCAGCCGCGCTGCGGCGTGCTTGCCAGGATCGATGCCTGCCAATGCCGCCAGGGCAATGTGCTGACGATCAACCTCGAAGAAGCGACGCAGTGCCGAGCGCGTGTCACTCCGGCCAAAGCCATCGGTACCCAGGGCGGTGAACGGCGCGCTGACATGGGCAGCGATCAACTGGGCATAAGCACGCACGTAGTCGCTGGCCGCCACCACCGGCACAGGCCCGGGCAGGCAGCGCTGCAAGTGGCTCTGCCCTTCGCACTGGCTGCCGAAAAGGCGCTGGCGCTCTACCTCGCGAGCATCGCATGCCAGCTCCGAGAAACTGGTGACACTCCAGATCTGGCTACTGATACCCCAGTCCTGCAGCAACAAATCGGCGGCGGCGATCACCTCCCGCATGATGGCGCCGGAACCCAGCAGGCGTACCGCAGGCTCATCGGCTCCGCGCGTGCCGTACAGGCGCATGCCACGGATCACATCGTCGTGTTCGCTGTCCTGCAGCGGGGCCTGGGTGTAGTTCTCGTTGGTCACCGTCAGGTAGTAGAACTCATCGCATTGCTGCTCGAGCATGCGTCGGCTGCCATGGTCGATGATCACGGCCGCCTCGCTGGCGAACGCCGGGTCGTAGGCGCGGCAGTTCGGCACCGTGGAGGCGATGAGCTGGCTGGTACCGTCCTGGTGTTGCAGGCCCTCGCCTGCCAGGGTGGTGCGGCCAGCGGTGGCGCCAATCAGGAAGCCACGGGCGCGCTGGTCGGCAGCCGCCCAGATCAGGTCGCCGATGCGCTGGAAACCGAACATCGAATAGTAGATATAGAACGGCAGCATCGGCTCGCCGTTGACGCTGTAGGAGGTCGCTGCGGCGACCCACGAAGAGACAGCACCGGCTTCGGTAATGCCCTCCTCCAGCAACTGGCCGTCGGTGGACTCCTTGTAGTACAGCAATGCACCGGCGTCTTCCGGTTCGTAGAGCTGGCCAACCGGTGAATAGATGCCAACCTGGCGGAACAGATTGGCCATGCCAAAGGTACGCGCCTCGTCGGCCACGATGGGCACGATGCGTGGGCCGAGCTGCTTGTCCTTGAGCAGGTTGGTGAAGAGCCGGACCACAGCCATCGTGGTGGAAATCTCACGATCGTCAGGGGCCAGGGCGAACCGCGCATAGTCGGCAAGCGGCGGTACCGCGATGCTGGGGGCCAGGCTGGTGCGTCGAGGCAGGTAACCACCCAACGACTGCCGACGGGCATGCAAGTAGCGCAGTTCTGGGCTGTCATCGTGCGGTCGATAAAAGCGCATCTCCTCCACTGCCTGGTCATCCAGCGGCAACGCAAAACGGTCCCGAAACGCCTTGAGCGCCTCGACGTCCAGTTTCTTCTGTTGGTGCGCGGTGTTGCGCGATTCGCCGGCCTGGCCCATGCCAAAGCCCTTCTTGGTCTTCGCCAGGATGACCGTCGGGTGCCCCTTGTGGCGCTTCGCTGCGTCGAATGCAGCGTGCAACTTGCGAAAATCGTGGCCGCCGCGACGCAGGCCATCGATTTCGGCCGGGCTCATGTGAGCGACCAGCGCGTGCAGCTCCGGGTCGAGGTCGAAGAAATGCGCAAGGTTGTAGGCTGCATCGTTGGCACCCAGGGCCTGGTACTGGCCATCGACGGTGCTGGCCAGGCGGCGCAGCAGAACGTGGTGGTGATCCCGGGCGAACAGGGCATCCCAGCCCCAGCCCCAGACCACTTTGATAACGTTCCAGCCAGCACCCTTGAACAGCGATTCCAGCTCCTGGATGATTTGCCCGTTACCGCGCACAGGCCCGTCAAGCCGCTGCAGGTTGCAGTTGATCACGAAGGTGACATTGTCCAGCTTCTCCCGTGCGGCAAGCGACAGTGCTGCGACCGATTCCGGCTCGTCCATCTCGCCATCGCCGAATACCCCCCAGACATGACGCCCTTCGGTCGAGGCAATGCCACGGTGTTGCAGGTAGCGCAGGAAGCGGGCCTGATAGATTGCGCTGATCGGGCCGATGCCCATGGAGCCGGTCGGAAACTGCCAGAAGTCCGGCATGAGCCAAGGGTGGGGATAGGAGCACAGCCCGCCGCCATCCACCTCCTGCCGATAACGCTCGAGTTGCTGTTGCTCCAGCCGGCCCTCCAGGAAAGCGCGGGCATAGACACCTGGCGCGGAATGCGGCTGGAAATACACCAGGTCGCCTTTGCCTTGTGCAGTATCGGCACGGAAGAAATGGTTGAAGCCCACTTCGAAGATTTCCGCGGCAGAGGCGTAACTGGCGATATGGCCGCCCAGCTCGCCATAGGCCTTGTTCGCCTTGGCCACCATGGCCAGCGCGTTCCAGCGAATGATCGAGGTAATGCGCTCTTCCATCGCCAGATCACCGGGGTACTCCGGTTGCTGTTCCACGGCGATGGTGTTCTGGTAAAGCGAGTATGGGTTGGCAGCGATTCGAGCCCCCAGGTGGCCGGCATGCTCGGCCAGGCGTTGCAGCAGGAATTCCACCCTCCCACTGCCCTCGGTGCGTGCTACGCCCTCCAGGGCATCCAGCCACTCGTTCGTCTCGACGGTATCAACATCTTCAGTACCTTGATCGGCGATCCTGGGCACTTGAATCGGGTTACTCATTTCACACGACCTCAGGTAATTGAAACGACAGCCGCGGGTGCGCCTACTCAAGGTAGACCCCACATTCATCATGCGCAGGCATAAGCACCCGGCGCACTCGTACCTATGCGCCCTGCAGGGCCGACCGATAAGCGAAGATCCCCGGCGCCCCACCGGTCATCAGCAGCAAGATGTTGTCACCCTGTGCGTACAAGCCGCTTTCCAGGTCGGCGACCAGGCCGGCGAACGCTTTTCCGGAGTAGACCGGATCAAGCAACAGCCCCTCGGAACGGGCCATGAGTTGCAACGCCGACAACATGGCTTTCGTCGGAACACCATAGCCCGCGCCGCGATGTGCACCATCGACGGCAATCATTGGCGGCTCGATAACCTGCTCGCTGCCAAGCAGTTCCAAGGTCTGCCGGGTAAGTTCAAGCGTGCGACGGTGCGATTCAGGCGCCTCGGCAAGTACCGCAAAGGACTTGATGAAGCCCGGCGCCCGCCCCATCGCAGCAAACCCGGCGGCCATGCCCGCATGGGTGCCGGAACTGCCATTGGCCATGACCATGTGCGTGAACTTCAGGCCCATGCTGGCTTCCTGCCGGGCGATTTCCAGCGCGGCCTTGGCATAGCCCAGGCCCCCCACGGCTGTCGAGCCGCCGGTGGGAATAACCTTGACCTTGCAGCCCTGCATTTGCAGTTCCTGTGCACGGGTGTCGGCCCAACTCGCCGTGGTAAAACCTTCAGCCACGATATGCACGACGGCCCCGAACAGCTCATCCAGAAGCACATTGCCGTTGTGCTCGTACTCTTCATCGTCCCGGGGTACGGCACGGCCCAGCACAAGTTCGCAACGCATGCCCAGCTTCGCACAGGCTGCCGCAGTCAAACGTGCATGATTGGATTGCAGCCCACCCATTGTCACGACCACATCCACCTTGTCTCGAAGGGCCTCGCCAAGGTGAAACTCAAGCTTTCGCAGCTTGTTGCCACCGCCGCCCAGGGCCATGTAATCGTCACGCTTGGCGAACAGCTTGATGCCGCGCTTAAGCAGCCCGAGCGAATGCTCAAGGCCTTCAAGGCGCTGAATGGGTGTTGGCCGGTCGACGAGGCTGACTTGTGGAAAATGTTCGAGCAGCGAATGCAAGGGCGCCACGGGGCTTACCTCATTGATGACTTGACAGTCTTCACGGTAAGCAAAAACAATTTGTTAATAAATACAGGTATTGTTCAATCATATTTAACCAGGAGTTAAAATATGGACCGCCTGCGCGCCATGGAGGTATTTGTCAGCGTCGCCGAACAGGGCAGCTTCAGCCAGGCCGCCGAGCACCTGGACCTGTCAGTGGTAATGGTGAGCAGGTATATCCGCCAACTTGAAGATGCAATGCAGGTCGAACTGATCCAGCGCAGTACCCGGCGCATGCACGTCACCGAAGCAGGCCGCGTGTTCTACGAAGAGTCCAGGCAGGCACTGGACCAGGTTCGCAAGGCCTATGAGCGCGTTGAAAGCTTGCAACAGGCACCCAGCGGACTATTGCGTATCAGCGCCCCCATGACCCTGGGCTCGTCGCTGCTCGCGCCGCTGGTTGCCGGCTTTCTCACCGAACACCCGGACGTGCGCGTTGATCTGGTGCTCAGCAACAGTGTCGTCGACCTGATGGCCGAGGGGTTCGATGCTGCTTTGCGCATTGGCAACCTGGGTGATGCAGATCTGGTGGCCAAAGCACTGCGCCCCTATCGGATGGTGATCTGCGCCGCCCCCGGCTACCTGGACAGGCACGGGCGCCCAGCCGTTCCGGCAGACCTGGCCGGGCACAGGTTACTGGCGCACTCCACATGGACCAACCGTTTCACCTGGCCCTTGCTGGACGCTGGCAAGGAATACCCCTGGCCGGAACACTGGGTGCTGAAAAGCAACGATGGCCAGGCACTGCGGCTGGCCGCCCTGGCAGGCAACGGGATCCTGCTGCAACCCGAGTTCCTGGTGGCCGAGGACCTTCGCGCAGGGCGCCTGGTCACACTGCTTGACGACTTCCTGCCCGCTACCCGCCCGGTCAACCTGGTCTATCTGCGCCAGCGCAGCGCGCTACCCAAACTGGATGCCTTCATTCGCTACATCCTGAGGCATGCGGGGTAAGGGGCCGCGCCGAATCGGCACTGGCGCCTTCGCAGGGCAACACGATGGACCCTAACCCCCTGCCACGCTACCGATGAAGTTCGCCAGCTCTGCTGTCCGGGGGGCCGCGAAAACCTCGCGCGGATGGCCCGTCTCGTGGACCTTGCCCTGATGCATGAAGACCAGCTTGTCACCGACTTCCCGGGCAAAACGCATTTCGTGGGTGACCATGATCAGGGTCATGCCTTCACTGGCCAGCTGGCGCACCACACTGAGCACCTCATTGACCAGCTCGGGGTCGAGCGCCGAGGTGATCTCGTCGCACAGCAACACCTTGGGCGACATGGCAAGCGCCCGGGCAATCGCCACCCGCTGCTGCTGGCCGCCGGAAAGGCGGTCCGGGTAGGCGTCGAACTTGTCGCCCAGTCCAACCCTGGCGAGCATCTGTTCGGCCAACTGGCGGGCCTCGGCCTTGCCGGCCTTCTTCACCACCTGGGGCGCAAGCATGACGTTCTGGCCCACGGTCAGGTGAGGGAAGAGGTTGAACTGCTGGAACACCATGCCAACCTTCTGCCGCAGCGAGCGCAAGTCGGCGCGGCTGGCATCCAGGTATTCGCCATCCACCTCGATCACCCCGTCGCTGATCGACTCCAGGCCGTTGAGGGTTCGCAGGAAGGTACTCTTGCCGGAACCGCTACGGCCGATGATGGCGACCACCTCGCCCTCCTCGATCGCCAGGTCGACCCCCTTGAGCACATGGTTGTCGCCGTAGTACTTGTGCAATGCGGACACTCTAAGCAGGGGCATGCAGCTTCCTCTCCAGATAACGGGCGCTCAGCGAGAGCGGGTAGCAAAGGACGAAGTAACCCACGGCCACCAGACCGTAGATCAGGAACGGTTCAAAAGTGGCGTTGGCCAACATGCCGCCAGTCTTGGTCAGCTCGGTGAAACCGATGATCGAGGTCACCGCCGTGCCCTTGACCACCTGCACCGAGAACCCGACTGTCGGTGCGACGGCAATGCGCAGGGCCTGGGGCAGGATCACATGGCGCAACTGCTCCAGACGGCTCATGGCCAGGCTGCCGGAGGCCTCCCACTGGCCATGTGGTATGGACTCGACGCAGCCCCGCCAGATCTCGGCGAGAAAGGCACTGGTGAACAGCGTCAAGGCGATGGCCGCCGCCATCCAGGCCGACACATCGATGCCGAACAGGGCGATGCCGAAAAACACCATGAACAGCTGCATCAGCAGCGGCGTCCCCTGGAACAGCTCGATGTAGCTCCTCGCCGCGCCACGCAGCAACCGGCTATCGGAGATGCGCGCCAACAGCAGCAACAGCCCGGCAATACCACCACAGACGAATGCCACCAGCGACAGCAGCAAGGTCCATTGCAAGCCTGCGAGCAGGTTGCGCACGATGTCCCACAAGGTGAAATCCATTCAGCGTCTCCCCATCAACGCGCGTCGACCGAACCATGCCAGCAGTTGGCGCACCAGGATGGCCATGACCAGATACAAGGCCGTGGTCAGCAGGTATGTCTCGAAAGCCCGGAAGTTGCGCGACTGGATGAAGTTGGCAGCGAACGACAGTTCCTCTGTGGCGATCTGCGAGCATACCGCCGACCCGAGCATGACGATCACGATCTGGCTCGACAGGGCCGGCCAGACCTTGGCCAGTGCAGGTTGCAGCACCACATGGCGAAAAGCCTCGAAACGGCTCATGGCCAATGCCGCCGCAGCCTCCAGTTGCCCTCTGGGGATGGCCTGGATACCCGCCCGAATGATCTCGGTGGAATAGGCGCCAAGGTTGATCACCATGGCCAGTACCGCCGCCTGCCATTCCGTCAACCGAACGCCAAGCGCGGGCAGGCCGAAGAAGATGAAGAACAACTGGACGATGAAGGGCGTGTTGCGGATCAGCTCCACGTAAAGGCCGAACAGGGCATCGAACGGCCGTAGTCGCCAGGCGCGTACCAGCGCACCAAGCACACCGATGGCCACCCCGAACAGGGTGCCGATCAACGTCAGCTCAAGCGTGAACACAGCCCCTTCGAGCAGCAGGCCGCCCTGGGCCAGCACCGGGGAAAAATCAAATTGATAGGCCATGGGTCAGCGACTCCAGGGCCGTTCAAAGGTCGGCCGGCAATGGCTGCTTCAGCCATTTTTCGGCATTGCGGTTGAGGCTGCCGTCGGCCTTGGCCGCATCCAGGGTGGCGTTGACCTTCTCGAGCAAGGCCGGCTCCTGCTTGGCCAGGCCCACGTACACGGGCGAGTCCTTGAGCTTGACCTTCATCACCGGCACCTTGCCCGGGTTCTTCTCGGCAATGACAGCCATCACCACGCTGCCGCTGGCGATCAGCTCGACCTGGCCCGACAGGTAGGCGGCGATGGTCGAGTTGTTGTCCTCGAAGCGCTTGATGATCGTACCCTGTGGGGCGACCGCGGATAACGCCATGTCCTCGATCGAGCCACGCGTGACACTGATGGTCTTGCCGGCAACGGCACCGATATCGTCGACCGACGTCTCGGCCGGCCCGAACACTGCCAGGTAGAACGGTGCGTAGGGGCGGGAAAAATCGATCACCGCTTCTCGCTCGGCGTTCTTGCCAGGCTGGAAATCACCAGGTCGACCTTGCCGGTCGTGAGGAACGGAATGCGATTGGTGCTGTTGACCGGGGTCAGCACCAGCTTGACGCCGAGCCTGTCAGCCAGCAGTTGCGCGGTGTCGATGTCCAGCCCGCGGGGTTTGAGGTCCGGCCCTACCGAGCCGAAGGGAGGGAAGTCCTGGGGTACGGCGACCTTGAGCACGCCCCGGGCAGTGATGTCGGCCAGCGCATCGGCCTGGGCCTGGGAAACGCTCATGACGCCGCCGCAAAGCAGGGTGGCCAGAAACAGGGTACGGATGTTTTTCATGGAAAATGCCTCGGGTGCATGCGAAGAAGTTGCCTAGCCCGAAAAGCACAGGCCGTGCCAGTGTTGCCCGGCAGCCCCGGAATACGCTTTCGCCCCTTGGCATCACGCGGTCTTACTGGTCTGAACAGATAGCACCAATCGCTCTGCCATCGCCCCCCTTTCGTGCAGCCACCTGCCCCGTTGCGTCAGCGTGGGGCGAGACTTGCCAGACAACCGCTAAAGCCTTTAAAAAGCGCAGACCCCTTGCCAGCTGGTCTGAACAGATGCTCGACACACTCCCCCGTGCAGTTCCGGAAATCGCTTTGCAGGCTATCCGCAGGCTGATCCAGGACGGCGACTACCAGCCTGGTGATGCCCTGCCCTCCCAACGTGACCTGGCAGAGCAGTTGGGTGTAAGCCGCGCCTCCCTGCGCGAGGCGCTGTCCTCCTTGAGCGCCTTGGGGCTGGTGAGCGTACAGCCGGGCAAGGGGGTATTCGTCCAGGCGCCGCCACCCGCTACCGGTTTCTCCTGGCCCTATGCCGAACAGGTATCCGCCGTCGATACGTTCCAGTTGCGCTATGCACTCGAAGGGTTTGCCGCCGGCTTGGCGGCGCTGTACCTGACGGCAGCGGACATCGATGCGCTCGAAGCCAATGTCGAGTCGATGCGCCAGGAGCTGCGTGCTGGCCATTTCGAGGCCGCCGCGCGCCTGGACTTCGCCTTTCACCGTCGCCTGCTGGAAGCCAGTGGCAACCACGCCATGCTGCAGGTGATCACCACCAACCAGGACATTTTCCTGGAGAGCCAGAAGCTGCCGTTCATTCGCCCGGAACGCGCCATGGAGACCTGGCAGGAACACCGCAAGATCCTGCGCCAGCTTGCCCGTGGCAACCAGGCCGGGGCGCAGCGTGCGATGCAAGAGCATATCCGCAACGCGGCATCGCGCACGAACGTGGTGTTCGCGTGCTGACTAGTCCGACAAACGCCGGAACACCAGACCGGAAATTCCACACATGGCAGCGCACAGCACCATCACCGTAGCGATATCGGCCACCGAGGTTTCGCTGCGCCCGTCCAACCCGGCCAGCATCCCTAACAGCCCCCCTGCCAGGCTCACCGACATGGCCATGGTCAGCTGCACGGACATCGCCGACAACGAACTGGCCGCCGCCGATCGCTCACCGGGCACGTCCTGATAACTGGCAGCCCCCAACGTCGAGAACTGCAGTGAACGCACCAGGCCTGCGGCGAACAGCACCATAGCCATCAGCCACACAGCAGTATCACGATCGAAACTGGCGCACAGGGCAATCCCCACACCACTGAGCACGGCATTGCAACTGAGCACCCGTCGATAGCCGTAGCGCCGCACCAATGGCACTGCCAGTACCTTCATCAGCAGCGCGCCGACGCCGCCGCTGACCACCAGCCATCCCGCAGCCAACGGGCTCAAGCCCAGGCAGTTCTGCAGCAGTAGCACGATCAGGAACGGCTGGGCTGCCGAACCCAGGCGGAACAGCCCGCCACCCGCCTGGGCCACGCCAAAGCTGCGCAGGCGCAACAGCGACAGGTCCACCAATGGATTGGGATGTCGCCGCGCGTGCAGCAGATACCCCAACGCACAGGCTCCCCCACCGGCCACCAGCACCATCGCCCAGGCCTGCGGCAACTGCCCCAGCCCCAGCGATTCCAGGCCGAACACCAACATGGCCAAGGCACCGCCGCTGAGCAGCAAGCCACGCACGTCCAACGGTGGCACCGGCCGTGCCGGATAGTCCGGTACATGGCGCAGGATCAGCCAGCAACCGAGCAGGCAGATAGGCAGGTTGATCAGGAAGATCCAGTGCCAGGACAGCACCGTCACCAGCAAACCGCCGAGCAACGGACCGACCAGCGGCCCCACCAGTGCCGGCAGGGCCAACCACGACATGGCCTGCAGCAGCTGCTCACGGCTCGACCAGCGCAGGATGATCACCTGCCCCACCGGTGTCATCAGAGCCCCGGCTGCCCCCTGCAGCATGCGCCCCAGGCACAGCTGCCAGAGCGTATCGGCCAGGGCGCAGGCCAGCGAGGCGCAAGTGAACAAGCCCATCGCCGACAACATGACCTGGCGTGGGCGAAAGCGCTCGGCGGCCCAACCGCTGACCGGCACGCACAGGGCCAGGGCAAGCATGTACAGCGACACCACCAGATTCATGCGCAGCCCTGGCTCGCCGAAATCGGCGGCCATCCGCGGCAGGGCGGTCATCACCGCAGTGCTGTCGAGCAGCTCCATGAACAATGCGGCACCGATGATCACCGGCACCTTGGGGCTTTGCACATGGCCGGCCAGCAAGGCCGGCTGGGCAGTCAAAACAGCCCCGAGACAGGTGGGCGAGTGCCCTTGAGCTGCCAGGCACCGACCACCGCCGCCTTCCACTGGCGGGGGTTATGATTGGCCACGGTGCGGGCGTTGCGCCAGTGGCGGTCGAGGTTGTGCTGGCGGCCGGTGGTGGAGGCACCGCCAACGTCGAACAGCGTTTGCGCAGCCTTGAGCGCCAGCTCGGCGACCAGGTACTGGGTCTGCGCCACCTCGATCGCGGCCTGCTCCACGGCGGCTTCATCCAGTTGCGCGGCCCAGGCCTTGTCGATGGTTGCAGCGGCCTTGAGCACCATGGCCTCGGCGCCATAGGCACGGGCAGCGATATCGCCTACCGACAGCTCAACATAGGGGTCATCCACCGAGCGGCTGGCCGTGCTGTGCTTGATCGGGCGGGCATGCTCGCGGGTGAAGCGGGTGGCGTCGTCCAGCGCATTGCGGGCAATACCGCCCAGCACGGTGGCAAGGAACAGCTGCAGGAACGGCGTGACGATGGTGCGCTTGCCCTCCTCCACGGTGCGCGTGCGGATATCGCTGGCCTCGACGCGCACATTGCGCAAATGGGTGGTGCCGCTGGCGGTCAGGCGCTGGCCCATGGCATCAAAGTCGTCGACCAGCTCCAGGCCCTCGCGGTCGCGTGGCAGGATGAACGACACCGGCTGCTCGTCCTCGTCCAGGGCAACGGCGCTGACGTAATCGGCGAACAGCGCCCCCGTGCTGTAGAACTTGCTGCCATTGGCGCGAAAGTGCTCGCCCTCCCGCACCAGGCGCGCGGCGATGGCGCCGTTGGCACCGCCCAGTTCCCAGCCGGCATTGCCAATCACCGCCCCCTGGAGATAGCGTGCGAACCAGCGCTCGCGCTCCTGCTCGGCGCCTTCGGCCTGCGCGGCCAGCAGGCCTTCGACGAAGGCAAAACCTGGGCGCAGGGCCTGGGCCACGTTGGAATCGACCGAGGCGACTTGCAGCAGCAGTTCGATCACATCGCTGACAGTGCCGCCGGGGCCACCGTACTGCTCAGGGATACGCACGGTGTAAAGCCCGGCTGCCGCAAGCTGGGCAATGGCCGCATGGGGCAGCTGGCGTTCGCGCTCGCGCTGCGCGGCACCTTCGCCGATTGCGGGCAACAAGGCCACGATGCGGGCCTTCAGCTCCGCGACGCTGGTGGCCGGAGCCAGGGTTGGGAAACGTTGAAATGTGGTCATGGTTCAGTCCTTTAAGTGCATCTTTCGTTTAAGCGACCCGAGCCTGGTGGGAGCAGCTGTCTTGCCAATGTCTTGAGGCTGGCGCGATCCCTGGGGAGCCGCGCAGGGCTTGACGTCTCAGTTCAGCTTCAAATCGCGATCTTCCACAGGCGGGTTTCGTCGAACAGGTCGAACGCCTCGTGCACCAGGTCCAGCGGCGGCACCACCAGTTCGGCGCCGCTACCGGGCAGGCGCGGCACCGCGCCGAGCAATCGCCGGGTGTATGCGTGGGCCGGGTTATCGAACAACTGTTCGACCGGTGCCTGTTCCACCACCTGACCATGGCGCATCACCAGCACGTCGTCGCTGACATGGCGGATCACCCCCAGGTCATGGGAGATGAACAGGTAGGCCAGGCCCAGTTCGTCCTGCAGGTCGGTCAGCAGGTCGAGCACCTGGGCTTGCACCGACACGTCCAGGGCCGAGACCGGCTCGTCGCAGATGATCACCTTGGGCTCGCTGGCGATGGCCCGGGCGATTGCCACCCGCTGGCGCTGGCCACCCGACAGTTGCAACGGTCGGCGCTGGGCAAGCGCTGCCGGCAGGCGCACCTGGTCGAGCAGCACAGCGATGCGTGCGGGTCTGGCGGGTGCCTCGATACCGGCTACCTGCAACGCGTCATCAAGAATCTGCGCCACGCTCCAGCGCGGGTCGAACGAGCCCAGCGGGTCCTGGTAGATCACGCTGATCTCGCCACGCAACGGCCGGCGCACGGCCTCGCTCACAGCGTTGGCCGGGCGGTTCCAGGGTTGCCCGCGATAAAGCACCTCACCCTCGTCGGGCTGCAGCAGGCCGAGGGCGATGCGTGCCACGGTGGTCTTGCCCGAGCCGGACTCACCGACAATGCCCAGGGTGCGCCCGGCACGCAGGGTGAAATCGACACCCTGTACCACCTGCCGCACCAGCCCGTCGGGGCCGAGGTAGCGCTTGCCCAGACCACGGCCTTCGAACAGCACGTCACCGTGCGAGCGTGCCCGCGGTTCGATGCGCACGCCAACCCGCTCGGGTGACAGCCGGCTACCGCGCGGGTGCTCGGCCGGCACTGCCGCCAGCAAGGCCCGGGTGTAGGGGTGGCGCGGCTGGCGCAGCACCTGCTGCATCGGCCCCTGCTCCACCACTTCGCCATGGCGCAGCACCACCACCTCGTCGGCCAATTGCGCGACCACTGCCAGGTCGTGGCTGATGATCAGCAGCGAGGCACCACGGGCCTTGATCTGCTGGAACACTTCGAGAATCTGCGCCTGCACGGTGGCATCCAGTGCCGTGGTCGGCTCATCGGCGATCACCAGCGCGGGGTCCAGGGCCAGGGCACTGGCGATCAGTGCACGCTGGCGCAGGCCGCCAGACAACTGCCCCGGACGCTGGCGAGCACGCAGCTCGACATCCGGCACGCCTACTCGCCCGAGCAATTCATGCACACGTGCAGTACGGGTGTGGCGGTCACCGTATCCGTGGGTCTGCAGCACTTCGAGAATTTCCTTGCCCACAGGCCGCAACGGGTCCAGCGACACCAGCGCATCCTGCAGCACGAAGCCGATGTCCTTGCCACGCACCGCCCGCCACTGCCGCTCGCTGAGGTCGAGCAGGTCATGGCCGGCGAAACTCAGGCGACGGGCGCTCACTTTCGCTCGCGCGCCGGCCAGGCCGACCAGGCAGCGGGCACTGACGCTCTTGCCCGAGCCGGACTCACCAACCAAGGCCACGCATCGGCCCGGCGGCAAGGTGAAAGACAAATCACGGACCACGCTGCCGTAATCAAAGGCCACGTTCAGTCCTTCGACGGTCAAGGTCTTGTCGCTCATGGCAGGCGCCCCTCCAGACGTTGTTGGATGTAACGGCCGGTCACGGTGGTCGCCAGGGTGGTGAGGACGATGAACAGGCCAGGGAAGAAGGTGAGCCACCAGGCATTGGCGATGAAGTCACGCCCCATGGACAACATCGTCCCCCACTCCGGCGCCGGTGGCCGCGCGCCCAGGCCGAGGAAGCTCAGCGCCGAGGCCCAGACGATGGCCTGGCCAACGCCCATGGTCAGCGTCACCACCAATGGCCGCATGGCATTGGGCAACAATTGGCGCAGCACGATGCGCGCAGTCGGGTGCCCCAGCGCCCGCGCCGCTTCGATGTAGCCGGCGTTGCGTACCGCCAGCACCTGGCCACGGACCATGCGCGCGTACCCCGGCGCACCGCCCAGCCCGGTGGCGACTATCAGCGGGCCGACGCCGCTGCCGAACACCGCCACGAACAGCAGCGCCAGCACCAGGCTGGGGAAGGCGAACAGCACTTCCAGCAACCAGCCGACCGCACGGTCCACGCGTGCGCCGCCAAGGCCACCAAGCAGGCCGAGGGCGATGGCGATGACCATGGAAATGGCCGTCGCCGCGAGGCCGATCAGCAGGCTCTGCCGTGCGCCGTGGATGATCCGCGCAAAGATGTCGCGCCCTGACTGGTCGGTGCCCAGCCAGTGCGCCCAACCGGGCGGCTGAAACGCTTGCCGCGGTACGATGGCCAATGGGTCGATGCGAGTGAACAGCCCCGGCGCCAACGCGGCCAGAAGCAATGCGAACAGGAACAGGATCGCCAGGCTTGCGCCCAGCGGCGGCAGTTTCAGATGATGCTGCCGGCGCAACGGCGCAAGGGCTTGATCATGGGTCAGGTCTGTCATGCTGCAGCCTCCTGCTGCCGAGGGTCGATCCACTGGTACAGCAGGTCGACCAGAATGTTCGCCAGCACATAGCCAGCCGCAACGACCAGGCTTATACCGATCACCAAGGGCAGGTCCTGGGCCTGCACTGCCTGGTACAGCTGGCGCCCCACCCCCTTGCGGGAAAAGATCACCTCGCACACCACCGCACCACTGATCAGTGCGCCGATGGCCCAGCCCGACAGCGACACACCTGGCAGCAAGGCGTGGCGCAAGGCGTGCCGAAAGCGCACGGCCAGGTCACTGATGCCGCGTGTACGGGCGGTCAGGATGAAGGGTTGATCGAGGGTGAGTTCCAGCGACTCGCGGGTGACCTGGGCGATGAAGCCGGCCAGCGGAATCGCCAGGGATAACGCCGGGAGTATCAGGCTGGCGAAACTGTCACTACCGGCCGGCGGGAACCAGCGCAGGCCGAAGGCGAATACCGCCAGCAGCACCACGCCGAGCCAGAAGTGCGGCAGTGCCGCGCTGAGGGTTTCTGCCAGCGAGGCGATGCCGCCGACCAGCCTGCCGCGCCCGGCGGTGACCACTGTCAGCAGCAGCACCAGCACCCAGGCCAGCAGCAGGGCGGCGATGGTCAGTTCCAAGGTCGCCCCGCCCTGCTCGGCCAGCACCCGGGTAACCGGCAGGTGCTGCGAGTAGGACACCCCCAGATCACCTTGCAGCAGGCGCCCCAGGTAGAACACGTACTGCACGGCCAACGGCTTGTCGAGGCCATACTCCACGCGCGCGGCTTCAATCGCTTCGGGCGTGGGGTTGCCGCTGGGGCCACCGAGGATCGCCAGCACCGGGTCACCCGGCATCAGCCGGAGTGCGAAGAACGTCAGGGTCGCCACCGCCCACAGCACCAGCACGCCGCCGGCCAGGCGGAGGGTGGCGCGCCGGCCCAGGGCGGCCAGGCGTTCGCGGCGTGGGTCGATCACCGCGAGTGTCGTCGTAGTCATTTGTTCACCCAAGCGTCATAGAGGTAGGTCACCGCCAGCGAAGGCTCCAGGCGCACGCCATGGGCGGTCTTGTAGATGCCCAGGCGCGTGCTTTGCGGGTAGGTGGTGAGTTGCAGGTACTGCGCGGCAGCCTGTTGCTGCGCCTGGAAGTAGCGCTGGCGGCGCAGGTCCGCATCCTGGGTGGCCAGCGCACTGTCGAGCAGCGCGTCAAAACCGGGGTCGGCATAGCCGGAGGAGTTCTGGTGGTAACCGCCAACCCCGGCCGGCTGCACGAAGGCGGTGGTGAAGATGATGCGTAGCACATCGGGGGTGTTGGTGTTCCAGTAGCCGATGCGGATGTCATAGTCCCAGGCGGCCTGGCGCGCGGTGACCTGGGCATCGCTCATCTGGTCCAGCACCAGCTCAAGGCCTGCCTGGCGGGTAGTTGCCTGCACCTGTTCCCACAGGGTCAGCTCCGACGGCGGCGTGCGCGCACCGATCAGCACGATGGCGCGCAGCCGCTGGCCGTTCCTGGTGCGGTAGCCTTCGCTGTCGCGGCCGGTCCAGCCAGCCTCGTCGAGCAGCCTGGCAGCGCGGGCCGGGTCATAGTCCTGGCCGCGCTCGAAGTCACCGCTGTAGAACGGCGTGGCCAAGCTCAACGGGCCACCGGCGCGGGGGAACTCGCCGAAGTACACACTTTTCAGCGCCCCCTCAACATCGGCGCTGCGAACGAAGGCCTCGCGCACACGGATGTCGTCGAACGGTGCGCGGCGCAGGTTGAAGGTGCCGTTGGTGGGGTTCCCCGGGCGCTGGGCAATGATCAGTTCCACGTCCGGGTTGCGCCGTGCTGCTTCGTGCGATTCTGGTGGCAACGCTTCGATCACATCGACCTCACCGGCCTGCAGCGAGGCGAAGCGCACCGACGGCTCCTGGATGAACTTCCAGACGATGCGATCAAGGTACGCAGGGCCCTGGTGCCGAGCGGTCGGTGGCGCCCAGTTGTAGGCCGGGTTGCGCACCAGTTCCACCTGGTTCTGCCGGTCCCAGCGCACCACCTTGAACGGCCCGCTGCCGACCGGGCTTTCGCAGTTCTGGTCACGGCTGCGTTGCAGTGCGGTGGGCGACTGGATGCCGAGAAAGCCCTGGGCCAACACTTCGAGGAAGGCCGCATAGGGCGTCGCCAGGGTGACTTCGGCAGTGTAGGTGTCGAGCACCTTGGTGCCGCGGTATTGGCGGATATAGCCACCAGCGGTACTGGACTGGGTCTTGGGGTTGGCCATGTGGTCGAGGTTGGCCTTGACCGCTTCGGCATTGAACGGTGTGCCGTCGGTGAATTGCACGTCGCGGCGCAGGTGGAAGGTGTAGCGCAGGCCATCTGGCGAAACCTCCCAGCTTGTCGCCAGCCAGGGACCGATCTGGCCGTTGCTGTCCATCGACACCAGCGAATCGAGGTACTGCTGGGCAACGAACACCTGCGGCATGTCGCCAGCCACATGCGGGTCGAGGCAGGTGGGCTCGCGGTCGGTGGCGTAGACCAGGGTGCCGCCCTGCTGTGGCGTGGTGCTTTGCGCGGCGGCGTGCTGTTCGGTTTTTTCGCAGCCGAGCAAGGCCAGTGCGGTGCAGAGCGGGATCAGGGGGAGGATGGGTGTGTTCAAGGGCGCTCCTGCGGGGACTGGGCTTCGATAGGCCTGTTGCAGGAGTTGTGCCGGGTTCAAGGGATTGATTTTGCTGGGGTTTGCCGAGGGTGAGGTGCTGTTGCGGGGGCAAAGTGTCCGGGGGGTGTTGGTGGGGCGACAGTGAACTGTGTTTTGTTTGTGATCGTCGATGCCTCTCCTGAGATTTCCCGATTGGCTGTTCCTGCCACTTCGCGGGCAAGCCCGCTCCCACAGCCTTGAAGCCTGTAGTGATCCTGTGGGAGCGGCTTTAGCCGCGAAGAATCCAACACGGTGCATGGCACCGGCTGCGCCGGTGTTCGCGGCTAAAGCCGCTCCCACAGTGTCCCTGCACATTTAATGAGTCATGTGCAGTTCTACAAGAGCGGCCTTGCCCGCGTCAGGGCTGGCACGGGTTTACACCGCAATCCGCGTAAACCAGCTTGGCCGCGCCGCCGGAAGATGAGGTACGGCATCGAGCAAAGCGCGGGTATAGGCCTGACGCGGCTGGCCGAGCACCTGGGCTGCCGGGCCCTGCTCCACCACCCTTCCCCCTTGCATCACCAGCAGGTGGTCACTGACCTGCTCCACCACCCCAAGGTCGTGGGAGATGAACAGGCAAGCCAGGTTCAACTCCGCCTTGAGCTCGGCCAGCAATGCGAGGATGCGCGCCTGCACCGACACATCCAGCGCCGATACCGGTTCATCCAGCACCAGCACCCTGGGCTTCATGGCCAGCGCCCGGGCAATCGCGATACGCTGCCGCTGCCCGCCCGACAACTCCAGCGGGCGACGATCGAGCAACCCCACCGGCAACTGCACCCGCTCCAGCAACGCCGCCGCCTCGGTGCGCTGCAGCGCACGCGGTACACCTGCATGCGCCAGCGCCTCGGCCAATACCCGCAACACGGTGTAGCGTGGGTCGAACGAAGCCAGCGGGTCCTGAAACACCACCTGGATCCCCTGCCGTGCCTGGCGCCGCTGCGCGGCAGACAACGCAAGCCAGTCCTGCCCGGCCAGTTGCAGGCTGCCTTGCTCCGGCCGCTCCAGCCCCAGCAGGATGCGCCCCAGCGTGCTCTTGCCGGAGCCGGACTCGCCCACCACGCCCAGGGTTTGCCCGGCGCGCAACTGCAGGGACACGTCGTTCAGCACCTGGCGCATCCGCCCGTCCGGCCCGACAAAGGCCTTGCTCAGGCCGCGTGCCTCCAGCACCACGGGTTGTTCGTCCACGCCATCCTCCACCAGTGCCAGGGCCGGCGCCGCCGGACGTTTGAAATGCACCGCCCGAGCCGCGCTCAGCAGGCGCTGGGTGTAGGGGTCCTGCGGGTCCTGCAGGATCTGTTCGACACTGCCCTGCTCCACCACCACCCCATGGCGCATCACCGCCACCCGGTCGGCCAGGCGCGCGACCACGGCCAGGTCATGGCTGACCATCAACAGGCTGTTGTCGCGCTCGCGCAGTTGCTCCAGCAGGTCGAGAATCTGCGCCTGCACCGTGGCGTCCAGCGCCGTGGTGGGCTCGTCCGCGATCAACAGGCGCGGCTGGCAGGCGATGGCAGAGGCGATCAGGGCGCGCTGCCGCAGGCCGCCGGACAGTTGCCACGGGTATTGTCGGGCGCGGACTTCGGGTTCAGGTACGCCGACCTGGCGCAGCAGTTCGAGCACCCGCAAGCGCCGCGGTTCAGCAGACAGGTCAGTGTGCAACAGCAGCGGCTCTTCGATCTCGGCGCCGACGCGCCGCAGCGGATCGAGCGAACCCAGTGCATCCTGCATGACAAAGCCGATACGCCCACCGCGCAAGCGCTGCCAACCCGTTTCGTCGACCTGGCGCAAGTCCTGCCCGGCAAAGGCCAGGCGCTGGGCCTGCACGCGGGCACCCACCCCGGTGAGGCCAACCAGGGTACGCGCCGTCACGCTCTTGCCCGAGCCCGATTCGCCTACCAGCGCCAGGCACTGCCCGGCATGCAGTTGCAAGTCGACGCCGTGCACCACCGGCACACCGTTGAAGCTCACGCGCAAGTCGCGGATATCCACCAAGGGTGCCGGGTGCTTTTCGAAGATGCTCATGGGTTTCTGCCCTCGCTACGGCGCAGCCAGTCGCGGCCGATGACGGTGATGGAAATGACAGTCAGGGTGATCGCCAGCGCAGGCCAGGCCATCAGCCAGGGCGCGTTGGCCATGAAATTGCGCGCCACTGCCATCATCGCGCCCCACTCCGGCGCGGGAGGTGGTGCGCCGAAGCCGAGGAAGCTCAGTGCGGCGGCGGCGGTGATGGCGCCACCCAGGCCGATGCAGGCCAGGATCAGCACGGGTTGCACGGCGTTGGGCAGCACATGCCAGAACACCACTGCCAAAGGCCTGCGGCCCAGCGTGACGGCTGCCTCGACGAAGCTGGCACGCCGGATGGTCAGGGCCTGGGCACGCACCAGGCGGGCATAGCGCGGCACCGAGGCGATGCCGACGGCGAGGATCAGGTTGCTGGTGCCTTGGCCGAACAGGGTGATGATCACCAGCGCCAGTAACAGGTCCGGGAAGGCCAGCAGCACATCGACGGCGCGCATCAGCAGGTTGTCCAGCCAGGCCGGAGCGAGGCCGGCGAGCAAGCCGAGCAGCGTGCCCAGGCCGAGCCCGACCAGGGTGGCGGCCAGGCCGATGTAGAGCGATGGGCGGGCGCCATGGATCAGCCGGCTGAGGACGTCGCGGCCGTTCTCGTCGCTGCCCAGCCAGAAGGCGGGGCCTGGCGGGTGGTAAGCCAGGCGGGCGTCGGCGGCCAACGGGTCGGTTGGCGAGAGCCAGTCGGGGAAGGTTACTGCCAGCAGTATCAGGCCCAATATGATCCAGGCCAGCGCCAGGCCTGGGCGAATCTGCCACCTGCTGGTCACTGTGTCTGGTATGGATACGATTGCGTTCATGTCTGTCCTTCTTGTGTCGCCTGTACCGGCCCATTCGCGGCTGAAGCCGCTCCCACAGGATCACCGCAAAGGCTGAATCCGTGCGGTCCCTGTGGGAGCGGCTTCAGCCGCGAACAAGGGCGAAGCCCTTGCCATGTGGGCTACGGGGCCGGGTTGGGAATACGGCGGTGCACGGCCTGGATCTCGGCCAGCACTTCATCGCTCAATTGCACATCCAGTGCGCTCAGGTTCTCCTGCAACTGCAACAAGGTGGTCTGCCCGGTGATCGCACTGGCCACGAACGGCTGGCGTATGACGAACGCCAGAGCCAGTTGTGCCGGTGTCAGTCCATGCTCCCGTGCAATCTGCACATAACCGGCAATCGAGCTGTTGGCCTCTTCGCTGCCGTAGCGATTGAACGTGCGATACACCGACGACAATCGCGAACCTTCCGGCCGCGCCCCGTTCAGGTACTTGCCGGTCAACGCCCCGAACGCCAGCGGCGAATAGGCCAGCAGGCTGATCCCCTCACGATGGCTGAACTCCGACAGACCGTTCTCGTACAAGCGATTGAGCAGGCTGTACGGGTTCTGGATGCTGGCAATCCGCGCCAGGCCCTTGTCCTCGCTGTGCCGCAGGAATTGCGCCACACCCCACGGTGTTTCGTTGGACACACCGATATGGCGCACCTTGCCGGCCTTGACCTGTTCGTCCAGCACCGCAAGGGTTTCTTCGATGGCTGCCGTTTGCGGATGGTCGTCGACGTAGGGGTATTCACGGATGCCGAAGAAGTTGCTGGTGCGATCGGGCCAATGCAGTTGGTAGAGGTCCAGGTAGTCGGTCTGCAGGCGACGCAGGCTGCCCTCCAGGGCCGCGACGATGTTCTTGCGGTCGTGGTGCGACAGGCCATCGCGGATGTGCGCCTGGCCACCGGGGTCGCGGGCCGGGCCGGCGATCTTGCTGGCCAGCAGGACTTTGTCGCGGTTGCCGCGGGCGGCGAGCCAGGTGCCGATGTAGCGCTCGGTGGTGGTCCAGGTTTCAGCGCGGGTGGGCGTGGGGTACATCTCGGCGGTGTCGATGAAGTTGATGCCTGCAGCAAGGGCAGCGTCCAGTTGCTGGTGAGCATCCTGTTCGCTGTTCTGGTGCCCCCAGGTCATGGTGCCGAGGCTGAGCAGGCTGACTTGCAGGTTGGTGTGGCCGAGTGGGCGGTAGCGCATGGTATCGAGTCCTTGGATGATGCGTTGATGTCTGGGCGACAGCCCTCAGACAGCCCGTGCGGTCTCGCGCCGGGCTTGTGCAAACTGGTTCGCTGCTTTCGGCAATCCCAGGTGATCGCGCAAGGTGGTGCCGGTGTATTCGGTGCGGAACAACCCGCGTTTCTGCAGCAGCGGTACCACCTCTTCGACGAACACCCGAGCACCTGACGGGAACATGTCGGGCATGATGTTGAAACCATCCCCCGCCCCTGCCAGAAACCACTCGGCCAAGGTATCGGCAACCTGTTCCGGGGTACCGACGGCCAACCGGTGCCCGACCAGAATCCGCCGCGACAGCTGGCGAATGGTCAGGTTCTCACTGCGCGCCAGGTTCAACTGAGCCTCCAGAAAACCATGCGACCCGCGCTCGAAATCCGCCACCGCGCCAATCCGTTCCCATGGCAATGGCGCATCCGGGTCCAGCTCGCTGGCATCGATGCCGATACGCCCCGCCACCTGCTGCAACAGGCCGTGCTCGCCATGCCAGGCATTGAGTTCGTCGAAGCGTGCATGGGCCTCGGCCTCGGTGCTGCCGATCACGGTCGACAGGCCGGGCATGATCTTCAGGTGCTGCGGGTCACGGCCCCAGGCTTTGGCCCGCGCCTTCATTTCCCGATAGAACGCCTGCCCGTCGGCCAGGGTGGTCTGAGTGGTGAAGATCGCATCGGCATAGCGTGAACCGAGTGCCTTGCCACCTTCGGAAGAGCCGGCCTGCACCAGTACCGGCCTGCCCTGCGGCGAACGCGGCAGGTTCAGCGGCCCCTTGACCTGAAAGTGCTTGCCCTTGAAATCCAGGGTGTGGACCTTGGCCGGGTCGGCAAAACGGCCGGTGCTGCGGTCACCGACGATCGCGTCCTCCTCCCAGCTGTCCCAAAGTTTCAGGGTCACGTCGACGAATTCCTCGGCCCGTCCGTAACGGTCCACATGCAGCGGCGCACCCGCCAGGCCGAAGTTCTGTGCTGCCGCATCACCGGCATTGGTCACCACATTCCAGGCCGCTCGGCCGCCGCTGATATGGTCCAGCGAGGCGATTCGCCGGGCCAGGTTGAAGGGTTCGTTGTAGGTGCTGGAGCAGGTCGCGATCACGCCGATGCGCTCGGTGGCGGCCGCCACTGCGGTGAGCAGCACGGTCGGCTCCAGGCGCCCGCCCGGCTGGGCGGACACATCCGGCGGCAACGCCGGGCCATCGGCAAGGAAGATCGCATCCAGGCAGCCGCGCTCGGAAATACGCGCGATATCGCGGTAATAGTTGACGTCGATATAGGCGTCGATTGCCGCCTCACCCTGGCGCCAGGCGCCGGAATGCGAGCCGAAGCCGAGGATGTTCATGCCCAGGCTCATCTGTTTCGTGGTCATGGCGGTTCTCCTGATCAGACTGCACTGGCTTCGTCGCCGCTGCCCTGCCCTTCGCTGGCGCTGGCGTGAAGGGCGCGCCAGGCCTGGGCCGGGCTGATGCCATTGAGGTAGTAGTTGCCCAACGCCTGCTCGCGGTAGATCGCCGGGTTGTGCGAAGCCAGGGTCCGGGCATTGCGCCAATGGCGGTCGAGGCGCCGGGCATTGCTGGTGGCCGATGCGCCGCCGACTTCGAACAGCAAGGTGCTCGCTTCCAGCACTTGCGGCAGGACGATCTGCTGCGCCTGAAAGGCGTGGATCTCGGCGTCGGTGTAAAGCTGCTCGGCCACCTCACCGTGCTGCCCGGCTTCGTGCACCGCCTGCAGGCTCTGGCCCACGGCGGTGACTTGCGCATCAGCGGCGAAGGCCAGGCTCGACAGGCGACCGATAACCGCTTGCACCCGCGGGTCTGCGGCCGGCTGCGACTGCCCCGGCACACCAAAGGCACGGGTGCGGCCCTGGACGAACGCTACGGCATCGGCCAGCACTGCACGGCCGATGCCCGCCAGGGTGGCCAGGTGCACCGCCTGGTAGAACGCGGTGAGGTAGGATTCGGCGCGCAACTCGCCCTTGGCAAAACGGCGCAGCAGGTGCTGCGGCTGCACGCTGACCCGGGTGAAACGGGTGGTGCCACTGCCGGTCAGGCGCTGGCCGAAGCCGTCCCAGTCATCGACCCGCTCCACGCCCGGCGCACCGGTCGGCACCACGAGGCTGACAAAGTCGTCGCCATGGTTGGCCACTGCCGCCACCCAATCGGCGTACAACGTGCCCGTGCAGTAGTACTTTTCGCCGTCCAGGCGGTAACCGCCCTCGTCTTCGCTCAACTGCACGGAATTGCCGGTACTGTCGGTGCGTTCGGCCATGGCCGCGCCCCACAGTTCACCGGCGACCACGCGGGCGAACCAGTAGTCCTGGGAGGCGGCGTCGCCGGACGACAGCCGCCCTTCGACGAAGCCGAAGTGGGCGCGGAAAATCTGCGGCAGGTTGGAGTCGGCCTGCCCCAGACGCACCAGTTGGCGCAGCAACTGCGGCAAGGTTGCGCCTGAGCCACCGTGGCTGCGCGGCACGCGCAGGGCACCGAAACGGGCTTCGCGTAGCCAGGCCACCGGCTCATGGGCCAGGGTGCGCTGCTGCTCGCGGGCCACCGCGCCTTCGGCGATACGCGCGTAGATCGGCGCAAAACGCGCGTCCAGCTCGGCATCGGTAATCGTGGTTTGACTCATGATGGTTCCTTTCAGGTGAATTCAGGAGCGTGCGGTGCGCGGGTCGATGGCCTGGGTCGCCAGGTCCACCAGCAGGTTGACCAGCACGTAGATCGCTGCCGCCAGCAGGGTGACGCCGAGCACCAGTGGCACGTCCTTGGTGGCGGTAGCGTCGAGCATCAAACGGCCAATGCCTTGGCGGCCGAACAGCAGTTCCAGCACCACGGCACCGCCGAGCAGGCTGGCGAACACGTAGCCGGCCAGGGTCACCAGCGGCACCAGGGCATGACGCAGGGCATGGCGCAGACGCACAGCGATATCGCCCATGCCACGGGCACGGGCCTGGGTGATGAAGGGTTGTTCCAGCACCTGCTCCAGCGCCTGGCGCAACACCTGGGCAAGCACCGCCGCGATCGGCACCGCCAGGGCCAGGCTCGGGAGTACCAGCGAGCGCCAACCGCTGGACCCGGACGGCGGCAACCAATGGAAGTAGAACGCGAAGGCCAACAGCAGCAGCGTGCCGATCACGAAGTTGGGCGCCGATGACAGCAACAGCTCGATGCCCGACACCACCGCCCGTAAACGCCGCCCACGGTTGGCGGTGAGCAGCGCCGAGGCTACCGCCAGCAGCACTGCCAGCACCGCCGCGCTGCTGGCCAAAGCCAGGGTCGCGGCAGCCTGCTCGCCAATCGCCTGGCTGACCGGTATGCGCAACCGGTACGACTCGCCCAGGTCGCCCTTGGCCAGGCGCGCCAGGTAGTGGCCGTACTGCACCCACAGCGGTTGATCGAGGCCGTACTCGGCACGCACCTGGGCCAGCAGCGCTTCGCTCGGCATGGCATCCGGGCCGCCGAGGATCGCCAGGGCGGTGTCGCCACCACTGTGCTGCATTCCGAGGAAAGTCAGGCTGGCCGCCGCCCAGAGCACTATCACACCGTCACGCAGGCGGCGCAGCAAGATCGACAGCAGCTTCATGGTTGCTCCTTTGCCAGCCATACGCTGGTGAACAGGGGAACATTGTGCGAACCATCGAACAGCACGCCGCCGATTGCGTTGCGGTAGGCCAGCAGCATCTGGCTTTCCACCGAAGGCACGGCCGGCACGGTCTCGCCCAGGCGTTGCTGGGCCTGGCGATACAGTTCGCGGCGGTGCGTCGGGTCGGTGCTGCGCCGGGCGTCGCCAAGCAACCGGTCGAGGGTGGCGTCACGGAAGTGGCCAACGTTCTGGCCGATCATTCGTGCGCTGGGGATGGATTGACTGTGGTAGAGGATGAACAGGCCATCGGCCGTGTTGGTGTGCCAATAGCCGCCGCCGATGGCGTCGAAGTCGCCGCGGTAACGCAGCTCCATGACCTTGCTGAGCGGCAGCAACTCGATGCGCAGGTCGAAGCCGACCTTGCGCAGGTCCGCCTGGGCTGCCACCGAGACATTGGCCGGGAACGCCGGGTTGTCATAGGTCAGCAAGGTCGCCCCGAGGCGCTGGCCACCACGGGTGCGATAGCCTTCGGTGTCACGGCCGGTCCAGCCGGCAGCGTCGAGCAGGCGCCCGGCTTCGGCCGGGTCGAAGGCCAAGGCATCGCGGGCCACCGGGTCATAGCCGGGCGTATTCACGGCCAGGAAATCCCCCTTGGCCAGGTACTCGCCGAAGCCGGAGATCCACGCCAGGCCATCACGGTCTATGGCCTTGGCCACGGCCTGACGCACCCGCACGTCATCGAACGGCACACGCTCGACATTGAAGGTGATGCTACGCGACGGGTTGCCCTTGCGAATGCGGTTGCGCAGGGTCAGCTGCGGGTTGGCGCGGATCGCTGCGGCATTCTGCGCCGGTGCCTCCAGGGCCATGTCGTTGTCGGCGGCTTCCAGCGAGGTGTAGCGGATCATCGCTTCAGGCACGTAGCTCAACTCGATGCCGTCCAGATACGCCTCGCCCTGGTGGTTGATCGCTGGCGGCGCCCAATCGTATCCCGGGCGACGGACAAAGCTGGCACGCTGGTCGCGCACCCAGCCGGTCAGCACGAAAGGCCCGGTGCCGATGGGCTGACTGGCGATGGTCTTCGGCGCTTCGAGGATCTGCCGCGGCGAGATCATCCCCAGCCAGGCCTGCGACAGCACATCCAGAAACGGCGCATAGGGCGCACGCAGGGTCGCCTCGAAGGTGTATTCGTCCACCACCCGTCCCTGCAGGTACGGCGCGATATAGGCGGCGGCCAGTGGCGACTTGGTCGTCGGGTCACGCATGTGTTCGAGGTTGACCCGCACGGCCTCGGCGTTGAAGTGCTCGCCATCGCTGAACGTGACGTCGTCGCGCAGGTGGAAGGTGTAGGTCAGGCCGTCGGCGCTGATGTCCCAGCTTTTCGCCAGCCACGGCGTGAGGGTGCCGTCCTCGGCCTGGTACACCAGGCAATCGAACAGGATGCGGCCCATCCACTGCATGTTGCCATTGGACAGCGCGTGGATATCGAAGCTGCCGGCGTCGGTCGCTGCCGACACGCGCAGGGTGCCACCGCGCTTGCCGGGCTGCTGCTCGACGAAATCGCTGACCGGGTAGCGCATCACGCCGTTCACTTCGCTGAGCGCTTCGCCCTTGAGCAGCGCCTGGCTCTGCGCGGACGTGGCGGGTGGGCAGGCGGCAACTAACAGCGCACTGGCCACCAGGCATGTATTGAATAATCGGCAATTCAGCTGCACAAGGGGCCCTTTATATAGACGGCTACATAAAGGGCTATTGCAGTTGTCGTGCCAGCGCTAACACTGCGCATTCATTGAGGTTTGTTCAAACGGCCTGACGCATTAACCATACAAACTGTTTCATCCCTGTTGCGCTGACAACATCCAACCCTGTGGGCTGCGCTGTCGCGTAAATAACTGAAATTGCAATCAATCCGCGTCCCCTGTGGGAGCGGCTTTAGCCGCGAAGAATCCAACGCGTTGCATGGCACCGGCTGCGCCGGTGATCGCGGCTAAAGCCGCTCCCCCAGGTTGCGCCATAGCATTCGGATATTTGGATATAACCTGCACTGTTCCGCAAACAACAGGGGCGCAACAAAATTTGCTTTTTTATTCAGCACTTCACACTAAAACTTTGGCCATACCCCCAAACTTCCGGCCTTTCGCCAGCTGGCACAGAAACTGCTCTCACCCATTCCGACAGGCCTGACTATTCCCATAGAACGCCGAGGATCTACGATGACTTTCAAGGAATTCAACGATGCGTGCGATTCAACCCCACCCACTGCGCCTGGCCATCCGCCACGCCGCCCTGGCCACCGCGGCCACGGCCCTGCTGGCCCCGGTCACGGTACTGGCCGCTGACCAGACCCTCGGCACGGTAACCGTGCAGGCCGCCAAGCAATCCGAAGTGCAACAGGCCGCCAGCGCCCTGGCCGAGGTGCCCGGCGGCACCAGCGTGGTCGACAGTGAAGAGGTCGCCAAGGGCCGCACTGCCACCCTGCAGGACACCCTTGGCTACCAGCCCGGCGTATTCGTGCAGTCCACCGGCGGCAACGACGCGGCGAAGATCTCGATCCGCGGCTCCGGTGCCAACACCTCGCCCGGCTACTTCCGTGAAGGCATCAAGTTCCTGTTCGACGGCCTGCCGCTGACCGGCCCTGGCGGCACACCCTACGAATTCCTCAACGCCAGCGGCGTGAACTACACCGAGATCCTGCGCGGCGCCAATGCCTTCCAGTATGGCGCGCTGACCCTCGGTGGCGCGGTCAACTTCGTCAACCACAGCGGCTACAGCGCCCCTGGCCTGCGCGTGCGCGCCGAAGCCGGCAGCTACCACTACCAGAAACAGAGCATCAGCTACGGTGGGGTCGAGGGCGACCTGGACTACTACCTGCAAGCCGACAACTACCGCAACGAGGGTTATCGCGACTACAGCCTGTCGAAGAGTTCGGGCATCGTTGCCAATGCCGGCTACCGCTTCAGCCCCAAGCTGGAAACCCGCCTGCTGCTGCGCTACCGCGATGAAACCCACAACGACCCCAGCGCCACCACCCTCAACGCCGCACTGCACCACCCGCGCCGCGCCAGCGCCACCGCCGAGAGCAGCGGTGCCGGTGCGCGCCGCCCGGGCAGCATCTGGGTGGGCAGCAAGACCACTTATACCTTTGACGACGATGCACGGCTGACCTTCGGCCTGTCGTATCACGACTATCGCCATACCAACAGCCCACGCAGCCCGAGCAATCCCAGTTACTGGGACTGGCACGACCTCGGCCTGTTGCTGGGCTATGACCGGGTCGACTACCTGTTCGGCCACGAAAGCCGCAGCAACATCGCCGTCACCTCCACCCAGCACCTGCGTGGCGGGGTGAACTCGGCCAACGACGACAAGGTGTCGCTCAAGCAGGTCAACTACAAGGACTCGTTCGACCGGGTGATCGCCCTGGGCAACGACCTCAACCTGGTCGACAACCTCTGGCTCACCAGCGGCGTGTCGTTCATCAACGTGCGGCGCAAGATCAACATCGACCACGCGGTGAACCCCAACACCACCAACTTCCCGCAGCACGTGGACTACGACAACTGGAGCGTCGCCCCGCGCATTGGCCTGCGCTACGAGTTGAGCCCGAACCTGCAGGTATTCACCAACTTCAGCCGCAGCATCGACCCGCCTGCTTCCTGGGAGTACTCGGGCTCCGGCCCGACCCTGCCTTACATCCGCCCGTTGGTGGAGCAGAAGGCCAACACCTTCGAGGTCGGTATCAAGGGCTCGCACGGCATCTTCGATGGCAGCCTGGCCCTGTACCGCTCGTGGATCCACGACGAGCTGCTGAACGTGCAGATCATCCCCGCCACGTCATCGTCGGCAGCGGTCACCGGCGCCTTCAACGCCTCGCCAACCATCCATCAGGGTGTCGAAGCCGGCCTCAACACCCGCCTTTGGGAAAACCCTCAGGGCGACCTGGTCCGCTGGCGCCAGGTGTACACCTACAACGACTTCTACTACCGGCATGACGACACCTTCGGCGACAACCAGTTGCCGGGCGTGCCCAAGCACATCTACCAGGGTGAACTGCAGTACCAGGACCACAGCGGCTGGTACACCGGCGTCAACGTACAGTCAGCCTCGCGCACGGCAGTGGACTATGCCAATACCCTGTATGCGCCGTCGTACACCATCTGGGGGGCGAACCTGGGGTATGAGGCGCCGAAGGGCAACTGGAAGGTGTCGCTGGACCTGAAGAACCTGGCGAACAAGGCGTACGTGACGGCGGTGACGCCGGTGTACAACGCGCGCGGGCAGGATACTGCGTCGTTCTGGCCGGGGGATGGGATTGGCGCGTACGTGGGGGTGGAGGTCAGGTACTGAGCCGTTGATGGGGCCTGGTGTTTGACGACACGTCCAATCAAAGGGGCAACATCTGAAAGGCGGTGCTCTCGGTGCAAACCTGCCGACAGCATCGTCCTGATGCTGTTACCCCTGCGGGCACCGCTCACGCGTACCCGCGCGGCAACTCACAATTTGTAGCCGATCTGTCGTAACAAGCCCTTGCGCCACACAATGCCTTCATCATCTTCAATGTCAGTGGCGCGAACCCCGTCCACTACCCCCAGGACTGCGCGACCCTGTTCCGTCTCGGCGAGAATCACTTCTACCGGATTGGCTGTCGCACAAAAAATGCAGCACACCTCTGGAACCAGCTTGACGGTGTTCAGCACGTTCAGTGGATAGAACCCATCGCCGAGAAAAATGATGAAACTATGGCCAGCCGCAATGTTTTGTGCATTTTTCTGGGCAAGCTCGATCATCGCGGTATCGGTGCCAGACCAGCGCACCAGGTGTTCGCCGGACGCTTCACAGAAGGCCAGGCCAAACTGAATACCTGGCACCGCATTTACCAGCGCTTCATGGATGTCCTCGACGGACTTGATGAAGTGCGTCTGGCCAAAAATGAAGTTCGTCGTTTCTGGCTTGTCGATTTTCTGAGCGATGAGTTGCATCAAACACCTCCTTTCACGCTGTGGGCAGAAGGCTCTGGCGATAGATCAAGCTTAGCCACTCAGGGGCGACTGTGGCCTGGCTGCGGGACTCTCCCTGGATGCAGCCCATAACGAAAAATGCCCCGTATCTTTCGATACGGGGCATTCTCTTGACGGGCTCTGGCAGATTGCCAGACTTTACGCAGCGTGCGCATGCCCTTTTTTCACAACTTGCAGACAAAAAAGAAAGTCTGCAAATCTTTAATCTGGAGCGGGAAACGAGACTCGAACTCGCGACCCCGACCTTGGCAAGGTCGTGCTCTACCAACTGAGCTATTCCCGCGTCGTGATGGGTGCCATTCTAGCGATTTCCAAAACGGCGTCAACCCCTTGATTCAAAAAACTTTTATTTCTGCTCCGAGCCTTCGCGCAGGTGCGGCCAGGCGGCCAGCAGGTAGTGCACCATCGACCACAGGGTCAGCCCCGCCGCCACCAGCAGCAGCGCGTAGCCGAGGATTACCCAGAAGGTCACCGCCGGCGGGTTGGCCAGCAGGATCACCAGCGCCAGCATCTGCGCCGCGGTTTTCCACTTGCCAAGGTTGGACACCGCCACATGCGCCCGGGCGCCCAGCTCGGCCATCCACTCGCGCAGCGCCGACACCACGATCTCGCGGCCGATGATTACCGCGGCCGGCAAGGTCAGCCAGAAGTTGGCGTGGGTCTGCACCAGCAGCACCAGGGCCACCGCCACCATCAGCTTGTCGGCCACAGGGTCGAGGAAGGCACCGAACGGCGTGCTCTGCTGCAGGCGACGCGCCAGGTAGCCGTCCAGCCAGTCGGTGGCGGCGGCAACGGCGAACACACTGCTGGCGGCCATGTAGCTCCAGTGGTAGGGCATATAGAACAGCAGGATGAAGATCGGGATGAGCAGGACGCGTAGAACGGTGAGCAGGTTTGGAATATTCATCGGTACGACTGGCCGCAAGTTGAGCCCGCATTCTACTCGCTATGCAGGCTGGCATAAATCGACTCGGCAAGCTTTTTACTGATGCCGGGTGCTTTGGCGATTTCATCGATACTGGCGCGATTGAGCTCCTGCAGGCCGCCGAAATGTTTCAGCAGGTCGCGCCGGCGCTTGGGCCCTACCCCGGCCACATCCTCCAGGCTGGACACCCGGCGGGCCTTGCCACGGCGGGCGCGGTGGCCGGTGATGGCGAAACGGTGGGCCTCGTCGCGGATCTGCTGGATCAGGTGCAAGGCCGGTGAGTCGCCCTTGAGGGTGAACTCGTGGTGCACGTCGTTCAGGTACAGGGTTTCGAAACCGGCCTTGCGCGTCACGCCCTTGGCCACGCCAAGCAGGGTCAGGTCGCTGAAGCCCAGCTCCTGCATCACGTCACGGGCCATGTTCAGCTGGCCTTTGCCGCCGTCCACCAGCAGCACGTCTGGCAGCTTGCCCTCACCGTCCTTGATACGCCCGTAGCGGCGGGTCAGGGCCTGGTGCATGGCGGCGTAGTCGTCGCCGGCAGTGACGCCTTCGATGTTGAAGCGGCGGTAGTCGGACTTGAGCGGGCCTTCGGGGCCGAACACCACGCAGCTGGCCACCGTGGCCTCGCCGCTGGAATGGCTGATGTCGTAACACTCCAGGCGCTGCGGCACCTCGTCCAGCTTCAGCACCTCGGCCAGGGCCTCGAAACGTGCGGCCATGTGCTGGCGGTTGGCCAGGCGGGCATTGAGCGCCTGCTCGGCGTTGGTTACCGCCAGTTGCTGCCAGCGGGCGCGGGTACCGCGTACCCGGTGGCTGATGGTCAGCTCGCGGCCGCGCAGCGTGTGCAGCGCTTCAGTGATGGCTTCGAAGTCTTCGTGCACCACGTTGACGATCAGCTCGCCCGGCAGTTCGCGCTCGGCATTGCCCAGGTAGTACTGGGAGAGGAACGCGGCCATCACTTCGGCCACCTCCTCCTCGATGCCCACCTGGGGGAAGAAGTTCTTGCTGCCCAGCACCCGCCCGCCGCGCACGCTGATCAGGTGCACGCAGGCGCCACCGGGGTTGACGAAGGCGGCGATGACATCGACATCGCCGCTGCCGCCTTCGATGTACTGCTGGTCCTGGACCCGCCGCAGCAAGGCGATCTGGTCGCGCAACTCGGCGGCTCTTTCGAAATTGAGGGCCATGGCGGCCTTCTCCATCTCGGCATTGAGCTCGTTGCCCAGTTGCTGGCTACGCCCTTCGAGGAACATCACCGAGTGGCGCACGTCCTCGGCATATTCCTCGGCGGTCACCAGGCCCGTGCAGGGCCCTTTGCAGCGCTTGATCTGGTACTGCAGGCACGGCCGGGTGCGGTTGGCGTAGTAGCTGTCTTCGCACTGGCGCACCGAAAAGGCCTTTTGCAGCAGGCTGAGGCTTTCACGAATGGCCCCGGCACTGGGGTACGGGCCAAAGTAGCGGCCCTTGGCCTTCTTCGCCCCACGGTGAATACCCAGCCGCGGGAACTCGCCGTCGGAAAGGAACACGTAGGGGTAGGATTTGTCGTCGCGCAGCAGGATGTTGTACGGCGGCCGCCATTCCTTGATCAGGTTCTGCTCCAGCAGCAGCGCCTCGGTTTCGTTGGCGGTGATGGTGGTTTCGACCTGGGCGATGCGCGCCACCAGCGCGGCGGTCTTGGGCGCCAGGCCGGTCTTGCGGAAATAGCTGGCCAGGCGCTTCTTGAGGTTCTTGGCCTTGCCCACGTAAAGCAACCGGGCTTCGGCGTCGAACATCCGGTAGACGCCCGGGCGACCACTGCAGGTCGCCAGGAATGCGCTGGCATCGAAAACTTGGGACATGAGGTTTTACAGGCTTGCGTCGACCATACCGTGGCGAACGGCCAGCAAGGTCAGTTCGACATCGCTGGTGACCGAGAGTTTTTCAAAGATCCGATAACGGTAAGTATTGACGGTCTTGGGCGAGAGGCACAACTTGTCGGAGATGATCTGCACTTTCTGGCAGCCGACGATCATCAGGGCAATCTGGATTTCCCGCTCCGACAAGGCATCGAACGGCGAGCCCTGTGGCTGGAACGGTTTCAGCGCCAGCTGCTGGGCGATCTGCGGGCTGATGTAGCGCTGGCCGGCAAAGGCCAGGCGTATGGCCTGGACCATTTCGTCAAGGCCGGCGCCCTTGGTCAGGTAGCCAGCGGCACCGGCTTGCAGCAGGCGCGTGGGGAATGGGTCTTCCTCGCACACAGTCACGGCAACCACCTTGATGTCCGGGTGGCTGCGCAGCAGCTTGCGGGTGGCCTCCAGGCCACCGATGCCGGGCATTTTCACATCCATCAGCACCACATCCGGCTTCAGCTCACGGGCCAGCTTGAGTGCCGATTCGCCCGAATCCCCCTCACCCACCACCTGCAGGCCATCGATGTCGGCCAGCATGCGGGTAATACCGGTTCGTACCAGATCGTGATCATCGACCACTAAGACCCTAATCAAGCACACACCTCGTCAGCAGGGCGATTGGATCCCGCCACCTTAACAAAATTTTTCACGGCGGGCCTAACGCATTCCTTCCGTAAGAAACGCCTGACGTTCAACCGAGAGCGGCCTCACTGTCTGCCGGGATTTGTCGTTGTTGGTCAAACGCCGCAGCAGGTGCCAGAGTGCCGCCTGATCGTCGCACGACAACTGCCGGAAAGCCCTCAGCAAACCGGACTCATCGGCGTTAAGCCCCTCAAGCGGTAGCGGGGTGTGGATACCGCTGAGCACATATTGCGCATCCACCCCCCTGGCCGCCAATGCCGCCAGGTAATCGACCCGCGGCGAGCGTTCACCACTCTCGTATTTGCCCTGGGCATTGGGTTCGACCCCGCCGATATCTCCAAACACGCGCTGGGTCATCCCCAGACGCTCACGCTCTTCCCGCAGCCGCGGACCGATTCCATTCATGGGAGGCTCCTTGTCCCTGTTCACACTCATGTACGGCCTACCCGCCTGCAGGCAGCCGTAAACGCCTGAGTTCACTATGCCCATGCTCACCAGTCGCGACAAGCCATCATTGCGCTATTAGTCGATCGTACGCTGCATGCGCACAAAGCATTCGTCCTCACCCATTTCGACGAAGCCATGGCGCTGGTACAGCACACGCGCCGGGTTGCTGCGAAACACCATCAGCCGTAGCAGCGGCAGATGCCGCTGGCGGGCCCACAGCGCCAACTGCTCCAGCACCCAGCTGCCGACACCACGCCCACGGTGCTCGGGTAGCAGGTGCAACTCGCGGATGAACAGCGCCTGACGGTCCTGGCTGAGGCTGCAGAAGCCGAGCACGGTGTCACCTTCAGTCACCAGCCACTGCTCGCGCCAGCCCCAGGCTTCGTCGAAGGCTTGCTCGATCCACAACAGGTCATATTCACGGTAGTACGGCAGCATGGCGCGGCGCGTGAGGTCGCGGGCGAAGGTGCAGTGGGTGTCGTCGGCGGGGGTCAGGTTCAGGGGCATCACATATCGAACTCTTGGGTTTGCCGGCGACAGGGCCGGTAAAACGAATATCAATCATTGGGCGTAGCACACGGGCGAACTGCCAGGCCCACGCCGGTCCAGTTCGTCCTCCAGCCATTGCGCCAGCACCCGGGCATTGTTGTGTTCAGTGTCCTTGCCCGCATAAAGCAATGTCAAAGTGCCCTTCCCCGCCAAGTCCAACAGCGGGTACCAGTGCTCTGGGTGGGCCGCCAGCTCTTGCTGGTAGCGCTGGGTGAAACCGGCGAAATCCACTTCACCCTGGTGAAACGCCTTGCGCAATTCATCCGAGGGTGCAACTTCGCGCAACCACTGTCCGCGCAGGTCTTCCTTGCGCTTGTTACGCGGCCACAGCCGATCGACCAGCACGCGCTGGCCGTCGTCCTGCTCAACCGCATCGTAGACACGCTTGCAGCGAATCATCGGTTTCTCCTGCCATTACCGTCCGTCTTGAGCCTAGATAAATCATTGATCGAGGTCACGGCCGGGTTACGAATTGTTTCTATGCTCAAGGCCTTCGGCACCTTCGCCCCACGCCAACCGGAGCCCCCATGGCAACCCCGTCACTGGCCAGCCAGCCGCAACTGGCCCAACGCGACTCCCGCCCGCAGCTTGCCCACAAGCCGGGGCGTGCCACCCTGGTGTTGTTCTTCGGCCTGCTGCTGGCCGGCATTGCCTACTCCGCCTGGAGCCTGAAGCAGGATGTGACGGCCAGCGGCACGGCAATCACCACGGTCACGCCATTCCTGCTGCTGGGCCTGGCGTTGCTGATTGCCCTGGGCTTCGAGTTCGTCAATGGCTTCCATGACACTGCCAATGCAGTGGCCACCGTGATCTACACCCACTCCTTGCCGGCACCGGTCGCCGTGGTGTGGTCCGGGCTGTGCAACTTCCTCGGCGTGCTGCTTTCCAGCGGCGCGGTAGCGTTCGGCATCATCGCTTTGCTGCCGGTGGAGCTGATTCTGCAGGTCGGCTCCTCGGCCGGCTTCGCCATGGTCTTCGCCCTGCTGCTGGCGGCGATCATCTGGAACCTCGGCACCTGGTGGCTGGGCCTGCCGGCATCCTCCTCGCACACCCTGATCGGTTCGATCATCGGTGTGGGCGTGGCCAACGCGCTGATGCACGGACGCGACGGTACCAGTGGCGTGGACTGGGCCCAGGCCAGCAAGGTCGGTTATGCCCTGCTGTTCTCGCCACTGATCGGCTTTGCCTGCGCTGCCCTGTTGCTGCTGGCCCTGCGCGCGCTGGTCAAGCGCAAGGCGCTGTACCAGGCGCCGGAAGGCCAGACACCACCACCGTGGTGGATCCGCGGCGTGCTGATCCTGACCTGCACCGGTGTGTCCTTTGCCCACGGTTCCAACGACGGCCAGAAAGGCATGGGCCTGATCATGCTGATTCTGGTCGGCACCCTGCCGATGGCTTACGCACTGAACAAGACCATGCCCAATGAGCAGGCCCTGCAGTTTTCCGCCGTCGCCGAGGTAACCCGCCAGGCACTGGTGCGCAACGACCCGCAAGCGGCGCCGGCCGACCCGCGCCAGGTGCTGACCACGTTCATTGCCGAACCCAAGGCCAGCCCGCAACTGGTACCGGCGCTGGCGGCGCTGACCGGCATGATCGGCGAAGAGGTCAAAGGTTATGGCTCGCTCAAGCGCGTACCGGCCGAGGCCATGGCCAACGTGCGCAACGACATGTACCTGACCAGCGAAGCCATCCGCCTGATCGAGAAGAACCAGCTGGTGGTGTTCGATGCCGACACACGCAGCCATGTGCTGCTGCTCAAGACCCAGCTGGACGACGCCACCCGCTACATCCCGCTGTGGGTGAAAGTGGCCGTGGCCATCGCACTGGGGCTGGGGACCATGGTCGGCTGGCGGCGCATCGTGGTGACGGTAGGCGAGAAGATCGGCAAGACCCATCTCAGCTATGCCCAGGGTGCGTCGGCCGAGGTGGTGGCAATGTGCACCATTGGTGCGGCGGACATGTTCGGGTTGCCGGTGTCGACCACCCACGTGCTGAGTTCCGGGGTGGCCGGGACCATGGTGGCCAACGGGTCGGGGATTCAGAAGCGCACGCTGGTCAACCTGCTGATGGCCTGGGTGCTGACCTTGCCGGCAGCGATGCTGTTGGCCGGCAGCCTGTACTGGCTACTGCACCACATTTTCTGAATCTGTACTCCATCCCTGTGGGAGCGGGCATGCCCGCGAACACCGGCAAAGCCGGTGCCATGCACCGCGGTGCCTGCTTCGCGGCGGTTCGACACGCCCGCTCCCACAGGATCAGTGCCAACTGTTCAAGCCGGGATTTTCAGACCACGCTGCACCGCCGGCCGCTCAAGGAACGCCGCCAGCACCCGCTGCACTTCCTTGAACTGATCGAAGACGACCAGGTCACGGGCGTTGTAACGCTCCACCAGGTTACGCACCCACGGGAAGATCGCGATATCGGCAATGCTGTACTCGTCGACCATCCATTCCCGGCCTTTCAGATGCCGGTCCAGCACACCGAGCAGGCGCTTGGACTCGTTGACATAACGGTCCCGCGGGCGTTTGTCCTCGTATTCCTTGCCAGCAAAGAAATGGAAGAAGCCCACCTGGCCGAACATCGGCCCGATGCCGCCCATCTGGAACATCAGCCACTGCAGGGTCTGGTAACGCTGGGCCGGATCCTGGCTCAGCAACTGGCCGCTCTTCTCCGCCAGGTACTGCAGGATGGCCCCGGACTCGAACAGCGGCAGCGGCTGGCCGCCCGGACCATTGGGGTCGAGGATGGCGGGGATCTTGTTGTTGGCGCTGAGCGAGATGAATTCGGGGCTCAGCTGATCATCGTTGTCGAAGCTGACCTTGTGCGGCTCATAGGCCAGGCCGATCTCTTCGAGCATGATCGACACCTTGACGCCATTGGGCGTCGGCAGTGAATACAGCTGCAGGCGCTCGGGGTGCCTGGCGGGCCACTTGCGGGTAATAGGGAAAGCACTGAGATCGGTCATGATCAACCTTGCCTGGGGGAGTGAACCTCTCACTCTAGAGACATCCCCGGCCGCTGACCATCACCGACCACTTGTCAGCACGGGCAGTCAGGCTTGGCCGTGAGCCTTGAGCTTGAGCTTTTCGGTATCGACACGGACGAACACCGAGTCGGCGGTCACGGTCAGCACATCGTCGGCCCAGACTTCGCAGATCACCCGGCTCTTACGCCCTACTTCGCCTTCCACACGCGCCTTGAGCAACAGCTCGACGCCCATCGGCGTGGGTTTCAGGTAGGTCAGGTTGAGCGTGCCGGTAACGCAGTCGATACGCGGCAGGCTACCCGGCTCGCGGCCTTCGTTACGGTAGTGGTAGGCCATCGCCGTCCAGTTGGAGTGGCAGTCGACCAGCATCGCCAGCAGGCCGCCGTAAACCAGGCCGGGCCAGCCGGTGAAGGTGCTGTCGGGCACGTGCCGGCACAACAGGTGGATGCCGTCGGCGTCCCAGTGGCTTTGCAGGTGCAGGCCGCTGGGGTGGGAGCAACCGCAGCCGTAGCAAGTGCCGTCGGGTGCAGCGAGTGCCTGTAGAGAAAGTGAGTGGTCGTTCATACGCTTCCTGTGCTTGTTCGAATGGGGGCGCGCAACGCCCCCATTAAAGCAGAATCATCAGGCCGTCTGGGCAACCACCTTGGTGCCCCGCTGGGTCAGCGAAACCAGCAAGATGAATGCAGTCACTCCGGCAGTCATCAGCGTCTCGTAGCGGTAGGCATCGCTGAACAGCATGTAGCCCAGCACCATGACGATGGTGCCGATCACCAGCCAGGTCAGCCACGGGAACAGCCACATCTTCAGCTCCAGCGGCCGCCCTTCACGCTCGGCACGGGCACGCATGCGCAGCTGCGACACGGCAATCACCAGGTACACCAGCAAGGCGATGGCACCCGTGGTGGACAGCAGGAAGCCGAACACCTTGCCCGGGAACACATAGTTGACGAAGCACCCGGCAAAGCCGGCCAGGGTCGAGAAAATGACCGCCACGGTCGGTACGCCAGAACCGGAGATACGCTTGGTAACGCTCAGCGCCTGGCCACGGGCGCCCAGCGAATAGAGCATGCGCGACGCGGTGTACAGGCCCGAGTTCATGCAGCTGGTCACGGCCACCAGCACCACGATATCCACCAGCAGCTTGGCACCCGGCACGTTCAGCACTTCCAGCACGCGCTGGAACGAGCCCACGGCTTTAAGCCCCGGGTCGTTCCAGGCCACCAGCGACACCACCAGGAAGATCGACGCCAGGTAGAAGATGGCGATGCGGTACACCACCAGGTTGGTGGCGCGGCGGATCTTGTCTTTCGGGTTGGCGGTTTCGTCAGCGGCAATGGTGACGATTTCGGCGCCGAAGAACGAGAAGATGGTGATCAGCACGCCACCGAGCACGGTGCCGAAACCGTTGGGCATGAAGCCACCGTTGTCCCACAGCCGGCTCACCCCGGACACCTCGGCCAGCGGCCAGACGCCGAACACCGCCAGGCTGCAGACCACGATGAAGGCAATGATCGCCACCACCTTGACCAGCGCGAACCAGTACTCGAAGGCCCCGAAGTTCTTCACGCTGATCAGGTTGGTGCCCGACAGCACCAGCATGATCAGGAAGGCGAACAGCCACGACGGCACACCGGGGAAGTAGGCATGCAGGATATCGGCGCCGGCAATGGCCTCGACCGGAATGATCAGTACCCAGAACCACCAGTACAGCCAGCCGATGGTAAAGCCCGCCCAAGGGCCGATGGCTTCGGAGGCATAGGTGGAAAACGAGCCGCTGTTGGGGTTGGCGATGGCCATTTCGCCCAGCATGCGCATCACCAGCAAGACCAGCAGGCCGGTCATGGCGTAGGAGATGAGGATGGCCGGGCCGGCGGTGGCGATGGCGTTGGAGGAACCGATGAACAGGCCGGCCCCGATGATGCCGGCAATGGAGATCATGGAGACCTGACGGGACGTCAGGCCGTGCTGCAGGGAGCGCTGTTTGTTGTTGTGTAGCGAAGCCATGAAGAACCCTCGAATGGGTCGGCCGCGGCGGAGCGGCTGAAGACTGGAGCAGAATTCTTATAAATTTCTGATGTTCGTTGTTGTTGTTTTGCAGATGCCGGAAGCGGGTACTGACCTCCTCTTCGCACGACCGGTTGTAATCGTTGATCCAGGTCAGTATTAATCTATAGGGCGGGGTCAACAAACGACCTTTTCGAAACACATGATTCCGTTACGGAATGAACTCCTTCCTTTTTTGCTCGGTATTTGCCCGTCATGTCCAAACGCCTGATGCCTTCGACCACCGCCCTTCAGTGCTTCGAAGCGGCCGCCCGCCACCTCAGCTTCACCCGCGCGGCCCAGGAACTGCACCTGACCCAGAGCGCCGTCAGCAAGCAGGTGGCGCAGCTCGAGGACATGCTGTCGCACTCGCTGTTCCAGCGCATTCGCCGGCGCCTGCACCTGACCCCCGCCGGCGCGCTGTACCTCACCGAAGTGAACAAGATCCTCACCCAGATCGACATTTCCAGCCGCTACATCCTCAGCTACGGCGACGAGACCGAAGTGCTGCGCATCGCCACCCAGCCCACCTTCGGCGCGCGCTGGCTGGTGCCCCGGCTGAAGGGTTTTGGCGACCGCTACCCGCGCATTCACCTGGATATCCGCAACGAACTGGAGCCGTTCGACCTGGTGCAGGCCAAGGCCGACATTGCGTTTTTCTTCGGCCAGGGCACCTGGCCCGGGGCAACCTGCATCGAGCTGTTCAGCGAAGAAGTGGTGCCGGTGTGCAGCCCGCAGCTGCTGGCCAACCACCGTTTCGTCAGCGCCCAGGCGCTGACCGAACACCGCCTGCTGCAGTGCGTGTCGCGCCCGGAGGCCTGGCACGAATGGTTCCTGGGGCTGGGGTTGCATAGCCAGAACAGCTACCACGGGCCACGCTTCGACACGTTCTACCTGTGCATCCGCGCGGCCATTGCCGGCTGCGGCATCGCCCTGATTCCGCGCTACCTGGTGGCCGAAGAACTGAGCGAGGGCAAGCTGGTGGTGGCCTGGGACCACCCGGTGGCGAGCAATGGCCGGCACTTCATCGCCCATGCCGAGCATGCGGCCGAAGTGCCCAAGGTCAGGGCCTTCGTGCAGTGGATTCGGGAGCGGGTGGCCGAGGGGGATTGATTTGACCTGTACCGGCCTCTTCGCGGGTAAACCCGCTCCCACAGGGATCGCACAGCTTTCAAGTGTGGCGCCGTACTGTGGGAGCGGGTTCACCCGCGAAGAGGCCGGCACAGGCGATATAAATCAACTACAAGATCGCGAATCCATGGAATGACCGCAATCGAATAATTCGTTTGCGGAATAACCCGCCAACACGCTTGGATAATAAGAAACTCGAACAAAGGTCCGCGTGCCCATGAACCAGGAAAGTATCAGCCAATCCATTGCCATCGTTCACCCGATCACACTTTCCCATGGCCGTAATGCCGAAGTCTGGGACACTGACGGCAAACGTTACATCGACTTCGTCGGCGGTATCGGTGTGCTCAACCTGGGCCACTGCAACCCGGCCGTGGTCGAGGCGATCCAGGCCCAGGCCACTCGCCTGACCCACTACGCCTTCAACGCAGCCCCCCACGGGCCATACCTGGCACTGATGGAGCAACTGAGCCAATTCGTGCCGGTCAGCTACCCCTTGGCCGGCATGCTCACCAACAGCGGCGCGGAAGCTGCGGAAAACGCCCTGAAAGTAGCCCGCGGTGCCACCGGCAAACGCGCCATCATCGCCTTCGACGGCGGCTTCCACGGTCGCACTCTGGCCACGCTGAACCTCAACGGCAAGGTCGCCCCGTACAAGCAGCGGGTCGGTGAACTGCCAGGGCCGGTGTACCACCTGCCCTACCCCAGCGCCGACACCGGGGTAACCTGCGAACAGGCCCTAAAGGCCATGGACCGCCTGTTCAGCGTCGAGCTGGCCGTGGAGGACGTGGCGGCGTTCATCTTCGAGCCGGTGCAGGGCGAAGGCGGCTTCCTCGCCCTTGACCCAGGCTTCGCCCAGGCCCTGCGCCGCTTCTGCGACGAGCGCGGGATCCTGATCATCATCGACGAGATCCAGTCGGGTTTCGGTCGTACCGGCCAGCGCTTCGCCTTCCCGCGCTTAGGGCTTGAGCCCGACCTGCTGCTGTTGGCCAAGAGTATTGCCGGCGGCATGCCACTGGGTGCGGTGGTCGGGCGCAAGGAACTGATGGCAGCGCTGCCCAAAGGCGGCCTGGGTGGCACCTATTCGGGCAACCCGATCGCCTGCGCGGCGGCCCTGGCCAGCCTGGCGCAGATGACCGACGAGAACGTCGCTACCTGGGGTGAGCGCCAGGAGCAGGCAATCGTGCGCCGCTACGAGCGCTGGAAGGCTTCTGGATTGAGCCCGTTCATCGGCCGCCTGACCGGCGTCGGCGCCATGCGCGGGATCGAGTTCGTCAATGCCGACGGCAGCCCGGCACCGGCGCAGCTGGCCAAGGTGATGGAAGCGGCGCGAGCCAAGGGCCTGTTGCTGATGCCTAGCGGCAAGGCACGGCACATCATCCGCCTGCTGGCACCGCTGACCATCGAGGCCGCGGTGCTCGAAGAAGGTCTGGATATCCTCGAGCAGTGCCTGGCCGAGCTGAACTGATACTTACAAGCCCAGTTCTGCGGGAGTGAGCATGTCGGACTCGAAGGCAATCCAGCCGCCTTCGAGTTCGGCGTGGCCGTTGACGATCGGGCCGTAGTAGGTCAGGCCGTTTTCCAGGGTCACGCAGATGTGCGTGGCGTTCTTTTCAGGGGCCGCGAGCGTACCGACGAAATGCACCTTTTTCAGGGTTTCGGTCACCGCTTCCAGGCCAACGCGCATGTTGGGGTTTTCCGAGGCCTCGGTGTCGCCGCCACGGTCTTCGGCGCTGATGGTGATGGTGGCGATGTACGGGTACTTGGTGCTCAAGCGGGGTTACCTCAGTGGGTGTGTAGGCGTATGGGCGCGTAGAGTACGGCAGGTGGTCTCTATTGTCTCTACTGGCCTCTTCGCGGGTAAACCCGCTCCCACAGGGACCGCATGCGCAGTACCTGTGGGAGCGGGTTTACCCGCAAAGAGGCCGGGCCTGCAAAAGGTGATCTGAAAGGCCCGATCTGTTAGGGTGCCCGCCGATGCAAGCCACACCACACGAGGATCCCGAGTGAGCGCCGAAGAACCCCTGATCGCCGACCTGTTCGAAGTCGACAAACGCCTGTCCCTCAAGCCCGTGGTGGACTTCAACAGCTACCTGCGCAACGCCTTCGGCGAAGGCCCGTGCCGTTGCCACCGCTGCACCGAAGGTGGCGACCAAAGCACCTACAGCCACGCCCACACCTTCACCTTCGACGGCCGCCAATGGCACCGCCGCTTCGCCAGCACCTCCGGCAGCGACGTCGCCCAGGCCCTGAAAAAAGCCTGGCTGTCGTACACCAAGGCCGATCTCAACCTGGTGGGTGCACTGGACCTGGCCACCCTCAAGACCTTCACCGAAGCCGCCCTGCACACGCGCCTGCTGGCCCTGCTGCCCGCCAGCGGCCTGGCCCGCGAAGTGGACGGCCAGTGGATGCTGCAAGCCCAGGCCGACTGACGGTCAGGCGGCAGGGCAGGATTCTCCCGGTCTGCTACCGTGGGAGAATCCGCTCATCCACAGGTAGTCCGCCATGGCCCGCACAACGCCCATCGAGCTGTACCGCAATATCGGCATCGTCGCCCACGTGGATGCCGGCAAGACCACGACCACCGAGCGGATCCTGTTCTACACCGGGGTCAACCACAAGATGGGCGAAGTGCACGATGGTGCCGCGACCATGGACTGGATGGCCCAGGAGCAGGAGCGCGGCATCACCATTACCTCGGCGGCGACCACCGCCTTCTGGCAGGGCTCGACCAAGCAGTTCGCCCACAAGTATCGCTTCAACATCATCGACACCCCCGGCCACGTCGACTTCACCATCGAGGTGGAGCGCTCGCTGCGCGTGCTCGATGGCGCGGTGGTGGTATTCAGCGGCGCGGACGGGGTCGAACCACAGTCCGAGACCGTTTGGCGCCAGGCCAACAAGTACCACGTGCCACGCCTGGCCTACATCAACAAGATGGACCGCCAGGGCGCTGACTTCCTGCGCGTGGTCAGGCAGATCGACCAACGCCTGGGCCACCACCCGGTACCCATCCAGCTGGCCATCGGCAGCGAAGAAAACTTTGTCGGCCAGATCGACCTGGTGAAGATGAAGGCCATCTACTGGAACGATGCGGATCAGGGCACCAGCTATCGCGAGGAAGACATCCCCGCCGAACTGCAGGCACTGGCCGACGAATGGCGCGCGCACATGGTCGAGGCCGCAGCCGAGGCCGATGACGAACTGCTCACCAAGTTTCTCGAAGGCGAAGCGTTAAGCATCGAAGAGATCAAGGCCGGCCTGCGCAAACGCACCCTGAACAACGAGATCGTGCCGACCATCCTCGGCTCGTCGTTCAAGAACAAGGGCGTACCGCTGATGCTCGACGCGGTCATCGACTACCTGCCCGCGCCTTCGGAAATCCCCGCCATCAAGGGCACCGACCCGGATGACGAAGAGAAGCACCTGGAGCGCCACGCCGACGACAGCGAGCCGTTCTCGGCCCTGGCGTTCAAGATCGCCACCGACCCGTTCGTCGGCACCCTGACCTTCGCCCGGGTCTATTCCGGCGTGCTCAGCTCCGGCAACGCGGTGCTCAACTCGGTCAAGGGCAAGAAAGAACGCATCGGCCGCATGGTGCAGATGCATGCCAACCAGCGCGCCGAAATCAAGGACGTGTGCGCTGGCGACATCGCCGCGCTGATCGGCATGAAGGACGTGACCACCGGCGACACCCTGTGCGACATGGACAAGCCGATCATCCTCGAACGCATGGACTTCCCCGACCCGGTCATTTCCGTGGCAGTGGAGCCGAAGACCAAGGCCGACCAGGAAAAAATGGGCATTGCCCTGGGCAAGCTGGCCCAGGAAGACCCGTCATTCCGTGTGCGCACCGATGAAGAGACTGGCCAGACCATCATCTCGGGCATGGGCGAGTTGCACCTGGACATCATCGTCGACCGCATGCGCCGCGAGTTCAACGTCGAGGCCAACATCGGCAAGCCACAGGTGGCCTACCGCGAGAAAATCCGCAACACCTGCGAAATCGAGGGCCGCTTCGTCCGCCAGTCCGGCGGCCGAGGCCAGTACGGCCACTGCTGGATCCGCTTTGCCCCCGGCGACGAGGGCAAGGAAGGCCTGGAGTTCATCAACGAAATCGTCGGCGGCGTGGTACCGCGCGAGTACATCCCGGCGATCCAGAAGGGCATCGAGGAGCAGATGAAGAACGGCGTGCTCGCCGGCTACCCACTGATCAACCTGAAGGCGGCGGTGTACGACGGCTCGTACCACGATGTCGACTCCAACGAAATGGCCTACAAGATCGCCGCCTCGATGGCCACCAAGCAGCTGTCGCAGAAAGGTGGAGCGGTGTTGCTGGAGCCGGTGATGAAGGTGGAAGTGGTGACCCCGGAGGAGTACCAGGGTGACATCCTCGGTGATCTGAGCCGGCGCCGCGGGATGATCCAGGATGGTGACGAAACGCCGGCCGGCAAGGTGATCCGTGCCGAGGTGCCGCTGGGCGAGATGTTCGGCTACGCCACCTCGATGCGCTCGATGACCCAGGGCCGGGCCAGCTTCTCGATGGAGTTCACCCGCTATGCCGAGGCGCCGGCGAGTATTGCCGACGCCATCGTCAAGAAGAACCGCGGGGAATAGTTCATTCGTCTGTACCGGCCTCTTCGCGGCTAAAGCCGCTCCCACAGGGAATGCATAACCCCTGTGGGAGCGGCTTTAGCCGCGAAGAGGCCGGTACAGGCAACAACCACTCTCAGTGCTGCTCACCAGCCCGCTTCAGCAATTTCTTGCAGCGCTCCGACAGATGCACCACCCGCAATTGCTTGCCCGCCCTGGCATACCGCTCCCGCAAGGTCTTCAACGCGGCAATCGCCGAATAATCGACAAAGCTCAAATGCTGGCAATCCAGGGTCACCTTGGCCGGGTCGTTAGCCGGATCGAACTGGTTCAGGAACGGCGTGGTCGAGGCAAAGAACAGCGTGCCATGCACCTGATAACGCTTGCCCCCTTCCCCGTCCTCATGACTGTCGGCATACAGCTCGCGCGCATGCTGCCAGGCAAAGTTCACCGCCGCGATGACGACACCGAACAATACCGCCACTGCCAAGTCGGTGAGCACCGTTACCACGGTCACGGCAATGATCGCCAGCACATCGCTCAGCGGCACCTTGTGCAGCACACGCAACGATGCCCAGGCAAAGGTCTGCTGCGCCACCACGAACATCACCCCGACCAGTGCCGCCAGCGGAATACGCTCGATCAGCGGCGAAAGGAACAACACGAACAGCAGGACCATCACTCCGGCCACTACGCCCGACAGCCGGCCACGACCATTGGAACTGAGGTTGATCACCGTCTGGCCGATCATCGCGCACCCACCCATGCCACCGCACAGGCCGGAAACCATATTGGCCGCGCCCAGTGCCACGCACTCGCGGTCCGGGTAGCCACGGCTTTCGGTGATTTCATCGGTCAGGTTGAGCGTAAGCAGGGTTTCCAGCAGGCCGACCATGGCCATCAGCACCGCGTAAGGGACGATGATCTTCAGGGTTTCAAGATTCCACGGTACGTCCGGCAGCGCCAGGTGCGGCAGGCCACCGGCGATGTTCGCCATATCGCCCAGGGTGCGAGTGGGCAGGCCCAGCAGGTACACCAGCACACCAACGCTGAGGATCGCCACCAACGCCGGCGGCACCGCACGGGTCAGTTTCGGCAACACATAAACCACCAGCATGGTCAGCGCCACCAGGCCCACCATCAGGTACAGCGGCGCACCGCTGAGCCAGTGCTCACCCTGCTTGAAATGCTCCAGCTGGGCCAGGGCGATGACGATGGCCAGGCCGTTGACGAAGCCGAGCATTACCGGGTAGGGCACCAACCGCACCAGCTTGCCCAGGCGCAGCAAGCCGAACAGGATCATCACCACGCCCCCCAGCAGCACCGTCGCCAGCAGGTACTGCGCACCGTGCTGCACCACCAGCGCGACGATCACCACCGCCATCGAGCCGGCAGCGCCGGAAATCATCCCCGGCCGGCCACCGAACAGCGCCGTCAGGGTGCAGATGATGAAGGCGCCATACAGACCCATCAGCGGGTTCAGGTGAGCCACCAGGGCAAAGGCGATGCACTCGGGCACCAGGGCGAACGAGGTGGTCAGGCCGGCGAGCAGGTCGGCGCGGAGTCGGGCGGGTTTCATGAGCATCCTGTGAGGCGGTCCGGGCGGACGGTACAAAAACAAGGGGCGCGATGTTACGGAATTTGTCTGATAGCGGCCACCGCTCAAGGGGTTCTATAACGTGAAACCAGCAGAAGCCAGGCAAATTTGCCATCATGAACATTCCACCTGCGGAGATCATGGACATGCCGCTACGCCCCCTTCTCGCCTCCCTGCTGCTGGTCGCCAGCCTTACCGCCCAGGCCGCCACCGAGGTCGTACCGCTACAACACCGCAGCAGCGCCGAACTGCTGCCCGCCGCCCAGGCGTTCATCGGCAAGGACGGCACGGTCAGCGCCTTCGAGAACAAGCTGATCGTCAACGCCAGTGCCGAGCGCATCGACGACCTGCGCGCCTTGCTGCAACAGCTGGACACCGCGCCCAAGCGCCTGCTGATCAGCGTCGACAACAACGACAGCAACTTCCAGGACAACCGTGGCAATGCGCGTGTCATCCACTACGGTACCAGTAACCGTGACGGCGGCATGCAGCAGATCCAGGCCAGCGAAGGCCAGCCGGCACTGATCCAGATAGGCCAGAGCATCCCGATCACCAGCACCAGCACCGACGGCTACGGGCGCATCCAGAGCAACACCGAATACCGCAACGTGACCCAGGGTTTCTACGTCACCCCAAGCCTGAGTGGCGATACGGTTCGTCTGCAAATAAGCACCAATAATGACCGCATCAGCCATGAACGTGCAGATGTAGTGAATGTGCAAAGCACCGACACGACGGTCACCGGCAAGCTCGGCGAATGGATCACACTGGCCGGGCACAATCAGCAGAGCCAAGCCGATCGCAGCACATCAAGCCTCAGTTACAGCACCCAGCGCGGTGAAAACATGACTTTACGTGTCAAAGTCGACCTTCTCGACTGATCCCAGGCAATTCAAGGCCTCGACCAAAGGCCTTGAAACTGACTGCCAAGTCGCATTAGACCAAAGATGTAGTAAGAGAAAAAAACCACTACAAAACATTTGACAGGGTCTTTTTCCCAAGGGCATGATGGCCTCGCTCCCGCTAATCAGGGGCCCTGGCAAGGGCCTTCGAGGCGTGCTCCTCCCACCCCTGGAGGCGCCTCGTGTCTATACGGCCCACAAGGCGGTTCGACGGGATTGCGACTGCAACGAAGAAGTTGTCCCGAGGGACGGAAGCGCATCACCGCAGTACTGGCAATCGCGTAGCACCGCAGCAAGGCAACCACGAGCCAACCTGCCGGAGCACCCTTTCGCCTGACCTGCACACCCTTCCCCTTCGAGCCTTCGCGTTCGCCGCCGCACTCCTGCGAACAGGACAGCCGCCAGCTCCTGATCTGCTCCGAGCATCAGCACAATTACCCCAAGATCGATGCGACGAGGTTTATTTCCATGGCACTGACACGCGAACAGCAAATTGCAGCCCTCGAGAAAGACTGGGCCGAGAACCCGCGCTGGAAAGGCGTGACCCGTACCTACACCGCCGCTGATGTCGTTCGCCTGCGTGGCTCCCTGCAGCCGGAGCACACCCTGGCGCGCCTGGGTGCAGAAAAACTGTGGAAGCTGGTCACCGAAGGTGCCCACCCGTCCTTCCGCCCAGAAAAAGATTTCGTCAACTGCATGGGCGCCCTGACCGGCGGCCAGGCAGTGCAGCAGGTCAAGGCCGGCATCCAGGCCATCTACCTGTCCGGCTGGCAGGTTGCCGCCGACAACAACTCGGCCGAGTCCATGTACCCTGACCAGTCGCTGTACCCGGTCGACTCGGTACCGACCGTGGTCAAGCGTATCAACAACGCCTTCCGCCGCGCCGACCAGATCCAGTGGAAAGCCGGCAAGAACCCGGGCGACGACGGCTACATCGACTACTTCGCGCCAATCGTGGCCGACGCCGAAGCCGGTTTCGGTGGCGTACTGAACGCCTACGAGCTGATGAAGAACATGATCGAAGCAGGCGCCGCCGGCGTGCACTTCGAAGACCAGCTGGCCTCGGTCAAGAAATGCGGCCACATGGGTGGCAAGGTACTGGTACCGACCCAGGAAGCTGTACAGAAGCTGGTGGCCGCACGCCTGGCCGCTGACGTTTCGGGCGTTCCGACCATCATCCTGGCCCGCACCGACGCCAACGCCGCCGACCTGCTGACCAGCGACTGCGACCCGTACGACCAGCCGTTCGTGATCGGCGAGCGTACCCGTGAAGGCTTCTACAAGGTACGCGCCGGCCTCGACCAGGCCATCGCCCGCGGCCTGGCCTATGCGCCATACGCCGACCTGATCTGGTGCGAAACCGCCAAGCCGGACCTGGACGAAGCCCGCCGCTTCGCCGAAGCGATCAAGAAGGAGTACCCGGACCAGATCCTGTCGTACAACTGCTCGCCGTCCTTCAACTGGAAGAAGAACCTGGACGACGCTACCATCGCCAAGTTCCAGCGCGAGCTGTCGGCCATGGGCTACAAGCACCAGTTCATCACCCTGGCCGGCATCCACAACATGTGGCACGGCATGTTCAACCTGGCGCACGACTACGCCCGCAACGACATGACCGCCTACGTGAAGCTGCAGGAGCAGGAATTCGCTGACGCCAACAAAGGCTACACCTTCGTGGCGCACCAGCAGGAAGTGGGCACTGGCTACTTCGACGACATGACCACTGTTATTCAGGGCGGGGCTTCGTCGGTGACTGCACTGACTGGTTCGACTGAGGAAGAGCAGTTCCACTGATAGTGGGTTGCTGTTGAAGAAAGGCCCGGGGTTTGTGAAAGCCCTGGGCCTTTTTGCATGGGTTCAAATAGCAGCCTGTGACTGGAACAACCTCAATGCTTCATGCCCAGCTCTGCGTCATCCATCAGCGCCTTGGCCATGGCGCTGAGGTAATGGGCAGCCCAGATCATCATCGGTTTCTCGTCCATCAGGCCGGTGATGGTCAGTTCGCGCACATAGCCCATCAGTTCGGATGATTGCTCGCGGGCATCGCGGCAAGGGATGCCGGGCTCGATGCGGAACAGTGGGTGGGTGCCGTTTTCACCTTGGTAGAAGGTGGTTTTGCCGACGGTGAACTGGGTGTCTTCTGTTGTCATTGTTCATTCCCCTGAAAATTCTCTACTGCCTGGGCCGACCCTTTCGCGGGTAAACCCGCTCCCACAGGTGCTGTGCAAGTCTTGGCGCTTGTGATGAACCTGTGGGAGCGGGTTTACCCGCGAAGAGGCACACCCAGACAACACATCAATCAAGCCTTAGTGCAAAGTCCGAGGCCCTGTGTGCATCTGCGCCTGAACCAATGCCGAAGGCCTGATGCACCACGGTGGCCTGGATCAGGGTGTCTTCGAGGGAATGGGGGTTGTGGGGTGGATCGGGGACAACTTTTAGCATGACTCGCTCCTTTCTTTCCTGTTTGGCTGCCATCCGCCCGCTGTCAAACGGTTAGGTGGCAGCTATGCGCGGGTTGACAGACCGGTGGAAAGAAAGAAAGACCGGCGCACGCGAACGTGCCCACACGCACAGCTGCCATTGAGGCAAAGCGAGTGCACCTTCTTTCAATTCCGGCCTGTCAAAGCCGTGTCGTTGATGTGCAACGACTCGCCGAGACTAGAGCGCTGCCACAGCAGCCGCAACGGAAAAAAGGCGGCAAGAGTATGTTTGGGAAATGGCCTACATGGAAGGGGTTAAATCCGACATGTCAGGTGTTCTGCGCCCGATTGCGTCAGGGCGGCCAGGTGCCTGCCTTGGTTTTTGCGGTGCTGCTCAAATCGAGCGCCGCCCGCGCGGCGCTCGATCTCACAGGCGCCACATTCCTCTCGCCATACCCATGCCAGCCCTCACACAACCCCGACGCATCACCAACAAACCCCACAATCAGGTCTATGCTTGTGGCAGCCCAGCAGCAAGGACCGCCCATGCCCCGCCCGAGCCACCTGACCATAATCGCCCTGGCCGCCGCTGCCCTCTATATATATGCACTGGCCAGCGACAACACCCTGCTCGCCCTGCTGGCCAAACCGATACCCGTACTGGCTCTGATCGCCTGGCTGCGCAGCGCCCCAGCCTCGCCCTATCGCAAGTGGATCTCGATCGGCCTGGCGTTCTCGGTACTCGGCGACATCCTGCTGGCCATCCCCGCCGACCTGTTCGTGTTCGGCCTGGTCGCATTCCTTTGTGCCCACCTGGCCTACCTGCGCGCCTATTGCGGCCAAACATTGCACCCCGCCCTACCCGCACTCCTGTTCAGCGCCCTCACCGGCATCACCCTGTTCGGCGTACTCGCCAGCCACGGTCTCGGCCCGCTGCTGATCCCGGTCGCAGTGTACGCCCTGGCAATCAGTGCCATGCTCTGGCGCGCACTGGCCTGTGGCAGCCTGGCCGCGCTCGGTGCCGGCCTGTTCGTATTCTCCGACAGCCTGATCGGCATCGACCGCTTCGTCAGCCCCTTCGCCGCCGCGCCGTACCTGATCATCCTCACCTACTGGCTCGGCCAGTGGGCGATCACTTCATCTGCCAGTCATCGCTCAATCGATAAAGTATTGACCCAGGGCGGTGCGAGCGGTGTCGGGAGGTGCTAGAACAGGCGTTTTTCGCATTTGCAAGTAGAGGAAATCGCCAGATGAACTTTACAAGGCACAGAACAGGGGAAATATCAGGCATCAGGTTAAATGATATCAATTATCATTACGAAACTTGCAATTCGTTACCCGTCGCAAGAAACATAATTAACAAAACCGCACGCAATGCCCGAATCTCAAGGCTTTCAGCCAGTTACACGCAGGTTTTGTACTTAATCCTACGAATAAATTTGCGACAGAAATTTTACTTGCACCGGGTTTACCCATAAAATCAGCGCGATTGATTCAGCTGCGACATTTGGTCACTGCACGTGCGACACCAGGTCGCCGCTCTACACTTATTTCAGACTGCAGAGCTGGGTCTCTGTATAAGGATCTCTAGCATGTCCGATTCGGCAGGACTCATCGCCCACAACTGGGGCTTTGCCATCTTCCTCCTGGGTGTCGTCGGCCTGTGCGCCTTCATGCTCGGCCTGTCCAGCCTGCTCGGTAGCAAGGCCTGGGGCCGCGCCAAGAACGAACCCTTCGAATCCGGCATGCTGCCCGTCGGCAGCGCCCGCCTGCGCCTGTCCGCCAAATTCTATCTGGTCGCGATGCTGTTCGTGATATTCGATATCGAAGCCCTCTTCCTCTTTGCATGGTCTGTGTCCGTCCGCGAAAGCGGCTGGACCGGATTCGTCGAAGCACTCGTTTTCATAGCAATTCTGTTGGCTGGTCTTGTCTACCTATGGCGCGTCGGGGCACTTGATTGGGCTCCCGAAGGTCGCCGCAAGCGGCAAGCGAAGCTGAAACAATGAGGCTTTGGCATGCAATACAATCTCACCAGAATCGATCCGGATGCGCCCAACGAGCAGTACCCGGTCGGTGAACGGGAAACCGTCACCGATCAACTGCTAGAGGACCAGGTCCACAAGAACATCTTCATGGGCAAGCTTGAAGATGTGCTGCGTGGCGCGGTCAACTGGGGTCGCAAGAACTCCCTCTGGCCGTACAACTTCGGCCTGTCCTGCTGCTACGTGGAAATGACCACGGCCTTCACGGCACCCCACGACATCGCCCGCTTCGGCGCCGAAGTCATCCGGGCCTCGCCGCGTCAGGCCGACTTCATGGTCATCGCCGGTACCTGCTTCGTCAAAATGGCGCCGATCATTCAGCGCCTGTACGAGCAGATGCTCGAACCGAAATGGGTCATTTCCATGGGTTCGTGCGCCAACTCCGGCGGCATGTACGACATCTACTCGGTCGTTCAGGGGGTCGACAAGTTCCTCCCCGTGGACGTCTATGTGCCTGGCTGCCCGCCACGCCCTGAGGCTTTCCTGCAAGGCTTGATGCTGCTGCAGGAGTCGATCGGCCAAGAACGACGCCCGCTTTCCTGGGTCGTTGGTGATCAAGGTATTTACCGTGCCGAGATGCCAGCCCAGAAAGACCTGCGTCGTGAGCAGCGCATTGCAGTAACCAACCTGCGCAGCCCCGACGAAGTCTGATCCAGCGACCTGCCGCCCGCTCCCCTGGAGCCGGCGGCCTGGCTTCATTCTTAACGTTGACCCAAAGCGACCGAGACCATGACAGCGGACAACGCTATTTTCATTCCGCCCTACAAGGCTGACGACCAGGATGTGGTCGTCGAACTGCACAACCGTTTTGGCGCCGAAGCATTCGTCGCCCAGGAAACCCGCACCGGCATGCCCGTGCTGTGGGTCAAGCGCGAGCAACTCAAGGAAGTGCTCAGCTTCCTGCGCGGCGTGGCCAAACCGTACAGCATGCTGTACGACCTGCACGGCGTCGACGAACGCCTGCGCACCCAGCGCCGCGGCCTGCCCGCCGCCGACTTCAGCGTGTTCTACCACCTGCTGTCGATCGAGCGTAACAGCGATGTGATGATCAAGGTGTCGCTCAGCGAAGGCGACCTGAACCTGCCGACCGTGACCGGTATCTGGCCGAACGCCAACTGGTACGAGCGCGAAGTCTGGGACATGTTCGGCATCGACTTTGCCGGCCACCCGCACCTCAGCCGCATCATGATGCCGCCCACCTGGGAAGGCCACCCGCTGCGCAAGGACTACCCGGCCCGCGCCACCGAGTTCGATCCCTACAGCCTGACCCTGGCCAAGCAGCAGCTTGAAGAGGAGTCGGCACGCTTCAACCCGGAAGCCTGGGGCATGAAGCGTCAGGGCGCCAACGAGGACTACATGTTCCTCAACCTCGGCCCCAACCACCCTTCCGCGCACGGTGCCTTCCGTATCGTCCTGCAGCTGGACGGTGAAGAAATCGTCGACTGCGTACCGGACATTGGCTACCACCACCGTGGTGCCGAGAAAATGGCCGAGCGCCAGTCCTGGCACAGCTTCATCCCGTACACCGACCGTATCGACTACCTCGGCGGGGTAATGAACAACCTGCCGTACGTGCTCGCGGTCGAGAAACTGGCCGGCATCAAGGTGCCACAGAAGGTCGACACCATCCGCGTGATGCTGGCCGAGTTCTTCCGTATCACCAGCCACCTGCTGTTCCTGGGTACCTACATCCAGGACGTCGGCGCCATGACCCCGGTGTTCTTCACCTTCACCGACCGCCAGCGCGCCTACACCGTGATCGAAGCGATCACCGGTTTCCGCCTGCACCCGGCCTGGTACCGCATCGGTGGCGTCGCCCACGACCTGCCGCGCGGCTGGGACAAGCTGGTCAAGGACTTCGTCGAATGGCTGCCCAAGCGCCTCGACGAGTACGAAAAGGCTGCCCTGCAGAACAGCATCCTCAAGGGCCGTACCATCGGCGTTGCCGCGTACAACACCAAGGAAGCCCTGGCCTGGGGTACCACCGGTGCCGGCCTGCGTGCCACCGGTTGCGACTTCGACCTGCGTAAAGCCCGCCCCTACTCCGGCTACGAGAACTTCGAGTTCGAAGTACCGCTGGCCCACAACGGCGATGCCTACGATCGCTGCATGGTCCGTGTCGAGGAGATGCGCCAGAGTATCCGCATCATCGACCAGTGCCTGCGCAACATGCCGGAAGGCCCGTACAAGGCGGACCACCCGCTGACCACGCCGCCACCGAAAGAGCGCACCCTGCAGCACATCGAAACCCTGATCACGCACTTCCTGCAAGTCTCGTGGGGCCCGGTCATGCCGGCCAACGAGTCGTTCCAGATGATCGAGGCGACCAAGGGCATCAACAGTTACTACCTGACGAGCGATGGCGGCACCATGAGCTACCGCACCCGGATCCGTACCCCGAGCTACCCGCACCTGCAGCAGATCCCTTCGGTGATCAAAGGCAGCATGGTCGCCGACCTCATTGCGTACCTGGGCAGTATCGACTTCGTTATGGCTGACGTGGACCGCTAAGCATGAACAGCACGCTTATCCAGACAGACCGTTTCGCCCTGAGCGAAACCGAGCGCTCGGCCATCGAGCACGAAATGCATCACTACGAGGACCCGCGCGCGGCGTCCATCGAAGCCCTGAAGATCGTCCAGAAGGAACGTGGCTGGGTGCCGGACGGCGCCATCCACGCCATCGGTGAAGTGCTGGGCATTCCGGCCAGCGACGTCGAAGGTGTCGCCACTTTCTACAGCCAGATCTTCCGTCAGCCGGTCGGCCGCCACATCATCCGTGTGTGCGACAGCATGGTCTGCTACATCGGCGGCCATGAATCGGTGGTCAGCCAGATCCAGAGCGAGCTGGGCATCGGCCTCGGCCAGACCACCGCGGACGGGCGTTTCACCCTGCTGCCGGTGTGCTGCCTGGGCAACTGCGACAAGGCCCCGGCGCTGATGATCGACGACGACACCTTCGGTGACGTGCAGCCGGCTGGCGTTTCCAAACTGCTGGAGGGTTACGTATGACCATTACTTCCTTCGGCCCGGCCAACCGCATCGCGCGCACGGCCGAAACCCACCCGCTGACCTGGCGCCTGCGTGACGACGGCGAGCCGGTATGGCTTGCCGAGTACGAATCGAAGAACGGCTACGCTGCCGCCCGCAAGGCACTGGCGCAGATGTCGGCCGACGACATCGTGCAAAGCGTCAAGGACTCCGGCCTCAAGGGCCGCGGTGGCGCAGGCTTCCCCACTGGCGTGAAGTGGGGCCTGATGCCCAAAGACGAATCCATGAACATCCGCTACCTGCTGTGCAACGCGGACGAAATGGAGCCGAACACCTGGAAGGACCGCATGCTGATGGAGCAACAGCCCCATCTGCTGGTCGAGGGCATGCTGATCAGCGCCCGCGCCCTGAAGGCCTACCGTGGCTACATCTTCCTGCGTGGCGAATACACCACCGCAGCGAAGAACCTCAACCGCGCCATCGAGGAAGCCAAGGCCGCCGGCCTGCTGGGCAAGAACATCCTCGGCAGCGGTTTCGATTTCGAGCTGTTCGTGCACACCGGTGCCGGCCGCTACATCTGCGGTGAAGAAACCGCACTGATCAACTCGCTGGAAGGCCGCCGCGCCAACCCACGCTCCAAGCCGCCCTTCCCTGCTGCCGTTGGTGTGTGGGGCAAGCCGACGTGCGTGAACAACGTCGAAACCCTGTGCAACGTCCCGGCCATCGTCGCCAACGGCAACGACTGGTACAAGTCGCTGGCCCGCGAAGGCAGTGAAGACCACGGCACCAAGCTGATGGGCTTCTCCGGCAAGGTGAAGAACCCGGGCCTGTGGGAACTGCCATTCGGCGTCACCGCCCGTGAACTGTTCGAAGACTACGCCGGCGGCATGCGCGACGGCTTCAAGCTCAAGTGCTGGCAGCCAGGCGGCGCCGGTACCGGTTTCCTGCTGCCCGAGCACCTCGACGCGCAGATGTACGCCGGTGGCATCGCCAAGGTCGGCACCCGTATGGGTACTGGTCTGGCCATGGCGGTGGACGACAGCATCAACATGGTTTCGCTGCTGCGCAACATGGAAGAGTTCTTCGCCCGCGAGTCGTGCGGCTGGTGCACTCCATGCCGTGACGGCCTGCCGTGGAGCGTGAAGATGCTGCGCGCACTGGAAAAAGGCCAGGGCCGCGCCGAAGACATCGAGACGCTGCTGGGCCTGGTCAACTTCCTCGGTCCTGGCCGTACCTTCTGTGCTCACGCACCAGGTGCCGTCGAGCCGCTGGGCAGTGCCATCAAATACTTCCGCTCGGAGTTCGAGGCGGGTGTCGCCCCAGCAAGTGCTGGCGATGCACTGCGTCCAAATCTGGCGAAGCCGATCGTGGTCGGCGCATAACAAGATGATTAGGCGGGTGGTCCGTGCCACTCGCCAGCTTGCCGGCAGGCCCGAGAAATCGTGGCGTGTCGCAAGCTCTACGATTTCCATTAGCCACGCCCGCTCACGCGGGCCAACGAAGAACTTTGAACAATGGCCACTATCCACGTAGACGGCAAAGCGCTCGAAGTCAACGGTGCAGACAACCTGTTACAGGCCTGTCTGTCGCTCGGCCTCGACATCCCTTATTTCTGCTGGCACCCGGCGCTTGGTAGCGTTGGTGCCTGCCGGCAGTGCGCGGTCAAGCAGTACACCGACGAGAACGACACCCGCGGTCGTATCGTCATGTCCTGCATGACCCCTGCCTCCGACGGCACCTGGATCTCCATCGACGATGAAGAATCCAAGGCGTTCCGCGCCAGCGTCGTCGAATGGCTGATGACCAACCACCCGCACGACTGCCCGGTGTGCGAGGAAGGCGGTCACTGCCACCTGCAGGACATGACGGTAATGACCGGCCACAACGAGCGCCGCTACCGTTTCACCAAGCGTACCCACCAGAACCAGGACCTCGGCCCGTTCATCGCCCATGAGATGAACCGCTGCATCGCCTGCTACCGCTGCGTGCGCTACTACAAGGACTATGCCGGTGGTACCGACCTGGGCGTGTACGGCGCCCACGACAACGTGTACTTCGGCCGCGTCGAAGACGGCGTGCTGGAAAGCGAATTCTCCGGCAACCTGACCGAGGTCTGCCCGACCGGCGTGTTCACCGACAAGACCCACTCCGAGCGCTACAACCGCAAGTGGGACATGCAGTTCGCCCCGAGCATCTGCCACGGCTGCTCCAGCGGCTGCAACATCAGCCCGGGCGAGCGCTACGGCGAACTGCGCCGGGTCGAAAACCGCTTCAACGGTTCGGTCAACCAGTACTTCCTGTGCGACCGCGGCCGCTTCGGCTATGGCTACGTCAACCGCAAGGATCGCCCACGCCAGCCACACCTGGCCGACGGCACCAAGCTGGGCCTGGACGCCGCCCTGGACAAGGCCGCCGACCTGCTGCGCGGCCGCACCATCGTTGGTATCGGTTCGCCACGCGCCAGCCTGGAAAGCAACTACGGCCTGCGTGAGCTGGTCGGTGCCGAGTACTTCTACTCGGGTATGGAAGCCGGCGAACTGGCCCGCGTACGCCTGGCCCTGAACGTGCTGAACAACAGCCCGCTGCCGGTTCCGACCCTGCGCGACATCGAAGACCACGACGCCGTCTTCGTGCTCGGTGAAGACCTGACCCAGACCGCTGCCCGCGTCGCCCTGGCCGTGCGCCAGGCCACCAAGGGCAAGGCCGAGGCCATGGCCGAAGCGATGAAAGTGCAGCCGTGGCTCGACGCCGCCGTGAAGAACATCGGCCAGCACGCGCTGTACCCGCTGTTCATCGCTTCGCTGGCTGAAACCAAGCTGGACGACGTCGCCGAAGAATGCGTGCACGCCGCCCCGGCCGACCTGGCCCGCATCGGTTTCGCCGTGGCCCACGCCATCGACCCGAGCGCCCCAGCCGTCGAAGGCCTGGACGCCGAAGCGCAAGCCCTGGCCCAGCGCATTGCCGACGCCCTGGTCGCCGCCAAGCGCCCACTGGTCGTAGCCGGTACCTCGCTGGCCGACCCGGCACTGATCGAAGCCGCCGCCAACATCGCCAAGGCGCTGAAGCTGCGCGAGAAGAACGGCTCGCTGAGCCTGGTGGTGCCTGAAGCCAACAGCCTCGGCATGGCCATGCTCGGTGGCGAGTCGGTCGATGCCGCGCTGGACGCGGTCATCAGCGGCAAGGCCGATGCCATCGTCGTGCTGGAAAACGACCTGTACACCCGCGTACCGGCCGCCAAGGTCGACGCTGCCCTGGCCGCGGCCAAGGTAGTGATCGTTGCCGACCACTCGAAAACGCCGACTGTCGACCGCGCCCACCTGGTGCTGCCAGCTGCCTCGTTCGCCGAAGGCGACGGTACCCTGGTCAGCCAGGAAGGCCGTGCCCAGCGCTTCTTCCAGGTGTTCGACCCGCAGTACCTGGACAGCAGCATCCAGATCCACGAAGGCTGGCGCTGGATGCACGCCCTGCGCGCCACCCTGCTGAACAAGCCGGTCGACTGGACCCAGCTGGACCACGTCACCAGCGCCTGCGCCGAAGCCGTCCCGCAACTGGCCGGCATCGTCAACGCTGCGCCAGGCGCCGCGTTCCGCATCAAGGGCTTGAAACTGGCCCGTGAGCCGCTGCGCTATTCCGGCCGTACCGCCATGCGCGCCAACATCAGCGTGCACGAGCCGCGCACCCCGCAAGACAAGGACACCGCGTTCGCCTTCTCCATGGAAGGCTACTCGGGCTCGGCCGAACCGCGCCAGCAAGTGCCGTTCGCCTGGTCGCCGGGCTGGAACTCGCCGCAAGCCTGGAACAAGTTCCAGGACGAGGTCGGTGGCCACCTGCGTGCCGGTGACCCAGGCGTACGTCTGATCGAATCGCAAGGCGACCGCCTGCACTGGTTCAACGCCATTCCGGGCGCCTTCAACCCGGCCCGTGGCACCTGGACTGCAGTGCCGTTCTTCCACCTGTTCGGCAGCGAAGAAAGCTCCTCGCGCGCCGCCCCGGTGCAAGAGCGCATCCCGGCAGCCTATGTGGCCCTGGCCAAGTCCGAAGCCGACCGCCTGGGCGTCAACGACGGTGCCCTGCTGAGCCTGAACGTGGGCGGTGTGGCCCTGCGCCTGCCACTGCGTATCAATGAAGAGCTGGGCGCCGGCCTGGTCGCGTTGCCGAAAGGCCTGGCTGGCATTCCGCCTGCCATCTTCGGTGCATCCGTCGAAGGTCTGCAGGAGGCAGCACAATGAGCTGGTTCACCCCCGAAGTGATCGATGTGATCCTCACCGTGCTGCGGGCCATCGTGGTCCTGCTGGCGGTGGTGGTCTGCGGCGCGCTGCTCAGCTTCGTCGAGCGTCGCCTGCTGGGCTGGTGGCAGGACCGTTACGGTCCGAACCGCGTCGGCCCTTACGGCATGTTCCAGATCGCTGCCGACATGCTGAAGATGTTCTTCAAGGAAGACTGGAACCCACCCTTCGTCGACCGTGTGATCTTCACCCTGGCACCGGTAGTGGCCATGAGCGCCCTGCTGATCGCCTTCGTGGTCATCCCGATCACCCCGACCTGGGGCGTTGCCGACCTGAACATCGGCCTGCTGTTCTTCTTCGCCATGGCCGGCCTGTCGGTCTACGCGGTGCTGTTCGCCGGCTGGTCGTCGAACAACAAGTACGCCCTGCTGGGCAGCTTGCGTGCCTCGGCACAGACCGTGTCGTACGAAGTGTTCCTGGGCCTGGCGCTGATGGGCGTGGTGGTACAGGTGGGCTCGTTCAACATGCGCGACATCGTTGAATACCAGGCGCAGAACCTGTGGTTCATCATTCCGCAGTTCTTCGGCTTCTGCACCTTCTTCATCGCTGGCGTCGCCGTGACTCACCGTCACCCGTTCGACCAGCCAGAAGCGGAACAGGAACTGGCCGACGGCTACCACATCGAGTATGCCGGCATGAAATGGGGCATGTTCTTCGTCGGTGAGTACATCGGCATCATCCTCATCTCGGCGCTGCTGGTAACCCTGTTCTTCGGCGGCTGGCACGGCCCGTTCGGCATCCTGCCGCAACTGTCGTTCCTGTGGTTCGCACTGAAGACCGCGTTCTTCATCATGCTGTTCATCCTGCTGCGCGCCTCGATCCCGCGCCCACGCTATGACCAGGTGATGGACTTCAGCTGGAAGTTCTGCCTGCCGCTGACCCTGATCAATTTGCTGGTGACCGCTGCGATCGTGCTCTACAACACGCCAGCCGTCGCGGCCCAGTGAGGATTTGACCCATGTTCAAGTATATCGGCGACATCGTTAAGGGCACCGGCACCCAGCTGCGCAGCCTGGCAATGGTGTTCTCCCACGGGTTCCGCAAGCGCGACACCCTGCAGTACCCCGAAGAGCCCGTGTACCTGCCGCCGCGCTACCGCGGCCGCATCGTCCTCACCCGCGACCCCGATGGCGAGGAGCGCTGCGTAGCGTGCAACCTCTGCGCGGTGGCCTGCCCGGTCGGCTGCATCTCGCTGCAGAAGGCCGAGACCGAGGACGGCCGCTGGTACCCGGAGTTCTTCCGCATCAACTTCTCGCGCTGCATCTTCTGCGGCCTGTGTGAAGAAGCGTGCCCGACCACCGCGATCCAGCTGACTCCGGATTTCGAAATGGCCGAGTTCAAGCGTCAGGACCTGGTTTACGAGAAAGAAGATCTGCTGATCTCCGGCCCCGGCAAGAACCCTGACTACAACTTCTACCGTGTTGCCGGTATGGCGATCGCTGGCAAGCCGAAGGGCTCTGCACAGAACGAAGCCGAGCCGATCAACGTGAAGAGCTTGCTCCCATAAGGACAGAAAGATGGAATTCGCTTTCTACTTCGCATCCGGGATCGCCGTGGTCTCCACCCTTCGGGTGGTGACCGGCACCAACCCCGTGCACGCCTTGCTTTACCTGATCATTTCGCTGATTTCCGTGGCCATGATCTTCTTCGCCCTGGGTGCGCCGTTCGCCGGCGCCCTGGAAGTGATCGCCTACGCCGGCGCCATCATGGTGCTGTTCGTGTTCGTGGTGATGATGCTCAACCTCGGGCCGGCATCGGTCGCCCAGGAACGGGGCTGGCTCAAGCCCGGTATCTGGGCCGGGCCTGTGATCCTCGCCGCCCTGCTGCTGCTGGAGCTGCTGTACGTGCTGTTCGTCGCCCCGAGCGGCGCCGCCATCAGCGGTACCACCGTGGGCCCGAAAGCAGTCGGCATCAGCCTGTTCGGCCCGTACCTGCTGGTGGTCGAACTGGCGTCGATGCTGCTGCTGGCCGCGGCCGTCACCGCCTTCCACCTGGGCCGCAACGAGGCGAAGGAGTAAATCATGGGTGCTATCCCTCTCGAGCATGGTCTGGCGGTCGCCGGCATCCTGTTCTGCTTAGGTCTGGTTGGCCTGATGGTCCGCCGCAACATCCTCTTCGTGCTCATGAGCCTGGAAGTCATGATGAACGCCTCTGCCCTGGCGTTCGTCGTCGCCGGTGCCCGTTGGGTCCAGCCCGACGGCCAGGTGATGTTCATTCTGGTGATCAGCCTGGCAGCCGCCGAGGCCAGTATTGGCCTGGCCATCCTGCTGCAGCTGTATCGCCGCTTCCACACTCTCGACATCGATGCTGCCAGTGAGATGCGCGGATGAACCTTCTCTTCCTGACTTTCGTCTTCCCCCTCGTCGGCTTCCTGCTGCTGTCGTTCTCGCGCGGGCGGTTCTCGGAGAACCTGTCGGCCCTGATCGGCGTCGGCTCGGTAGGCCTTTCGGCCGCCACCGCCGCTTACGTCATCTGGCAATTCAACGTCGCCCCGCCTGAAGGCGGCGCGTACAGCCAGCTGCTGTGGCAGTGGATGTCGGTGGACGGCTTCGCGCCGAACTTCACCCTGTACCTGGACGGCCTGTCGGTCACCATGCTCGGCGTGGTCACCGGTGTCGGCTTCCTGATCCACCTGTTCGCGTCCTGGTACATGCGTGGCGAAGCGGGCTACTCGCGATTCTTCGCGTACACCAACCTGTTCATCGCCAGCATGCTGTTCCTGGTGCTGGGCGACAACCTGCTGTTCATCTACTTCGGCTGGGAAGGCGTGGGCCTGTGCTCGTACCTGTTGATCGGTTTCTACTACAGCAACCGCAACAACGGTAACGCGGCACTCAAGGCGTTCATCGTCACTCGTATCGGCGACGTGTTCATGGCCATCGGCCTGTTCATCCTGTTCGTCCAGCTGGGTACCCTGAACGTGCAGGAACTGCTGGTGCTGGCACCGCAGAAGTTCCAGGCTGGCGACACCTGGATGGTGCTGGCTACGCTGATGCTGCTGGGTGGTGCGGTCGGTAAATCGGCCCAGCTGCCACTGCAGACCTGGCTGGCCGACGCGATGGCCGGCCCGACTCCGGTCTCCGCGCTGATCCACGCGGCAACCATGGTGACCGCGGGCGTGTACCTGATCGCCCGTACCAACGGCCTGTTCCTGCTGGCACCGGACATCCTGCACCTGGTAGGCGTGGTCGGTGGCGTGACCCTGGTACTGGCCGGCTTCGCCGCGCTGGTGCAGACCGACATCAAGCGTATCCTCGCCTACTCGACCATGAGCCAGATCGGCTACATGTTCCTGGCCCTGGGCGTTGGCGCCTGGGACGCGGCGATCTTCCACCTGATGACCCACGCCTTCTTCAAGGCCCTGCTGTTCCTTGCCTCCGGTGCGGTAATCGTTGCCTGCCACCACGAGCAGGACATCTTCAAGATGGGTGGCCTGTGGAAGAAACTGCCGCTGGCCTACGCCAGCTTCGTGGTCGGTGGTGCTGCCCTGGCTGCCCTGCCGATCGTGACCGTGGGCTTCTACTCCAAGGACGAGATCCTCTGGGAAGCCTTCGCCAGCGGCAACACCGGCCTGCTGTACGCCGGCCTGGTCGGTGCGTTCATGACCTCGCTGTACACCTTCCGCCTGATCTTCATCGCCTTCCACGGCGAAGCCAAGACCGAAGCCCACGCTGGCCACGGCATCAGCCACTGGCTGCCGCTGGGCGTGCTGATCGTGCTGTCGACCTTCGTCGGCGCCTGGATCACCCCGCCGCTGGCCGGTGTACTGCCTGAAAGCGCCGGCCACGCCGGTGGCGAAGCCAAGCACGCGCTGGAGCTCACTTCGGGCGCCATCGCCATCGCCGGTATCCTGCTGTCGGCCCTGCTGTTCCTGGGCAAGCGCCGTTTCGTCAGCGCCGTCGCCAACAGCGGTATCGGTCGTGTCCTGTCGGCCTGGTGGTTCGCTGCCTGGGGCTTCGACTGGATCTACGACAAGCTGTTCGTCAAACCTTACCTGCTGATCAGCCACATCCTGCGCAAGGATCCGGTTGACCGCAGCATCGGCCTGATCCCTCGCCTGGCTCGCGGCGGCCACGTCGCCATGAGCAAGACCGAGACCGGCCAGCTGCGCTGGTACACCGCTTCGATCGCCGTTGGCGCAGTGCTGGTACTCGGCGCTGTGGTAGTGGCCGCGGTATGACCATGAACTTTGCGAACCTTGCGACCCTGCAAAAGGAAACGAACCCGTCATGATTTTGCCTTGGCTGATCCTGATCCCCTTCATCGGCGGCTTCCTGTGCTGGCTGGGTGAGCGCTTCGGCGCCACCCTGCCGCGCTGGATCGCGCTGCTGACCATGTCCCTGCTGCTCGGCATCGGCCTGTGGCTGTGGGGTAACGGCGACTACACCCTGGCCCCCGCTCCGGGCGCCGAGCCTGCCTGGGCCCTGGAATACAAAGTCCAGTGGATCCAGCGCTTCGGCATCAGCATCCACCTGGCCCTCGACGGCCTGTCGCTGCTGATGATCCTGCTCACCGGCCTGCTCGGTGTGCTGTCGGTACTGTGCTCCTGGAAAGAGATCCAGCGCCACGTCGGCTTCTTCCACCTCAACCTGATGTGGATCCTCGGCGGCGTGGTCGGTGTGTTCCTGGCCCTGGACCTGTTCCTGTTCTTCTTCTTCTGGGAAATGATGCTGGTGCCGATGTATTTCCTCATCGCGCTCTGGGGTCACAGCTCCGCGGACGGCAAGAAGACCCGGATCTACGCCGCTACCAAGTTCTTCATCTTCACCCAGGCCAGCGGCCTGATCATGCTGGTGGCGATCCTCGGCCTGGTGCTGGTCAACTACACCAACACCGGCGTGATCACCTTCAACTACAGCGATCTGCTCAAGGCCGAACTGCCAGCCGGTACCGAGTACCTGCTGATGCTGGGCTTCTTCATCGCCTTCGCGGTGAAGCTGCCGGTAGTGCCGTTCCACTCCTGGCTGCCTGACGCCCACGCCCAGGCACCGACCGCAGGTTCCGTGGACCTGGCCGGTATCTTGCTGAAGACTGCGGCCTATGGCCTGCTGCGCTTTGCCCTGCCGCTGTTCCCGAATGCCTCGGCCGAGTTTGCACCAATCGCCATGACCCTGGGCCTGATCGGTATCTTCTACGGTGCCTTCCTGGCCTTCGCGCAAACCGACATCAAGCGCCTGGTCGCCTTCTCCAGCGTCTCGCACATGGGCTTCGTGCTGATCGGTATCTACTCCGGCAGCCAGCAGGCCCTGCAAGGCGCGGTGATCCAGATGCTGGCCCACGGCCTGTCGGCTGCCGCGCTGTTCATCCTGGCCGGCCAGCTGTACGAGCGCCTGCACACTCGTGACATGCGCCAGATGGGTGGCCTGTGGCACCGCATCGCCTACCTGCCGGCCATCAGCCTGTTCTTCGCCGCCGCCTCCCTGGGCCTGCCCGGTACCGGCAACTTCGTCGGCGAGTTCCTGATCCTGATCGGCAGCTTCGCCAGCGTGCCGTGGATCACCGTGATCGCCACCACTGGCCTGGTGTTCGGTTCGGTGTACTCGCTGATCATGATCCACCGCGCCTACTTCGGCCCGGCCAAGACCGACTCCGTGCTGGCCGGCATGGACGGTCGCGAGCTGATCATGGTCCTGGGTCTGGCGGTACTGCTGATCCTGCTGGGCGTGTATCCGCAGCCGTTCCTCGACACCTCTGCCGCCACCATGAGTGGTGTGCAGCAGTGGCTCGGTTCCGCTTTCACTCAACTCGCTTCGGCCCGGTAAGAGCGCTATGGAATTCACCACTCAACACTTCATCGCATTGGCGCCGATGCTGATCACCACCATCACCACGGTGGTGGTGATGCTGGCGATCGCCTGGAAGCGCAACCACTCGCAGACCTTCCTGCTGTCCACCGTGGGCCTCAACCTGGCCCTGCTGTCGATCCTGCCGGCGCTGAAGGTTGCGCCGCTGGCGGTCACCCCGCTGATCACCATCGACAAGTTCGCCTGCCTGTACATGGCCATCATCCTGGTGGCGACGCTGGCCTGCGTCACCCTCGCCCACGCCTACCTCGGCGAAGGCTCCAAGGGCTTCCCGGGCAACCGTGAAGAACTGTACCTGCTGCTGTTGATGTCGGCCCTCGGTGGCCTGGTGCTGGTCAGCGCCAATCACCTGGCCGGCCTGTTCATCGGCCTGGAGCTGCTGTCGGTACCGGTCTACGGCCTGGTAGCGTATGCCTTCTTCAACAAGCGCTCGCTGGAAGCCGGCATCAAGTACATGGTGCTGTCGGCCGCAGGCTCGGCCTTCCTGTTGTTCGGCATGGCCCTGCTGTACGCCGACGCTGGCAGCCTGAGCTTCGACCAGATCGGCAAGGCCCTGGCCGCCACCAGCATGCCAAGCCTGGTGGCCCAGCTGGGCCTGGGCATGATGCTGGTCGGCCTGGCCTTCAAGCTGTCGCTGGTACCGTTCCACCTGTGGACCCCGGACGTGTATGAAGGCGCCCCGGCACCGGTCGCCGCCTTCCTGGCCACTGCCAGCAAGGTCGCAGTGTTCGCCGTGGTCGTGCGCCTGTTCATGCTCTCCCCTGCTGCCAGCAGCGGCGTGCTGAGCACCGTACTGGCGGTGATTGCCGTGGCCTCGATCCTGATCGGTAACCTGCTGGCACTGACCCAGAGCAACCTCAAGCGCCTGCTCGGTTACTCGTCCATCGCCCACTTCGGCTACCTGGTCATCGCCCTGGTCGCCAGCAAGGGCCTGGCCCTGGAAGCCATGGGCGTTTACCTGGTCACCTACGTGATCACCAGCCTGGGCGCCTTCGGCGTCATCACCCTGATGTCCTCGCCTTACGGCGGCCGTGACGCCGATGCGCTGTACGAGTACCGCGGCCTGTTCTGGCGCCGTCCGTACCTGACTGCGGTACTGACCGTGATGATGCTGTCGCTGGCGGGTATCCCGCTGACCGCCGGCTTCATCGGCAAGTTCTACATCATTGCCACTGGCGTGGAGTCGCACCTGTGGTGGCTGGTCGGTGCCCTGGTGATCGGTAGCGCCATCGGCGTTTACTACTACCTGCGCGTCATGGTCACCCTGTACCTGGTCGAGCCGAACCTGCGTCGCCACGACGCCCCGCTGAAGTGGGAGCAGCGCACCGGCGGTGTCATGCTGCTGGCTATCGCCATTCTCGCCTTCGTGCTGGGTGTGTACCCGCAACCGCTGCTGGAAATGGTCCAGCAAGCGGGCCTGCAACTGATCGGCTGATTGCCCCGGCAAAACAAGACACCCCGCTCATGCGGGGTGTTTTTTTATCTGCACACTTATTGTCCGTGAGCATGAAGGCTCATTCACCGGGCTTGTCCTGGCCGGCACCCGGCAACGCTGCCTTGCGCAAATCACCATTGGCCGAAGGCAGGTACACTTCCGGGTTGGGCATGCCGCTGGGCGAGAGTTCATGGGTCATTTCAAATTCGGCGCGCACTGACCAGCCACACGCTTCGGTGGTGCATTGCAAATAAGCGATCCGCAGGAAAATATGACGCCCTTCACTGGTGCGTATACGCATCCGGCTGTGGCAATGCGGGCAAACCAGCTTGTATGTACTCACGGCAAGTACCTGCAAGCATTGTTCAGGCATACCTTCTGTGGGAATGGTCGTCCAGTTTTGTCAGTATTAGCTGCATATGTAGGTGTATTCTTCAGTTTGATGCTTCTCATTGCAGAAATGCTCCTTAAAACGCAGGGCTGTATTCATAACGAGTAGTTTAAGCCCATGGAATATCATTAAACCAGTCATGGATATTTGTTATGAGTACCAATGTACTTGCTTCGGTTTTGGCCAGACTGAAGCTTCTGACCGCTACGGAATCTGATGCCGAGCTGTCCAGAGCACTGTCGATCAGCCCGCAAACGTTGAGCAGCTGGAAGGTGCGCGACAGCATTCCGTATTCGCTTTGCATAGATGTCGCCAGGCAATATGCATGCTCACTGGACTGGCTTCTGCTGGGCGAACCCGAGCGACCTCGCACATACCAGGACGAAGAAGGCTGGGAATGCGACATGCTCGCGCGCCTGCGCACCTTGTCGCTTGCCGATCGCCAAGCCGTTCTCCTGCTGGTTCAGGACAAACAACGCATCCAGCAGCTGGAACGGCAATTGAGCGCACTGACCAGTCGCTTGCCCAACGCCACCAGCGGCTAGCCCCGGCGGCGCCAGCGCTGGATGAGTTCGCGCGGGTCGAGCGTATCCAGCCAGACCATCACCTTGAGGCTGATGGGGATCACCACCACGGCAGCCACGAACGCCGCCATGCCACGGGTCAGCAACGGCGCCAGCGACGACACCAGCGGCTCGAACAGGTGGCCCACCCCCACGGTCACGAACACCAGCAACAGTTTCTTGCCCAGCGTGAGGCGCCTGGCCGTGTTGGTGATCAACCGATCGCGCGCCGCACTCACCAGCAAAGCCCCCAGAAACGCGGCGAACAATACATTGCCATCCACGCCCAGCAACACCACCAGCGCCGAGGTCAAACTGTCGAGTACAGATTCCTCAGCCATGGGCAGCCCTCCGGCGCGCAATGGGCAGGTAGGCGGTCGAGCCGAGGTTATACAGGACAGCGGCTTCGACAAAGCGGATGTAGCACACCCGCAATGCACGCCCCTGGTCATGCCCGGCCACATCCTCGAGGCGCTTGTAGCCCCGTTCTCGCAACACCGCGCGCCAGCGCGCGAATTCGCGGGCTGCATCGATGGCGGCGCAGCGTGCGGCCACTTCCAGCGCGGCCTCACTGACAGGCCGCCGCAGGTTCAGCCGCTCACGCAGCCTGCCCAGGTCCAGCCGTGGCCAGAACGGATCATGGCAATCGGCAAAGCGCGGTAACCGAGGATCGTTGTCCATGCTCCCCCCTCACTGCTCGGCTAGCATGCCGTAGCGAATGGCCTTGATCACCGCTGCCACCCGGGTGGGCACATCGAACTTGCGCAGGATGTTCGACACATGGAAATTCACCGTCGATTCCTTGCATGCCAGGATCTGGCCAATCTCCCACGAGCTCTTGCCGTAGGCACACCACAACAGCACTTGCCGTTCACGTGGCGTCAGGCGAACCGGGGCGTCCGCCAGGGGTTGCTGCGAGTGTCGTGCGTTGTCAGTCATGTTTGAACTCCACGGGTGATTGAGCGAGGCATCGCTGCCGATCTGCAGTCACCTTACGAAGCGCGGGCCGCCCTACTCCACCGCTGCGGCTTGTAAAGAACTTTCGTACAGAACCGTCTGACGAAGGTTGCACGAGATTTGCCGACTTTCTTCGTGCTCCAAGCGGCATTTCGCTCGTCTCAACGCCGTTGTCCATTCGCCTTTCGCCTGGAGTCGTACAATGCGTTGCGTTTTGCCCCTACCATCCTGCCTCGGCCTGCTGGCTGCTTTTGCGGCCACCCAGCCCGCCCTGGCGGCACCTGCGGTCGAGTTGGGCCAGGTGCTGATCACCGATGAGGAGCAGAACGACCTGAGTGCAGCCAGCGAACGCCTGCGCGAAGTGCCGGGTGCCAGCAACCTGGTGGACATGCAGCGCGTGGGGCAAGGCCGGGTGGCCAGCAACCAGGACGTACTGGCCTACCAGCCTGGGGTGTTCGCCCAGTCGGCGGGCAACGATGGCATCAAGCTGTCGATCCGCGGTTCGGGCATCAACCGCGCACCGGGGGCCCATGGTTCCGGGGTGTACACGATGTTCGACGGCCTGCCCCTGACCGGCCCGGGCGGTACGCCCTACGAACTGTTCGAGCCGCTGTGGCTGAGCCGTGCCGATGTGCTGCGCGGCGCCAATGGCTTCGACCAGGGCGCCCTCGCCCTTGGTGGTGCGATCAACTACGTCACCCACACAGGCTACGACGCCGCCCCGCTGCAGGTGCGCTACGAAGTCGGCAGCCGCGGCTACCAGCACCGGCACATCAGCTCGGGGCAGGTGCTGGGCAACCTTGACTACTACGTGGCCCTGACCGATTCGGAATATGACGGCTACCAGGCGCACAGCAGCGGCAGTGCCAAGGGCGTTGCCGCCAATGTCGGCTACCGCTTCAACCCGAACCTGGAAACCCGCTTCTACCTGCGCTACCGGGAAACCGAGAACCAGCTGGCCGGGCGCCTGACCAAGGAGCAGATCAAGCACCACCCACGCGCGGCCAACCCGGCCTACCTGGCCCGCGACGACAGCCGGCCGCAACCGGGCAGTACCTGGGCAGGCAACAAGACCACCTTCTACCTCGACGACGATGCGCGCCTGGAAGCCGGCCTGGTCTACCACGACTACCCGATGGACCTGCGCGAAGGCCCGATGCGCCTGAAGGTGGCCTACACCGATGTCAGCGGCACCTTGAACTACTTCCGTCGCGACACCTTGTTCGGCCACGAGAGCAAGACCACCATCGGCTGGCGCACCACCAAGCACCTGCCCAACAGCGGTGCATCGCAGTTCACCCGCAATGGCGACGTGTTCGGTGAGCGCACCCGTGACTTCACCTACCAGGGCTCGGACACGGTGCTGCATGTGGGCAATGACCTGGAACTGGTACCCGACCTGTGGCTGACCACAGGCCTGGCGATGATCTACACCCGCCGTGAAAGTGATGTCACTTTCCCTGCCGAGGGCGGCAAGGTGAGCATGCATGACTGGGACTACGCGCCACGCCTTGGGCTGCGCTATGACATCAGCCCGGACCTGCAGGTGTACGGCAACCTGAGTCGCTCGGTCGAGCCACCTCACCCGTGGTCGCTGATCTGGAGCTCGCCCAAAGTAGGCGGCAAGCAGATCCAGCCGATCGAGATGCAGAACCAGACCGCCACGACCCTGGAGCTGGGCGCGCGTGGCGATTCGGAGCTTGGCCGCTGGGACCTGGCCTGGTACTACTCGCAAGTGCGCCACGAGCTGCTGGCCGTGGAAGTGGTGCCGAACTTCACCTCGGAATTCAACGCCAGCCCCACCGTGCACCAGGGCGTGGAGGCAGGCCTCGACAGTACCCTGTGGGAACGCGCCGGTACTGGCAAGCTCAGCCTGCGTCAGGCCTATACCTTCAGTGACTTCCACTTCCGTGATGACGACAAGTTCGGCGACAACCGCCTGCCGGGCATCCCCATGCACTACTACCAGGCCGAGCTGCGCTATGACTGGCCGAGCGGCTTCTATGCCGGGGTGAATACGCAGATGGCGTCGAAGGTGCAGGTGGACTACGCCAACAGCTACCACGCCGATGAATATGCCTTGCTCGGCGCGCGCCTGGGCTGGGACTCACCGAAACAGGACTGGCAGACCTGGCTGGACCTGCGCAACCTCACCAACAAGCGCTATGCGGCGACGGTGTCCCCTACCTATGATGCAGACTTGGACAAAGCCCGCTTGACCCCGGGCGAAGGGTTTGCCGTGTATGCCGGGGTTTCCTACAACTTCCGCTAGACCGCTGGGGCCGCTGTGCGGCCCATCGCCGGCAAGCCAGCTCCCACACCGACCGCATCGCACTCAAACCATGTGAATGTCCTGTAGAAGCAAATTGCCAAAGCCAACGCGATCACTGTGGGAGATTACCCAGCCCTTTGGGCTGCGCTGTCGCGCAGAGAACTCAGTGCGCAAGCAGTCCGTGTACCGTGTGGGAGCGGGCGTGCCCGCGAAGAATCCAACGCGGTGCCTGGCACCGGCTGCGCCGGTGTTCGCGGGCACGCCCGCTCCCACAGGGTCACCGCCAATTCAATGAGTTATGTGTTGTTCTATGAGAGCTGGCTTGCCGGCGATGGGCTGCGCAGCAACCCCATTGAAAGCTGACACCGAATGGGCAGGTATCAAACCGCCCTGTTCAACTTCACCCAGGAAGCGAACTTGTCAATGAACGCCTGCAAGAACGGCCGGGCCTTGTCGTTGAGCTTGCCCGAATCCTCGAACAGGCTCGCCGCGCCGCCAATGTAGGCCTCTGGCATCTGCATGCACGGCATGTCCAGAAACACCAGCGACTGGCGCACGGCATGGTTGGCGCCAAAGCCACCAATGGCCCCCGGCGACACACTGACCACCGCCGCCGGCTTGCCACTCCAGGCGCTTTGCCCGTAAGGCCGCGAGCCCACATCAATGGCATTCTTCAGGCCGCCAGGCACCGAGCGATTGTACTCCGGGGTGACGAACAGCACCGCATCACTGCGGCGGATCTCTTCGCGAAAACGCTTCCACGCGTCCGGCGCTTCGGCCTCGACATCCTCGTTGTACAACGGCAAATCACCTATCTCGACGATTTTCAGGGCAAGGCTGGACGGCGCCAGCTCCGATAGTGCGCGGGCGACCTTGCGGTTGTAGGAGTCCTTGCGCAAGCTACCGACGACCACCGCTACCGAATACACCTGGCTCATGGCAATTTCCAACCTCTGCTGGCTAAAGGGACGTTGTAGTTATAGATGACCGTTCCTCGTCGCTTTGGTTTTTTTTCCGCAGGGCGAAAACTTCCGACGCTGTTCCACGGTCTATGCCTGCAGACATTTCCCACGTAATTCAGAGGTTTCCAACCAAATGGCAGCAGTAATGGTCGGCCAGTTCCATGCCCGTGACGCCGAAGGCCGCATCTACCCCGTGCACGAGTTCCAGGAGTCGACCCTGCAATCCGACGGCAGCACGCTGGGCGTTCCCATCACCACCTATCGCCTGGCCATCGGCGACAAGGTCAACCACCTGGGTGAAAACCGCTTCGAACTGGCGCGCAGCGGCGTCGAGATCATTCGCATTCCTTGATGCAGTCCACCGTGTAGCGGCCACTTTCGTTCTGCAGGCCATGCACGTCGGCGACAAACCCAGGGAAGCCCTGGTTGAACGCCCGGGCGAATGCCAGGTAATCGAGTATCGAGCGGGTCGCCTCGGTGAACCGCTCCCCCGGCATGATCAACGGAATACCCGGCGGGTACGGTACCAGCATCACCGCAGCCACCCGTCCCGACAACGCCTCGATCGGCACCGCCTCCACCTCACCGCGCACCATCTGGTCATAGGCACGTGCCGGGCTCACGGCCACCTCCGGCAAGCGCGTGAACAGCCGCTTCAGCTGCTTGGCCGTGGCATTGGCGCGGTAGCAGCCATGCAACTGGTCGCACAGGTCGCGCAGGCCCATGCCCTGGTAGCGTGAGGCATCGGCAGCCACCACGCTCGGCAGGCAGTTGCTCAGGGCGGTATTGCCGTCATAGTGGCGCTTGAACTCCAGCAACTCGGTAAGCAAGGTACTCCACTTGCCCTTGGTGATACCCATGGAGAACAGCACCAGGAAGCTGTAGAGGCCGGTTTTCTCCACCACCAGCCCCCGCTCCCAGAGGAACTTGCTGACCACCGCCGCCGGGATGCCATGCTCGCCCAGCGCACCGCCCGCGCTCAGGCCCGGCATTACCAGGGTCACCTTCAGCGGGTCGAGCAACACATAGTCGTCTGCCACCTCGCCAAAGCCATGCCACTCCGCCCCCGGCTGCAGCAGCCAGTCCTGCGCTGCCAGGCGGTGGATGCCCTCGGCGTTCGGCGGCTGCCAGATGCTGAACCACCAGTCGTCGGCGGCGATGTGCTCGCGCAGGTTGGCCAAGGCACGGCGAAAGCTCAGCGCCTCGTCGAACATTTCTTGCAGCAGCGAACGCCCGGCCGGCCCTTCCATCATGGCCGAGGCCGCGTCCAGCGAGGCGAGGATGCTGTACTGCGGTGATGTCGAGATGTGCATCATGAACGCTTCGTTGAAGCGGTCACGGTCCAGCTGGCGCCTGGCCCCGTCCTGTACATGAATCATCGAGGCCTGGCTGAACGCAGCCAGTAGCTTGTGGGTGGAGTGAGTGCTGAACACCAGCGGGCTGTCTGCCGCACAGGCCGTGCCCATGGCATAGCGCCCGGTGAAGAACTCGTGGAACGCCGCATAGGCGAACCAGGCCTCGTCGAAGTGCAACACCTCGACACTCGCGCCCAGGGTCTGCTTGATCAGCCCGGCGTGGTAACACAGGCCGTCGTAGGTGGAGTTGGTCACCACCGCCAGCTTGATACGCTGCCCGCGATCATGGGCAAGGGGGTTGGCCTGGATCTTCGCCTGGATCGCCTCGGGGCTGAACTCGCTGAGCGGGATAGGGCCGATGATGCCCAGCTCGTTGCGCTCGGGGCACAGGTAAAGCGGAATGGCACCGGTCATGATGATCGCGTGCACCACCGATTTGTGGCAGTTGCGGTCCACCAGCACCAGGTCGTCGCGGCCGACCATGGCGTGCCAGACGATCTTGTTGGCCGTGGAGGTGCCATTGATGACGAAGAAGGTGTGGTCGGCACCGAAGTTGCGCGCGGCCCTGGCCTCGGCTTCGGCCAAGGGGCCGGTGTGATCGAGCAGCGAGCCCAGTTCCGGCACGGAAACGGACAGGTCCGAGCGCAGGGTGTTTTCCCCGAAGAACTGGTGAAAGGCCTGGCCCACCGGGCTTTTGCGGTAGGCCACACCACCGCCGTGGCCCGGGGTGTGCCAGGAATAGTTGGACTGCGCGGTGTGCTGCACCAGGGCCTTGAAGAACGGTGGCAGCAGGCCGTCGAGGTAAGCGTGTGCGGCACGCGCCACCTGGCGGGCGAGAAACGGCACGGTGTCTTCGAACAGGTAGAGAATGCCGCGCAGCTGGTTGAGCTCGCTCATGGCTTCGGCGGGGGCGTTTTCCAGGGTCACCTGTTCGCCCAAGGCGAAAATCGGCAGGTTGGGGGCGCGCAGGCGAGCCAGGCGGATCAGCTCGGCCATGTTCTGCAGCAGGTGGGTATTCTCGCCGACGCCCTCGGCGGCAATCAGCATGCAGGCCAGGCCATGGTGGGTGGCGGCGACCAGGCAGGCCTCGGCATGGTCGGCGGCGGCGAGGATGGCAAAGCCGTCCTGGCGCAATTCCTCGGCGATGCCCCGCACGCGCTCGCCAGCGACGCTGTCGGCCTTGATGGCCCGATGGACGATGAGGATGGGGAACTTGAGGTCCTTGTACATCAGGTGGCTACCTCCGAAGGACATGTCGTCCATTTCAGGGTAGTTGAGCCTTGTATTGCCTGTGCTGGCCTCTTCGCGGGTGAACCCGCTCCCACAGGTACCGCATTGCATTCAAGGCCAGTCGAATTCCTGTGGGAGCGGGCGCGCCCGCGAAGAAGCCGGTACAGGCGAAAGATCAGCCAGCAGGTGTCTCGGTCAGAGACTGCCACATGGACGGCCCGCCCGCCGACTTGGCAATGGCCGCCAGACGCTCGGCATGCGCTTCCAGCTCCTCGGCACTGGCCATGATCACCCGCCCGGGCGCCCGCCCGGTAATACGGCGAATCTCGCTGCCACCAGCACCCGACCCTTCACTCTCGGCTTCGGCCCCATGCCCGGCCAGCGACAGGCTGGTCTGGCCACCGGTCATCGCCAGGTAGACGTCAGCCAGCAATTCCGAGTCGAGCAATGCGCCGTGCAGTTCACGACCCGAGTTGTCGATGTCGTAGCGTTTGCACAGCGCGTCCAGGCTGTTGCGCTGCCCCGGGTGGCGCGAGCGCGCCAGCAGCAGGGTGTCGAGGATGGTGCAGTGCTGCGAAATGTCCGCGCGGTCCTGCTGGCCCAGCAAGGCAAATTCGTTGTTGATGAAGCCAACGTCGAACGTCGCGTTGTGGATGACCAGGGTGGCGCCCTGGATGAACTCGAAGAACTCCTCGGCGACATCGCCAAAGCGTGGCTTGCCGACCAGGAAGGCATCGGTGATGCCGTGGACGTTGATGGCGCCCTCGTCACTCTCGCGGTCCGGCTGCAGGTAGACGTGGAAGTGCCGCCCGGTCAGGCGCCGGCCGATGACCTCGACACAGCCGATCTCGATGATCCGGTGGCCTTCGCTGACCGGCATACCCGTGGTTTCGGTATCGAGAATGACGAACCGCTTATCTTGCTGCTGCTCCACGCGGGGCGCTCCAACTTGCATCAGTTACAAAGGCCGGAATTGTACCCCAGCTCAACGCTGGGCGCGCACCTCATCGACCCCACGGTTGGCCAGCTGGTCGGCGCGTTCGTTGCCGGGGTGGCCGATATGGCCACGCACCCACTTCCAGGTCACCTTGTGGCGGTTGACCTGCTCGTCCAGCTGCTGCCAAAGGTCGGCGTTCTTCACCGGTTCCTTGGCCGCGGTTTTCCAACCACGCTTCTTCCAGTTTACCATCCATTCGTTGATGCCTTTCATCACGTACTGCGAGTCGGTAGTCAGCACCACCTCGCATTCGCGCTTCAGCGCCATCAGCCCCTGGATCGCAGCCATCAGTTCCATGCGGTTGTTGGTGGTTTCGCGTTCGCCGCCCCACAGTTCCTTCTCGACGCCCTTGTAGATCATAAGGACGCCCCAGCCGCCTGGGCCAGGGTTGCCCTTGCAGGCACCATCGGTAAACATCTCGACGCTTTCGCTCATGTACCACTCATGTTCAGTGCTTTTCGGTATCCGGGTTGACCGCCGTGCGGTTGACCTTGGCCAGTGGCAGCGGCAGCAACTTGCCCATCGGCTCGCGACGCTCCGGGCGCAACGGCCGCAGGCCCACCACCATCTTGCGCGCCACCAGCAGGTATACCCCGCCGCCGGAACTCTGCCAGCCGCCGGCCAACCGCTCCCAGCCCGCCAGGCGTTGCTGCCAGGCCGGGGAGGCAAGCGGCGGACGATAGCACCCGAAGCGGCGTTTCTCCAGCGCGAAGCCCAGCAGGTTGAGCCAGTCGCCCACCCGCGACGGCGAGATGCAACGGGCCTTGCGCAGGGCGTCGTGGCTGAAGAAATGGCGCATGCCCCAACTGCTCCACGGGTTGATCCCGACGATCAGCAGGTGCCCGCCAGGGCGCACGGCGCTGGCCGCCTCGCGCAGCAGGCCATGGGGCGACAGGCAGAAATCCAGGCCATGCTGCAGCACCACCACGTCGGCGGCATGCTCGCTCAGCGGCCAGGCCTGCTCCTCGCAGACAATCTCCACCCCCGGCAGCGGCGCACCGAGGCGCACGTTGCGCTGCACCTGGGGCGCGCTGGGCGGCGGCTCGGCACAGGGCCCGTAGTGCACAAGGTAACCGCCGAAGAAGCGCCCGAGCTCTTCTTCCAGCAGTTTTTCCTCCTCCTTGAGCATCAGTTGGCCGAGTGGGCCATTGAACCACTCACGGGCCAGGCTGATCAGCTCGACCCAGTCCGGGTCGGCCTGGGCAAAGGCTTGGTCGGTCATTGCGCTCTCCCTCGAAGGTTCTCGCACCGCGCCATCGCGGCTAAGATGCCCTCATGTGCCACGCTAGGCGAATCGGATCCGCACCATGATACAGATCGATGCTCTCCCCGCTTTCTCCGACAACTACATCTGGTTGTTACAGGATACTGCCAAACGCCGCTGCGCGGTGGTCGATCCGGGTGACGCCGGCCCGGTGGAACGCTGGCTGTCAGCCAACCCCGAGTGGGTACTGAGCGACATCCTGGTCACCCACCACCACAACGACCACGTTGGCGGGGTGGAACGCCTCAAGCAACTGACCGGCGCGCGGGTCTGCGGCCCGGCCCAAGAACGCATTCCCTGCCGTGACCTGGCGCTGGACGAAGGCGACCAGGTGACCGTGCTGGGCGTGACCTTCCAGGTGCTGGCCGTGCCCGGCCATACCCTGGGGCATATCGCCTTGTTCAGCGACCAGCCGGCAACGCCGCTGCTGTTCAGCGGCGATACCCTGTTCGCCGCCGGTTGCGGGCGCATGTTCGAGGGCACCCCCGAACAGATGCAGCCCGCCCTCGCCCGCCTGGCGGCCCTGCCAGAGCAGACCGAGGTGTATTGCGCCCACGAATACACCTTGAGCAACCTGCGTTTCGCCAAGGCGGTGGAGCCCGGAAACCCGCATGTTCAGCAGCGGTTCGAAGACGTTACCCGTTTGCGCGCCGACAATCGCATCACCTTACCATCAACGATTGGCCTGGAACGCCTGACCAACCCCTTCCTGCGCACCTCTGAAACATTAGTTAAACAAAAAGCAGACGAATGGAAGGGGCATTCAAACCCCACGCATGTCGCTGTTTTTGCTGCCTTGAGGTCTTGGAAGGACACCTTCTGATAACCTCAAGATATATCGCAAGCGATGGTCAAAGGTTGACCAGGCCCGGAGCGGTTTCTAGAATCGCCGAAATTTTTCGCCCGGAAACCTGTGTCAGCCGATGTCTTCCCGTAGCCGCAGAACCTCTCATTCCGTCGCCCTGACGCGCCTGGCCCAAATCAGTGCGCTGGCCCTGGCCGCCACCCTGGTGGGCTGCCAGAGCACCCGTCAGCTCGACGAATCCGATAGCGTTCGCGCGCACAACTACCAGGCGCGGATCAAGCACAAACCTTCGCCACTGCTGGCCAAGCCGGCCGAGCAGGCACCACAGGACGTGTGGGAACGCATGCGCCAGGGCTTTGCCCTGCAGGACAACATCGACGTCAACCCGCGCATCGAGCAGCAACGCCTGTGGTTCGCCAGCAACCCAAGCTACATCGAAAGTGCCGGCGAGCGTGGCAGCCTCTACCTGCACTACATCGTCGAACGCCTCGAAGAGCGCGACATGCCGCTGGAGCTGGCGCTGCTGCCAGCCATCGAAAGTGCCTACAACCCGATGGCCTACTCGCGCGCGCATGCCGCGGGCATGTGGCAGTTCATTCCGTCCACCGGCCGCCACTTCAACCTGCGCCAGACCAACTTCTACGATGGCCGTCGCGACGTGACCGCCTCGACCAACGCCGCACTGGACTACCTCAGCCGCCTGCACGACATGTTCAACGGCGACTGGCTGCTGGCCCTGGCTGCCTACAATGCCGGCGAAGGCACCGTCAGCCGCGCCATCGAGCGCAACGAACGGCTCGGCCTGCCCACCGATTACTGGAACCTGCCGCTACCGCAGGAAACCCGTGACTACGTGCCCAAGCTGCTGGCCCTGTCGCAAGTGGTACTCACGCCGGAAGCCTATGGCGTGAACCTGAACCCGATCGCCAACGAACCCTACTTCGAGGCGGTGGCCATCAACGACCGCCTCGACCTGTCGCGGGTAGCGGCCTTCGCCAACATCGACGAAGACGAGCTGATCCAGCTCAACCCGGCATTCAAGAAGCGCATGACCGTGGACGGCCCGCAACAGCTGCTGGTACCGACCGCCAAGGCGCAGCTGCTGAGCGACAGCCTGTCCAACCTCAAGCCCGAGCAACTGGTCAGCCTGCAGCCGAACAAGGCCGTGTTCGCCCGCGCCGTGGCCGAAGCCAAGGCACCGGTGGCGGCGCGCAGCTACCGGGTCAAGCGCGGCGACAACCTGGGCAGCATCGCCAAGGCCAACCGCGTTTCGGTCAAGGACATCAAGCGCTGGAACCGCCTCTCCGGCAACAGCGTGCGCGCAGGCCAGGTCCTGGCCCTGCGTGGTGGCGACGCCCCGAGCGCTGCCGGCAATCGGGTGGCCGCCTCCGGGCAGCGCTCCACGCAGTACAAGGTACGCAAAGGCGATTCGCTGTACCTGGTGGCCAAGCGCTTCAACGTGGAAATGAAGCACCTCAAGCGCTGGAACCCACGCAGCGGCCATGCCCTGAAGCCAGGCCAGACCCTCACCGTATACCTCTCGCATTGATGTAGTTACAGGGGCTGCTTTGCAGCCCATTCGCGGGCACGCCAGCTCCCACAGGTTTTTCACCGCCATCAAGGCTGGTGTTGTACCTGTGGGAGCGGGCGTGCCCGCGAATGAGCCTGAGAAATACCCACTGGAAAACCCCTGTCCCCTCTCTTTTTCCAACCCCACCAAGCTGTTACTGTACCCCGATCAAAGCCCAACGCCTCTGGATCGGATGCCGACTTGATACGTCCCCTCCTGCTGTCACTCAGCCTGGCCTTGAGCTTTCCCGCAGCCGCGATGGTGAGCGAAAGCCACGGATACGCGCAGTTCGGCACGCTCAAGTACCCAGCCACATTCACCCATTTCGACTGGGTCAACCCGCAAGCGCCCAAGGGCGGCACCTTGCGGGCCATGGCTTTCGGTACCTTCGACACCCTCAACCCTTATACCTTCAAGGGGTCGAGCCCGATCACCACGCCCAATTTCCAGCAATACGGCATCAGCGAGCTGAACGAGCCGCTGATGGTCGGCACCGGCCAGTACGACCCGTCCGGCGACGAACCGACCTCCAGCTACGGCCTGATCGCCCGCTCGGTGGAGTACAGCGAGGACCGCAGCTGGGTGGTGTTCAACCTGCGCCCGGAAGCCCACTGGCATGACGGCAAGCCGATCACCTCGGCAGACGTGGCCTTCTCCTACCGCACGCTGCTCAAGGATGGCCACCCGATCTACCGCACCAACCTGCAGGAAGTGCAGCGGGTGGACATCCTTGGCCCGCTGCGCATCCGCTTCGTGTTCAAGCGCGCCGGCAACCCGTTGCTGATCCTGCGCCTGGGCGAAATGCCGGTGCTGCCCAAGCACTACTGGCAAAAGCGCGACTTCAAGGCCACCACCTTCGAACCCCCGCTGGGCAGCGGCCCCTACCGCATCACCCAGGTCCAGCCTGGGCGCCGGCTGGTGTTCGAACGGGTGAAGAACTACTGGGGCAAGGACCTGGCAGTGAACCGTGGCAAGTACAACTTCAACCGCGTGGAATATGAGTTCTACCGCGACGCCACGGTGGCCTTCGAAGCGTTCAAGGCCGGTGAGTTCGACATCTACATAGAGCACCAGGCGAAGAACTGGGCCAACGGTTACAACTTCCCGGCCGTGCGCCGCGGCGAGGTAATCAGGGTACAGATCCCGCACCGCATCCCCACGCAAACCCAGGGCCTGTTCATGAACAGCCGCCGGGCCACCTTCAGCGACCCACGGGTACGCCAGGCGCTGGGGCTGATGCTCGACTTCGAGTGGACCAACCGCGCGCTGTTCAGCGGCGCCTACCGCCGCTCGACCAGCTACTACCCCAACAGCGAATTCGCCGCCACCGGCCTGCCCACCGGCAAGGAGTGGCTGCTGCTGGCGCCGTTCCGTGACCAGTTGCCAGCCAGACTGTTCAGCGAGCCCTACACGGTCAGCCAGACCGATGGCCGTGGCATCAGCCGTCAGACTCTGCGCCAGGCCCTCGGCCTGCTCGCCGAGGCCGGCTGGAAGCTGAACGGCCAGCGCCTGGTCGACAGCAAGGGCCAGCAGCTGCACATGGAGCTGCTGCTGGTAAACCCCAACCTTGAACGCATCCTGCAACCTTATGTCGAAAATCTGGCCAGCATCGGCATCGATGCACGCTTGCGCACCGTGGACCGCGCCCAGTACAAACAGCGCCTGGACCAGTTCGATTTCGACATGATTCTGATGACCCTGAACCAGACCCTGAGCCCGGGCCTCGAACAGTGGCTGTATTTCCATTCCAGCCAGGCCGCGACCAAGGGCAGCAAGAACTATGCTGGGGTGAAGGACCCGGTGGTCGACCATCTGCTCGACACCCTGCTCGCCGCCCGCACCCGCGATGACCAGGTCGCCGCCGCCCGCGCCCTGGACCGCGTGCTCTCATGGCAGTACTACATGATTCCCAACTGGTACCTCGACAATCATCGCCTGGCCTACCGCAACCGGTTCGCCTTCGTCACCACGCCGCCCTACACCCTCGGGCTGAACAGCTGGTGGATCAAGACTTCGGAGAAAGCCCAATGACGCCAACGCACCGACTGCGCCGGCTGGCAGGCAGCCTGTTGCTCGCCTGCCTGAGCCTTCCCGCCCTGGCCGCACCGCAACACGCGCTCACCCTGTACGACGAGCCGCCCAAGTACCCGGCCGACTTCAAGCACTTCGACTACGTCAACCCTGATGCGCCCAAGGGCGGCACCTTCCGCCAGTCCAGCTTCGGCGGCTTCGACAGCCTCAACCCGTTCATCAACAAGGGCGTGCCGGCCGAGAACATCGGCATCATCTACGACACCCTGATGCGTCAGAGCCAGGACGAGCCATTCACTGAATACGGCCTGGTTGCCGGCAAGATCGAGAAAGCACCCGACAATAGCTGGGTACGCTTCTACTTGCGCCCGGAAGCCCGCTTCCATGACGGCCACCCGATGCGTGCCGACGACGTGGTGTTCACCTTCAATGCCCTGATCAAGGACGGTGCGCCGCTGTACCGCCAGTATTATGCCGACGTCGCCGAAGTGGTCGCCGAAGACCCGCTGAAGGTGCTGTTCAAGTTCAAGCACAAGAACAACCGCGAGCTACCGCTGATTCTCGGCCAGTTGCCGGTACTGCCCAGGCACTGGTACGAAAACCGCGATTTCAACCGCGGCAACCTGGAAATCCCGCTGGGCAGCGGCCCGTACAAGGTCGCCGAAGTCAAGGCCGGGCGTTCGGTGCGCTACGAACGGGTCAAGGACTACTGGGCCAAGGACCTGCCGATCAACCGCGGCTTCTACAACTTCGACGTCATGACGTTCGACTCCTACCGTGACACCACCGTCGCCCTCGAGGCCCTCAAGGCCGGGGCCTTCGACTATGGCCTGGAAGTCAGCGCAAAAAACTGGGCCACCGCCTACAACGTGCCCGCCGTGCGCGACGGCCGGCTGATCAAGGAAGAGCTGCCCAACGGCAACCCTACCGGCATGCAGGGCTTCATCTTCAACATCCGCCGCCCGGTATTCCAGGATGTGCGCGTGCGTCAGGCACTTAGCCTGCTGCTGGACTACGAATGGACCAACAAGCAGCTGTTCAACGGCGCCTACACCCGTACCGGCAGCTACTTCGACAACTCGGAAATGGCCGCTCGCGGCCTGCCCGGCCCTGGCGAGCTGAAGATTCTCGAACCGCTGCGCGGCAAAATCCCCGACCAGGTGTTCAGCGAAGCCTTCCACAACCCGGTCAGCGACGGCAGCGGCATGATCCGCGAGCAACAGCGCCAGGCCTACAAGCTGCTGCAGGAAGCCGGCTGGAAAATCGTCGACGACAAGATGGTCGACGCCCAGGGCAAGCCGGTGAGCATCGAGTTCCTGCTGGCACAGACCGAGTTCGAACGCATCCTGCTGCCGTTCAAGCGCAACCTCGCCGACCTTGGCATCGACCTGAACATCCGCCGGGTGGACGTTTCCCAGTACATCACCCGCCTGCGCTCGCGTGACTACGACATGATCGTCGGTGGCTACCCGCAGTCCAACTCCCCGGGCAACGAGCAGCGCGAGTTCTGGTCCAGTGCCGCCGCCGACAACCCCGGCAGCCGCAACTTCATCGGTCTGCGCGACCCGGCCATCGACCAGCTGGTGGAACAGCTGATCAATGCCGATTCGCGGCAGAGCCTGATCGACCACTGCAGGGCCCTCGACCGTGTGCTGCTGTGGGGCTACTACGTGATCCCCAACTGGCACATCAAGACCTGGCGCGTGGCCTACTGGAACCACATCGGCCACCCGGACGTCTCGCCCAAGTACGACATCGGCATCGACACCTGGTGGATCAAACCCGGCGTAACCCCGGCCGTCAGCGCAGCCCCTGCAGACGAGGCCGAATGACATGCTGGCCTACATCCTGCGCCGCCTGCTGCTGATCATCCCGACCCTGTTCGGCATCCTGATCATCAACTTCATCATCGTCCAGGCCGCCCCCGGCGGCCCGGTCGAGCAGATGATCGCCAAGCTCGAAGGCTTCGAAGGCGCCACCAGCCGCATTGCCGGCGGCGGTGCCGAAGTGTCCGTTGCCGGCTCCAACTACCGTGGCGCCCAGGGCCTGGACCCGGCACTGATCGCCGAGATCGAACGCATGTACGGCTTCGACAAGTCGCCGCCCGAGCGCCTGTGGATCATGATCAAGAACTACGCCCGGCTGGACTTCGGCGACAGCTTCTTCCGCGATGCCAAGGTCATCGACCTGATCCTCGAGAAGATGCCGGTGTCGATTTCGCTGGGGCTGTGGAGCACCTTGATCATGTACCTGGTGTCGATCCCGCTGGGCATCGCCAAGGCCGTGCGCCACGGCAGCCATTTCGACGTGTGGACCAGCTCGGCGATCATCGTCGGCTACGCCATCCCGGCGTTCCTGTTCGCCATCCTGCTGATCGTGCTGTTCGCCGGCGGCAGCTACTTCGACTGGTTCCCGCTGCGTGGCCTCACCTCCAACAATTTCGACGAACTGAGCACCACCGGCAAGGTGCTGGACTACTTCTGGCACCTGGTGCTGCCGATCACCGCGCTGGTCATCGGCAACTTCGCCACCATGACCTTGCTGACCAAGAACAGCTTCCTCGACGAGATCAACAAGCAGTATGTGGTCACCGCCAAGGCCAAGGGCCTGAGCCGGCCACGGGTGCTGTACGGCCATGTGTTCCGCAACGCCATGCTGCTGGTGATTGCCGGTTTCCCTTCGGCGTTCATCGGCATCTTCTTCACCGGCTCCTTGCTGATCGAGGTGATCTTCAGCCTCGACGGCCTCGGCCTGATGAGTTTCGAGGCGGCCATCAACCGCGACTACCCGGTGGTCTTCGGCACCCTGTTCATCTTCACCCTGCTGGGGCTGGTGGTGAAACTGATCGGCGACCTGACCTACACCCTGGTCGATCCACGCATCGACTTCGCCAGCCGGGAGCACTGACATGGCCTTGTCCCCCCTCAACCGCCGGCGCTTCGAGCGCTTCAAGGCCAACCGCCGTGGCTGGTGGTCGCTGTGGCTGTTCCTGATTCTGTTCGGCCTGAGCCTGGGCGCCGAGCTGATTGCCAACGACAAGCCGATTGCCGTGCGCTACGACGGCGCATGGTACTTCCCGGCCTTCAAGCGCTACCCGGAGACCACCTTCGGCGGCGAATTCCCGCTGGAAGCCAACTACAAGAGCCCGTACATCCGCGAACTGCTTGAGAAGAAAGACAGCTTCGTGCTTTGGGCGCCGATCCCGTTCAGCTACCAGAGCATCAACTACGACCTGCGCGTACCCGCCCCGGCCCCGCCTTCGGCGGACAACTGGCTGGGCACCGACGACCAGGGCCGCGACGTGCTGGCACGGGTGATCTACGGCTTCCGCATTTCGGTGCTGTTCGCCCTGACGCTGACCCTGCTCAGTTCCATCGTCGGCGTGATCGCCGGCGCCCTGCAGGGCTTCTATGGCGGCTGGGTCGACCTGGCCGGGCAGCGCTTCCTGGAAGTCTGGTCAGGCCTGCCGGTGCTGTACCTGCTGATCATCCTGGCCAGCTTCGTGCAGCCCAACTTCTGGTGGTTGCTGGGCATCATGCTGCTGTTCTCGTGGATGAGCCTGGTGGACGTGGTGCGCGCCGAGTTCCTGCGCGGGCGCAACCTGGAATACGTGCGCGCCGCCCGCGCGTTAGGGATGCGCAACGGCGCGATCATGTACCGGCACATCCTGCCCAACGCCATGATCTCGACCATGACCTTCATGCCGTTCATTCTCACCGGCGCCATCGGCACCCTCACCGCCCTGGACTTCCTCGGCTTCGGCCTGCCACCGGGCGCACCGTCGCTGGGCGAGCTGGTGGCCCAGGGCAAGTCCAACCTGCAGGCCCCATGGCTGGGCATCAGCGCCTTCGCCGTGCTGGCGCTGATGCTGAGCCTGCTGGTGTTCATCGGCGAATCCGCCCGCGATGCCTTCGACCCGAGGAAGTGACATGAGTGAACAGAACCTGATCGAAGTGCGCGACCTGTCGGTGGAGTTCGTCACCGGTGACCAGGCCCACCGCGTGGTGGACGGCATCAGCTTCGATATCCGCAAGGGTGAGACGCTGGCACTGGTGGGCGAGAGTGGCTCGGGCAAATCGGTCACCGCGCACTCGCTCCTGCGCCTGCTGCCCTACCCCCTGGCCCGCCACCCCAGCGGCAGCATCCGCTACGAAGGCAAGGACCTGCTGCAGCAGAACGAGAAGACCATGCAGCGCATTCGCGGCAACCGCATTGCGATGATCTTCCAGGAACCGATGACCTCGCTGAACCCGTTGCACTGCATCGAGAAGCAGATCAACGAAATCCTCCTGCTGCACAAAGGTCTGACCGGCAAGGAAGCAACCGCGCGCACCCTTGAACTGCTGGAGATGGTCGGCATTCCCGAGCCACGCAAGCGCCTGAAGGCCCTGCCCCACGAACTGTCCGGCGGGCAGCGCCAGCGGGTGATGATCGCCATGGCCCTGGCCAACGAGCCGGAGCTGCTGATTGCGGATGAGCCGACCACGGCGCTGGATGTGACCGTGCAGTTGAAGATTCTCGACCTGCTCAAGGAACTGCAGGCGCGTTTGGGCATGGCCCTGCTGCTGATCAGCCATGACCTGAACCTGGTGCGGCGCATCGCCCACCGCGTGTGCGTGATGCAGCGCGGGCAGATTGTCGAGCAGGCCGAATGCGCCAGGCTGTTCAGTGCACCGCAACACCATTACACGCAGATGCTGATCAATGCCGAGCCCAGCGGGCTGCCGGCGCACAACCCGGTGGGCGCGCCCTTGCTGGAGGTGGATGACCTCAAGGTGTGGTTCCCGATCAAGAAGGGCTTGCTGCGGCGCACGGTCGACCATGTGAAGGCGGTGGACGGGGTCAACTTCAGCTTGCCACAGGGGCAGACGCTGGGGATTGTCGGCGAGTCCGGGTCGGGCAAGTCGACTTTGGGTCTGGCGATCTTGCGGCTGATCTCCAGCCAGGGCGGCATTCGCTTCCATGGGCAGAACCTGGAAGGGCTGAACCAGAAGGCCGTGCGCCCGTTGCGCCGGGAAATGCAGGTGGTGTTTCAGGACCCGTTTGGCAGCCTGAGCCCACGCATGTGCGTGGAGGACATCGTCGGTGAAGGGTTGCGCATTCACCGCATCGGCACGGCGCAGGAACAGGAAGCTGCGATTATTGCGGCCCTGGAGGAAGTGGGGCTGGACCCGCGCACGCGGCATCGCTACCCACATGAGTTTTCCGGTGGGCAGCGCCAACGCATTGCGATTGCCCGGGCGTTGGTGTTGAAGCCGGCGCTGATCCTGCTGGACGAGCCTACGTCAGCGCTGGACCGCACGGTGCAACGGCAGGTGGTGGAACTGCTGCGCAATCTGCAGCAGAAATACAACCTGACCTACCTGTTCATCAGCCATGACCTGGCGGTGGTCAAGGCGTTGAGCCACCAGTTGATGGTGATCAAGCACGGGCATGTGGTGGAACAAGGGGATGCGCAGGCGATCTTCCATGCACCGCAGCATCCGTATACCCGGCAGTTGCTGGAGGCGGCGTTTCTGGAGGTTGAGGAGGGTTCGCCTTAAGTTTTGTAGCGCCCTCAAGATCGAGCGCCGCCCGCGCGGCGCTTCGCGGGACAAGCCCGCTCCCACATTTGTTGCAACGTGCCAAACCTGTCAGGCCATGGTTGTCAGCCTTGGTGGGCTAGCTGGATTTCAGGGTTGGCACTGCTGCCGCCCCACTTGTCTCAAGGCTTGCACCAAGGCTGACAACGCCTCTCCCACAGGCATGGCCACGTTGCAACAAATGTGGGAGCGGGCTTGTCCCGCGAAGCGCCGCGCGGGCGGCGCTCGATTTTCGCGCCACCACAGAAATCAAACCGGTCACCTCCCGCCCTGACGCAATCGGGCGCAGAACACCTGCCATGTCAGATTTAACCCCTTCCCTGTAGTCCATTTCCCCCACCCCACACCCCCCATTCCCTCGAAGACACCCTGATCCAGGCCACCGACTACGCGCTATGCGCGGCCACCGTGGTGCATAAGGCCTTGCTACTGCAGCCCAAATCGCCGGCTTCGATCCTGATGATGACCTCGATGCATGAGCTGGAGGCGCTTCGGACTTTGCTTGAGTCGGCACTGGTTCAGGTGCAGATGCCCGCTGAGCCTCGGACTTTGCACTGAGGCTTTAGTGTTGCGTTGTCTGGGCTGGCCTCTTCGCGGGTAAACCCGCTCCCACAAGATCTCCACAGGCCTTGAGGTAGATGCAGTACCTGTGGGAGCGGGTTCACCCGCGAAAGGGCCCGTCCGGGCAGTCGAGAATTTTGAGGGGATTCAAAAATGACCAAAGAAGACACCCAATTCACTGTCGGTAAAACCACGTTCTACCAAGGCGAAAACGGCACCCACCCACTGTTCCGCATCGAGCCCGGCATCCCCTGCCGCGACGCCCGCGAGCAATCTTCAGAGCTGATGGGCTATGTCCGCGAACTGACCATCACCGGCCTGATGGATGAAAAACCGATGATGATCTGGGCTGCCCACTACCTGAGTGCGATGGCCAAGGCCCTCATGGATGACGCCGAGCTGGGCATGATGCGCTGATTGGCATCACAGGCCATACGCACATATGGGATCGGTCTCGTGTCGCCAGAGGGCTGCAAAGCAGCCCCGGCGATTTATGCTTTCACGCAGAAATCCGGGGGCCGCCCTGCGGCCGTTTCGCGACACAAGGCCGTCCCCACGGGAGATTGCATACCCAGGGAGACCGGCGCCAGCTGGCCTAGGCTGATGCAGCTCAGAGTCGGCCCAACAACTCCTGCCGCTCGCGCCAGATCTCCTGTACAAAGGGGTCGGTCACCCCATACAGCCCATGCCCCCGACGCATGATCAGGTTAGCGGCCAGCAGTTCGTTGGCAACCGGCTGTATCTCTTCGACACGCACTTCACGCCCCACAGACTTCGAATACTCGGCCGCCGCGGCAGGTCGGCTCGAAAGCCATCATCAAATTTCCTGACAACAATCGTCTTCCATCATCAGCCAGATCGGGCATAAATTCTCCACCGTCAACCCCAGCAGCAACGGTAGAGCCCCATGTCCAGCCCACACCACCAGCCCGCCTCCCCTGCCCTGACCACACTGATCCAGCGCTCCGGCCTGCCCAGCCCTGCGCTCGGCGAAGCCCAGGCACATGCCGTGCTGCAAACGCACTACGGCATTGCCGGCAACCTCTCGGCATTGGGCAGCCAACAGGACCTGAACTTCCGAGTAGACGCTCCACAAGGCCGTTTCGTGCTCAAGGCCTGCCACGGCAGCTACGCCCAGCTGGAACTGGAAGCCCAGCATGCCGCCCTGGCCTACCTGCGCGAACAGGGCTTGCCTGTGCCCGCCGTGCGCCCGGCCAGCGATGGCCAGATGCTGCTGGCGTTGGAAATAGACGGGCAACCGCTGCGCATGCGCCTGCTCGACTACATCGAAGGCCAGCCACTGACCCGCCTCAAGCACATGGAGCCACGCCTGATGGCCGAACTCGGCGGGCTCTGCGCGCGGCTGGACAAGGCCCTGGCCACTTTCGACCACCCGGGCCTGGCGCGCACCCTGCAATGGGACCCGCAAAATGCCCAGGCACTGATCCAGCACCTGCTGCCCGTGCTGGGCAACGCCGAGCAACGCGCCCGCATCGAGCAGGCCACCCAACTGGCCACCGAGCATCTGGCGCCACTGGTCGACCAGCTGCCAAGCCAGGCCGTGCACCTGGACATCACCGACGACAACGCCGTCTGGGCCCGCGATGCCCAGCGCCAGTGGCAACTGCAAGGGGTGATCGATTTCGGTGACCTGCTGCGCACCTGGCGCATCGCCGACCTGTCGGTGACCTGCGCTGCGCTGCTGCACCACGCCGAGGGTGACCCACTGCGCATCCTGCCTGCAGTGCAGGCCTACCAGGCGCTCAACCCACTGAGCGAAGCCGAACTGCGGGCGCTGTGGCCACTGGTGCTCAACCGCGCCGCCGTACTGGTGCTGAGCAGCGAGCAGCAGCTCGCCGTCGACCCCGGCAACCAGTACACCCGCGACAACATCGCCCATGAATGGGAAATCTTCGACACGGCCACCGCCGTACCTTTCGCGTTGATGGAAGCGGCCATCCTGCAAGCTGCGGGCCTGCACCCCGCCACGCCGGACCTGAGCGGCTGCGCCCCCCTGCTCCCTGAACTGAAAGGGCAGCCAGTGACACGGGTCGACCTGGGCGTACTCAGCGTGCATTGCGAGGCGGGCAACTGGGAACAACCGGGCTTCGACCAGCACCTGCTGACCACGCAACCGGCCCCGGCCTGCAGCCTGCATGGGCAGTATCGCCTGTCGCAAACCCATATCGACCGCCCTGAAGAGCCCGCCACCTGCGCCCTGGGCGTCGAGCTGCACGTGCCCAACGGCAGCCTGGTGCAAGCGCCAGATACCGGCACCTGGCAGCGCCATGGCGACGGCCGTGGCTGCCTGCGCAGCGCGCACTGGGCCTTGTGGCTACAGGGCCTGGAAGACGCGCCGGCAGATGGCCAGACCGTGGAAAAAGGCCAGTCGCTGGGCAGCAGTTGTGGCTTCCTCAGTGTGCAGCTGTGCCTGGATAACGGCATCCAGCCACCGTTCTTCGCCACCCCGTCCCAGGCGACCGCCTGGCTGGCCCTGTGCCCGTCGCCAGCTGCGCTGCTGGGCTTCGACTGCAACGCCGAGCCGCTCCCTGACCCGCAGGCCCTGCTGGCCCGCCGCGACGCCAGCTTCGCTCGCTCACAGAAGCACTACTACGCCCAACCACCACACATCGAACGCGGCTGGCGCAACTACCTGATCGACATGCAGGGCCGCTCGTACCTGGACATGCTCAACAACGTCGCGGTACTGGGCCACGGCCACCCGCGCATGGTCGCCGAGTCGGCGCGGCAATGGTCGCTGCTGAACACCAACTCGCGCTTCCATTACGCGGCCATCAGCGAGTTCTCCGAACGCCTGCTGGCGTTGGCGCCCGAAGGTTTCGACCGGGTGTTCATGGTCAACAGCGGTACCGAAGCCAACGACCTGGCGATTCGCCTGGCCTGGGCCTACAGCGGCGGGCGCGACCTGCTCAGCGTGCTGGAGGCCTACCACGGCTGGTCGGTGGCCACCGATGCCATTTCCACCTCCATCGCCGACAACCCGCAGGCCCTGGAAACCCGCCCGGACTGGGTGCACCCGGTCGAGGCACCGAACACCTTCCGTGGCCGCTTCCGTGGCGCCGACAGCGCCACCGACTACCTGCGCGACGTCGATGCCAAGCTGGCCGACCTCGACGCCCGTGGCCGCCAGTTGGCGGGCATCATCTGCGAACCGGTATACGGCAATGCTGGTGGTATTTCGTTGCCGGCCGGTTACCTGCGCGAAGCCTATGCCAAAGTCCGTGCGCGGGGCGGCGTGTGCATCGCCGACGAGGTACAGGTCGGTTATGGCCGCCTGGGCGAGTACTTCTGGGGCTTCGAGGAACAGGGTGTGGTGCCCGACATCATCACCATGGCCAAGGGCATGGGCAACGGCCAACCGCTGGGCGTAGTCATCACCCGCCGCGAGATCGCCGAAGCACTGGAAGCCGAGGGCTACTTCTTCTCCTCGGCCGGTGGCAGCCCGGTCAGTTGCCGTATCGGCATGGCGGTGCTGGACGTGATGCAGGAAGAAGGCCTGTGGGACAACGCCCGTGACACCGGGCGCTACTTCAAGGCACGCCTGCAGGCACTGGTCGACAAGCACCCGCTGGCCGGCGCGGCGCATGGTTCGGGCTTTTACCTGGGGCTGGAACTGGTGCGCGACCGCACAACCCTGGAGCCGGCCACCGAGGAAACCATGGCCCTGTGCAACCGCCTGCGTGACCTGGGCATCTTCATGCAGCCGACCGGCGACTACCTGAACATCCTCAAGATCAAGCCGCCGATGTGCACCACCCGGGCGAGCGTGGACTACTTTGTCGACAGCATTGATCGGGTGCTGGGTGAAGGGCTGTAGGTGCTTGGCTTTGGTTTTTCAGCGCCTGTGAGATCGAGCGCCGCCCGCGCGGCGCATCGCGAGCGAAGCTCGCTCCTACATTTGTTTCGGGCCAGTTATTCCTGAGGCAGAAGTGCGCGGCCCTTTGGCGTCCACCTCCATATCGTGAGGAACAAACGAGGCGGTCGCGCGCGCAGCGACAGGCGTTACTGGCCCGAAACAAATGTAGGAGCGAGCTTCGCTCGCGATGCGCCGCGCGGGCGGCGCCCGATCTCACAGGCGCTGACAATCCCCCGCCGAACCACTCTGCGCCCTGGTGCATTCTCAAACAAAAGCCCCATAATTTTCTTCCATAAAACTCCCCCGTCATCAGGTTTACCAACAATGGCCTTTACCAGCGACTCCCTGGCAATCTTCCTCGCGGTGCTGGAGGCTGGCTCGTTCTCTGCCGCCGCGCGCAAGCTCGGGCGTGTGCCTTCGGCCGTGAGCATGGCCATCGCCCAACTGGAAGCGGAGCTGGACCTACCGCTGTTCGACCGGGCCACGCGCAAAGCATTGCCCACCAGCGCCGCCCTGGCCCTGGAACCTCAGGCCAGGCAGGTGATCTGCCAGCTCAACCTGCTCGACGCCCAGGCCCTGCAACTGCACAAGGGCCTGGAAAAGCGCCTGACCATCGCCATGGCCCCCGAGCTGCAGACCGGCCGCTGGAGCCAGCCGCTGGAAACCCTCGCCCAGGAATTTCCCAGCCTGGAAATCGAAGTGCGCTCAGCCACCCAGGCAGAAGCCATCCGCCTGCTGCATGACGGCAGCGTGCAACTGGCACTGGTCTTCGAACGGCCTGGCATCGACGAGCGCGAGTCATTCCTGGAGGCCGGCAGCCAATTGCTGGTGGCCGTCGCCTCCCCCCGCCATCCAGCCGGGCAGAACAACGGCATGCCGTTGCCGGAAGAGGCGTTCGCCGAACAGCGGCAAATCATCGTGGCTTCGGGCAAGGCCACCGGGTCGGACCCGCGCATGGTGCTGTCGCGGCGCATCTGGCTGACCGACAGCTACCTGGCCACGCTGGACCTGGTGCAATCGGGGCTCGGTTGGGCCTACCTGCCGCAGCCGTTGGTCGAGCCTTTGATTGCTTCGGGCGCGCTGGCGGAGGTGCGCTTCGACAACATGGCCAGCCGGTTGCGCTTGTGGGTGGACATCATCTGGGTCAAGTCGCGCCCGTTGGGGCTGGGTGCACGGCGTTACCTGGAAGTCATGCGCCAGCTGTTCGAGAAGGAACCACCGAGGGCCTGATGCCCCCTCGCGGGAGTAACTGTACTGCTCAGGCTTCCTGGGTTTGCACCCTCCCTGTGGGAGCGGGTTCACCCGCGAACACCGGCGAAGCCGGTGCCATGCACCGTGTCACATTCTTCGCGGGTAAACCCGCTCCCACAAGGTGGGCGTGAACCCGGACTATGCAGCAGGTGCCACCAGCCTGTACCCCACCCCTGCCTCGGTGATGATGAACCGCGGCGCCGTCGGGTCATCGCCCAGCTTCTGTCGCAGGTGCCCGACCACGATCCGCAGGTAATGGGTGTCATCCACATGGGTAGGCCCCCAGATATCCTTGAGCAGCTGCTGCTGGGTAATCACCCGCCCCGGGTGCCCGGCCAGCTGCGCCAGCAGCGCATACTCCTTGCGCGTCAACGCCACTTCCACGCCATCCAGGGTCACCCGGCGAAAGGCAAAGTCCACGGTCAGCGGCCCAAAACTGGCCGCCACTTCCGAGCCACCCGCCTGCGGCACCTGGCGCAGCAAGGCACGCACCCGCGCCAGAAACTCCTGAATGCCAAACGGCTTGGTTACATAGTCGTTGGCACCGCCATCCAGCGCATCGACCTTCTGCAGCTCACTGGCACGCACCGACAACACCATTACCGGCACCGCGCTCCATTCGCGCAGGTCACGCAACACCTGCTGGCCGTCCATATCCGGAAGGCCAAGGTCGAGCACCACCAGGTCCGGCTTGCCCAAAGCGGCCTGGGCCAGCCCTTGCGCACCTGTGGCGGCCTCGAGCACCTTGTAGCCTTGGGAGGCCAGGCTGATGCGCAGGAACTTGCGGATCTGCGGTTCATCGTCGATGACCAGGAGGGTGGCGGACTGACTCATGGGGTTTCGCTTTCGGCTTCAGGTTGAGGGGGCAGCGGCAAGCATAAAGTGATGCTGGTGCCCTGGCCATCGATGCCTTCGCCCACCAGGATCTGCCCGCCATGGGCGCCGATCATGCCCTGGCAGATCGCCAGGCCCAGGCCGGTGCCCTGCCCACCGCGGTCGCCGCGGGCGGCGGTGTAGAACATGTCGAAGATCTTCTCGCGGTCGGCCACGGGAATGCCGGGGCCCTGGTCGCTGACGGCGAAGCGCAACTGGGCGTCCTGCACCGACACCTGCAACTCCAGCCGGCCATTGTGTGGCGAGAAACGCGCGGCATTTTCCAGCACGTTGACCAGTGCCTGCTCGATCAACGCCGCATGCACGAACAGCAACGGCAGCTCGGCCGGCACGTCGGTGTGCACGCGCAGCGGTGCCAGCACCACGCGCAGGCGGTTGAGCGCGCTGCCGACGATGTCGGCCGGGGCCACCCAGTCGCGGGCCAGCTTGAGGCCGCCGTGGCCCAGGCGGGTCATGTCGAGCAGGTTCTGGATGTAGCGGTCGAGGCGTTCGGCCTCGTTGCGGGTGCCCTCCAACAGTTCGCGACGGTCTGCAGCGGGAATCGCCTCGCCCAACGCCAACAGGCTGTCGATGCTGCCACGCATGGCGGTCAGCGGGGTACGCAAGTCGTGGGAAACGGACGCGAGCAAGGCGCTGCGCAGTTGCTCGGTTTCGCCATGCAGGCGCGCGGCCTCCAGCTGTTCAGCAAGCCGGGCGCGGGCCAGGGCCTGGGCCAGTGGCTGACCGAGGGCGGTGAGCAGGCGCCGGCGCGGGTCGCTGAGCGGCTGGCCGGAGCGTGGGCGCACACCGAGCAATGCCAGAGGCTGTTCATCCACCGCCAGCGGCCACCACCACCAGCGGCCATTGGGCAGGGTGTCGCTGCCATGCCCGGCGGCCTGGACATGCTGCCAGGCCCACTCTGCGGCCGCGCGCTCATTATCGCTAAAGGCATGCGCTTCGCCGCTGACCACCTGCAACTGGCCTTCGACATTGCGCTCCAGCAGGCACACCTGCATGTCCTGCCAGCCGTCCAGATGCTGGCCGGCGGCGTTGAACACCGCCTGGCGGTCGGTGGCCACGGTCAGCCGGCGCGAAAGGTCGAGCAGCTGGCTGGTCTGCGCCTGGGTCTCGCGCAGTGCCTGCAACTGGCGGCGCTGGCGGGCGGCCAGGTTGCCGGTGAGCGCGGCCATCAACAGGAAGAACACCAGGGTCAGCACGTCTTCTTCGCGCTGGATCCTGAACGAAAGGTTGGGTGGGATGAACAGAAAATCGTAGGTCAGGAACGACAGCACCGCGCAGGCCAGCGCAGGCCCCAGGCTGCTGCGCACCGCCACCAGCAACACCGCGGCCAGGAACACCAGCGAGATGTTGGGCAAGGCCAGCACACTCGACACCGCCCAGGCCAGGCCCGCGGCCATGACCGTGGCCAGCAGCGCCAGCAGGTAATGGCGCCAGACCCACACCCGCCGCACGGCCGAACGCGGCGCTTGCGGCTGCACGTCGCGGTCCAGCACGTTGATTTCCAGGCCGTGGCTTTCGCGCAGCAGCCGCGTGGCCACACCGGCACCGAACAGGCGCCGGCGCAGGCGGTCGCGAGACTGCCCGACCAGCACCAGACTGGCCCGCCGCTCGGCGGCGTGCTGGATCAGCGTGCGTACCACTTCGCCGGCGCGCAGCAGCACCACCTCCCCGCCCAGGCGTTCGGCCAGTTGCTGGGCAGCTTGCAGGCGCTGGCGCGCAGCTTCGTCGCGCAGGCGGCCGTTGTCCACATGCACCAGGCTCCAAGGCAGGTGGCGGCGCTGGGCCACACGGCTGGCATGACGCACCAGGCGCTCTGCCTGGTCGTCGCCATCCACGCCCACCAGCAAGCGCCCTCGCAGGGCCGGGGCTTCCTGGCCGCGTTGGCGATAGCCGTGGGCCAGGTCGGCATCCACCTGGGCTGCAGCGGTCTGCATGGCCAGCTCGCGCAGGGCGGTAAGGTTGGTTTGCGAGAAGAACGCATCGATGGCGGCCCGCGCCTGCTCGGGCACGTACACCTTGCCTTCGCGCAGGCGTTCGAGCAGTTCACGGGGTGGCAGGTCGATCAGCACCAGCTCGAAGGCTTCCTGCAGCACCCAGTCCGGCAGGGTTTCGCGCACCTGCACGCCGGTAATGTCGCGGACCTTGTCGTTGAGGCTTTCCAGGTGCTGGACGTTGACCGTGGTGTACACATCGATGCCGGCGGCGAGCAGTTCCTGTACGTCTTGCCAGCGTTTGGCGTGGCGGCTGCCAGGGGCATTGGTGTGGGCCAGTTCGTCGACCAGCACCAAGGCCGGGGCGGCCTTGAGCAGGCCGTCGAGGTCCATTTCCTCGAGGGTGACGCCGCGGTACTGGCTGCGCAGCAGGGGCTGCTGGTGAAGGCCGCCAAGCAGGGCTTCGGTTTCGGCGCGGCCATGGGTTTCCACTACCCCGGCCAGCACCTGCACACCCTGGCGTTGCTGGGCGTGGGCGGCCTGGAGCATGGCGAAGGTCTTGCCGACGCCGGGGGCGGCGCCAAGGAACACCTTCAACCGGCCCCGGCCGGATCGCGGGAGGGTAGCCAACAGCGCATCTGCGCGGGCGGAGTCACTCATCTTTCATCCTTTGCCATTTCCAGCAAGCAGCAAATCCAGGGACCATCACCGTACCTGTGGGAGCGGGTTCACCCGCGAATGCAGTAGTAGCGCCACCGACGCATTCGCGGGTAAACCCGCTCCCACAGGGTCCCTGCCAGCCCCTCAAGCCATCTATCAATGGCTGAGGTTTTCCAAGGCCTGGTTCAAGGCCAGCACATTGACCACCGGCGGGCCGATCAATGGGTGGAGGGTGGCCTCTTCCAGCAAGCCTTGCAAGCGCTCCACCGGCAATTGCCGTGCCGCCGCCACCCGCGGGATCTGGTAGGCCACGGCCTCCGGCGGCAGGTGCGGGTCGAGGCCGCTGCCCGAGGTGGTCAGCAGCGCCTGGGGCACCGGCCCCTGCTGCGCCTGGTACAACGCAGCCGCATCGCCCTTGACCCGCTCGGCCAGCGCCGGGTTGCTCGGCGACAGGTTGCTGGCGCTGCTGGCCACGGTGGCGTAGGCGCCCGCCGACGGGCGCGGGTGGAACCAGCCATCACCCTGGAAGTCCTGGGCGATCAGCGCCGAACCGCGCACCTGGCCCTGGTCGTCGCGCACCAGGCTGCCGTTGGCCTGGCTCGGGAAAGCGACCTGGGCAATGCCGGTCACTGCCAGCGGATACAGCGCGCCAGTCACCAGGGTCATCAACAAGGCCAGGCTCAGCGCCGGGCGTACATAAGCATTCATGGTGGCCTCCTCAGACCAGGTGCAGGGCATTGAGCAGCAGATCGATCAGCTTGATCCCGGCAAACGGCACGACAATGCCGCCCAGCCCGTAGATCAACAGGTTGCGCCGCAGCAGGTGCGCCGCACTGGCCGCCTGCACCCGCACACCGCGCAGCGCCAGCGGGATCAGCACGATGATGATCAGCGCGTTGAACACGATGGCCGACAAAATCGCACTCTGCGGGCTGGCCAGGTGCATCAGGTTGAGCACGCCCAACTGCGGGTAGATGGCAGCGAACAGCGCCGGCAGGATGGCGAAGTATTTGGCCACATCGTTGGCGATGGAGAAGGTGGTCAGCGCGCCGCGAGTCACCAGCAACTCCTTGCCGACCTGCACCACGTCCAGCAGCTTGGTCGGGTCGCTGTCCAGGTCGACCATGTTGGCCGCCTCGCGCGCGGCCTGGGTGCCGTCGTTCATGGCCATGCCCACGTCAGCCTGGGCCAGTGCCGGGGCGTCGTTGGCACCGTCGCCGCACATGGCCACCAGGCGGCCGTCGTTCTGCTCCTGGCGGATGCGTGCCAGCTTCTTCTCTGGCGTGGCCTCGGCCAGCACGTCATCCACGCCGGCCTCGGCGGCGATGGCGGCGGCGGTCAGCGGGTTGTCGCCGGTCACCATCACCGTGCGGATGCCCAGTTTGCGCAGCTCGGCAAAGCGCTCGCGGATGCCGGGCTTGACCACGTCCTTGAGGTGGATCACGCCGAGCAGGCGCTTGTCGAGGCACACCAGCAATGGTGTACCGCCGCTCTGGGCGATGCGCTCCACTTCACGGGCCAGTGCCTGAGGCATTTCCAGGCGTTGCATGCCGACAAACGCCAACACGGCATCCACGGCGCCCTTGCGGTAGCGGTGCTGCTGCAAGTCGATGCCCGACAGGCGCGTCTCGGCGCTGAAGGCCACGGCCTCGAACTGCCCGGTGGACGGTTCGACGAAGTCGTGCAACTGACGCAGGTACTCGACGATCGACTTGCCCTCGGCGGTGTCGTCCGCCAGCGAGGCCAGCAAGGCGCCCTCCCCCAGCTCGCGGGGGGTGATGCCCGGTGCGGCGTGCAGCGCGCTGCAACGGCGGTTGCCGAAGGTGATGGTGCCGGTCTTGTCGAGCATCAGTGTATGCACGTCACCGGCCGCTTCCACCGCGCGGCCCGAGCGGGCGATAACGTTCAACCGCACCAGCCGGTCCATGCCGGCGATACCGATGGCCGACAGCAGGCCGCCGATGGTGGTGGGGATCAGCGTCACCAGCAGCGCAGCGAGAAAGATCAGCGGCAAGCTGCCACCCACGAAGTGGGCGAACGGCTGCAAGGTCACCACCACGATCAGGAAGATCAGGGTCAGGCCGATCAGCAGGATGTCGAGGGCGATCTCGTTCGGGGTCTTCTGCCGCTTGGCGCCTTCGACCAGGGCAATCATGCGGTCGAGGGTCGATTCGCCCGGGTTGCTGGTGATGCGGATCAACAGCCAGTCGGAGACCAGCCGGGTATTGCCGGTCACCGCCGAGCGGTCGCCGCCGGATTCGCGGATCACCGGCGCGGACTCGCCGGTAATGGCGGCCTCGTTGACCGCAGCGATGCCTTCAAGCACCTCACCGTCACCAGGGATCATTTCGCCGGCCACCACGCGCACCACATCGTCCTTGCGCAGCGCGCTGGCGGCGACGGTCTCGTAGCTGCCATCGCGCTTGCGACGCTGGGCAGTCAGGCCCTGGCTGCCAGCCTTGAGGCTGTCGGCGCGGGCCTTGCCACGGCCTTCGGCCAGGGCCTCGGCGAAGTTGGCGAACAGCACGGTGAACCACAGCCACAGGGCGATCTGCACGGCAACGCCGGTGCTCACACCGCTGCCAGGGGCAAAGCACAGGACAGTGGTCAACACAGCAGTCAAGGCGACTACCAGCATCACCGGCGAGCGCTTGAGTTGCCGCGGGTCGAGCTTGACGAAGGCCTGCACCAGCGCCGGGCGCCACAACGCGGCGAAGCGGGTCTGGTCCTTGGCGCTGTGCCGGGCTTGTACTTCAGGAATGGGCATGTTCATGGTCGGTCCTCAAAAACCCAGACTCAAGTGTTCGGCGATCGGCCCAAGGGCCAGGGTTGGCAGGAAAGTCAAGCCACCGACCAGCAGGATGGTGACCAGCAGCAGGCCGGTGAACAGCGGGCCATGGGTGGGGAAGCTGTTCAGGCCCTGGGGCGCGCTTTTCTTCGCCGCCAGGCTGCCGGCCAAGGCCAGTACCGGCAGGATGTAGCCGAAGCGGCCGACCAGCATGGCCAGGCCGATCATCAGGTTGTGGAACACCGTGTTGGCACCAAAGCCGGCGAAGGCCGAGCCGTTGTTGGCCGTACCGGAGGTGTAGGCGTACAGCAGCTGGCTGAAGCCATGCGCACCCGGGTTGCTGACCGCACCCGCCGGGCCTGGCAGGCTGGCGGCGATGGCGCCGAGCACCAACACGCCGACCGGCATCACCAGCAGGGTCGCCACCAGCAACTGCACCTCGCGTGCCTGCAGTTTCTTGCCGAGGTATTCCGGGGTGCGGCCGATCATCAGCCCTGCCAGGAACACTGCGATGAGCACGAACAGCAGCATGCCGTACAGCCCGGCGCCAACGCCGCCAAAGATCACCTCACCGACCATCATGTTGACCATTGCCACCATGCCGGTCAGCGGGTTGAGGCTGTCGTGCATGGCATTGACCGAACCGTTGGAAGCGGAAGTGGTAGTCACCGTCCACAGCACCGAACCGGTGGTGCCGAAGCGGCTTTCCTTGCCCTCCATGGGGGCGCTTTGCTGTACCTGCGCGCTCTCGAGGGCCGGGTTGGGCTGGTGCTCGGACCACAACGCCGTGCTGCCGCCGATCAGGAACAGGGCAAGCATGCAGGCGAGGATGGCGCGGCTCTGGCGCAGGTCCTTCACGTAGTGGCCAAAGGTGAACACCAGCGCCACCGGAATGAGGATGATCGAAGCCACCTCGAACAGGTTGCTCCAGGCCGTGGGGTTTTCGAACGGGTGCGCCGAGTTGACGCCGAAGAAGCCACCGCCATTGGTGCCCAGTTGCTTGATGGCGATCTGGCTGGCGGCCGGGCCCAGCGGGATGGTCTGTTCGGTGCCTTGCAGAGTGACCGCGTGGGCGTAGTCGGCCAGGGTTTGCGGCACACCTTGCCACACCAGCAACAATGCCAGCAGCAGGCACAGCGGCAGCAGGCCGTAGAGGGTGGCGCGGGTCATGTCGACCCAGAAGTTGCCCAGTGTCGTCGCGCTGCGCCGGGCAATGCCACGGCACAGCGCGACCAGCACGGCCAGGCCGGTGGCAGCGCTGACGAAGTTCTGCACGGTCAGGCCGAGCATCTGGCTCAGGTAGCTGACCGACGCCTCACCGCTGTAGGCCTGCCAGTTGGTGTTGGTGACGAAGCTGACCGCGGTGTTGAACGCCAGCGACCATTCCTGGCCTGGGAGATGCTGCGGGTTGAATGGCAGGTAGCCCTGTAACAGCAGCACCGTGAACAGCAGCAGGAACCCGGCCAGGTTGAAGGCCAGCAGGGCCAGGGTGTACTGCTGCCAGTTCTGTTCCTGGCCGGCGCGCACGCCTGCCAGCCGGTAGCAGGCCTGCTCGACCGGGCCCAGCACGGGCGACAGCCAGGTGCGCTGGCCTTCCATGACCTTGAAGTAGAACCGCCCGAGCCAGGGTGCCGGTAGCAGCACGATGGCGAAAAATGCCAGGAGCAAGGCGAAGTCGTAACTGTGCATGGCCGCTCCCTAGCTGCGATCGGCGCGTAGCAGCGCCACCAGCAGATAAAACGCCAATGCCACTGCCAGCAGCAGTGACAGCCCGTCGAGCATGTTCATGTGTGGTTCTCCCCGTGGTGCGGCTTGGGCCGCTTTGGGGAAATTGTCCGAGGGAGGGGCGTAAAGGGGCGAGATCGGGGGGTGGGGATGGGAATAAAGAAGGTGTAAAGATCAGGCTTTTCGGTTGTCGGTACCGGCCTCTTCGCGGCGGTTCGACGCGAATAGGCCAGTACAGGTTACCGCTGGGGCGGCTGCTGCGCCGCGTTGCGGCTCCAGTCCAACAGCAGGCTGTAACCGACAGCCAGCAAGGTCGGCCCGATGAACAGGCCAATGAAGCCAAAGGCAATCAGACCGCCGAACACGCCCAGCAGCACGATCACCAACGGCAGGTTGCCGCCACGGCTGATCAGGTACGGTTTGAGCACGTTGTCCACGCCACTGATGATGAAGGTGCCCCAAACCCCCAGGAACACCGCCATGCCGTACTCGCCCTTCCATACCAGCCAGCCGGTGGCCGGGATCCAGGCCAGTGGCGGGCCCATGGGGATCAGGCTGAGCATGAAGGTGACCAGGCCCAGCACGATGGCCCCGGGCACACCGGCGATCAGGAAGCCGATCAACGCCAGCACGCCCTGCGCGGCGGCCGTACCGATCACCCCGTTGACCACTCGCTGCACCGTACCGGCCACCAGTTCCAGGTAGTACTCGGCGCGGTCGCCCATCAAGCGGTGCAGCAAGCGCAGGACGAATGCCGACAGGCGTGGGCCGTCGCGGTAGAAGAAGAACACGAACACCAGGCTCAGGGTCAGCTCCAGCACGCCGCTGCCGATCTGCGCGCTGCGCGCCAGCAACCAGTTGCCCACCTGCCCCAGGTGCGGTTTGACCGAGGCCAGCAAGGCTGCGCCCTGCTGGTCCAGCGATTGCCACCAGCTGACCAGGCGCTCGCCAACCAACGGGATACCACCCAGCCAGGCCGGTGCATCGGGCAGGCCGTCCACCTGCACGTCACGCACGAATGCCGTCGCATCGCGAATGTGATCGGCCAGGTTGAACCCCAACCACACCAGCGGCAACGCCACGATCAGGATCCAGGCGCTGGTCAGCAGGCTTGCCGCCAGGGTTTCGCGACCGCCCAGCACACGCGTCAGCAAGCGCATCAAGGGCCAGCTGGCAAAGGCCAGGATGGCCCCCCACAACAGCGCTGAAATGAACGGTGCCATTACCCACAGGCCGGCCCCCAGCAGCGCCAGCAGCAGAATCTGGACCAGCAAGCGGTCATTGTTAGCCATGGTGGTGCTCGTTCAACGGATCAGTTCAAGGTGCAGGCCGTCGGTAGGCGCGCTACCGACTTCCAGGCGGCCACTGCGTACCCCCGCCTTGACCAGCGCTTCGCGCCAGGCTTCGGCCTGGGCGCCACTGAGGCTGGCACGCAGGGTGCTGTCGAGGTTCAGGCTGCGGGCCAGCAGGTTCGCCCAGGTGTCTTGCGGCGCGGCCAGGTCAGGGTAGTCGAGCTTGCCGGTATCGCGCATTTCCCGCAGCACCGTGGCAGCGGTCGGCAGCAGTTCGCCCAGCGGGCTGCCGGCGACGAACTCTTCCACGTGCAGGTAGGCGCGGCGGTTGCCGCGGGTGACGCTGTACAGCGCGACCAGGGTGTCGGCCTGCTCCGCCGAGCGGCGCAGCAGGATGAACGCCTGCTGCTCGTCGCCGCCGTTGAGGCGGGCATTGCCGAACACATCATTGGCCCAAAGGCTGGCCTCGCCGCAATCGCGGCCCTGGCACCAGAACAGCGGGTAGCCGCCGTCGCGCTGCAGTGCTTCGCGAGCGCTGGTGAAGGCTTCGCGGGCGGTACGTTCCACCGGCAGTTCATAGGTGACCGAGCTGACCTGGCCGCGGCTTTCGACCTTGTCCTCGACCCGCAGGCGGCCGCTTATCTTGCGCAGCGGGCCCATGGGGTAGACACGCTCCTGCTCCACGGCCGGGCGCTGGTCGACCACCTTGGCGTCCACCGGTACCGGCAGGCTACCGGCCCACAGCACGGGGCTGGCGAACACCAGGCAGGCAGCGAAGGCATTACGGATGGCTACAGGCGCGCTCATTGGCGACCCAGGCGGCGCTCAGCGCCGAGGTGAAGCTCCAGGATGTCTGGCAGTTGCATGGTTGTCTCCCTGTTCAACCCGCCAAGCCTCGACACTTGTCCGGTGCAAGTCAAGCAAAGCCAAAGAAGCGATTGAAACAGTCTGCGACAAGGGCCGCGCCCTGCTCATCGTTCAGGTGCAGGTGATGGCCACCGGGCAGCGTCACCTGCTCAAAGGGTAGCTGCTCCAGCAACCCGGTGTGGCGCACCAGCATGCCATCGGCGGCCACCACCAGGCGCGCCGGGCAGCTTACCCGGCGCACATAGGCCATGGCCTGGGCCTCGCTCAGGCGCACTGGCGAAGGCAGGGTCAGGCGGCTGTCGCTGCGCCAACTGTAACCACCAGGCACCGGCATCAGGCCTCGCTGGGCCAGCAGCTCGGCTGCCTCGCGGCTGACCGCGACCATGCCTTTCATGCGCGCCTGCACGCCCTGCTCCAGGGTCGTGTACACCGACTTGCGCTTGCCATCCAGGCGCAACTGGGCCTGCAGGGCCATGCCCAGCCGCTCACCGGGGTCCTGCTCGGCGCCAGTCGGCGGGATGACGCCGTCGATCAGGGCCAGATGGCTGACCCGCTCCGGCAACGCACCAGCCAGTTGCACCGAAATGATTGCCCCCAGCGAATGGCCCAGCAGGGCGAAACGTTGCCAACCCAGCTGCTCGGCCACCCGCAGCACGTCATGGGCGTAGTCGGCCAGGGCATAGCCGGCGCCGAGCGGCCGGTGCTCCGAGTAACCATGCCCGGCCAGGTCCAGGGCGACGATGCGCAGGCCTTTGAGCTGCGGCGCCAGGCGGGCGAAGCTGTTGGCGTTGTCCAGCCAGCCATGCAGGGCGATCACCGGCAACCCGTCCTCAGGGCCGAACAGGTGCGCCGCCAGTTCGATATGCCCCAGGCTCAGGCGAATTTCCTCGACCTGCGCGCTCATGCCTGGCTCCAGCGGTCGAACAGGCCCTTGATCAGGCTGGCGGTGTCGGTTGGCCGCTCCAGCGGGAACATGTGTCCACCCGGCACGCTGTGGAATTCGCCCTTGGGCATGCCGCGTACGGCCAAGGTGTGGTGGTGGCGAATGACGTTGCTGCGCTCGCCGCGAACCATGGCCAGTGGCACCTGCAACTGCCGCGCAGGTGCAGGGCTGGTATGCGGGATGCTGCGGTAGATGCTGATTTCCGTGGCCGGGTCGAAGCGCAACTGCAGCCCCTGCTCCTTCGCCTGCAGGCCGTGCTCTATGTAGTCATCGAGGCAGTCGGGGTCGAAATGGCGGAACAGTGACTTGCCGGCAAAATAGTCCCGGGCGCTGTCGCGGTCATTGAAGGTTTCGCGGCGCCCCAGGGTGCGGCCAGCCGGGGTGATGCGGTCGATGAAGCCGAAGCGCTTGGCGGTGCGCAGCAGCCACTGGTCGGCGCGGGTGAGCACCGGCGAGTCGAGCATCACCACGCCACGGTAGTACTCGGGGCAGCGCAAGGCGGCGTGCAGGTGCAACACCCCGCCCAGCGAATGGCCGACACCCCATACCGGCTGGTCCTGCCGGGCCAGGTGGTGCAACAGTTCGTCGACCAGGCTCTGCCAGTTGTCGTCCACCGGAAAGCGCGGATCGTGCCCGTGCTGGGCCAGATGCTGCACCTGATAGTCCGGTGCCAGGGCAGCGAACAGCTTGCCGTAGGTGGCCGAGGGGAAACCGTTGGCATGGGCGAAGAAGATCTGCTGCGACATGGCACCGGGTCCGGATCGGGGATGATGGCCCATTGTCGGTATCCCGGGGCGGTTCGGCAACGTCCGGAAAGGTCATCGGCGAGGGCTATCAGGTCAGGCTTGTGGGAGATCGCCCAGCCCTTCGGGCTGCGCTGTCGCGTAGATAACTGAGTTCGCAAGCAATCCGCGAACCCTGTGGGAGCGGCTTTAGCCGCGAAGAATCCAACACGGTGCATGGCACCGGCTGCGCCGGTGTTCGCGGCTAAAGCCGCTCCCACAGTTCAGGGCGTGGGCGGCACCTGTCGGCGCAGCGGCCCCGTAGGTTCACGCCGGCGAGTTGATCGCCCGAAGGGTCATCAACCCAGCCAACGGCCAGTCCCCGTCCAGCTCCGCCAGGCTTGCCGTGCTCATGCCCGCCGGGTGTTGCTGGTGGCCATGCTCCAGCACCCCGACCAGGGTACCCACCAGCGGCTGATGGCTGACCAGCAGCACATGCTCCAGGCCCAGGCGCTCGATCTCGCCGATGACCTGCTGCACATCCGTGTCGGGCGTCAGCCAGGGCACGGTGCGCACCGGCTCGGCGAAGCCCAGGGTGTCATGCACCAGGGCGGCCGTTTGCTGGGCACGTACGTAAGGGCTGGCGATGATCGCCTGCAACGGTTGCCCCAGCAGGCGGGCGGCGCTGTGCAGCACCTGCTCGCGGCCGTGGGCGGTCAGCCGGCGCTCGGCATCGCTGTTGGCCCGCGGCTCCGCTTCGCCGTGGCGCAGCACCCATAGTTTCACAGCTTGGGCTCCTCATCACGCACCGGGTGCGGGGCCGGGGCCACGGCGTGCGGGGCCTCGCCTTCCGGGGCACGCGGTGCCGGCCAGTCGGCGAACGGCCACGGTTTCTGGTCGCTGTGGAAGCTGCCAAAGCGGCCGATCTGCGCCAGGTACTGGCTGAGGCTGTCGCCGAAGTTCATCAGGCTGGCGCTTGGGGCGCCGTACACCAGACGGTAGATCAGTTGTACCAGTACCAGGCCACCGAGCAGCAGCTCGGCCAACTGCCAGACCACCAGGAACACCAGCATCCACAGGACCCGCAGGATGATCGACTCGCGCTGGGCGCGCTCGGGCGTATCGTTCATGTGTTGCTCCTTGCTGTTGTCAGAGCCGCTCAAGGCTCAGTTGAAACCGCTGATGGAAATGAAATCGACATCGGTCTTCGGCTCGGCACGCATCAGGTGCTCGATCACCTGGTTCAGCGTGCGGCCTTCGAACAGGATGGCATGCAGGCCCGCCACCAGCGGCATGTACACCTGCACTTCCTGCGCCTTGGCCTTGAGCACCTTGAGGGTGTTGACGCCTTCGGCCACTTCGCCCAGGCGGTTGACCGCCTGCTCCAGGCTCAGGCCCTGGCCCAGCGCGTGGCCGACCTGGTAGTTGCGGCTCTTGGGCGAGGAGCAGGTGACGATCAGGTCACCGACACCGGCCAGGCCGAGGAAGGTCATGGGGTTGGCGCCCTGGCTTACGGCAAAGCGGGTCATCTCGGCCAGGGCGCGGGTAATCAGCATGCTCTTGGTGTTCTCGCCCATGCCCAGGGCCACTGCCATACCGGCGATGATGGCATAGACGTTCTTCAGCGCCCCGCCCAGTTCGACGCCAAAGCGGTCGGCACTGGCGTAGACGCGGAAGGTACGCCCATGCAGCACGGCCTGCACCTGCTGGCAGAGTTTTTCGTCCTCGCTGGCGACCACCGTGGCGGTCAGCGCATGTTCGGCGATTTCACGGGCCAGGTTGGGGCCGGACAGCACGCCGATGCGCGCCTCGGGGGCGATTTCCTCGAGGATCTGGCTCATCAGCTTGAAGCTTTGCGCTTCGATGCCCTTGGTCAGGCTGACCAGGCCCTTGCCACGCAGCAGCTCGGCATGCGGGGCCAGCACGCTGCGCAAGGCGCTCGATGGCAGGGCGACGAAAACCAGGTCGCTGGCCTGCAGGGTGGCCAGCAGGTCGCTGACCGGCTCGACGCCGTCGTGCAGGCGGATGCCCTTGAGGTAGCGCGGATTCTCGCGATTGACGCGCATGGCCTCGGCCTGATCCGGGTCGCGCATCCATTGGCGCACCGGCACACCGTTTTCCGCCAGCAGGTTCGCCACGGCGGTGCCGAAGCTGCCGCCTCCCAGAACTGCAACAGGTTGCTGTTCAGTCATATCCAATCCGTTAAAGCCAAAAGTTAAGTGGCGACCCAGCCATTATACGGCTCGCCTGCTACAGAACCAGTGTCAGTACTGGCCTCTTCGCGGGTAAACCCGCTCCCACAGGTACAACGAAGCCTTCAGTAGCGGTGCGGTCCTTGTGGGAGCGGGTTTACCCGCGAAAGGGCCAGCACGGGTAATGCAGATCACTGGCAAATACGCCACGGTCAGTTACCATGCCTGTTTCAATCCTGATACAAGGCCGCTTTGTGTTCCCTGGCACGCCCCCGTACCCGCGCCTGCTCATACTGACCGCCCTGCTCGGTGGCCCGGCCATGGCCGATGATCTGTTCATCGACAACACGGACCTGCCGCAGGTTCTGACCGCCACGCGCCTGAAACAGTCCCCGGCCGCAGTGCCAGGCAGCATGACCGTGCTCGACAGCGAGCTGATCCGCGCCAGCGGCGCCCGTGACATCCCCGAGCTGCTGCGCCTGGTGCCGGGCATGATGGTGGGTTACAACGCCGGCAACCAACCCACGGTCAACTACCATGGCAGCAACGTCAACGACGCCCGGCGCATGCAGGTGCTGATCGATGGCCGCTCGGTATACCGCGCCGGCCTGGCCACGGTGGACTGGAGCGACATCCCCCTGGCCATGGAGGACATCGAGCGCATCGAGGTGTTCCGCGGCCCCAACACCGTCAGCTACGGCGCCAACGCGCTGATGGCGGTGGTCAACATCCTTACCCGCAACCCCGCCGACAGCCATGGCACGCGGCTGAAGATGACTCGCGGCCAGGATGGCATCAACGACTTCTACGCCAGCCACGGCTTCGGCTGGGAGGGCGGCGACATGCGCCTGTCGCTGTCCGGCCAGCAGGACGATGGCTTCGACGAAAACCAGTTCGGCCAGGACTACCGTGACAGCCGCCGGCTGACGCGCTTCACCCTCAATGCCAGCCACAACCTGACGCACGACCAGACACTGGAATGGCAACTGGCGGCGAAGGAAGGCAGCAACCAGCGGCCGTATACTTACAAGCCTGTGTTCGGTGACTACCAAGCAGGTAGCGATGCAGACGTCAATGCCAAGGACTATGCAGGGTCGATGCGCTGGACCAAGGACTTCAGTTCCGAGCACAGCCTCTATATCCAGGGGTCGGCCCAGCATTTTGACCGCCAACAGGTGTGGCGCGCTTGTGATGCCTTGCAATCGTTCAGTCCCGACTTGACCCAACTCTGGCAAATGAACCCTGACTTCGCCGAAAAAGTGGTGTATGCCCTCCGTAGCGGCGAACAAGTGTCGACAGGCGATCCAGTTCTGAATGAACTTTTGACGAAGGTGAAACAGCAATGGGCCAAGGACGGAAGACAGCAGGTCTGCGGAGACGTCGACCAGAGCACCCGCGAAACCCGCTACGACCTGGAAATCCAGGACACCCTGAGCCTGACCGACAGCCTGCGCCTGCTCAGCGGCATGAACTACCGCTATGACCGTGCCGACTCGCAGACCTACTTCAACGGCAGCATCGACGACCAGACCTGGCGCCTGTTCGGCCAGCTGGAGTGGCGCGCCGACGAGCACTGGATCCTGCAGGGCGGCGCCATGTTCGAGGACTCGCGCCTGTCCGGCAGCTCGCTGACCCCGCGGGTGGCGGTCAACTACCTGATCACCCCGCGCCATGGCCTGCGTGCAGTGTATTCCGAGGCAGTGCGCTCGCCAGACATGTTCGAGAACAACGTCAACTGGAGCTACACGGTCAAGAACCTGACCCCAACCCCTAATGCATTCAAGCTGCAAAACGGCGAGTACTTCGTCAAGACCCGCGGCCCGGGCGACCTCGACCAGGAACGCATGCGCTCGCGCGAACTGGGCTACAACGGCTACTTCAGCGACATCGACCTGAACATGGATGTGAAGCTGTTCTACGACGAGATCACCGGAATGATCAGCGAGCCCCTGAAGAACAACCAGTACATCGCCAGCAACGCCAACAAGGCCCGCTTCAGCGGCAGCGAGGCGCAACTGGACTGGCGCCCGACCCTGCGCGACCGCCTGCGCCTGACCTACGCCTATGTCGATGCCTGGGCCAGCAACCCCGACGACCGCCGCCTCAGCGCCCGTAACAGCGGCTCGGCCGGGTGGATGCGCGAATGGGGCGACGGCTGGTCCAGCGCACTGTTCTATTACGGCGACGATGCGCTCAACCAGTACCGCTACGAGCGCCTGGACCTGCGCCTGGCCAAGCGTTTCCGGGTGCATGGCAGCAACCTGGAACTGGCGGCGCTGTGGCAACAGCGCCTGGACGATGAGCCGACCACGGCAATCCAGAACCGTTTCGACAGCCGCCACCGCCTGAGCGTCAGCGCGGAGCTGGAGTTCTGATGGCCCTGCTGCTGCGCCTGTTGCTGCTGTGCCTGTGGCCATTGGGGCCGCTGTCCGCCAGCGAAATCGTGTTGGTAGGCGCGGAAGACCAGCCCGGCATTCGCAGTTTCGTCGCTGCGCTGGAAAGCCGCCGGCCCCAGGATCATGTGCATTTCCAGACCACCGCCGACCTGCCACGCCCGGGCAAGCTCAGGACTGACCTGCGCCTGATCCTGCTGGACAACGCCGCACTGGAATGGCGCCTTGGGGAAACCGCCGGCCCGCCGGCCCTGGCCATGCGGGTCAGCCGGGTACAGGCTGAACAGCGCCTGGGAAAGTCGCGTCCCGCGTTCCTCACCCTGCTGTGGAGCGACCCACCACTGGGCCGGCAGCTGCGCCTGGCGCGCTACCTGCTGCCACAGGCCCAGCGTATTGGTGTGCTGTACGGTGAGCACAGCAGCTTTTTGCTCGAAGAGTTGCGCCATGCCGCCCACCAGCTGGGCCTGGAGATCATTGCCCAGGACTGGCCCGACCCGCGCGACAGCCGTCCTCTGCAACATTTGCTGGCCAACAGTGACGTGCTGCTGGGCCTGGACGACACCAACCTGTACAACTCCAAGACCGCAAAGAACGTGCTGTTGAGCAGCTATGGCCGACAGATGGCGCTGATCGGCCCGAACGCCGGGTTCGTCCGCGCCGGCGCCCTGGCCAGCACCTTCAGCGACCAGGACGACTGGCTGGCGGTGCTCGACCAGTTGCTCGACCAGCCACCGGCACGCTGGCCGCGCAACCTCTACCCGGCACGCTTCGGCGTCAGCGGCAACCAGCAGGTTGCGCGCGCCCTGGGCCTTGAACCGATCGATCCGAACGCCGCCGCCAAGGCCCTGGCCGAAGGAGAACCCACCCCATGAGCAAGCGCCTGAGCTGGGACATCCACACCCGCACCCAGATCATCAGCCTCGGCCCTGCCCTGCTGCTGACCCTGCTGCTTATCAGCTTCTTCACCTTCGTACGCATCCAGGACCTGCGCCAGGAACTGAACCACACCGGGCAACTGATCGCCAACCAGCTGGCGCCAGCTTCGGAGTATGGGGTGATCTCGGGCAACAACGAAGTGCTCGAGGGCCTGATGCGCGCCACGCTCAGCATCCCCCACGTGCGCTTCCTCGAGGTGCAGGACAGCCGCAACCACATCCTGGTCTACGTCGAGCAGTCCGACGAAAGCGCCAACCGCGCGCAGCGCGTCGAAGTGTTCCAGGCGCCCATCCGCCTGCAGCAAATCCGCCTGGACAGCGACTTCCTGCAACAGGGCAAGGCCACCACCCCGGCCATCGGCGACGACTATCTGGGCCGGGTAATCGTCGGCATGTCCGATGACGCCTTCAGCCAGCGCCAGCAGGAAATCGTGATCAAGGCCGGCATCCTCGCGCTGTTCGCCCTGCTGTTCACCTTCCTGCTGGCGCGGCGCCTGGCCCTGAGCCTGGCCAAGCCGATCAGCGACATGGGCCATGCGGTCAAGGCCATCCAGCAGGGCGAGTACAACACCCTGTTGCCGGTGGTCGACGACAGCGAGCTGGGCCACCTGGCGCGCCACATCAACAACCTGGCCCACGCCCTGGAGCAGGCCAGCGATGAACAGAAGCAGGCCATTGCCGAGCTGATCCAGGCCCGCGAAGAGGCCGAACAGGCCAACCGCGCCAAATCGGACTTCCTGGCGATGATGAGCCACGAGCTGCGCACGCCGATGAATGGCGTGCTGGGCATGCTGCAGTTGCTGGAAACCACGCCGCTGAGCAATGAACAGGCCGAGTACACCGCAGTGGCCAGCGAGTCCACCGGGCACCTGCTCAAGGTCATCAACGACATCCTCGACTTCTCGCGCATCGAGCGCGCCGCACTGCAACTGGAACACATCGACTTCAACCTGGGTGAGCTGATCACCAGCAGCGTCCAGTCGTTCCAGCACAGCGCCCAGCAGCGCGGCCTTGCCCTGCACCTGCAGCTGCCGGCCGGTATCGAGCAGTTGCAGGTAAACGGCGACCCCACGCGCATCCGCCAGATCCTGCTGAACCTGGTCGGCAACGCGCTGAAGTTCACCGAACGCGGCCAGGTACAGGTCGAGGCACGCTGGCAGGTGCTCGATCGGCAACTGATCTGGCTGACCTGCAGCGTGCGCGACACCGGCATCGGCATCGACAGCGACCGCCTGGAAATGATGTTCGTCGCCTTCCAGCAGGCCGACAGCTCGATTTCCCGCCGCTATGGCGGCACCGGGCTGGGGCTGTCGATCGCCCGCACCCTGGCCGAACGCATGGGCGGCAAGCTGCGTGGCGAAAGCCGTGAGGGGCTTGGTTCCACGTTTACCCTGGAGATGCCTTTGGCCCTGGCCAGCCCAGCCCCGGTCTCGCTGACGCTGCCAAGCGCTGCGCCACCGGCGATGACCGACAACGATCAGGTGCTGCTGGTAGAAGACAATCCGGTCAACCAAAGTGTCATCGGGGCCATGCTGCGCAGCCTGGGACTGGCGGTAAGCACCGCCGAGGACGGCCTGGAGGCGGTCGACCGGGTCAGCCGGCAGCGTTTTGCCGCCGTGCTGATGGACTGCCGCCTGCCGCACCTGGACGGCTATGAAGCCACCCGGCGTATCCGCCAACTGCCCAACGGTGCCGGACTACCGATCATCGCCCTGACTGCCAATGCCTTGCAGGGCGACCGTGAGCGTTGCATGGCAGCCGGCATGGACGATTACCTGAGCAAACCCTTGCGCCGCACCGAACTGCAGCGGGTACTGCAGCGCTGGCTTCCCGGTCAGACAACCGCGACTGGCGATAAATGCTAAAGTGCGGCAGTCTTAAACACTGGACAGGACCTTCATCGGACCTGAAAATAGACGTTTCAGTGCACACCTGTACTTCTTTCACCAGGTGCACTGTGACTTTCACCACAACGCAATAGTCTACCTGTAGGCTGCCGCCCCGGACGCGATGCGTTTCGGGCCGGCCGGGAAGATTCATCCCCTGCCGCAGGGGGTTATTGAGGAGCTCGCATGACCAAACAACACGCCTTTACTCGGGAAGACCTGCTGCGCTGCAGTCGCGGTGAGCTGTTCGGCCCAGGTAATGCGCAACTGCCCGCGCCGAACATGCTGATGGTCGATCGCATCACCCATATCAGTGAAGAAGGCGGTAAGTACGGCAAAGGTGAATTGGTCGCCGAGCTGGATATCAATCCGGACCTGTGGTTCTTCGCCTGTCACTTCGAAGGCGACCCGGTAATGCCGGGCTGCCTGGGCCTCGACGCCATGTGGCAGCTGGTAGGCTTCTTCCTCGGCTGGCAGGGCCTGCCAGGCCGCGGTCGCGCCCTGGGGTCGGGCGAGGTGAAGTTCTTCGGCCAGGTACTGCCCGAAGCCAAGAAAGTCACTTACAACATTCACATCAAGCGCGTCCTGAAGGGCAAGCTGAACATGGCCATCGCCGATGGCTCGGTCAGCGTCGACGGCCGCGAGATCTACACTGCCGAAGGCCTGCGGGTCGGCGTGTTCACCTCCACTGACAATTTCTAAGGGTTATTCGCATGCGCCGCGTCGTTATCACTGGTCTGGGCATCGTATCGTGCCTGGGCAATGACAAAGCTACCGTCACCGAAAACCTGCGCAACAGCCGTCCGGGTATCCGTTACAACCCGGAATACAAGGAAATGGGGCTGCGTAGCCAGGTTTCCGGGTCCATCGACCTCAACCTCGAAGAACTGATCGACCGCAAGGTCTACCGCTTCGTCGGCCACGCTGCCGCCTACGCCTACCTGGCGATGCAGGACGCGATCAAGGACGCCGGCCTGACCGAAGAGCAGGTTTCCAACCCGCGTACCGGCCTGGTGGCTGGCTCCGGCGGCGCTTCGACCCTGAACCAGATGGAAGCGCTGGATACCCTGCGCGAGAAAGGTGTCAAGCGCGTCGGCCCGTACCGCGTTACCCGCACCATGGGCAGCACCGTTTCGGCGTGCCTGGCCACCCCGTTCAAGATCAAGGGCATCAACTACTCGATCTCGTCGGCCTGCGCCACTTCGGCACACTGCATCGGCACCGCCCTGGAGCAGATCCAGTGGGGCAAGCAGGACATCGTCTTCGCCGGTGGCGGTGAAGAAGAGCACTGGAGCCAGTCGTTCCTGTTCGATGCCATGGGCGCCCTGTCGACCAAGCGCAACGAAACCCCGGAACAGGCCTCGCGCGCCTACGACGCCGACCGTGATGGCTTCGTCATCGCTGGTGGCGGCGGCATGGTGGTGGTCGAGGAGCTGGAGCACGCCCTGGCCCGTGGCGCCAAGATCTACGCGGAAATCGTCGGTTACGGCGCCACTTCCGACGGCTACGACATGGTTGCCCCAAGCGGCGAAGGTGCCATCCGCTGCATGCAGCAGGCGCTGTCGACCGTCGACACCCCGATCGACTACCTGAACACCCACGGCACCTCGACCCCGGTCGGTGACGTTGCCGAGATCAAGGGCGTTCGCGCCGTGTTCGGCGACAAGGCACCGAAGATCAGCTCGACCAAGAGCCTGTCGGGCCACTCGCTGGGCGCTGCTGGCGTACACGAGGCGATCTACTGCCTGCTGATGATGGAAAACAACTTCATCGCCGGCTCCGCCAACATCGACGAGCTGGACCCGGAGGTCGCCGACCTGCCGATCCTGCGCAAGACCGAAGAAAACGCCAAGATCGACACGGTCATGAGCAACAGCTTCGGCTTCGGCGGCACCAACGCCACCCTGGTGCTCAAGCGCTGGGAAGGCAAGTAAGACGCTGCTGCGGTAGACGAAAACGCCCCGACTGGTTCGGGGCGTTTTCATTTGTATCGCCTGTGCCGGCCCTTTCGCGGGTAAACCCGCTCCCACAGGGACCGCGCTGCTCTTGAAACTGGCGCTGTACCTGTGGGAGCGGGTTTACCCGCGAAAGGGCCGGCACAGGCGAAATACTATTGCTTAGGCAACACAGCCAGAAAATTCTCCCTGGCCACTTTGTTGGCAACTTGTTCCGGCAATGCATCCAGAAACGGCCTGAACCCGTGCATCTGCTCCCCAAGGCTGTCAAACCGCCCCACCACATCCGAACCCAGCATGAAACGCTCCGGATACTTCTCGACCAGTGCCAGCCACTCCTTGCGCGGCTCCCCCTGGTCATCCAGCAGATAAGGCTCCAGCACACTCCACGACAAATCGACATACAGGTTCGGGTAGTCCTCCAGCAACCGCGTCAGCACCGGCAGCAGAAAATCCATCTGCGTCTGGTGCCGGTGTATCTCCATGCTGCTGCCGGCATGCGCCCAGATGAACCGCGTGTGCGGGTGATTGCGCAGCGGCTCTTCGATCTCCGCCAGGTACAGCGGGTTGCGCTCACGCTTGGAGGTGATGTTGGAATGCAGCAGCACCGGCAGGTCGCGCTCGGCCGCCAGGTGGTAGATACGTGTCATCGCTTCGTTGTTGGCGCGCGGCGTGTCACCGCTGGTCAGTGCCGTCAGGTCATCGTGGCGGGTGAACACCTCGCCAATGCCCTGCCAGAGCCCCGGGTACAGTTCGAGCATGCGCTCGATATGGCTGGCAGCGTTCTTGTCCACCGGGTTGAAGCCGGCCAGGAACGGATGAAAGCGCCGGCGCTGCTCGTCGGGCAATTTCTGCAGCGCCGCGGCCACGTAGGTGTCGGTGGCGCTGTACCAGTAGGCTTCGGCGTCATCCCCGGCGTAATAGCGCGGGCGCTTGGGCTCATCCTCGTGCCATTTCTTGGCCACCGGGATGCCGGAGATCATCGACTGCTCGATGCCCGCAGCATCCATGGCCTTGATCAACGCCGGCATGCCCTCGCTTTCCTGGAAAAAGTCCACATAGTGCAGGTGGGCATCACTGTAGCGGTAGTCGCGTGCCTGGGCCTGGCACATACAACCGGACAACAGCAGGCAGGCCAGCGCTCTGGCAAACATCGGCAGCTTCCTTCTTCGAGTACGAAAAGAGTAGACCGGCAGGCCAACGAGACGGTTCAGCCACAACAGGCAAACCGTTATGCTTGAAGCACTTCCACCTCGTCTGGAGCCGCACCCATGAGCAGCCCCCTGGTCATCCGCCCACGCGCCGAATCGGTCGAGGGCCAGCCGATCCTGCGCCCGCTGCCATCGGCCCAGTGCCGCAGCGTCGGCCCGTTCGTGTTTTTCGACCATATGCTCGAAACCGACTATGCCCCGGGGCATGGCATGGACATCCGCCAGCATCCGCATATCGGCCTGTCGACCCTGACCTACCTGTTCGAAGGGGCAATCCTGCACAAGGACAGCCTTGGCTCGGACCAGCGGGTGCTACCTGGTGATGTCAGCTGGATGACGGCTGGCAGCGGCGTGGCCCACGTTGAGCGCACGCCTGAAGATGCCCTGGCCCATGGTTCACGCCTGCACGGGTTGCAGGTATGGCTGGCCTCGCCGCGCGAACATGAGCAAGGCGCGCCCAGCTACAGTCATCACCCGGCGGCGAGCCTGCCGGTCAGTGACAGCCTCGGGGTGCGCATCTGCATGATTGCCGGTAGCGGGTTCTGCCTGGAATCGCCGGTGCCAGTACTCTCCCCTACCCTTTACGCGCATGTGCGGATGCAGCCGGCAACCACCTTGCTGGTGCCGAATGAGCATGCGCAGCGGGCGCTGTACCTGCTCGATGGTGAGCTGATGATGAACGATGAGGACGTGGAGCCGTGCAGCCTGGTGGTGCTACCGGAGGGCGAAGAGGTGACGCTGTACGCGGAAAGTGAGTGCCAGTTGGTGCTGATTGGTGGCGCGCCACTGGATGGGCCGCGGCGGATGAACTGGAATTTTGTCGCCAGTGATGTGGAACTGATCGAACAGGCCCGAGCCAGGTGGGCTGCGGGGGATTGGCCGGTGGTGCCGGGGGAAACTTCGAGGATCGAGCTGCCGCGCTGATTTGGGGGCCGCTCTGCGGCCCCCTGCAATGTCAGCGCTGGAACACTTCGGTCAGCAGGTTGTGCATTGAGCGGAACGCCCGCTCCGAGGTACGCCGGTCATACTGCATCTTGCCCGGCACGTTGGCGCTCGGGTCGGTAAACGAGTGCACCGCGCCGCCATAGCTCAGCAATTGCCAGTCAACCTTGGCCGCATTCATCTCCGCCTCGAACGCCGGCAACTGCTCCTTCGGCACCAGCGGATCGGAAGCGCCATGCAGCACCAGCACCGAGCCCTTGATGCGCTTGGCATCTTCAGGGTTCGGCGTGTCCAGCGTGCCATGGAACGACACCGCCGCACGCAGATCGGCACCGGTACGGGCCAACTCCAGGGCGCAGCAGCCACCAAAGCAGAAGCCAAACGTGCCCACCTTGCCCGGCTCCAGCAGCGCCTTCGACTGCCCCAACAGTTGCGCCAGGGCTTCCTGCATGCGCTTGCGCAATTCGCCCCGGTCGTTCTTCAACGGCATCATCGCCGCGCCAGCTTCGTCGGCATTGGACGGGCGCACCGATTGCCCATACAGGTCGGCAATCAGCACCACATAACCCTTCTCGGCCACTTCCTTGGCAATGCGCTCTGCCCCTTCGCCAATACCCATCCAGTTCGGTGCCATCACCAGGCCTGGGCGGCCCAGCGCCCCTGGCTCATGGACCAGACGGCTTTCGTAGGTCTTGCCGGACAGGTGATAAACCAGCGATTCGACGATTACTTTGCTCATCAAGCACTCCTTTGGCACTCGTCATGAAAAAGGCAGTCATGAAAAAGCCCGCCGAAGCGGGCTTTCCTATGCATCAACTCAAGCAGACAGCTCGACCAGCAGCTTGTTCAGGCGACGAACGTAAGCCGCCGGGTCCTTCAGGCTGTCACCGGCCGCCAGGGCCGCCTGATCGAACAGGATGTGCGACAGTTCGGCGAAGCGGTCTTCGCTCTGCTCGTTGTCCAGCTTCTCGATCAGCGGGTGGGTCGGGTTGAACTCGAAGATCGGCTTGGACTCCGGTACCTTCTGCCCGCTGGCTTCGAGGATCTGGCGCATCTGCAGGCCGAGGTCCTGCTCACCGATGGCCAGGATCGCCGGCGAGTCGGTCAGGCGGTGCGACACGCGCACTTCGGCCACGCTGTCACCCAGCGCGCCTTTCAGGCGCTCGACCAGGCCTTCCTTGTCTTTGGCGACTTCTTCCTGGGCCTTCTTGTCTTCTTCCGAATCCAGCTTGCCCAGGTCCAGGTCGCCACGGGCGACGTCGACGAAGGCCTTGCCGTCAAACTCGTTGAGGTAGCTCATCAGCCACTCGTCGATACGGTCGGTCAGCAGCAGCACTTCGATGCCTTTCTTGCGGAAGACTTCCAGGTGCGGGCTGTTCTTGACCTGCGCGTACGACTCGCCGGTGAGGTAGTAGATCTTGTCCTGACCTTCCTTGGCGCGGGCCAGGTAGTCGGCCAGCGCGACGCTCTGCTCGCCGCTGTCGTCCTGGGTGGAGGCGAAGCGCAGCAGGCCGGCGATCTTTTCCTTGTTGGCGAAGTCTTCGGCCGGGCCTTCCTTCAGCACCTGGCCGAAGTTCTTCCAGAAGCCCTTGTACTGCTCGGGCTCGTTCTTCGCCAGTTTCTCCAGCATGTCCAGCACGCGCTTGGTCAGCGCGGTCTTCATCGAATCGATGATCGGGTCTTTCTGCAGGATTTCACGCGACACGTTCAGCGACAGGTCGTTGGAATCGACCACACCCTTGATGAAGCGCAGGTACAGCGGCAGGAACGACTCGGCCTGGTCCATGATGAACACGCGCTGCACGTACAGCTTCAGGCCGCGTGGCGCTTCGCGCTGGTACAGGTCGAACGGCGCGCGGGCCGGCACGTACAGCAGCGAGTTGTATTCGAGCTTGCCTTCGACCTTGTTGTGGCTCCAGGTCAGCGGGTTTTCGAAATCATGGCCGATGTGCTTGTAGAACTCCTGGTACTCCTCGTCCTTGATCTCGGTACGCGGACGGGTCCACAGGGCGCTGGCGCGGTTGACGGTTTCCCACTCTTCGGCCGGCTGTTCTTCGCCTTCGGCGGCTGCTTGCTCCTTTGGCAGCTGGATCGGCATGGCGATGTGGTCGGAATACTTCTTGACCACGTTGCGCAGGCGCCAGCCATCGGCAAACTCCTGTTCGTCCTTCTTCAGGTGCAGAACGATGCGGGTACCGCGCTGTGGCTTGTCGATGGTGGCGACTTCGAACTCGCCTTCGCCTTTCGACGACCAGTGCACGCCTTCAGCGGCCGGCTGGCCAGCGCGGCGGCTGTACACATCGACCTTGTCGGCCACGATGAACGCAGAGTAGAAGCCCACACCGAACTGACCGATCAGGTGCGAGTCCTTCTTCTGGTCGCCGGTGAGGTTCTTCATGAAGTCGGCAGTGCCGGACTTGGCGATGGTGCCCAGGTGGGCGATGACGTCTTCGCGGCTCATGCCGATGCCGTTGTCCTCGAGGGTCACGGTACCGGCGTCCTTGTCGAAGCTCAGGCGAATCTTCAGGTCGGCGTCGCCTTCGAACAGCTCTGGCTTGGCCAGGGCCTCGAAACGCAGCTTGTCGGCGGCGTCGGAGGCGTTGGAGATCAATTCACGCAGGAAGATCTCCTTGTTCGAATACAGGGAATGGATCATGAGGTGCAGCAGCTGCTTTACCTCGGTCTGGAAGCCCAGCGTTTCTTTTTGAGTCTCCACACTCATGGTCTTCAAAACTCCGATCTGATGGCAGTTGACGCCTGGCGGCCGGTTCGGCCTGCGTTAGCGGCGGATGTCATGCAGATGGGGGCTGCCCGGATGATTTCAAGGGCTTTTCCGGTTCGATCTTGAAATGTGCGCGAGCCGTGGCAATCGGCGACTGCCTGTCACCCTGCCAGGCGGTGATGGCCACATTGGTCACCCGCCGCCCCTGGCGCCATAGCTGGCACTGGGCGTAGGTATCGCGAAAGTGCCCGGCACGCAGGTAATCGATGGAGAAGTCGATGATCTTCGGAATGCTCGCGCTCTCGCTGAAGATCAGCAGGTACAGCGCTGCCGACAGCTCCATGAAGCCCGCGATCACCCCACCGTGGATGGCCGGCAGCAGCGGGTTGCCGATGTTGTCCTGGCTGGCTGGCAGACGGAACAGCAGGTCATCGCCTTCGCGCTCGCATTCGATGCCGATCAGGCCGGCATAGGGGATCAGCGCCAGCAAAGGCCGATAGTCGCCCACCGCGTGGGCGGCGTTGAGCTGTTGGCGAACCTCGCGTGGAATCATGCCCCGCCCTCCTTCAGGCTGTTGCCGAAGCGGATGCCACCCTTGATCTCCTGGCCCAGGCGCATGAACGTGCCCACCACCTGGCAGATCGGCTGGGCGGGGTCGTCCTGGTAGGCCGTGCCACGGGTGAAGATGACATCGCGGGTGACCCGGTAGCACTGGGCGTGGCCGTAGATGTCCTTGCCGGGCTCGGCCGGGTGCATGTAGTCGATGCGCAGGTCCAGTGTCGGGCATACCTCGAAGCGCGGCAGCACGCACAGCGTGGCCATGCCGCAGGTGGTGTCCATCAGCGTGGTCAGCGCGCCGCCATGCACGGCGCCGGTCTGCGGGTTGCCGACGATGGCCGGCGACCAGGGCAGGACCAGAGTCATGCCATCGGCATTGGTTTGCGCCACGCGCATTTGCAACAACTGACAATGTTTCAGGGCCGAGAGAAAACGCTCGGCCATGGCCATCAAGGTCGATTCGCTCATAGGCTGTTTCCACGCGCACTGCCGCAGCGCATAAAATCGTTAAAAAGTCCATATAGAACGGGGCGTTATATATGTGTAATCTTCGCGGAACTTATTCCGCGTAGTTGCACTCGAAGGAACAAGTCACTTATTCCACCAAGGAGAAACACCCCCATGCGTAAACCTTTTGCTTTTGCTCTGATGCTGGCCGCAGCCATGGGCCTGGCCGCTTGCGATAAAGCGAGCGAAGACAAAGCCCAGGACGCACAGCAACACGCCGAACAAGCCCAGGAAAAAGCGGGCGAAGCTCAGGATAAGATGAACGAGGCTGCCAAGGAAAACGCCGAAGCCGCCAAAGATCAGGCCGAAGCCGAGCAGAAGGCCGCCGAAGAAGCCGCTCCGGCTACTCCGGCTCCAGAAGCCGCGCCAGCCGCCCCGGCAACAGAAGCTGCTCCAGCTGCACCGGCCGAACCTGCCAAGCAGTAATCGGCTAAAACAAGAAAACCCGACAATTGTCGGGTTTTTTTGTGCCTGAAACTTATGGATTAAACGTTTCAGGTGCCCGCTGCGGTGGTTTCCTTGGCAGGTTCGATCGAGATACTTTCAGTCGGTGTGAACACCATCACATCCAGCACATCCGAATGGAACTCGCGGCGATACAGAATCAGCACTACCCCGACACTCATGACCATGAACAACCAAGGGCTGATGAACCAGCTCAACATGGCCATGCCGAAGTAATAGGAACGCAGGCCCAAGTTGAACTGGTTGGCGGCAAGTGACAGCACCCGAGCCGCCCGCGAGGCGAATGCCTTGCGCTCCAGTTCATTGACCAGCCGTTCGCCGATCATCGGCGCCGAGCCCACCAGTACTGCGGCGAAGTTGTATTGGCGCATGCACCAGCTGAAGGTGAAAAAGGCGTAGACGAACACCATGGCCAGGCACAGCAGCTTGATCTCCGACATGCCCTGGGAGGTCTGCTGCACCAGCGGCAGGTCGGCCAGCAGCGACAGCGCCCGGTCGGAGGCCCCGAGCACGGTGAGGATGCCTGCGAGGATGATCAGGGTGCTGGAGGCGAAGAACGAGGCGTTGCGCTCGAGGTTGCCGATCACGCTGGCATCGGCGATGCGGTTGTCGCGCAGCAGCATGCGGCGCATCCAGTCTTCGCGGTACAGGTGCAGCACGCTGGCCAGGCACGCGGTGTCGCGGCCCTTCCAGATGGCATAGCGGGTGTACCCGCCCCAGCACAGGGCGAACCAGGCGATGGCCAACAGGTTGTTGAAGTTGCTTTGGATGAAGTTCATGCAGGATTCCCGAGAGGGCCAGATACCTGAAGGATAGGGACCGGATTTCGACGCTGGCAAGCGGCAAAAGGCACACATCCATCCTGATATTTGCACTGCTCATCCCGGCCTCTTCGCGGCCACGCCCGCTCCCACAGGTACAGCGCCAATTCTGGTACAGGCAAAGAAAAAGCCCCGTATCCTCTCGGATACGGGGCTTTGAAGTTTCCACCCTTGGCGAGCACCCTTCGGCTTGTGGCCGGTGCCGCCCTCAGGCTTCGACTATCAGGCCAGCGCCTCGCGCGGCTTGCCGAGCATGCGGTCGCAGGCCACGGCGCCAACCAGGGTCACCACCGAAGGCACCAGCCAGGCCAGGCCCTGGTCGCTCAGCGGCAGGTGCGCCATGAAGTCCGGCAGCACGTGGGCAATGCTGCTGCCCTTGATCGCATCGACCATGCCGAACAGCAGCGACACCAGCATCACTGGCGCCAGGATGCGGGTTGGCGAGTTCCACAGGTCCTTCACGAAGCTCAGCCCGACCACCACGATGCACGGCGGGTAGATCGCGGTGAGCACCGGGATCGAGAACATGATCAGCTTGGTCAGACCGAGGTTGGAGATCAGCAGCGAGAAGCCCGCCAGGATCACCACCAGTGCGCGGTACGACAGCGGCAGGATCTGGCTGAAGTACTCGGCGCAGGCGCAGGTCAGGCCAACCGCGGTCACCAGGCAGGCCAGCGCAATCAGCACGGCGAGGAAGCCGCTGCCCAACGAGCCGAAGGTGTGCTGCACGTAGGCATGCAGTACCGCCGCACCGTTGGTGGCGTCAGCGGCGATTTCGTGGCTGGTGGCGCCCAGGCGGAACAGGCTGATGTACACCAGGGCCAGGCCGACACCGGCGATCAGGCCGGCAATGATGGCATAGCGGGTGATCAGCTTCGGCGACTCGACACCGCGCGAGCGGATGGCGTTGACGATGACGATACCGAACACCAGGGCACCCAGGGTGTCCATGGTCAGGTAACCATCGGAGAAGCCCTTGGAGAACGCCGCGGCAGCATAGGCCGGCTGCGCTTCACCAATGGTGCCGGCAGGCAGCGCGAAGGCAGCGATGCCCAGCACCGCCAGGGCGATGATCTTCAACGGCGCCAGGAAGCGACCCACGGTGTCGAGCAGCTTGCCCGGGTACATGGACACGGCCAGTACCACCAGGAAGTACACCAGGCTGTAGATGAACAGCGCCAGCGGGCTTTCGCCGGTCAGCGGTGCAACACCCACTTCGAACGACACGGTCGCGGTACGCGGGGTGGCGAACAGCGGGCCGACCGACAGGTAGCACACGGCCGCCAGCAGGCCACCGAAGAACTTGCCGATGGGGCTGCTCAAGGCATCCATGCCGCCGCCGACCTTGGCCAGGGCAACCACGGTGATGACCGGCAGGCCCACGGCAGTAACCAGGAAGCCCAGGGCGGCCATCCACACGTGCGGACCAGACTGCAGGCCGACGATAGGCGGGAAGATGATATTGCCCGCGCCTACGAAAAGCGCAAACGTCATAAAGCCAAGTGCCAGAATGTCCTGGCCTTTTAAAACTTTCATTTAAGGTAGTACCACACTGCTGAAATCGGGATTCGAGAAGGGATTTCCCCATGGGGTGGAGGAAATGCTGCCCGGCTTGATAAGCCAGACCCGTTTAGCGTGTCGTTCCCTTTTGGGGGACGGGCACAGAGTGAGCGCGTAGGGTAACTGTTTTGTCACCTAAACGCACTGGCACAGTGCTGCTTGTCCGATGTGCGTATCTGTTTGTCGTCTGTGCTACCGGGACAGGGAGGATTATCCTCGCATTGAAACTTTCGTCTGCGTGAAAAACCCTATCAAACCCATCGAAAAATCCTTGCTGACTGTACTGGCCTCTTCGCGGGTTAACCCGCTCCCACAGGTACTTCACAATGCTCAAGGTTAGTGATTTCCGGTGGGAGCGGGTTTACCCGCGAAGGGGCCGGCCCAGGAATACCCAAACCCCGGAAACGACAAAGGCCACCCGAAGGTGGCCTCTGTGCGCGTGGGGGGTGTAGCAGTATTACTTCTTGACTTCCCAGCCAGTCAGCTCGGCCAGGGCCTTGCCGATGTCAGCCAGGGAACGCACGGTCTTCACACCAGCGTCCTGCAGGGCGGCGAACTTCTCGTCCGCAGTGCCCTTGCCGCCGGAGATGATGGCGCCAGCGTGGCCCATGCGCTTGCCCGCAGGTGCAGTAACACCAGCGATGTAGGAAACGACAGGCTTGGTGACGTTGGCCTTGATGTAGGCCGCGGCTTCTTCTTCAGCCGAACCGCCGATCTCACCGATCATGACGATCGCTTCGGTCTTCGGGTCTTCCTGGAACAGCTTCAGGATGTCGATGAAGTTGGAGCCCGGGATCGGGTCACCGCCGATGCCGACGCAGGTCGACTGGCCGAAACCGGCGTCGGTGGTCTGCTTCACAGCTTCGTAGGTCAGGGTGCCGGAACGCGAAACGATACCGACTTTGCCTGGCAGGTGGATGTGGCCTGGCATGATGCCGATCTTGCACTCGCCCGGGGTGATGACACCTGGGCAGTTAGGGCCGATCAGGGTCACGCCCAGCTCGTCGCACTTGACCTTGGCATCCAGCATGTCCAGGGTAGGAATGCCTTCGGTGATGCACACGATCAGCTTGATGCCGCCGAAGGCAGCTTCCAGGATCGAGTCCTTGCAGAAAGGAGCCGGAACGTAGATGACCGAAGCGTCAGCGCCGGTAGCTTCTACAGCTTCTTTCACAGTGTTGAACACTGGCAGGCCCAGGTGGGTGGTGCCACCCTTGCCTGGGGTTACACCGCCGACCATCTTGGTGCCGTAGGCGATGGCCTGTTCGGAGTGGAAAGTACCCTGCGAGCCGGTGAAGCCCTGGCAGATGACTTTGGTGTCTTTATTGATCAGGACGCTCATTACTTGCCCTCCGCAGCTTTGACAACTTGTTGAGCAGCGTCGGTCAGGCTGGTTGCCGCAATGATGTTCAAACCGCTTTCTGCCAGTACTTTAGCGCCCAGTTCGGCGTTGTTGCCTTCAAGGCGAACGACGACCGGAACTTTGACGCCGACTTCTTTCACTGCACCGATGATGCCTTCGGCAATCATGTCGCAGCGAACGATGCCGCCGAAGATGTTGACCAGTACGGCCGCGACATTGCTGTCGGACAGAATGATCTTGAACGCTTCGGTAACGCGCTCTTTGGTAGCACCACCGCCAACGTCGAGGAAGTTGGCCGGCTTGCCGCCGTGCAGGTTGACGATGTCCATGGTACCCATGGCCAGGCCGGCACCGTTGACCATGCAGCCGATGTTGCCTTCGAGGGCAACGTAGTTCAGTTCGAACTTGGCAGCGTGGGCTTCACGGGCGTCGTCCTGCGACGGGTCGTGGAAGGTTTTCAGCTTCGGCTGACGGTACATGGCGTTGGCGTCGATGTTGATCTTGGCATCGAGGCAGTGCAGGTCGCCGTCGGCCTTGATCACCAGCGGGTTCACTTCCAGCAGGGCCAGATCGTGATCCTTGAACAGCTTGGCCAGACCCACGAAGATCTTGGCGAACTGTTGAACTTGCTTGCCTTCCAGGCCCAGCTGGAATGCCAGCTCGCGACCCTGGAACGGCTGAGCGCCGACCAGCGGGTCGATGGTGGCCTTGAGGATCTTCTCAGGCGTTTCGTGAGCGACTTTCTCGATGTCCACGCCACCTTCGGTGGAGGCCATGAACACGATACGGCGGCTCGAACGATCGACTACAGCGCCCAGGTACAGCTCTTTGGCGATGTCAGTGCAGGATTCGACCAGAATCTTGGAGACGGGTTGACCGTTGGCATCGGTCTGGTAGGTAACCAGATTCTTGCCCAACCACTGTGCAGCGAACGCCTTGGCGTCTTCTTTGCTGCGAACCAGCTTGACACCGCCCGCTTTACCGCGACCACCGGCGTGAACCTGGGCTTTTACCACCCACTCGTTCCCGCCGATCTTGTCGCAGGCTTCTGCAGCTTGCTCAGGGGTATCGACAGCGAAACCCTTGGAAACTGGCAGGCCGTACTCAGCGAACAGCTGCTTACCCTGATACTCGTGAAGATTCATGCTTTTTACCGTCTTCGTTAGGTACTGCGCTTCGGCGCTGCGCCATCACTGGCGCCGCACCACCTGTGACCGTTGACCCCGGGTTTTCCCGTGTGATCCGGTCCGGCGGACTTTCCGCGGTGAGTCATGCACGCAAGACTCACGACGGGCAGCCCGCCGTGGTTTCTTATAATTAACGCTTCTTACGGTTGGCCACGTGAATGGCGCCGCCATTCACTGCCAGCGCTGCTTCATGCAACGCTTCGGACAGGGTCGGATGGCTGAAGACCATCATGCCCAGATCCTCGGCACTGGTGCCGAATTCCATTGCGATTGCGCCCTGCTGCACCAGTTCGGCAGCCGATGGGCCAATCACGTGTACACCCAGGACGCGGTCGGTCTTGGCATCGGCGATGACCTTGACGAAACCACCGGTGTCGTTGGCAGCCATCGCACGGCCGCTGGCCGCGAACGGGAAGGTGCCCACGTTAACCTCAACGCCCTCGGCCTTCAAGGCCTGTTCGGTCTTGCCGACCCACGCGATTTCCGGGTGGGTGTAGATGACCGACGGGATCAGGTCGTAGTTCATCTGGGCCTTGTGGCCCTTGATGCGCTCGACCACCATGATGCCCTCTTCCGAAGCCTTGTGGGCCAGCATCATGCCGCGCACCACGTCACCGATGGCGTAGACGCCCGGCACGCTGGTAGCGCAGTAGTCGTCGACGAAGATGTAGCCACGCTCGTCGATGGTCACGCCGCTGTCGGCAGCCAGCAGGTCAGTGGTCACCGGGCGACGGCCGACCGCGACGATCAGCTTGTCGAAGGTGATCTTCTGCTCGCCGTTGGCGTCGGTGTAGGTCACTTCGACTTCGTTGCCGTTGACTTTCGAGCCGGTGACGCGCGCGCCCAGCTTGATGTCCAGGCCTTGCTTGGTCAGGGTCTTCTGGGCTTCTTTCGACACTGCGGTGTCGGCAGCCATCAGGAAGGTGTCCAGGGCTTCCAGAACGGTGACTTCAGCACCCAGGCGAGCCCATACCGAGCCCAGTTCCAGGCCGATCACGCCAGCACCGATAACACCCAGGCGCTTCGGCACGGCCTGGAATTCCAGGGCGCCGGTGGAGTCGACGATGACGTTCTGGTCGACCGGAGCCGGCGGAATGTCGATCGGACGCGAGCCGGAAGCCAGAATCACGTTCTCGGCTTCGATGACTTCGGTGGTGCCGTCAGCCTTGGTCACTTCGACTTTCTTGCCTGCCAGCAGCTTGCCGTGGCCCTGGATCGAAGTTACGCCGTTGGCCTTGAACAGGGTGGCAACGCCACCGGTCAGGTTCTTGACGATGCCAGCCTTGCGGCCAACCATCGCGGCGACGTCCATCTTCACTTCGCCAGTGGAGATACCGTGGACGTTGAAGCTCTCTTTGGCTTCCTTGTACTTCCAGGAGCTGTCCAGCAGCGCCTTGGAAGGAATGCAACCTACGTTCAGGCAGGTGCCGCCCAGGGCCAGTTTGCCCTCGGCGTCGGTGTACTTCTCGATACAGGCAGTCTTCAGACCAAGTTGTGCGGCCTTGATGGCAGCCACATAGCCGCCAGGACCTGCACCAATCACCACTACGTCGAATTTCTGGGTCATAAAAGATTCCTTATCAGCTACAAGCTACAAGCCGCGGACCGCGCGGCATGGCTTCCTGCGAAGCCAGGGCCGGCACGGTACGCAGCCAGAGGGTTAGATGTCCAGCAGCAGGCGAGACGGATCTTCCAGCAGGTTCTTGATGGTGACCAGGAAGGTTACCGCTTCCTTGCCGTCGATCAGGCGGTGATCGTACGACAGCGCCAGGTACATCATCGGGCGAATCACTACCTGGCCATTGATGGCCATCGGGCGCTGGATGATGTTGTGCATGCCGAGAATAGCGGCCTGCGGCGGGTTGACGATCGGGGTCGACATCATCGAACCGAAGGTACCACCGTTGGTGATGGTGAAGGTGCCGCCGGTCATCTCTTCAATGGCCAGCTTGCCGTCACGGGCCTTCTTGCCGAAGGTGGCGATGCCGTTCTCGATTTCAGCCAGGCTCATCGACTCGGCGTTACGCAGTACCGGTACCACCAGGCCACGGTCGCTGGACACGGCTACGCCGACGTCGGCGTAGCCGTGGTAGACGATGTCGTTGCCGTCGATCGAGGCGTTGACCGCCGGGAAGCGCTTCAGGGCTTCGGTGGCAGCCTTGACGAAGAACGACATGAAGCCCAGGCGTACGCCGTTGTGGGTCTTCTCGAACAGGTCCTTGTACTTCGAACGCAGGGCCATGACTTCGGTCATGTCGACTTCGTTGAAGGTGGTCAGCATGGCCATGCTCGACTGGGCTTCGACCAGACGCTCGGCAATCTTGGCACGCAGGCGGGTCATCGGCACACGCTTCTCGGTGCGGTCGCCAGCGGCAACCACAACCGGGGCAGCAGCGGCAGCAGCGGCAGGCTTGGCAGCCGCAGCAGGCGCCGACTTCTTGTTGGCGACGGCAGCGACGACGTCTTCCTTGGTGATGCGACCACCTTTGCCAGTGCCGGCAACGGTAGCCAGGTCGATGCCGTTCTCTTCAGCCAGCTTGCGCGCGGCCGGGGCGGCAACCGGGTCGTCTTCGCCAGCGTCGGCAGCAGCGGCAGCCGGGGCAGCAGCGGCCGGGGCGGCAGCTGGTGCAGCGGCGGCAGCACCGCCTTCAACGATCGAACCCAGCACTTCGTCGGACAGGACGGTGTCGCCCTCGCCCTTGACGATGGCGCCCAGCACGCCATCGGCGGTGGCCAGCACTTCCAGGACGACCTTGTCGGTCTCGATGTCGACGATCAGCTCGTCACGCTTGACGGCATCGCCCGGCTGTTTGTGCCAGGTGGCAACGGTGCCATCGGCAACCGATTCCGGGAAGGTTGGGGCTTTGATCTCGATAGCCATTATCTGTGTTTCCTTAAATTCGGTTTCAGGTGCGCGAAGGCATTAAACAGTGAAGGCATCTTGCAGCAGTTTTTCCTGCTGCTCGGCGTGCTTCGATGCGTAACCACAGGCTGGCGCGGCGGAAGCGTCGCGGCCGGCGTACTCCAGGACCAGTGCCTTGTTGAGGCGGCCCAGGATACGGCGCATGTGGTGCTGGCTGCTGTACCAGGCGCCCTGGTTCATCGGCTCTTCCTGACACCAGACCGCATGCTTGAGGTTGGTGTAAGGCGCCAGGATTTCGACCAGGTCGTCCTCAGGGAACGGATACAGCTGCTCGATACGCACGATGGCGATGTCTTCGCGGCCTTCGGCACGGCGTTTTTCCAGCAGGTCGTAGTAAACCTTGCCGCCGCACAGGACCAGGCGCTCGACCTTGGCCGGATCGAGGCTGTCGATTTCCGGGATGACGGTCTGGAACGAACCTTCTGCCAGGTCTTCCAGGGTCGAGATGGCCAGCTTGTGGCGCAGCAGCGACTTCGGCGTCAGGACGATCAGCGGCTTGCGCAGCGGACGGATGACCTGGCGACGCAGCAGGTGGTAGATCTGGGCCGGGGTGGTCGGTACGCAGACCTGGATGTTGTGCTCGGCGCACAGCTGCAGGTAACGCTCCAGGCGCGCGGAGGAGTGCTCCGGGCCCTGCCCTTCATAACCGTGTGGCAGCAGCATGGTCAGACCGCACAGACGGCCCCACTTGTGCTCGCCGCTGGTGATGAACTGGTCGATCACCACTTGCGCACCGTTGGCGAAGTCACCGAACTGGGCTTCCCAGATCACCAGCGCGTTCGGCGTGGTGGTCGAGTAGCCGTATTCGAAGGCCAGTACCGCTTCTTCCGACAGGAAGGAGTCGTACAGTTCGAATTGCGGCTGGCCCGGGAACAGGTTCTTCAGCGGTACGTAGGTGCTGGCGTCCTTCTGGTTGTGCAGCACCGCGTGACGGTGCGAGAAGGTGCCACGGCCGATGTCCTGGCCGGTCATGCGGATCGGGTGACCTTCGAACTGCAGGGTGGCGTAGGCCATGGTCTCTGCATAACCCCAGTTGATCGGCAAGCCACCGGCCTGCATCTTCTGGCGATCTTCGTAGATCTTGGCGACCTGGCGCTGGACGACGAAGCCTTCCGGGATCTCCAGCAGCTTGGCCGACAGTTCCTGCAGGGTCTTGAGGTCGAAGCGGGTGTCGTGACGCGCGGTCCAGGCATGGCCCAGGTACGGACGCCAGTCGACGAACAGCTCACGGTTCGGCTCCTTGACCAGGCTCTTCACCACGTGCAGGCCGTTGTCCAGCGCGCTGCGGTATTCGTCGATCTTGGCCTGGGCGCGCTCGGCATCGATGCGGCCGGCCTGGATCAGTGCCTCGGCGTACAATTCACGCGTCGTGCGCTGCTTGCTGATCTGCTGGTACATCAGAGGCTGGGTGCCGTTCGGCTCGTCGGCCTCGTTGTGGCCGCGGCGGCGGTAGCAGACCAGGTCGATGACCACGTCACGCTTGAACTGCATGCGGTAGTCGATGGCCAGCTGGGTCACGAACAGCACGGCTTCCGGGTCGTCGCCGTTCACGTGCAGGATCGGCGCCTGGATCATCTTGGCAACGTCGGTGGCGTACTCGGTGGAGCGCGCGTCCAGCGGGTTGCTGATGGTGAAACCAACCTGGTTGTTGATCACGATGTGCACGGTGCCGCCGGTCTTGAAACCGCGGGTCTGCGACATCTGGAAGGTTTCCATGACCACGCCCTGGCCGGCGAACGCTGCGTCGCCGTGGATCGAGATCGGCAGCACCTTGTCGCCAACGGTGTCGTTGCGGCGGTCCTGACGGGCGCGCACCGAACCCTCGACCACTGGCGAGACGATTTCCAGGTGGGACGGGTTGAACGCCATGGCCAGGTGCACTTCGCCGCCCGGGGTCATCACGTTCGAGGAGAAGCCCTGGTGATACTTCACGTCACCGGAGCCCAGCTCGTTCATCTTCTTGCCTTCGAACTCGTCGAACAGCTCGCGCGGGTTCTTGCCGAAGGTGTTGACCAGAACGTTCAGACGGCCACGGTGGGCCATGCCGATCACGACTTCCTTGGTGCCGTAGGAACCGGAACGCTGGATCATCTCGTCCAGCATCGGGATCAGGCTTTCGCCGCCCTCGAGGCCGAAACGCTTGGTGCCCGGGTACTTGGTGCCCAGGTATTTCTCAAGGCCTTCACCGGCGGTTACGCGCTCGAGCAAATGGGCCTGCACGTCAGCGGAAAACTCCGGACGGCCGCGCACGCTTTCCAGGCGCTGCTGGAACCAGCTGCGCTGCTCGGAATCGACGATGTGGGTGAACTCGGCGCCAATGGTGCGACAATATGTCTTCTGGAGCGCCTCGAAGATCTCGCGTAGGCTCGCCTCCTCTTTGCCGATGAACAGGTCGCCGGCACGGAAGGTCGTATCAAGATCGGCATTGGTCAAGCCGTAGTGATTGATCGACAGGTCTACGGGCGCAGGACGCTGCCACAACCCCAACGGGTCGAGCTTGGCAGCCTGATGGCCGCGCATACGATAGGCCTGGATCAGTCGCAGAACTTCAACCTGCTTCTTCTCGTGTTCACTGCTCACGCTCCCGGCGGATACCGGTTGGGCGCGGCGCTGGTTCTTTGCCAGCAGTACGAAATGGTCGCGGATTGTCGAGTGCGATACATCGGTAGCGGTGCTGCCGTCGGCGGGCAACTTCTGGAAGTAGGTGCGCCACTCTTCTGGCACAGCGTTAGGGTCGTGCAGGTAGAGCTCATAAAGCTCTTCCACATATGCAGCGTTACCACCTGAAAGGTGGGCGCTTTCCCACATGCGCTGCATCACGCTTTCTTGCATGCTTGGTCACCCTCGGTTAGGGGACTGATCGGCGAGAGCCACAGCAAACCTGGAAAAGTCCGAATACAGCGACTGAACCACGCCACTTGGATCCTGCTGATTTTCCGGGTACCAGCCCGGAAGCCCCTGCTGGTCTCATATCTTCATAGGTAATGAACGCAGGCTTTGTGGGCCCTTGTTCGGGTTTTACCGCAGTGCGGGCTCACCACCCGCACCTCGGCTTACTGCAGGTACAACACTTTGTATCAGGTACCGCTTTGCAGCAGCATGTTACGTATGTGGCCGATTGCCTTGGTCGGGTTCAGACCTTTCGGGCAAACGTTGACGCAGTTCATGATCCCGCGGCAGCGGAATACGCTGAACGGGTCATCCAGGGACGCCAGGCGCTCCTGGGTCTTGGTGTCACGGCTGTCGGCCAGGAAGCGATAGGCCTGCAGCAGTGCGGCGGGGCCCAGGAACTTGTCCGGGTTCCACCAGAACGATGGGCAGGAAGTCGAGCAGCAAGCGCACAGGATGCACTCGTACAGGCCGTCCAGCTTGTCGCGGTCTTCTGGCGACTGCAGGCGCTCGATGGCCGGCGCCGGGGTGTCGTTCTGCAGGTACGGCTTCACCTTCTCGTACTGCTTGTAGAAGATGCTCATGTCGACGACCAGGTCACGAATGACCGGCAGGCCCGGCAGCGGGCGCAGAACCAGCTTGTTGCCCTTCACCACCGCCGACAGCGGGGTGATGCAGGCCAGGCCGTTCTTGCCGTTCATGTTCATGCCGTCGGAACCGCAAACGCCTTCACGGCAGGAGCGACGGTACGAGAAACCTTCGTCCTTTTCCTTGATCAGCGCCAACACATCGAGAACCATCAGGTCCTTGCCGCCGGTATCGACGTCGAACGACTCCATTTTTGGCGCCGAGTCGGTGTCCGGGTTGTAACGATAAACTTCGACTTTCAACATAGCAGCCACCCTTAGTAAGTCCGGACTTTTGGTTCGAAGGCTGGAACAGTCTTCGGCGCAAAATTGACGCCGCGCTTGGCAACGCGCTTCTCACCCGGGTAGTACAGGGTGTGGCACAGCCAGTTTTCGTCGTCACGGTCTTCGAAGTCTTCACGGGCGTGAGCGCCGCGGGACTCTTTACGGGCTTCGGCCGCGATGGCGGTAGCTTCGGCGACTTCCAGCAGGTTCTGCAGCTCCAGCGCTTCGATACGCGCAGTGTTGAAGGCCTGGGACTTGTCGTTGATCTTGACGTTGGCAATACGGTCACGCAGGCCGGCCAGCTGCTCGATACCCTTCTGCATGTATTCGCCAGTACGGAATACACCGAAGTAGTTCTGCATGCAGCTCTGCAGTTCGCGCTTGAGGCTGGCAACGTCTTCGCCAGTGGTACGCTCGTTGAGCTTGTTCAGGCGGTTCAGGGCAACATCGATATCGGTGTCGCTGGCGTCGCGGTATTCCACGCCGTCGGACAGCGATTTTTCCAGGTGCAGGCCAGCGGCACGACCGAATACCACCAGGTCGAGCAGCGAGTTGCCACCCAGACGGTTGGCACCGTGGACCGATACGCACGCCACTTCACCCACGGCGAACAGACCCGGGATGATGTGGTCCTTGCCTTCGGCGTCCATGGTGATGGCCTGGCCATGAATGTTGGTGGCAACGCCGCCCATCATGTAGTGGCAGGTCGGTACGACCGGAACCGGCGCGACCACCGGGTCGACGTGGGCGAAGGTCTTGGACAGTTCGCAGATACCTGGCAGGCGGCTGTGCAGCACTTCCTCGCCCAGGTGGTCCAGCTTCAGCAGTACGTGGTCCTTGTTCGGGCCCACGCCGTTGCCGGCGATGATTTCCTTGACCATGGAACGGGCAACCACGTCGCGGCCGGCCAGGTCTTTCGCGTTCGGCGCGTAACGCTCCATGAAGCGCTCGCCGTGGGCGTTGATCAGGTAGCCACCTTCACCGCGGCAACCTTCGGTAACCAGTACACCGGCGCCGGCGATGCCGGTCGGGTGGAACTGCCACATCTCGATGTCCTGCACCGGCACGCCTGCACGCAGCGCCATGCCGATACCGTCACCGGTGTTGATCAGGGCGTTGGTGGTGGAGGCGTAGATACGACCGGCACCGCCAGTGGCCAGAACGGTGGCCTTGGACTTGATGTACATGGTTTCGCCGGTTTCGATGCAGATCGCGATCACACCGACGAACGCGCCGTCCTGGTTCTTCACCAGGTCAACAGCGTAGTACTCGTTGAGGAAGGTAGTGCCGGCCTTCAGGTTGCCCTGGTACAGGGTGTGCAGCAGCGCGTGACCGGTACGGTCGGAAGCAGCACAGGTACGGGCGGCCTGGCCACCTTTACCGAAGTCCTTGGACTGGCCACCGAACGGACGCTGGTAGATGCGGCCGGTTTCGGTACGCGAGAACGGCAGGCCCATGTGGTCCAGCTCGAAGACCGCAGCCGGGCCTTCCTGACACATGTATTCGATAGCGTCCTGGTCACCGATGTAGTCGGAGCCTTTGACGGTATCGTACATGTGCCAGCGCCAGTCGTCGTTCGGGTCGGCCGAAGCGATGGCGCAGGTGATGCCGCCCTGGGCGGATACAGTGTGCGAACGGGTCGGGAAGACCTTGGTGACCACGGCAGTCTTGTGACCGCCTTGAGCCAGCTGCAGCGCAGCGCGCATGCCGGCACCGCCGCCACCGATGATGATGGCGTCGAAGGAAATGGTTGGAATGCTAGCCATGGATCAGATACCCCAGAGAATCTGCACACCCCAGACGAAGTAAGCGAACATCGCAACGCCGCATACCGCCTGGAACAGGAAACGAATCGCAGTTGCCGACTTGCCGAACGACATTGGCGTCAGGTAGTCGGTTGCAATGGTCCACATGCCGACCCAGGCGTGAGCGCCCAGGGCAACGAGGGCCAGCAGACTGAAGATCCGCATCGCGTTGTTGGAGAACAGACCATGCCACTGGGTGTAGTCGATGCCTGGGTGGGCGACCACGTAGCCGATCAGGAAGAGGAAGTAAGCCGCGAGAACGACCGCAGAAACGCGCTGCGCCATCCAGTCATAGAGGCCCGAACGCGACAGGTTCGTGACATTGGTTACCATACCCAAACTCCCACCAGAACGATCAGCACCACGGAGATGACGATCACGATTTTCGAGCCCAGCTTGCCGCCTTCCAGCGTCTCACCGATACCCATGTCCATGATCAGGTGACGTACACCTGCCACGAGGTGATAAAGCAGGGCGGATAGCAGGCCCCAGGTCACGAATTTGGCCAGCGGGCTGGTCAGACACGCCTTCACCTCACCAAAGCCTTCCTCGGAACCCAGCGACTTGCCCAGTGCATAAAGCATGATGGCAAGGCCGAGGAACAGGATGACGCCGGAGATACGGTGCAGGATGGACGTGTACGCAGTGACGGGGAGCTTGATGGTCCTTAGGTCTAGGTTTACAGGTCGTTGGCTTTTCACGGCTTTTTTCACACTGAAGAGCCCCTAGCGAATCAGGGCAAAGTTGTTGGTAAGTGTACTGGTCAGGTACCCACCACCCAGGGAACGGCGACCCCCAGCAGTTCGGGCTTGCAAGCCCCTGGCGGTCGGGTTGCGAGTATAGACAGTTAGGCTGCTTATGACAACGTGAGGGGGTAGCCCAAATAGCGCATTGCCTTTAACGGACAAAAGGCGTAAATGGGCGAGAATTTCGTGAAAAATCAGGCCTCAATGCCTGTTTCAACAAGCCTTTAGGCAAATTGACATCTGAATTTATCCCTCTATAGTGGTGCGGGCCCTGCGTGGGGGGTCTGTCTGATGATTTCAAGCATTAATAGGAGGCCACATGGCTGACAAAAAAGCGCAGTTGGTCATCGAGGGCGCTGCCCCCGTCGAGCTGCCCATTTTAACCGGCACCGTTGGTCCTGATGTAATCGACGTCCGCGGGTTGGGGGCCACTGGTCACTTCACCTTCGACCCTGGTTTCATGGCGACTGCCTCGTGCGAGTCGAAGATCACCTACATTGACGGCGACAAAGGTATCCTGCTGCACCGCGGCTACCCGATCGAGCAGCTCGCTGAAAAATCCGACTACCTCGAAACCTGCTACCTGCTGCTCAACGGCGAACTGCCGAATGCCGAGCAGAAGGCCCAGTTCGTCAGCACCGTAAAGAACCACACCATGGTTCACGAGCAGCTGAAGTCCTTCTTCAACGGCTTCCGCCGCGACGCTCACCCGATGGCGGTGATGTGCGGCGTGGTCGGCGCCCTGTCGGCGTTCTATCACGACTCCCTGGACATCAATAACCCGCAACACCGCGAAATTTCCGCGGTGCGCCTGGTCGCCAAGATGCCGACCCTGGCCGCGATGGTTTACAAGTACTCCATGGGCCAGCCGATGATGTACCCGCGCAACGACCTGTCGTACGCGGAAAACTTCCTGCACATGATGTTCAACACCCCGTGCGAGATCAAACCGATCAGCCCGGTGCTGGCCAAGGCGATGGACCGGATCTTCATCCTCCACGCCGACCACGAGCAGAACGCCTCCACCTCCACCGTTCGCCTGGCCGGCTCGTCGGGTGCCAACCCGTTCGCCTGTATCGCCGCCGGTATTGCCGCACTGTGGGGCCCGGCCCACGGCGGTGCGAACGAAGCGGTCCTGACCATGCTCGATGAAATCGGCGATGTCTCGAACATCGACAAGTTCATCGCCAAGGCCAAGGACAAGAACGACCCGTTCAAGCTCATGGGCTTCGGTCACCGCGTGTACAAGAACCGCGACCCGCGCGCCACCGTGATGAAGCAGACCTGCGACGAAGTCCTGCGCGAGCTGGGCATCAAGAACGACCCGCAGCTGGAACTGGCCATGCGCCTGGAAGAGATCGCCCTGACCGATCCGTACTTCATCGAGCGCTCGCTGTACCCGAACGTCGACTTCTACTCGGGGATCATCCTCAAGGCAATCGGCATTCCGACCAGCATGTTCACCGTGATCTTCGCCCTGGCACGTACCGTGGGCTGGATCTCGCACTGGAAAGAAATGCTCTCCAGCCCGTACAAGATCGGCCGCCCGCGCCAGCTGTACACCGGCGAGCAGAAGCGCGACATCGTTGCGCTGCAGGACCGCAAGTAAGCTTTACTGGCCGAACGCAAAAAGGCTGCCCTCGGGCAGCCTTTTTTATTCCTCCTGTGCCGACCTCTTCGCGGGTAAACCCGCTCCCACAGGGCCTTCACAGACCCGGAGGATTGTGAGAACCCTGTGGGAGCGGGTTTACCCGCGAAGAGGCCAGTACAGACAGTACAAAGCCTCAGTTTTTCTCAGCCCGCTCCCGCAACCCTTTCAGGGTATTGAACGGCGCATCCACCACGAACTTGTTGGCCACCATCGCCGGCACGCTACCACCTGGCTCGGTGTGTACCTGATAGGTCACCTCCGTGCTGTCGCCCTTGGGCACCAGTTTCCAGAAGCCTTCGACCTTCGCCACCCGCACAAAGCCCTTCTCTTCCGGGATGTAGGTCGGCTCTTCCTTCAGGTTGCGTACCAGGCTGCCATCAGCCTGCTTCACCGTGGTCACATGCAATACCGAGTCCCGCGGCGTCACCGGCCATGGCGTATTGAACTGGGTGTAGGTCCAGCTCTGGTCACCTTCATGCTTGAGCAGCTTCTGCGACTTGCACTCATGAATCCATTTGCAGGCACCTACCACGTCTTCCTGCAACGCCTGCACCTTGGCCAGCGGCGCCTTGATCACGGTGACGCCTTGATAGGCCTTGTACTTGGAACCGGCCACTTCACTGAGGGAAACCTTGATCCCCTCCTCGTCCTTGGCCACCTGCCAGCTTTCGGCCCAAGCCGCAGGCGACAGCAGAACACCCATGCCACACAGCAGAGCAATACGCTTGAACGATCTCATCATGTTTATCCTTGTTGTCGAAGATCCAGCCTGTCACGCCGCCGTCATCTGCTCCCACCAACCGAGAATCCTGATGGCCTCGTCACGGTCATTGCCGCACACCTCGACATCCGCCTTGAAACCGCCACACACCGCCGGCCGCTCGGGCTTGCCGAACAGGTCGCAGAGGTTGTCTACGGTCAGGTGCAGGCAGCGCTCGCCAGCCGGCTTGCCATTGGGCATGCGCGGCATCGCAGAGGTGATGGACGGGGCAATGCAGCAGGCACCACAGCCCTCACGGCAATTCATGGCTATTCACCAAAATCAGGACTCCCTGGAACAAAACGGGACGAACGTCCCTGGATAGTAACCGCTCAAACAGGCGTTTGAAATTGCTGGCACGATGAAATCTGCCATGACCCGGCAGTCAGTTCGCTGACTACTGGCGGTACTCGAAATCGATGGCCGCCCCTTCCACGTCGCGACGGCTGTCATTGCGCAGTTGCAGCTGCATTTCGTTGCTGATCAGCCGACCATTGAGCTGGAACGGGCTGTCATCGGCCTCTGGCTTTTCAGTGAACATGGGCGGCAGCAAAGGTTTACGTCGCTGGATCGGCGCAAGGCTGCCCACATTCGGCTCCAGGCTATTGACCATATCGGCAGGCAGGCTGAGGTCGAGCTTTGCCTTGGGCAACGGCTGGGCAACCTCTTTGCTCACGGGCTTGCGTGCCGGCCTGGCCTTGCTGTTGCCGGCTTTCCTGGCCGCCTGCTTGTGCGCTGGCTTGGCTGCGGCTTTCTGCACCGGCTTGGCTTTCTGCACCGGTTTGGCCGCCTGCGCCTGGCCTGCCGGCTGCGCAGCCTGGGCAGCACCAGCCAGACTGCAAAGCGGTACAAGGCACAAGATCAGGGCAAAACGGCGCAAAGCATTCATGGCAAATGGACAGGCTGGCAGGAAAAGTGCGTATGCTCCCTGTTCCGCAGGCGCGTGGCAAGCCTACAAAAGCGCGGCCGCTGGCTCCCGGCACAATTGCTGGGCCAGCAGGCCGAGAGTGATCACCGCGCGCTCGGCTTCCTTGTTCCAAGGTATACCGCAATTAAGGCGGATGCAGTGGTTGAATTGCTCGGTGTTACTGAAGATCAGCCCGGGCGCAATACTGATGCCCTGCTCCAGCGCGCGCACATGCAGCTCCTGGGTGTTGACCCGCCCGGGCAGGCTCACCCACAGAATGAAACCGCCCGTCGGCCGGGTCATCTGGGTACCCTCGGGGAAGTGCTGCTGCACCGCCAGCTGATAGGCACTGAGGTTCTTGCGGTACTCCTGGCGGATGTAACGCAGGTGCCGGTCGTAGCCGCCATTCTCCAGGTAGGCCGCCACACCCATCTGCGTCACGCTGCAGGCCGAGTGGGTGGTAAAGGTTTGCAGGCGCTGGATTTCGTCCCGATAGCGCCCGGCAATCATCCAGCCTACGCGTACACCGGGGGACAGGGTCTTGGAAAAGCTCGAGCAATAGATCACCCGGTCCAGCCGGTCGAATGCCTTCAGCGCCTTGGTCTTGCCCTGCTCGAACATCAGCTCGCCATAGATGTCATCCTCGACGATCTGGATATCGAAGTCCGACGCCAGGCGCAGCAACTGCTTCTGTCGCTCCTCCGGGACGGTGCCGCCCAGCGGGTTGCTAAGGCGCGCAGTCAGCACCAGGGCCTTGATCGACCACTGATTGGCCGCCAGCTGCAAGGCTTCGAGGCTGATGCCGGTGGACGGGTCACTGGGGATCTCGATCACCTTCAGGCCCAGCAGGTCGGCCAGCTGCAACAGCCCGTAATAGGTGGGTGATTCGGCGGCAATCAAGTCGCCGGGACGGGTCAGCACGCGCAGTGACATCTGCAGCGCATCGACGCAGCCATGGGTCACGATCACTTCACGCGGGTCGACCAGCACGCCGGCATCACGCATGCGTATGGCGATCTGCCGGCGCAGCGGCTCGAAACCGGGGCTGAACATGTAGCTGAAGGCGCGCGGGCTGTGAAAGCGCGTCACCTTGGCAATCTGCTGGTGCAGGGCCCGGACCGGCAAGTAGTCGACGTGCGGCACCGCGGCGCCGAACGGGAACACGCCATCACGGCGAGCTTCGGTCAGTACCTGCTGGATGATACTGGCACGGGTGACCAGGCCGGGGCGCTCCACCCGGGCGATGTCCGGGGTCTGCGCAGTCAGGGCCGGGGTCTGGTGCACGTAGTAGCCGGACTGCGGCCGCGCACGGATCAGCCCCTGATCCTCGAGATTGGCATAGGCCTGCAGCACCGTGGCATGGCTGACATTGAGCTGGGCGCTCATCTTGCGCACGGAGGGTACCCGCTCGCCTGGCTGGTAGACACCGCGACGGATGTCATCGGCCAGTTGCTGGGCGATACGCTGGTACAGCAACAGGTTGGTCATGGCTTGATCTCGACGCGCGGACTGGCTCGTTATTCTTGTGTAGCTCACTGACAGTAGAGAATACCGTAACAGTTGCAAAGTGTACTGGGACAGATCGCAGGATAGTCAACAATACAGTTGCGTGACAGCTATAGAAACGATCAAGCCCGGCTAGCCCGACGAAAAGCCGGGGCTGCTTCGCAGCCCCCTTTTCACATGATTCAGCGCGCTGGCGCCAGCTTGCCCTTGTCATCGGAGAACACGATCTCCACGCGGCGGTTCTGCGCCCTGCCCCGCTCCGAGGCATTGGCCTCGATCGGGTACTGGTCGCCATACCCCTCGACCTGCAGGCGCTTTTCGTCGATCCCCAGGTCCACCAGCATGTCGGCCACGGCCTGCGCCCGATCACGGGACAGCTTCAGGTTGTCCTCCGCCGGGCCGGTGCTGTCGGTATAACCCTCGATCCGCACTACCCGGCGCGGGTTGAGCTGAAGGAACTGCACCAGCTTGAGCACGGTACGGCTGGCCGAGTTCTTCAGGTCGGCACGACCGGTGTCGAACAGCACGTCACCCAGGGTCATCACCAGGCCACGGTCGGTCTGCTCCGAGGCCAGCGCGGCAATCTGCGACTCGATCCACTTGCCCTGCTGCTGCACACTGGCCAGCTTGGCCTCGCGCAGGGCCAGCTGCAGGCGCTGGCGCTCCAGGTCGAGCTTGGCCTGGCGTTCCTGATTCAGCGCCAGCTTGGCATGCTCGCTGGCAATCTCGCTGTAACGCTGGCTCAGGTAGGCGTAATGGCGCACGTCGGCACCGGTGCCGATATAGCTGGACAGGCGCTCGGCGCGAGCCAGCGACTCGCCTGCGCGAATCACGTCACGCGGTGCGCTGCGCAGCACATCGGAATCATCCTTGACCTTCTGGAAGGCTGCGGTGGCTTCATCCAGCGCTGCGCTGCTGCGCTGGCTGGCGCAACCTTGAAGACCTGCCGACAGCGCCAGCACTGCCAGCGCAGCCAATGGCATGCGACGGATCATGGCTGCACCTCCAGCTGCTTGCGCAGGCGCTTGACCCGCGACTGCAGCAGTTGCAGCTGCTCTTCGCTCTTCTGGTTCAGCACCTGGGCCTCGGCCAGGCGCGCATCCAGCTCGGCCTGCTCGGCACGCATGCGCGCGTCGCGGTAGTCTTCGGTGAGCATATTGGTCTTGGCCCGGGCCAGCTTGTCTTCGGCCAGCTTGAGCGCTTCGACCTGTTCGGTGGCACCGACGGCCCTGGCCTGCTCCAGTGCCTGTTCGGAAATGCGCATCTGCTCGTTAGGGGCCGGATCGTTGGCGCAGCCAGCCAGGCCGAGCACGGCCAGGGCAAGGATTAGTGGTTGGGTTCTCACGCAATCTTCCTAGTGTTTGGGGGCGTCCGACGGCACCTGCAGCTGTGCTTTCCAGCGCTCGACATTACGTTGCAGCACGGCCTCGGACGCACCGGAGATCGGCAATTCTGTCAGTTTTTTTGCCAGTTGCCCACGCAACCAGCTGTCATTGCAGGCCGAGTTGTGCGACAGGGCCAGGTACAGGCCCGGCCGATCCACCGGCAGGCCGCGGGCGATCAGGTCATTGCTCATGCCCAGGCTCTGGACCATGGCCATGCCTGAATAGCGGCCAGCGAGCACATAATCCACCTGGCCGAGCACCAGTTTCTGGAACGCCTGGGTCAGGTTCTGTGCCGGCACCAGCTTCAGCTGGGCCTTGGCGAAAGCGGTAAAGGCCGGGGTCAGCCGCGCGCGCTCGGACAAGCTGCCCTGATACTGGGCCAGGTCCGCCGGGCCTTCGAAGACCAGTGTGGCGTCGTGGCGCGTCCACACCAGGTATTCGTTGAGCTGCAGGGGTGGGTGGAGGTAGTCCAACGCGGTCAGTTGCTCCACCTGCATGGGGGTGTCGAGCAGCAGGTCCATGCGCCCGCTACGCACTTCTTCCAGCGCCTGGTCACGACGGCCGGCGTTCAGCACCTCCACCTTCACGCCCAGCTCGCCAGCCACCTGGCGCAGCAGGTCGACGTTGGCGCCGATCAGGTGTTTCGGGTCGCTCGGGTCTTGCCATGAATAGGGCGGCGCATCGGGGCTACCGGTTGCCACCAGGCGTTCGCACTTGCCTGCCGCCATGACCAGCGGCGACACCAACAACGCCGTGCATGCCAGCACCCTGCCTGCTTTACGCAGCACCATTGCTCACTCCTTGTATTGCTTGGCCTGGCCCAATCGCCGGCAAGCCAGCTCCCGCAGGCACAGCGCCGCCCTTGAGAACGGTGCTGTACCTGTGGGAGCTGGCTTGCCGGCGATTGGGCCGGAACAGACCACAAAAAAAACCCGGCCCCCTGTACGAGGGCCGGGTTCTTTATAAGTGAAGCAGGCGGATCAGACCAGCTTTTCCAGCTCCGGAACCGCTTCGAACAGGTCAGCGACCAGGCCGTAGTCGGCTACCTGGAAGATCGGCGCTTCTTCGTCCTTGTTGATCGCCACGATCACCTTGGAGTCTTTCATGCCGGCCAGGTGCTGGATCGCGCCAGAGATGCCGACGGCGATGTACAGCTGCGGCGCAACGATCTTGCCGGTCTGGCCGACCTGCATGTCGTTCGGCACGAAGCCGGCGTCGACGGCGGCGCGCGAAGCACCGACGGCAGCACCGAGCTTGTCGGCCAGGCTGTACAGGTGCTTGAAGTTGTCACCGTTGCCCATGCCACGGCCGCCGGAAACGACGATCTTGGCAGCGGTCAGTTCTGGGCGGTCGGACTTGGCCAGCTCTTCGCCAACGAAGGCCGAAATGCCGGCGTTGTGGGCAGCGCCGACGGCCTCGATGGCAGCCGAACCACCTTCAGCGGCCACGGCGTCGAAGCCGGTGGTACGCACGGTGATGACCTTGATGGCCGCGCTCGATTGCACGGTGGCAATGGCGTTACCGGCATAGATCGGGCGCTTGAAGGTGTCGGCGGACTCGACCGAGATGATCTCGGAAATCTGGTCCACATCCAGCAGCGCAGCAACGCGCGGCAGGATGTTCTTGCCATTGGTGGTGGCCGGGGCCAGCACGTGGCTGTAGCCCTTGGCCAGCTCGACGATCAGCGGCGCAACGTTTTCCGGCAGGACATGGGCGTAGGCAGCATTATCGGCAACCAGCACCTTGGCCACGCCAGCGATCTTGGCAGCAGACTCGGCAACGCCGCCCACGTTCTGGCCAGCGACCAGCACGTGCACATCACCACCGATCTTGGCGGCAGCGGCAACAGTGTTCAGGGTGGCCGGGGCTACGGCACCGTTCTCGTATTCAGCGACAACCAGGATAGTCATTTAGATTACCTTCGCTTCGTTCTTCAGCTTCTCGACCAGTTCGGCCACCGATTTGACCTTGATACCCGCGCTGCGGGCAGCCGGGGCTTCAACTTTCACGGTCTTGTTGGTGGAGGCGAGGGAAACGCCCAGCGCGTCTGGAGTGACGGTCTCCAGCGGCTTCTTCTTGGCCTTCATGATGTTCGGCAGCGACGCGTAGCGCGGCTCGTTCAGGCGCAGGTCGGTGGTGACGATGGCTGGCAGGTTCAGCGCAACGGTCTGCAGGCCGCCATCGATTTCACGGGTGACGTTCAGCTTGTCGCCCGCCACTTCCACCTTGGAGGCGAAGGTGCCTTGAGCGTAGCCGGTCAGCGCAGCCAACATCTGGCCAGTCTGGTTGTTGTCGCTGTCGATGGCCTGCTTGCCGAGGATGACCAGCTGCGGCTGCTCTTTGTCGACAACGGCTTTCAGCGCCTTGGCCACGGCCAGGGAGTTCAGTTCGTCAGCGGCCTCGACCAGGATGGCGCGGTCGGCACCCAGGGCCAGGGCGGTACGCAGCTGCTCCTGAGCAGTGGCCGGGCCGACGGAAACGACGACGATCTCGGTCGCAACGCCCTTTTCCTTCAGGCGTACGGCTTCTTCCACGGCGATTTCGCAGAAGGGGTTCATGGACATCTTGACGTTAGCAAGGTCGACGCCGGAGTTGTCCGCTTTGACACGAACCTTGACGTTGTAGTCGACCACTCGTTTGACAGCTACAAGAACCTTCATGGATTCCTCGTTACTCTCCGGTGAATAGATAGTCGCCTGGGGCTGAGCCCTGCGATGCGCGTGGGTACAAGGGCACCTCTAAAAACGTACCGGGAGGCGGTAACTTCACAGTGACCGAACAGTCTTGTCCGGACTCTTGCGACAAATACTCACGGGTCATTTTCTGTCGTGGCGTGTAAACTCCACTACAAACCGGCCCAAGGCCGCAAAACCCTGCTCCACACCTGGTCTTTAGAGGTGTACCTGCGCCCGGCTGCAAGCCTACGGCGAACGTAAAACCGCTCGTATCTTGACCGTAACACCCAATCCGGTCAATACGGCAAATCGGTCACCCTCCAGCCGCGCTCCTGTGATTTTACTGGCCTGCGGCAAATTCAAACAAACGTTTGTATTGGACCCGCCAAGTGGTGTAGATATAATGCGCGGCCAAGACAAAACGGTGTAGTCCGTCATTTGCCCAGCTACAGTTCCGCCGTTGCGTAGAACCGCTGCGAATGCCCCCGCGCACCCATAAGACAAAGCAACAGCACGAGCCTTGATGAGTAGGAGAGAACCAGTGGAACGCGAATACATGGAATTCGACGTGGTCATCGTCGGCGCCGGCCCGGCGGGCCTGTCCGCCGCCTGCCGCCTGAAGCAGAAGGCCGCCGAAGCCGGTAGCGAAATCAGCGTCTGCGTGGTGGAAAAAGGCTCTGAAGTCGGCGCCCACATCCTCTCCGGCGCGGTGTTCGAACCCCGTGCCCTGAACGAGCTGTTCCCCGACTGGAAAGCGCTCGGCGCGCCGCTGAACACCGAAGTGAAGCGCGACGACATCTACGTGCTCAAGGATGCCGGCAGCTCGACCAAGGTGCCTGACCTGTTCGTGCCCAAGACCATGCACAACCAGGGCAACTACATCATTTCGCTGGGCAACCTGTGCCGCTGGCTGGCCCAGCAGGCCGAGAACCTGGGCGTGGAAATCTACCCGGGCTTCGCCGCCCAGGAAGCACTGTTCGACGACAACGGCGTGGTCCGCGGCATCGTCACCGGTGACCTCGGTGTCGACCGTGAAGGCAACCCGAAGGACGGCCTGTACACCCCGGGCATGGAACTGCGCGCCAAGTACACCCTGTTCGCCGAAGGCTGCCGTGGCCATATCGGCAAACAACTGATCAAGCGCTTCAACCTTGACAGCGAGGCCGACGTCCAGCACTACGGCATCGGCCTGAAGGAAATCTGGGAAATCGACCCGGCCAAGCACGAGCAGGGCCTGGTGGTGCACACCGCTGGCTGGCCGCTGGACGTGATGGCCAAGGACAACACCGGTGGTTCGTTCCTCTATCACCTGGAAAACAACCAGGTAGTGGTCGGCCTGATCGTCGACCTGTCCTACGCCAACCCGTACCTGTCGCCGTTCGACGAGTTCCAGCGCCTGAAGCACCACCCGGTGATGAGCCAGTACCTCGAAGGCGGCAAGCGCATCAGCTACGGTGCCCGTGCCATCTGCAAGGGCGGCTTCAACTCGCTGCCGAAGATGGTATTCAACGGTGGCGCGTTGATCGGCTGTGACCTGGGCACCCTGAACTTCGCCAAGATCAAGGGCAGCCACACTGCGATGAAGTCTGGCATGCTGGCCGCCGAAGCAGTGGCTGACGCACTGATCGCCGGCAGCGAAGGCGGTGACCAGCTGAACGGCTACGTCAGTGCCTTCAAGGCCAGCTGGCTGTACGAAGAACTGTTCGCCAGCCGCAACTTCGGCCCGGCCATGCACAAGTTCGGCCCGCTGCTGGGCGCGGCGTTCAACTATGTGGACCAGAACTGGTTCGGCGGCAAGCTGCCGTTCACCCTGCACGACACCAAGCCGGACTACGCCTGCCTGAAGCTGGCGGCCGAGTCGCAGAAGATCGACTACCCGAAACCGGACGGCAAGCTCAGTTTCGACAAGCTCAGCTCGGTATTCCTCTCCAGCACCAACCACGAAGAGGAACAACCCTGCCACCTGAAGCTGACCGACCCGAACGTGCCGATCGCCAGCAACCTGCCGCTGTACGACGAGCCGGCCCAGCGCTACTGCCCGGCGGGCGTGTACGAAGTGGTCACCCAGGAAGACGGCAGCAAGCGCTTCCAGATCAACGCGCAGAACTGCGTGCACTGCAAGACCTGCGACATCAAGGACCCGGCCCAGAACATCACCTGGGTCACCCCTGAAGGCGCTGGCGGGCCGAACTACCCGAACATGTAAGGCCGCTGCTCTTGCGCTAACGAAAAGCCCCCGGTTCTCACGAGCCGGGGGCTTTTTATTGCCTGCCAATATCAGGCAGTTCGCACTTCCTCGAAGAGCTCTGGGTGGCGGTCCAGCAGCTTGAGCAGTTTCACCAGCGCCACTGGCGGCGTGGTCTTGCCGTTTTCATAACGAGAGAACGCATTGACCCCACCACCGAAAATTTCCCCCGCTTCACGCTGGTCGAGGTCGAACTTCCGGCGCATGGCTGCAATGAAAGCAGGGTCAACAACGGCTCCATTGACTTGTCGCTCAAAGGCCGACATCAGGTCACTCATGCGCTGCGCCTCTCCCATGCCCAGTATCACCTCACCACAAGCAGGGCAGTAGTCGCCATAAACATCGGGAATAACGGTAGCTTCACCCTTGTAGCGATAAGGCATGTCCTTGGATTGCGCGACCAATTCCGCTCCTCCACACAGTGGGCATTTCATTTCATAGCTCCTTGAAAGACACGATGAGCAGGTCGTCAACCACCATCAACTTGAGGTAAACCCTTCCTACAGCGGTCTGGGGACGATAGACGTCCTGCCAGACTCGATGATTGTTGTAGGTCGTCATGCTCTTATGAAAGTCGCCTGGCGTTAGCTCGCGAACAATGTTCAGCATGGCGAAAGGCTCAATGCCAAGTGCCCGCGCACCCTGCGTGGCTACCCCGGTAGTACGCACTTTGCCTAGACTCAACAGCGCCTTCACCCGCTGCAGCGGGCAGTGAGGCATTCTCTTTTCCATGAGAAATTAACCTTCCAGGTTAAATTTGGCTAATAGGTTATTCCAATAACCCCGGCCCGGAAGTCTGCCTCAATGCCCTGCAGCCGTTACCGGCTCATTTGTCACCGCACATGATCGGCATCGGCTCCGCCACAAACGCCAATGGCTCACGACGCCCGAAATACAGGGCTGTCAGCAGCCCGACCGTGCCCATGACCAGACAAAAGCCGACACACACCCACGGGCTCCACGGCATCAGTGCAATCAACGCCAGCGGTGTGGTGCTGGCCCACAGCGCGTAAGCCACGTTGTAGGTGAAGGAAATGCCCGACACGCGGATCTCGGCCGGGAACAGCCCGACCATCACCGACGGCACCACACCTACCACGCCGCAGGACAAACCTGCCAGCGCATAGGCCAGCCAGGTCAGGCCCCACTGCCCCACCAGGCTGGCGTACAACGCACCGATGCCCACCGGCAGCAACAGGCTATAGAGCATCAGCGCGCGCCAGGCGCCTACACGGTCGACCAGCAGCCCAGCCAGCACGCAGCCAATGTTGAGGAAGACGATGCCCACGCTGCTCAGGGCAAAGGTGTGCCCGGCACTCATGCCGAAGCGCTGCTGCATCACTGTCGGGGTAATCACCACCAGCACCACCACGGCGGATGTCAGCACACAAGTCAGCAGTGCCGCCGGGATCAACGCCCGGCGGTGTTCGCCCAGCACCCGCCGTAGCGGGAAGCTCACCGGCTGCTCCTGGCGTGCGCGCAGGGCGAGGAACACCGGTGTTTCGCTGAGCCAACGGCGCAACCACACGCCGATCACGCCGAATACCCCGCCGAGCAGGAACGGGTAGCGCCAGGCGTAGTCGAGGATTTCCTGCGCTGTGAACAGCTGTGCCAGCAAGGTCGCGGTCAGCGCTCCCAGCAGGTAGCCGAAGGTCAACCCGGCCTGCAGGAAGCCCAGGGCGTAGCCGCGGCGCCCGGCTGGTGCGTGCTCGGCGACGAAGGTCCAGGCACTCGGCACCTCGCCGCCCACCGCCGCGCCCTGCAGGATGCGCAGGGCCAGCAGGATCAGCGGCGCCGCATAGCCGATGTCGGCGTAGGTCGGCATCACCCCGATCAACAGGCACGGCAGGGCCATCATCAGGATGCTCAGGCTGAAGACCCGCTTGCGTCCCAGGTGGTCGGCGAAGTGTGCCATCAGGATGCCGCCCAGCGGCCGCGCCAGGTAGCCAGTGACGAAGATCCCGAAGCTTTGCAGCAGGCGCAGCCATTCGGGCATCTCGGGCGGGAAGAACAGCTGGCTGAGGGTCAGCGCAAAGAACACGAAAATGATGAAATCGTAGATTTCCAGCGCGCCGCCCAACGCCGCCAGGCCCAGGGTCCGGTGGTCACCGCGGCTGAACCGGGGCGGGCGAGCGGTATCGATGGCAGTCATGGCAGGGTCCGCAAATCGGCAAAGGGCAAGAGGATAGCAAATAGCGCCCCCCTTGCCCCGCCCGCTGCGGCTTTAGCGGTTGAACATGGTATTGACGAAATTGGCCCGCGGCCGTGGCCGCGGCGTAGTAGCCGGCATGGCGCCCGGCAGTGGCAGCTTGCCGACCAGCAGCGGTGTATCGATGATCGCCATGAACGTCTCCAGCGCCTCGTTATCGGGCACCTGGGGCAGGCTCAGGCTGACGGCCTGGCGCTCGGTCTGCGGCACCGAGGGCACTATCAACTGGGTAGAGTGATACAGCAGGGCATGCTGGATCTGCGTACTGACGCGGCAGAAGCGCACCAGGTCGACCCCGGCATGGCTGGCCAGCTCGATATTGCCCAACAGCAGGTGGAAAGGCTGCAAGGCACACAGCACCAGGCGCTGCAGCTCCTCGAAGCTGTCCACTGGCGCTATCCGGTAGTAGCCCAGGCCATTGAGCAGCCGCTCCAGCTGCAGGCGCTGGCACGGGTGTGCGTCGGCAATGAGGATGCGCAGGGTCTTGTTGGCCATGGTCGGACCTGGGCAGTTGGGTAATGGGTACGCTCCCTGACCATACTGCGCCAGTAACGGCTGCTGCCAAGGTTATGCCTGGCAGGGGTCTTCTTTGATAGAAGTCGGGAAAACCGCGGAAATCAAGTGACTGACTGACGGAATTTGCATTTGCCTTTAACCCGGCAATCAGGATTCCCACGCGCGCATGCGCACCCGGCAGTGCTTCATGGCATTGACGATGTGCTTTTCTACCAGGCTGCGGGAAATACCCAGGCGCTCGGCAATCTGCTGGTGTGACAGGCCATCTAGCTTGCGCAGCAGGAAGCAGTCGCGGCAGACCTTGCTCAGCTCATCCAGGGCGCGCTGCATCAGCGCCAGGCGCTGGTCGAGCTGCATGCCGTGGCTCGGTGCCGGAGTGTGCCAGCGCTCGTCGCTGTCCAGCACCTCCAGCGGCTCGGCCTGGCGCACCTGGTGCCGCCGGTGGCGGTCGATCACCAGGTTGAGCGCGGTACGGTAAAGGAAGGCACGCGGGTGCTCGATGCGCTCGCCGTCGGTGCGCTCCAGCACCCGCAGGTAGGCATCGTGCGCCACGTCTTCGGCGGCCTGACGATTGCCCAGGCGCGCGGAAAGGAAGCCCACCAGTTCGCGATAGTAATGTTCCACGACGTTACCTGAGATCGTCCTGCCAGCCTATGCCAGAAAGCCCTTTCAGGCAGCAATGCGGGACCGAGTGATGTCAACGTGCGATCTTACAAATTATAATTATTCTCAGCAACAAGAGGGGAATGGCTGGAGGGCGTTAGCGCCTGGGAGACCGAGCGCCGCCCGCGCGGCGCATCGCGAGCGAAGCTCGCTCCTACATTTGTTTCGGGCCAGTTAATCCTGAGGCAGAGGCGCGCGGCCCTTTGGCGTTCACCTCGATATTGTGTGGAACAAACAAGGCGGTCGCGCGCGCTGGCGCAGGCGTTACTGGCCCGAAACAAATGTAGGAGCGAGCTTCGCTCGCGATGCGCCGCGCGGGCGGCGCTCGATCTCGCAGGCGCCACAACCCTGTCGCCATACACCTGTCAGCCCCTACCCAACATTCGCTAAATCCCCTCCTGCCGCTTTCGTCTATCTGGCACCCCCTCGGCTGGAAGTCTGCATGAGACCTTTAACCAACACCCGTCGCCGGGTCCTGCTCACTGGCCTGGGCCTGCTCGGCCTGAGCAGCCTGCTGGCCTGGAAGGCCCTGCCCTACGGCGCGCAGCCGCTCAGTACGGTCGCCGTAACCCGTGCCGACATCGAAAGCAGCGTCACCGCACTGGGCACCCTGCAACCACGGCGCTACGTGGACGTTGGTGCCCAGGCGTCCGGGCAGATCCACACCCTGCACGTCGAGGTCGGCGACACGGTGCGCAAAGGCCAGCTGCTGGTCGAGATCGACCCGTCGACCCAGCAGGCCCGGCTGGATGCCGGCCGCTATTCGATCGACAACCTCAAGGCCCAGTTGGCCGAACAACGCGCGCAGTTCCAACTGGCCCGGCAACAGCTCAAACGGCAACGCGACCTGGCCGCCGCCGGTGCCACCCGCGACGAGGACGTACAAACGGCCGCAGCGCAGCTGAAGGTCACCCAGGCGCGCATCGACATGTTCCAGGCGCAGATCCGCCAGGCCCAGGCCAGCCTGCGCAGCGACGAGGCCGAGCTGGGCTACACGCGCATCTACGCGCCGATGGACGGCACGGTAGTGGCGGTGGATGCCCGTGAAGGGCAAACCCTCAATGCCCAGCAGCAAACCCCGTTGATCCTGCGCATCGCCAAGCTCTCGCCGATGACCGTGTGGGCCCAGGTGTCGGAGGCCGACATCGGCAAGGTCACCCCGGGCATGACCGCCTACTTCACCACCCTGGCCGGCGGCAAGCGCCGCTGGACCAGCACCGTGCGGCAGGTACTGCCGATCCCGCCCAAGCCGCTGGAGCAGGCCAGCCAGGGCGGCGGCAGCCCGGCCAGCGTCAGCAATGGCAGCGCCGGCAGCCAGGTGGTGCAGTACAGCGTGCTGCTGGATGTCGACAACCCGGACGGTGCGCTGATGGCCGAGATGACCACCCAGGTGTTCTTCGTCGCAGGCAAAGCCAGCCAGGTGCTGACCGTACCACTGGCTGCGCTGGACGACGGTGATGGCCTGCGCCTGGCCCATGTACTGACCCGCGACGGCAAGGTCGAACAGCGCCAGGTTCGCACTGGCCTCAGCGACCGCCTGCGGGTGCAGGTGCTGGACGGCCTCAACGAAGGCGAACGCCTGGTGATCGGCGCCCCTGGCGTCAGTGGAGGTTGAATGAGCACACCCCTGATCGAGCTGGTCGACATCCGGAAATCCTACGGCGGCGTCGAAACGCCCAAGGTCGATATCCTCCATGGCATCAACCTGTGCATCCATCCCGGCGAGTTCGTCGCCATCGTCGGCGCCTCCGGCTCCGGCAAGTCGACCTTGATGAATATCCTCGGCTGCCTTGACCGCCCCACTTCCGGCAGCTACCGCTTCGCCGGCAAGGATGTGGCCGAGCTGGGCAGCGACGAACTGGCCTGGTTACGCCGCGAGGCGTTTGGCTTCGTGTTCCAGGGCTACCACCTGATCCCTTCGGGCTCGGCCCAGGAGAACGTCGAAATGCCGGCTATCTATGCCGGCGTCGCCGCCAGCGAACGCCACGCCCGCGCCAGCGCCCTGCTCGCCCGCCTTGGCCTGGCCAGCCGCACCGGCAACCGCCCGCACCAGTTGTCCGGCGGCCAGCAGCAACGGGTGTCGATTGCCCGGGCCTTGATGAACGGCGGCCATATCATCCTCGCCGACGAACCCACCGGCGCCCTCGACAGCCACAGCGGCACCGAAGTGATGGCGTTGCTCGACGAGCTGGCCAGCCAGGGCCACGTGATCATCCTGATCACCCACGACCGCAACGTGGCGGCGCGGGCGCAGCGGGTGATCGAAATTCGTGACGGCCTGATCATCAGCGATTCCGCCGCCGAAAAGCCCACGACCCACGACGGCCGCGGGCTGCAGGCCGACCAGCTGCGCCAGCGCCTGGACCGTGGCGCAACCTTGCACGGAGCGTGGAAAGGCGAATTGCTCGAAGCCCTGCAGGCGGCCTGGCGGGTGATGTGGGTCAACCGCTTCCGCACCGCCCTGACCCTGCTGGGCATCGTCATTGGCGTAGCCTCGGTGGTGGTGATGCTGGCCGTGGGCGAAGGCAGCAAGCGCCAGGTCATGGCGCAGATGGCCGCCTTCGGCTCGAACATCCTCTACCTCAACGGCAAGCCGGCGAGCCTGGGCGAACAGGCTGGCACCATCACCCTCGACGATGTCGCCGCCATCGGCCAACTGCCGCAGGTCAAGCACGTGATGCCGGTGATCGGCGAAAAGATGATGGTGCGCCACGGCAACAGCAGCCAGCGGTTCTATGTGGGCGGCAACAACACCGGGTTCCCCGAGATTTTCAACTGGCCGGCGGTGGAAGGCAGCTTCTACACCGATGCCGATGAAGCCAACGCTGCGGCGGTGGCGGTGATCGGCCAGAAAGTGCGGGAAAAGATGCTGGACCCCGGGCGCGATCCGCTGGGGCAGTACCTGCTGATTGGCAATGTGCCATTCCAGGTGGTCGGTATCCTGGCCGGCAAGGGCGCCAGCTCTGGCGACCAGGACAGCGACGGGCGCATCGTGGTGCCCTACTCCGCCGCCGCCATCCGCCTGTTCGGCCAGCGTGACCCGGACTACATCGCCGTTGCCGCCCTCGACTCCATGCGGGTCAATGAAGCCGAAGCGGCCATCGACAAGCTGCTGCGCCAGCGCCACAACGGCCGCCAGGACTTCGAGCTGACCAATGACGCGGCGCTGATCCAGGCCGAAGCGCGCACGCAGAACAGCCTGTCGCTGATGCTGGGGGCGATCGCCGCGATCTCGCTGCTGGTGGGCGGCATCGGCGTGATGAACATCATGCTGATGACCGTGCGCGAGCGTACCCGTGAAATCGGCATCCGCATGGCCACCGGCGCGCGCCAGCGCGACATCCTGCGGCAATTTCTCAGCGAGGCGGTGATGCTGTCGATGGTTGGCGGCCTGGCCGGCATCGTCCTGGCCCTGGCCATCGGTGGCGGCCTGATGCTGGCCGAAGTGGCGGTGGCCTTTGCCCTGCCCGCCATGCTCGGCGCCTTCGCCTGCGCCGTCGTCACCGGCATCGTGTTCGGCTTCATGCCAGCGCGCAAGGCCGCCCGCCTCGACCCGGTCAAAGCCCTTACCAGCGAATAACCTATGACTCTGCCTAGCCGCATCAGCCTGTTGACCTTATGCGTATGCCTCGCCGCCTGCAGCACGCCGCCCACACCTGCCAGCGGTATCGCCACGCCACCTGCCTGGCAAGGCGAGGCCGCATCACCCTCGGCACAACTGCCAACGGCACAGTGGTGGCAAGCCTTCGCCAGCCGCGAGCTCGACCGCCTGGTACAGCACGCCTTGCACAATGCCCATGACCTGGCTGCCGCCACGGCGCGGGTGCGCCAGGCCAGGGCCCGCGCAGTCATCGCCGGCGCGCCGCTGCTGCCGGAGCTGAAGCTGGGCCTGGACGGCAGCCGTCAACGCCTGCTGCACGGTGACGGCAATGACCAGCTGGATGTCAGCCGCAACGAACCCACCAGTACCTCGTTCGACATGCAGCTCAGCGCCAGCTACGAAATCGACTTCTGGAGTGGCCTGCGGGCGACCCGCGACAGCGCCCTGCGCAACCTGGATGCCAGCCGCTTCGACCGCCAGACCGTGGAGCTGACCCTGGTCAGCGCGGTGGCCGACAGTTACCTGCAGGGTCTGGCCCTGCAGGAACAGCTGCGCATTGCCCGCCTCAACCTGCGCAATGCCCAGGACGTACTGGGCCTGGTCGAGGCACGCCAGCGCAGCGGTTCCGCCACACGCCTGGAACTGGCCCAGCAACGCAGCCTGGTAGCCACGCAGCAACGCCAGCTGCCGTTACTGGAGCAGAAGTGGCAGGACAGCCGGGTCACCCTGGCAACCCTGCTCGGCGACCCGTTGCAGTCGCTACCCGCCAGCCAGGAAGCGATCATCACCCTGCAATGGCCCGCCATTGGCAGCGGCGTACCCAGCGAGCTGCTCACCCGTCGCCCGGACATTGCCGCGGCGGAAGCACGGCTGGCCGCCGCCAGCGCCAACCTGCAGGTCGCCCGCGCCGCCATGCTGCCCAAGCTCACCCTCGGGGCCAACCTGGGGGCTGGCGCCAACACCTTTGCCCATCTGTTCGACAGCGCCTTCTACACCCTCACCAGCGGCCTGGTCGCGCCGATCTTCAACAACGGCCGGTTGCGCGCCGCGCGTGAACTGGCCGAGGCGGAACAGGCAGAGTTGCTGGAGACCTACCGCAGCAGCATCCTGGCCGGTTTTGCCGATGTCGAGAAAGCGCTCAATGCGATCCAGGGTGTGGACCGCCAGCGGCAGTGGCAGGATGAAGAGGTGGCGCAGGCGCGGCTGGCGTTCGAACTGGCGCAGCAGCGTTATGGCGCGGGAGCGGAAACGCTGTTGAGCGTGCTTGAGACCCAGCACACCTTGTATGTGGCGCAGGACCAGCAGGTGCAATTGCGCCTGGCCCGGTTGCAGGGCAGTGTGGCGTTGTACAAGGCATTGGGGGGTGGGTGGCAGGTCGGGCAGTAAACCGCGCTGCTTTCCGGGGCTGCTGCGCAGCCCATCGCGACGCAAGGCCGCTCCCACAGGTTCAAGCATGCACCGTCATGTGGGAGCGGCCTTGTGTCGCGAAAGGGGCGCAGATCGCCCCCAATCAACGCGAGCGCTGCGCCACCTTCAGGTTGCGCGCATACCACGGCCGCTGCGGTACCTTGAGCCGCAGCTTGTCGAGCAGGTCGTCATCGCTGTAGATGATGCGCAACGCCAGCTTCATGGTCTCCGGGTCCATCTCGACACTGCGCCCGGGCCGCAAACCCGGCACCGTCGAGCAGCCGTGGGTATCCGGCCCCAGCCACGGGTCCGCCACTTGCACCCAGCGCCCTGGCGCAAACCATGGCACACCATTGACCTCCAGGCGCCGCACCTCGCCCGGATGCAGCCGCTCATGGGCATGGAACCAGTCCTCGATGCGGTCGTCGATCCAGCCGTGAAATTGCCAGAACACCGGGTTCACATGGGATGAAAACGGGTCACCAAGAAAATCGTTCTGCTCGGCGAACCAGCGTTCGGCAAAATCATCCGGCGTACGCGCCGTCGGCACCGGCATACCGTTGGACGGGTCGCGCGGCACCGATGCCCAGCGCATGTGCAGCCAGTCGTGCAGGCCCAGCTCCACTTCCGAACCGAACTGGCCCAGGGTCAAGGTGCTCAGGTACTCCGGGTCGGTATAGCGTGACTCCCAGACCTGGAAGTTGCCATGGAAGGTATCCGGCGTCTTGATGTCGCGCACCCACTGGGTGTATTCCGCATCACCGCTGGCCAGCCAGGTGGGCGGCAGGGCATTGCCGTCATGGTTGTCGAAATAGCGGGCGAACCCGGCGCGGTCGCGCTCCAGTTCCGGCTGCGGCAGCGGGAAGCGCGGCCATGACGGCAAGTCCTGCAAGGCACGGGCATTGCCAAGCATGTGCCGGTGCATGAAGAAAAAGTCCTCGCCCGAGCCGTTGCGGTCTTTGTGCCGGCCCCGTGCGTCACGCTCGCGGTCACGTGGCCCAGGCTGCCAGCCCAGGCCACGCAGGGCGCCCTGCTTGTCCTTGTCCAGTTTGTGCCATTTGTCCCGCGAGGCATGCCACAACTGGTGGAACAGGCGATGCTCCGGGGCAATCAGCCAGGCCAGCAGTTGCGGGTTCAGCGGGGTACGCTCGCGCGCCTCGGGGAAGGTGCGCTTCAAGGCCAGGAAGTGGTTGTCCTCCACGGGCAATGTCAGCGCGCGGTCCAGGCGCGCAATACGCCCGTTGAGGGTCGCCGGCCCGGCGTTGCCGAACCGGCCCCAGACCTCGTCGAGCACGATATGGCATTCATAGCGGGCATGGGCCGAACACAGACGCCAGCGCAAGGTGCCCGGTTTGTCGGCCAGAAGGTCGCCTACCACGCGGTAGCGCGGCTCTTCCTGCCCACGCAGGCGCTCGGGGGTATCCAGGTAGCCGCGCAGGGCTCGCCCGCTGGTTGCCACATCCAGGAACAGCTCCAGCTCACCTGTGGGTAGACCGTCCAGCCCCGCATCCTGGCCCTGCAGGGTCCAGCGCCAGATACCCCGCAGGGTATCGCCCAACTGCTGCAGGCGAGTATCGGCCAGTTCGACGACGGCCTCGCCAGGGGTTGCCGGGAATTCCTCGTCGGCACGCTGGCGCTGCACATACAGCGCCCCCAGCGCACCGGGCACCACCACACCCGTCAATGCCACACCGGCGATGAAACCGCGTCGGGAAATCGTCATTGCATACCTGTGCATTCATTGCGGCCATGGAGCACGGCCCGTCCAAGGCTAGAACGTTGCACGGCAGGCGAAATTTAGCGGCTTACCCACCCCAAACCTTGAGGGCTACTCGGCCACTCCTACAGGGCCCTGCGCCGGAGTCCTGATAGCGGCTAAATTTCCCGGGTGCGTGCTCGTTCACTGCAGGTAGCGGCGGCCTCTGTGCCCATCCCTCGACGGTGAACCTACTGAGACCAAGATGACGACTCTACGCTGGAAGAAAGCCCTGTTTATCAGCCTGGCCGCGGCGGTTGCCGCTGGCGCCGGGCTTGCCGCCTGGCACTACTTCGCCACACCTGCCGGCTATTCCAGGGAGGTGACCCGCCAGGCCGACGACCTGCAGGAACGCATCATCTCGTTTGACAGCCACGTCACCCTGCCGCTGACTTTCGGCACCGAGGGCAGCGAGGCCGACAAGGACGGCAATGGCCGCTTCGACCTGGCCAAGGCCGCACGCGGGCGATTGTCCGGCGCGGCCCTGACCATCTTCGCCTGGCCAGAATCCTGGACTGGTGACGGTGGCCCGCACCGCCCCACCCCAGGCTTCGTCGAAGCCGCCCGCCACACCCAGGAAGTGCGCTACAACGCCATCACCGCCATGGTCCGCGACTTCCCGCAGCAGGTGGGTATTGCCTACACCCCGCAAGACATGCGGCGCTTGCACGGCGAAGGCAAGTTCGCGGTGTTCCTCAGCATGCTCAACGCCTATGCGCTGGGCGACGACATCGACCAGCTCGACCGCTGGGCCGCGCGCGGCGTGCGCATGTTCGGCTTCAGCTACGTGGGCAACAACAGCTGGGCCGACTCCTCGCGCCCGCTGCCGTTCTTCAATGACACCGCCGACGCCCTGGACGGCCTGTCGCCGATTGGCAAGCGCGCCGTGCAGCGGCTGAACGACCTGGGCGTGATCATCGATGTGTCGCAAATGTCCAGCAAGGCGCTGGCCCAGGCCGTCGCCCTCAGCCGGGCGCCGGTGGTGGCCTCGCACTCGGCGCCACGAGCGATGGTCGACATCGACCGCAACCTCTCCGACAAGGAGCTGCAGCTGATCAAGGACAGCGGCGGCGTGGTCCAGCTGGTGGCCTTCTCCACCTACCTCAAGCCCCTGAGCAGCAAGACCCGGGACAAACTCGACGCCCTGCGCGCCGGCTACGACCTGCCGCCGCTGGCCAACCTGAACTACGCACTGATGCCCGGCGACCCGGTGATCGCCGGCTGGCCCGAGCAGAAGGTCGGCCAGTACGCCAACGCGCTATACGGCATTCTCGAGGAAGAACCGCCGGCCACGCTCAAGGACTATGGCGACGCCATCGACTACACCGTGCGCAAGATCGGCATCGACCATGTCGGCCTGAGCTCGGACTTCAACGAAGGCGGCGGCATCGACGGCTGGCAGAACGCCAGTGAAGCACGCAACGTCACCGCCGAACTGATCAGCCGCGGCTACTCCGAAGCCGATATTGCCAAGCTCTGGGGCGGTAACTTCCTGCGGGTGTGGGAGCAGGTGCAGCGCACCGCGCAACCCGTCGCCACCTCATCCCCCTGACTCTTGCGAGCAACTTGATGAACGATCGTCGCACCTTTCTCAAGCAGGCCGGCCTGCTGGCGGCCGCCCTGCCCCTCACAGGCCCGCTGCTGCCTGCCGCCCACGCGGCACCTGCACAGCCTGCCACTGCCAACGGCTGGGCCGCGTTTCGCAGCCTGTTCGAGCTGGACCCGGCCTACGCACACTTTGCCAACTTCCTGATCACCTCGCACCCAAGGCCCGTGCGCGAAGCCATCGAGGCGCTGCGCGCCCGCTTCGACCGCCACCCGGCCCGCATGGTCGACTGGGACAGCCAGTCGGAGTGGAAGCACGAAGCCGCCGTGCGTGAATGGGCAGCCCGCTACCTCGAAGTGACGCCCCGGCAAATCGCCCTGACCGGCAGCACCACCGAAGGCCTGGGGCTGATCTATGGCGGGCTGAAGATTGCCCCGGGGCAGGAAATTCTCACCACCGTGCACGAGCATTCGGCCGCCCGTCACACCATGGGCTTTCGCACCACGCGCGATGGCACGCCAGTGCACCGGTTGCGCCTGTTCGAAGACCCCGCCAAGGTCAACAGCGACCAGGTACTGGCCACCATTGCGGCTGCCATCGGGCCGAAAACCCGGGTGCTGGGCATGACCTGGGTGCATTCGGGCAGTGGCGTGAAACTGCCCGTGGGCGAGATCGGCGCGCTGGTGCGCGAGGTCAATCGCCAGCGTGACGAGCAGGACCGGATCATCTACGTGATCGACGGCGTGCACGGCTTTGGTGTCGAAGACATGCGCTTTGCCGACCTCAACTGCGATTACTTCATCGCCGGTACGCACAAGTGGATGTTCGGACCGCGCGGTACCGGGATCATCTGCGCGGCGTCCACCGAACTGAAGCAGCTGAACCCGACCATTGCCACGTTTTCCGAGAATGAAGACTTTGCCACGGTGATGACGCCCGGGGGTTACCACGCGTTCGAGCATCGCTGGGCATTGGGCAAGGCGTTCGAGTTGCACCTGCAGTTGGGCAAGGCGGCGGTCCAGGCGCGGATTCATGGGCTCAATGACTATCTCAGGCAGCGGCTTGAAGCGCTGCCGGGGATCGAGCTGGTGACACCGCGCAGTGCGCAGTATTCGGCGGGGTTCACCTTCTTCCGGGGCACGGGGCAGGATGCTGACGAGATTGCCCGGTATCTCAACAGCCAGCGCATTGTGGTCGATGCGGTGTCGCGGGATGTCGGGCCGGTGGTGCGGACAGCGCCTGGGCTGTTGAATACCGAGGCGGAGATCGAGCGATTGGTCGATGTATTGAAGAAGCACGTTCGCGGGTGAAGCCCTGGGGCCGCTTTGCGGCCCCGGCGAGCTCAAGTCAGGATTGGCCGCCGACCCGCTTCAACCACTCCCCGACATCCCGGTAAATCCCCTCCACCTGCCCCACGATCCCCGACATGCGCAAGAAGTCATGGGTCAACCCCTCCACCCGGGCAAAGGTCACCGCCGTCCCGCCCGCCATCAGCCAGTCACGATAGGCCATGCCCTCATCGTGCAACGGGTCATACTCGGCCACGAACAGGTACGCCGGCGCCAATGGCTCGCGCAGCGTCGACAGCAACGGCGACACCCGCCAGTCCAGGCGCTGTTCGCGCTGCGGTGCATAGTGCTGGTAGAACCACGCCAGGGTAGGTGTCTCCAGCAGGTAACCCTCGGCATGCTCGCGATGGGACTCACGCTGGCAGGAGATATCGGTCACCGGGTAGAACAGCAACTGCGCCAGCGGCTTGAACGCCAGCGCTTCGGGCTGCTCCACCGCCGTAATGGCCAGCACTGCCGCCAGGCTGGCGCCCACACTGTCCCCTGCCAGCACCACCCGGCGGTTGTCCAGGCCCAGCGAGGCCGCCTGCTCAGCCAGCCAGTTGGCGGCGTCCAGCGCATCGTGCAGGGCCACCGGGAACTGCTGCTCCGGTGCCAGCCGGTAGTCTGCCGCCAGCACCGCGAACTCGCCCAGGGCCGCCAGGCGACGGCACACCGAGTCGTGCGAATCGAGGCTGCCGACCACGTAGCCGCCGCCGTGCAGGTACAGGATCACCGGCTGCAAGGCAGCGCCGGCATCGCCCTGGCGGTACAAGCGAGCCGCCAGGCGAGCACCGTCGCGTGCGGTAATCTGCAGCTCGCTGGCCGTGACGTTGCCAGGCGGGCTCGGGTCGAGCACCTGCGAGCTGCCTTCGAACTCGGCACGGGCCTGGGCCACGTCCATCGCGTGCATGGGCAGGCTCCTGCCCGTCAGCCGGCCAAATTCGACCAGTTCCAGAAATGCCGCCAGATCAGGGTGCAGTGCCATGTGGGTTCCTTGGGTGAACAATGTGACTCAAGCCTCCCTACGGGACGTAGCAGCACACCGAAAAATTACCCGCCCACACAGCTAAATCGTTGGTGCAGGCACTCGTTATCCCTGCACAACGAAAGACCGCCAGAGGCATACCGTGGACCTTCAGAGCATTCTCAGCAAACTGTTCGCCAACGCTCATGCCGTGGGCATCGAAGGCGTTTTCCAGTTCGTCTTCAGCCAGGACCGGGCCTTCTGGTCGGAGGTGCGCGACAGCAGCCGCACCGGTGCCGGCCGGCACAGCGCCCCGGACGTCACCATCGAGCTGGCCGAGCGTGACTTCATGGGCATCATGGGCGGCACCGCCAACGTCGAAGAGCTGTTCGCCAGCGCCCGCCTGAAGATCAGCGGCAACATGGGCCTGGCCACCCTGCTGCCGCAGATCATCAGCAACGCCCGGCGCGGCGCGCCGGCGACCAAGGTGTCGATGAACCAGCGCTACCCGACACCGGCACGCCTCAGCGAACGGGTGTCGGCCGCGCAACCGGTGCAGCGCGAGGTGGCACGCATTGCCCGCGCCGACATGCCGCTGGCGCGCTTTCAGGGAGAGTACCTGGAGCACGGAACACCCGTGGTGATCAGTGATGCCCTGCAGGACTGGCCGCTGTTCAGCATGGGCCGCGAAGCTTCGCTGGAGCATTTCGCCGAACTGCAGGGCATCACCCGGCACGGCGACTACGTGAAGAAGACCTTCTCCACCGACCGCGACTTCCGTTCCACTTCCATGGCCGACTTCATCGCCTCGCTGGACACCCCGGCCAAACCCGGCGAAACCCCGGCCTACATGGGCAACAACATCGTGCCGGAAAAGCTGCTGGCGCTGATTCGCTACCCGCAGTACTTCGCCCGCGAGAAGTTCATTGCGCCGCGTATCTGGATCGGCCCCAAGGGCACCCTGACGCCACTGCACCGCGACGACACCGACAACCTGTTCGCGCAGGTATGGGGACAGAAGTCTTTCATCCTTGCCGCACCGCACCATCGCCCAGCCCTGGGCACCTGGTCGACCAGCCCCAAGGGCGGCCTGGACGGCTGCGACTTCAACCCCGACGCCCCGGACTACCAGCGTTTCCCGGCGGCACGCGAAGTGCCTTTCCTGCGCGTTGTGCTGCAGGCTGGTGACCTGCTGTTCCTGCCCGAAGGGTGGTTCCACCAGGTGGAGTCTGTGACCACCTCGCTGTCGGTGAACTTCTGGGTGAACTCCGGGCGCGGCTGGTAGCCGGGATTGCCAGGGGGACTGCGCCGACCGGAAGGCTTGCGCTGTCGCACAGATAACTGAATTCGCAAGCGATCCTCGTACCCTGTGGGAGCGGCTTTAGCCGCGAAGAATCCAACGCAGTGCATGGCACCGGCTGTGCCGGTGTTCGCGGCTGAAGCCGCTCCCACAGGGTCCCTGCTAATTCAATGAGTTATGTGCAGTTCTGTGGGAGCCGGCTTGCCGGCGACAGGGCCGCGCAGCGGCCCCGGCAATCGATCAGACCGCCGCGATCAACGCCTCGGAAAAGCGCTGCGCAACCTCATCGATCTGCTCGCCACTGATGATCAACGGCGGCAAGAAGCGAACCACCGCCCCATGCCGCCCACCCAGCTCCAGGATCAGCCCACGCTTGAGGCATTCGCGCTGTACCTTCGCCGCCAGCTCGCGGTTGGCCGCCGGATGCCCAAGTGCATCCCGCTGCCCTTGCGGGTCCACCAGCTCTACCCCGAGCATCAGCCCACGCCCGCGAACATCACCCAACTGCGGATAAGCCCGCTGCAGCTGCTGCAGGTGCTGGCGCAGGCGCTGCCCCATGGCCTCGGCATGCTCGGCCAGGCGATGCTCGACCAGGTAGTCGATCACCGCCGAGCCCGCCGCCATGGCCATCTGGTTACCACGGAAAGTGCCGGCGTGGGCGCCCGGTTTCCAGGTGTCCAGCCAGTCGCGGTACACCACCACCGCCAGCGGCAGGCTGCCGCCAATGGCCTTGGACAGGGTGACCACGTCCGGAACGATGCCGGCATGCTCGAAGGCGAACATGCGCCCGGTGCGGGCAAATCCACTCTGGATCTCATCGACGATCAACGCCACGCCGGCTTGCTCGGTGATACGGCGTACACCCTTGAGCCACTCGATATCGGCCGGGATCACCCCGCCCTCACCCTGCACCACTTCCAGAATGACCGCCGCCGGCAGCGGCACGCCGCTTTCCGGGTCGAGCAACAGGTTTTCCAGATAATGCAGGTTGGCCTTGACCCCGGCTTCGCCGCCCAGGCCGAACGGGCAACGGTAGTCGTAGGGGTACGGCATGAACTGCACACCGTTGCCGAGCAAGGCCCCCAGCGGCTGCTTCGGCCCATGGCTACCCATCAGGCTCAGCGCACCCTGGCTCATGCCATGGTAGGCGCCGTGGAAGGCCAGCACGGTGCTGCGGCCGGTGGCGCTGCGCACCAGCTTCAGCGCTGCTTCCACCGCATCGGTACCGGTCGGGCCGCAGAACTGCACCTTGGCCTCACGGCGCAACGCCTCGGGCAGAACGCCGAACAGGTCCTGGACGAAGCGGTCCTTGACCGGCGTGGTCAGGTCCAGGGTGTGCAGGGGCAGCTCATCGGCCAGTACCCGCTGGATCGCCTCGACCACCACCGGGTGGTTGTGGCCCAGCGCCAAGGTGCCGGCGCCGGCCAGGCAGTCGATGAACTGGCGACCTTCGACATCTTCCACATGGATGCCACGGGCGCGCTTGAGCGCCAGCGGGATGCGGCGCGGGTAGCTGCGGGCGTTGGACTCCTGTTGCTGCTGGCGTTGCAGCAAGGGTGAATCGGTGAACTCGTACAAGGCACGCGGCGCGCTGGCCGGCGGGACCTGGGCAAGGCAGGAAGCAGTGGACATGGTGATTCCTCGCAAGCAAGCGAAAGTGCGGGTGTTCGTCGCTTGGGAAACGCTTGAGTGCGGGGAGGATTTAGCGGTTGCTGCGGGATTTTTGAAAGCAGGCCCGGCCCCTTCGCGGGTAAACCCGCTCCCACAGGATTTGCACGGACCTCAGGGTTGATGCTGTACCTGTGGGAGCGGGTTTACCCGCGAAGAGGCCGGCACAGGCAATAAAAATTAATGCCCCGAGCGCGCCGGCACTTGCAAAAGCACCCGCAACCCATCACTGCGGCTGTCGAACTTCAGGCTACCGGCACAACGCTGCACGATCGCCTGTACGATCGCCAGCCCCAACCCGCAGCCACCACTCTGCCCGTTACGCCAGAAACGCTCGGTCAGGTGCTCCAGGTCCGCCTCGGCAATCCCCGGCCCATGGTCACGCACCATGAAGCCCACCTGGCCGTCAGCCATCTGCACCTCAAGCTCCACCGCCTCGTCGCCGCCATGGCGCAAGGCGTTGTCCAGCAGGTTGCGCAGCGCTGCCACCGCCAACGGTCCCGGCATGCCCAGGTAAATCTGCGTAGCGGCTTCAGGCAAACGCAGCACGATGCGCCGGTTGTCGCCGCCGCCGGCATCCTGCACCGCCTGCCGGGCCACCTGCTCGGCGCTGCACTGCACGCCATCCTCGAACGACAGGCTGCCTTCCACACGCGCCAGCATCAACAACTGCTCCAGCGTGCGGTGCATGCGGTCGGCGCCCTGCTCGGCATGCTCCAACGCCTGCTCGCGCACGGCGCCGTCGGTCATCCGCGCTACCTGCAAGTGGGTCTTGATCGCCGTCAGCGGGCTGCGCAGTTCATGCGCGGCATCGTCGGTCAGGCGCCGCTCACGCTCGATGGTCTGGGCAATGCGCAAAAACAGCTGGTTCTGGGTTTCCAGCAATGGTTGCAGTTCGCTGGGCATGCCCGCCACCTGCAGTGGCTCGACGCTGTCCGCGCGCCGGCGACGCAGGGCATCGCGCATGCGGTTGAGCGGCTCCAGGCCCTTGCCCAGGCCAATCCACAACAGCCCCAGGCTGCCAAGCAGGGCCATCAGCACCGGCGCCGAGGCCGCCAGCAGGATCGACTGGTTCAGCGCCTCGCGCTCCATGTGCCGGTCAGCGGTGGTGATACGCACATCGCCATGGTTGTAGGTGAAGGTGCGCCACAGCGCGTCATCGATGGTCTGGTCACGGAAACCGCTGCGCTCATCATCCATGGCGCCATCATGCTTGTGGTTGCTGGCAAGTATTTCACCCCGCAGCGAGCTGACCTGGCAGGCCATGCCGTCCGGCACGCTGAACTGGTCGGCGGAAAAGTGCGCCTCCCCGCCCTTGGCAGTCAACGGCTGCGGCAGCTGGTCGATCAGCCCGGCGACCATGCGCGCCGAAGCCACCAGGCGCTGGTCGAGGGAGAACATCATCTGCTGGCGCAGGTCGCGCAGCATCCACGCGGCAGCCAGCACCCAGATGATCACGAAGGCACTGCCCAGGATCAGGCTCAGGCGTACCCGCAGGCTCATGATGCGGCCTCCTCCGGCGCCTGCGCCGGGCCCAGGCGGTAGCCCAGGCCGCGCACGGTCTCGACGATGCCGTTGCCCAGCTTGCGCCGCAGATGGTGGATATGCACGTTCAGGGCATTGCTCTCGACTTCGTCGCTGAAACCGTACACGCAATCTTTGAGCTGCTCGCTGGACAGCACCCGCCCGGGGTTCTGCAGCAGCGCCTGGAGCAATGCCTGTTCACGCCGGGACAGGTCGACCGGCTGGCCGGCCAGGGTTGCTTCGCAGCTGCTCGGGTCGTAGCGCAGCGGGCCGTGTTCGATCACATTCACCGCCCGCCCGGCCACCCGCCGCAGCAGGGTGTGCAGGCGTGCGGCCAGCTCGCGCAGGTCGAAGGGTTTGAGCAGGTAGTCGTCGGCACCAGCCTGCAGGCCATCGACCCGGTCGGTGACCGCATCACGGGCGGTGAGCACCAGCACTGGCAGTGTCTCGCCTTTCTCGCGCAGGCGGCGCAACAGCTTCAGGCCGTCTTCGTCGGGCAGGCCAAGGTCGAGAATCATCACGTCGAACTGCGCGGCCTGCAGCATCGCCCGTGCATCGGCGGCGTTGCCCACACGGTCCACGGTCAGGCCCTGGGCGGTAAGGCCGGCGCAGATACCGGCGGCGATCAGGTCGTCGTCCTCGCAGAGCAGAACGTGCATGGTGGGGCTCCCGGAATGGTGTAGCTGGCATTGCACCTTGGGCGGATTAAGGGGGGATTATGGACCTTTTGTGGCGTGAAGGGGTGTTCACCTTGACGCTTGCAGTGAGCACATCAGGCCTGAATCAACCCCTGCGGCGTATCTACATCCAGCAGAACCCCGGCATCCTCCACTTCAACCACCACGCAACAATCCCGCTGCGCCCGCACCACCGCACGCGCCCCTTCATCCCCGGCCAGTTGCCCCAGCGCCGGCCAGAAATCGCGCCCGAAAATCACCGGGTGTCCGTGCTGCCCGGCATGACGTGGAAACACGATTTTCGAAGCGCTGGCGGCTTCCGCCAACTGCCGCAAAGTGGCCGGTTCGATCCAAGGCATATCACCCAGCAAAATCGCCACCGCCTGCGCCTTGCTGTCGACTAACGCCCCAGCCCCGGCAGCCAGACTATGCCCCATCCCCGACGCCGCACCAGGGCTCACGACAACCCGGCAATCAGCTGAGAGCCCGAAATCCTCGCCCCGCTCCCCTTCGCGCAGCACTACGCGTACATCATCGAATACTGCCCGCGCCCGCGCCACGCTATGTGCCAGCAGGCAGCGGCCATCGGCCAGGGCCGCCCGGCGTTTGTCGGAACCGAAACGCGTGCCGCGGCCTGCCGCCAGCACCAGCGCGACCACACTCACAGCGCCACCACCGCGGTGTCGGCGCTGGCGTTCACCAACAGCAGCGAGCCCGGCGCACGGGGTGCCGAGCCATAGGTGGCGAGTACCGTGCACAGCCACACCCGCTGGCGGTCGCACGCATACTGCAACGCCTGGCGGATCACCTGGAGATCGAGATGCTGCACGCTTTACTCCGCCTTCAGTTCGACGAACTACTGTACGCCCAGGTCGCCGGGCAATCCACTCCAGGCCTGGCGCAGGCAGTTGAACCTGTCAGTCACCTGCAAGCAGGCTCGGCGCCAGTGCGGGCTGCAGGAATTTGCATCCACAGGAAAGGGTTAACCTTGGGTTAATCGACCCAAGCCAGCATGACCCCTTTCAACGTACTGCCAAGGCGAAGACATGCGCGTCCTCCTGCTCTTCCTGACACTGCTGCTGGCCGGCCCGCTGCAGGCCAACCCGTTCGATGTCAAACCGGCATTCCTGCCGGTCAACCAGGCCTTCGTGCTGACCCACGACCGCCAGGCCGATGGCCAGATGCGCCTGTTCTTCCAGATCCAGCCAGGCTACTACCTGTATCAGAAGCGCCTGAAGTTCGACGGCCTGCCTGCCGAACAGCACCCGCAACTGCCAACCGCCCTCAACCACCACGACGAATTCTTCGGTGACAGTGCGGTGTACCGCGACCAGCTCGAACTGCTGCTCCCGGCCAATGCCCAGGGTCAGCTGCGCCTGGGCTGGCAGGGCTGTGCCGACGCCGGCCTGTGCTACCCGCCGCAAACCACGCTGATCGACCTGGGCGGCAGTGTGGCGCCAGCGGCCGAACAAGCCTCTGACCAGGCCCTGGCCAGCGACCTGCAACAAGGCCACCTGGCCTGGAGCCTGCTGGCGTTCTTCGGCCTGGGCCTGTTGCTGGCCTTTACCCCCTGCACGCTGCCGATGCTGCCGATCCTCGCCGGGCTGGTACTGGGCAATGGCGCCAGTGCCCGGCGCGGCTGGGTACTGGCTGGGGTCTATGTACTGAGCATGGCCCTGGTGTATGCCGCCCTGGGCGTGGTTGCCGCGCTGCTGGGCGCCAGCCTGCAGGCCTGGCTGCAGCAACCCTGGCTGCTGGGCAGCCTGGCGGGGCTGTTCGTGCTGCTGGCCCTGCCGATGTTCGGCGCCTTCGAACTGCAACTGCCCGCCGCTGTGCGTGACCGCCTCGACCGCGCCGGGCAAGGCACCCGTGGCGGCAACCTGTATGGCGCGGCGCTGCTGGGCGCGCTGTCCGGCCTGCTCATGGGCCCATGCATGACCGCGCCGTTGGCCGGCGCGTTGCTGTACATCGCCCAGAGCGGCGACGTGCTGCAGGGGGCGCTGGTGCTGTTCAGCCTCGGCCTGGGCATGGGCGTGCCGCTGCTGTTGCTGGTGACCCTGGGCAACCGCTACCTGCCACGCCCGGGCGCCTGGATGAACCGGGTCAAGGGCGTGTTCGGCTTCGTGTTCCTGGGCATGGCGCTGTACACCGTACGCGGCCTGCTGCCCGCGGCCTTGCTGCTGGCCCTGAGCGGCGCCTTGCTGATCGCCCTGGCCTGGGCTGCCTGGCCGGCCCTGCAGCGGTTGCCGGCGTTGCGCGCAGTGCCGCTGCTGGGTGCCCTGTGGGGTGGCCTGCTGCTGGTGGGTGCTGCGGCCGGTGGCGACGACCTCTGGCAGCCGCTGCGCCCGTTCGCCGGTGGCGCTGCTGCGCCGGCCGCCGGCCAGCACGCCGAGGACGCCTTCGTCACCGTCAGCCGCCCCGAAGACCTGCAACGCGAACTGGATGCGGCCAAGGCCCGTGGCCAGTGGGTGATGCTCGACTACTATGCCGATTGGTGCGTGTCGTGCAAGGTCATGGAAAAACAGGTGTTCGCCCGCAGCGACGTGCAGGCCGGCCTGGCCGGCGTGCACCTGCTGCGCCTGGACGTGACCGCCGACACCCCGGCCAGCCAGGCCCTGCTGCAGCGTTACCAGGTACCCGGCCCGCCCAGCATCATCTGGGTCGGCCCGGAAGGCGACGAACGCCGTGCGCGGCGCATCACCGGTGAAGTGGATGCGGCCGCCTTCCTGCAACACTGGACCCAGACCAGGAGCCAAGGCTGATGCTGACCGTAACCCTCGGGCCGCTGACCATGGCCCTCAACCACCTGCTGATGCTCACCGCCCTGGTGATCGCCAGCGTGGTCGGCTGGTGGGTCGCCCGGCGTGGCGGCGAGAGCCCGGAATCGGCACTGTTCAACCTGTTCCTGGTCGGCCTGCTGTGCGCACGTGCCGGCTTCGTGCTGGCCTACTGGCCGATGTACCAGGACGACCCGCTGCAGATCATCGATATCCGTGATGGCGGCTTCCTGTTCTGGTCGGGCCTGGCCGGCATCGTGCTCGGCGCCCTTTGGCAGGGCTGGCGCCACCCGGGCCTGCGCCGCCCGCTGGGCTGGGCGCTGTTCAGCGGGGCGCTGTTCTGGGGCCTGGCCAGCCTCGGCGGCCATTTGTACAGCAAGGGCACCGAACTGCCGGAACTGAGCCTGCGCAACGCCAGCGGCCAATCCGTAGCGTTGCACAGCTACCGCGGCAAGCCGCTGGTCATCAACATCTGGGCCACCTGGTGCCCACCGTGCCGACGCGAAATGCCGGTGCTGCAACAGGCGCAAAGCGCTTACCCGCACGTGACCTTCCTGTTCGTCAACCAGGGCGAAACCCCGGAAAACGTCAGCACCTTCCTCGCCACCACCGGCCTGAGCCTGACCCACGTGCTGTTCGACGGTACCGGCCTGCTGGCCCAGCGCGTCGGCTCCATGGCCCTGCCCACCACCCTGTTCTACGACGCCGACGGGCGGCTGGTCGGCAGCCACCTCGGCGAGCTGTCCCGGGCCAGCCTGCGCCACGCCCTGGAGCCTTTCGACCGGGCCACCGTGCCCGCCCCTGCCGCACAAGGAAACTGACATGCGACTGACTGCACTGCTGCCCCTGTCCCTGGCCCTGCTGGCTGCCCCCAGCCTGCGGGCCGAAGAGTTGCCCAAGGCGATTCAACAACTGCAAGCCAAGGGCGCCGTGATCAAAGGCAGCTTCGACGCCCCCAACGGCCTGCGCGGGTATGCCGCCGAGTACCAGAATAACGGCCTGGCCCTGTACCTCACCCCTGACGGCAAGCATGTACTGGTCGGCAGCCTGTTCGACGAACAGGGCAAGGACCTCAGTGCCGAGCCGCTGAAAAAGCTGGTGTATGCGCCGATGAGCAAGGAAATCTGGGCGAAGATGGAGAAAACCGCCTGGATCGCCGACGGCAAGGACGATGCACCGCGCAAGGTGTACCTGTTCAGCGACCCCAACTGCCCGTACTGCAACATGTTCTGGGAACAGGCGCGGCCGTGGGTGGAGTCGGGCAAGGTGCAGTTGCGCCATATCATGGTCGGCATCATCCGCGAGGACAGCCCAGGCAAGTCGGCGGCGCTGCTGGCGGCGAAAGACCCGGCCCAGGCACTGCACGAGCATGAAAAAGCAGGCAAGGCCAGCAAGTTGAAGGCACTGGAGCAGGTGCCAGAGGCGGTGCAGCAGAAGCTGGCGGCGAACATGGCGCTGATGGAAGAAATGGGCTTGCAGGCGACCCCGGCGATTTTCTATCAGGATGACCAGGGCAACCTGCAGAGCCAGCAAGGCGCACCACGGCCGGAGTTGCTTGGGAAGATTCTCGGCAAGCGGTAGCGCATGTCGGGGGTTTTGCGGTGAGGCGTAGATCGAGCGCCGCCCGCGCGGCGCATCGCGAGCAAGCTCGCTCCTACATTTGTTTCGGGCCAATAATTCCTGAGGCAGAGGCGCGCGGTCCCTTGGCGTCCATCACGCTATTGTGCCGAACAAACAAGGCGGTCGGGCGCGTTGGCACAGGCGTTACTGGCCCGAAACAAATGTAGGAGCGAGCTTGCTCGCGATGCGCCGCGCGGGCGGCGCTCGATTTCCGCCGCCCCGCAAAACTCAAGGCGAAACCCTAACCCTACAACCCCTCCAGCTCGGCCATCAGGTCACTGAGCCGGTCGACTTTGTCGTCATCCAGCGCACTGCCCTGCAGCCCCTGCACATATTCAGCCAGCTCCTCTACCGTGCTGCACTCGAACATCGCCCGTAGCGGCACGTTCAGTTGTAACTCCTTCTGCACCCGCGAGGCGATCTGCGTGGCCAGCAGCGAATGCCCGCCCAACTCGAAGAAGTTGTCGTGCACCCCTACCCGCTCGGCCTTCAGCACATCGGCCCAGATACCGGCCAACACCTCCTCCAGCTCGTTACGCGGCGCCTGGTAGGCCTGGCTGTGCTGGCCACCGATGTCGATGGCCGGCAGGGCCTTGCGGTCGAGCTTGCCGTTGGCGTTGTGCGGCAGGCTGTCGAACCAGCCCCAGTGCAGCGGCACCATGTACTCCGGCAACTCGGCACGCAGGCGCTGCTTGAGCTGCTCCAGCAACGCAGCATCGGCTGCAATGCCCTGATGCGCCACCAGGTAGCCCACCAGGTGCTTGCCATTGACGCCCTCTTGCACGCCAACGGCAGCATCGCGGATTTCCGCCTGCTCGTGCAGACGGGCTTCGATCTCGCCCAGTTCGATGCGGTAGCCGCGAATCTTTACCTGGTGGTCGATGCGCCCGACATACTCCAGCACCCCGTCCGGACGCTGCCGCGCCAGGTCGCCGGTGCGGTACAGGCGTTCGCCTGGCGCACCATGAGGATGGGGGATGAATGCCAGCGCCGTACGCATCGGGTCGCCGACATAGCCACGGCCCACGCCGGTGCCAGCCACGCACAGCTCACCCACCGCCCCCAGCGGCACCAGCGTCTGGTCCTCGCCGAACAGGTACAGGCGGTTGTTGTCGGTCGGCGTGCCGATCGGCAGGTAGCTGCCACGGGTCGAGGCGGCATCGACGCGGAAGAACGCCACGTCATCGGAGCACTCCGCCGGGCCATAGGCGTTGACCAGGCCGATCTGCGGGTAACGCTGCAGCCACTGCGCTGCCAGCTCCGGTGGCATGGCTTCGCCGGTCGGCAGCATCCAGCGCAACCCGTCGAGCGCCTGATGGTCGTTGGCCAGCATGCCCTGGATCAGCGACGGCACACTTTCCAGTACGGTGATGCCGGTAGCCTGCACATGCGTCAGCAGGCCCTGCGGGTCATGGGCGATGGCGTTCGGCACAATCTCCACTTTGGCGCCGAACAACGGCGCGGCAAGGAACTGCCACACGGAAATGTCGAAGCTCTGCGAGGCCGTCTGGGCGACCACGTCCTGCTCGCTGAGCGCCAGGTACGGCACCTTGCTCAGCTGGTTGTTGAGCATGCCGCGCTGCTCGACCATCACCCCCTTCGGCAGGCCGGTGGAGCCTGAGGTGTAGATCACATAAGCGAGGTTATCCGGCCCGCTGTGGATGCCTGGGTTGTGGCTGGCAACGGCACTGGCCTGGATGTCTTCCCAAACCAGCAGCTGCGGCCGTGTCGCCAGCTCCAGCTCATCCAGCAACAGCTGCCCTTGCTCAGCACAGGCTGCACTGCACACCAGCACCGGCGTGCCGCTGAGCTGGATGATGCTTTGCAGGCGCGCTGCCGGCAGGCCAGGGTCCAGCGGCAGGTAGCCAGCGCCAGCCTTGAAGCTGCCAACGATCATGCCCAGCAACGGCAACCCGCGTTCGGCCAGCAATGCCACCGGCTGATCCACGCGGACCCCGGAAGCCACCAGGGCATGGCCCAGGCGGTTGGCCGCCAGGTTCAGCCCGGCGTAGTCATAGGAGGCTTCCAGGCAACGGGCCACAGTACGCTGCGGATGCGCGGCCACTTGTGCTTCGAACTGCGCGATGTAGCTCTGCTCCAGCGGATAAGACCGTTCGGTACGGTTGCAGTCTTCCAGCAGGAAGCGCTGTTCTTCGGTGCCAAGCAACGGCAGTTCACCCACCTCCCCTTCAAAACCCTGCACCAGCGCCAGCAGCAGGCGCTTGAACTCGGCCAGCAGGCGCTCGACGGTCGGGTAGTCGAAGTAACGCTGGTCGAACGACAGGTGCAGGCCGAGGTCATCGCCCGGGTAGCACACTGCTGTCAGCGGGAAGTTGGTATGGGTACGGCCCGAGTCGGAACTGGCATTCAGGTGCTGGGCGTGGTCGAGCACGGTGGTTTCCACCGGCGCGTTCTCGAACACGAACAGGCTGTCGAACAGCGGCTGACCCTTGGGCAGCTCGCTGCATTCCTGGATCGCCACCAGCGGCAGGTATTCGTACTCGCGCAGCTCCATGTTGCGCTCCAGCAGGCCTTGCAACCACTGGCGCACACTGCAGCGCTCACCCGCCACCGGCAACTGCACGCGCAAGGCAATGCTGTTGATGAACAGGCCGACGGTACGCTGCATCTGCGGCATGCTCACCGGGCGCCCGGCCACGGTCACGCCAAAGATCACGTCGCGGTCGCCGCTGTAGCGCGCCAGCACCAGGGCCCAGGCCGCCTGGGCAAAGGTGTTGACGGTGAGCTGGTGGGCCTGGGCCAGTTCGCGCAGGCGCACGCCGTCGCTTACCGCCAGGCGGGTGTAGCAGTCACCGACGATCATGCCGCTACCGGCATGGTCGTGGCGCAGCGGGCGGTCGCTGGGGAGGGTGGTGGCGCGTTCGAAGCCGGCCAGGTTGGCCTGCCACCAGGCGCGCGCGTCGTCCAGGCCCTGGCGTTGCAGCCAGCCGATGTAGTCGCGGTAGCGCGGCGGCACCGGCAGCTGGGCCTGACGGCCTTCGCCAAGGGCCTGGTAGACCTCGAAGAAGTCGTTCATCAACAACGAGCGGCACCAGGCATCGATGAGGATGTGGTGGTTGCTCATCATGAACCAGTAGCGCTCGTCGGCCACACGCACCAGGCGCAGGTGGAACGGCGCCTCGCTGAGCAGGGCGAAACCCGCCTCGCGTTCCTGCTTGTGCAAGGCCTGCAGGCGCTGCTCCTGGGCGTCGTCATCGAGGCCGCGCCAGTCCTGGTAGTCCACCGGTGTGTTGCCCGGCTTGTGGATGATCTGCAGCATCGCCTCGCCGGTATTCCAGCTGAACGATGCACGTAGCGCTTCGTGGCGCGCCACTACCGCCTGCCAGGCCTGGGCGAAGCGCTCGGGGTCGAGCGCGCTGTTGATGCGGTAGCGGTCCTGCATGTAATAGAGGCCGGTGCCCGGCTCCAGCAGGGTGTGCAACAGCATGCCCTCCTGCATCGGCGTCAGCGGGTAGACGTCCTCGATCTGCGCAGCCGGTACCGGCAGCGCGTCGATCTGCGCCTGGGTCAGGTGTGCCAGCGGGAAGTCCGACGGCGTGAAGCTGCCGTTGCCATCCGCCAGGCAATGCTCGACCAGTGCCAGCAGCTCCTGGCGATAAGCCTCGGCCAGGCGGGCGATGGTCCGCTCGTCATAGCGCTCGGTGCTGAAGGTCCAACGCAGTTGCAGGGCACCGCCATACACCTGGCCATCGACACTCAGCCAGTTGGGCAGCGGTGCATCGAGGTCGTGGGCCAGGCCGGCCGGGGCGTCCATTGGCTGGAACAGAGCAGAGCTGTCGAACTGCTGGTCGAACTGGCCCAGGTAGTTGAAAGTGATACGCGCCTGCGGCAAGGCCGCCATCTGCTCACGCCCGGCCTCATCCGCCAGGTAGCGCAACACACCGTAACCCAGCCCTTTGTGCGGCACCTGGCGCAGCTGCTCCTTGATGCGCTTGATCGAACCGGCCCGCGCCGCGTCGTCCTCGCCTGGCAGCGGGCGCAGGCTCAGTGGATAAGCGTTGGTGAACCAACCGACGCTGCGGGTCAGGTCCATGTCTTCGAACAGCCCGTCGCGGCCATGGCCTTCAAGCTGTACCAACACTTCTTCGTCGCCGCTCCAGCGGCACAGGGCACGTGCCAGCGCGGTCAGCAGCAGGTCATTGACCTGGGTGTGATAGGCCGCCGGGGCCTGTTGCAGCAACTGCCGGGTCTGCACCACATCCAGGCCGATGGCCAGGGTACGGGCGTGACGGTGCAGGTTGCCGCCCTGCGGGTGATCGCATGGCAGTTCGCGGCGCACGCTGCCCAACTGGCCTTGCCACCAGCCCAGCTCGTCGCGCAGCGAATCGCTGCCGGCATAGCTGGCCAGGCGTGCGGCCCAGTCGCCCATGGCATGGGTCTTGGCCGCCAGCGGCTGGCCACGGTACAGCGCCTGCAGGTCTTCCAGCAGCACGCGCCACGACACGCCATCGACCACCAGGTGATGGATCGCCAGCAACAGGCGCTGGCTGCCCTGCCCGTCCTTTACCAGCAAGGCGCGCAACAGTGGGCCCTGCTGCAGGTCGAGGCTGCGTTGCAGGTCGGTATACAGCGGTTGGCAATCGGCGAAGTCGGCAACCGTGGCTGTCCATAGCAATTGCCCGGTGCCAGGCTGGGCATATTCGGCCTGCCAACGGCCCTGGGCCTGGCTGAAGCGCAGACGCAGGCTGTCGTGGTGCTGCACCAGGGCGGCCAAGGCGTGCTCCAGTACCCCTTCATCCAGCGGCTCGCGCGCCTCCAGCAGAACGGCCTGGTTCCAGTGCTGCGGCTGTGGCACTTCACTGTCGAAGAACCAGTGCTGGATCGGCGTGAGGCCGGTCTGGCCCTGGCGCTGGCCCTGTTCGATGCTGCTGGCGGCTTCGCTGTGCCGAACGATGGCCGCCAGGGTCTGGATGGTCTGATGCTGGAACAGGTCGCGCGGGGTGAACTGCAAACCGGCCTGACGGGCCCGGCTGACCACCTGGATCGACAGGATCGAGTCGCCGCCCAGCTCGAAGAAGTTGTCCTGCACGCCAACCCGGGCAACGTTGAGCACGTCGCACCAGATCTGCGCCAATTGCGCTTCTACCGGGCTGCCGGGCGCCTGGTACTGCTGGCGAGCCTGCTCCAGGTCCGGCAGCGGCAGCGCACGGCGGTCGAGCTTGCCGTTGCCCATCAGCGGCAGGCTGTCGAGCAGCACCAGGTGCGCTGGCACCATGTAGTCCGGCAGATGCTGGCGGGCATCGGCCTTCACCGCGTCGCGCAGCAGGCCCTGGGTCTCGCTGTCGGCAGCGGCCTGCTTGCACACCAGGTAGCCCACCAACTGCTTGCCGCCCGGCAGGTCGAGGGCCAGCACCACGGCCTCGTCGATATCGGCATGCGCCTGCAGGCGGCTTTCGATCTCGCCCAGTTCGATGCGGAAACCGCGAATCTTCACCTGCTGGTCGGCGCGGCCGACGTACTCGACCAGGCCATCGCTGCCCAGGCGCACCAGGTCACCGGTGCGGTACAGGCGCCCGCCTTCGCTGCTGAACGGGTCGGCGACGAAGCGCTCGGCGCTGAGGCCCGGGCGGTCGTGGTACCCCTGGGCCAGGCCGGCACCGCCGACATACAGCTCGCCAATACCGCCTTGTGGCAACAGGGCAAGGTCCTCGTCAAGGATGTAGGCCGTGCGGCTACCGATGACGCGGCCGATCGGTACGCTGCCAAGCTCCGCTGGCAGTGTCTGTGGTGCCAGGCAGGCCAGCGGCATGACCACGGTTTCGGTCGGCCCGTAGGCGTTGAAGAACTGCTGCGGCGCGAAGGCCTGGCGGATGCGCTGCAGGTGTTCGCCGGTCAGCGCTTCACCACCGGTAATCACCAGGCGCACGGGCAACTGCTCGCCCTGCCCGGCCAGGTACTGCGCCAACTGGCTACCGTAGCTGGGCGTGAAGCCGAGGATGCTCACCTGCTGCTCGTGCACCAGCTGACAAATGTCTTCGGCACCCCACTGCCCCTGGGCACGCAACACCACGCGGGCGCCACACAGCAGCGGCACCCACAGGCGTTCGCTGGCGGCATCGAAATTGATCGAATAGAAGTGCAGTTCGCAGTCATCGCTGCGCATACCGAACGCCGCGATCACCGCCTGGCAATGCATGGCGAACTCGCCGTGGCTGACTACCACGCCCTTGGGCTTGCCGGTGGAGCCGGAGGTGTAGATCAGGTAGGCCTGGTGCTGCGGCAGGTTGAGGTTGTCCAGCGGCGCATCGCTGTAGGCCGACAGGCTGGCGCTGTCGTCCTCCAGGCTCCAGCGCGTCACGCCTTCGGGCAGCTCGCCCAGGGTTTGCAGCAGCGCGCGCTGGCTCAGCAGCAGGCCGATGCGGCTGTCTTCAATCATGTAGCGCAGGCGGTCGAGCGGGTACTCGGGGTCGAGCGGCACGTAGGCGCCACCGGCCTTGAGGATGGCCAGCAGGCCGACGACCATTTCCAGCGAGCGCTCCAGCGCCAGGCCCACGCGCACCTGCGGGCCGACGCCGCGCTCGCGCAGGGCGCGGGCCAGGCGGTTGGCCTGCTGGTCGAGTTCGGCATAGGTCATGTGCTGGCCGGCGAAGGTCAACGCACCTGCATGCGGCGTGCGCGCAGCCTGGGCGGCGAACAGGCCGTGCAGGGTCTGGCCGAGGTCGAGGTCCTGCTCGCCCTGCAACTGGCCCGCCAGCACCTGCTGCTCGGCGCTACTCAGCATCGGCAGCTCACACAGGCGCTGCTGCGGGTTGTCGAGCAGGCCGGCCAGCAGTTGCTGCCAGTGCTCGGCCATGCGTGCAATGCGTGGTTCGTCGAACAGGTCACGGCTGTAGGTCAGGCAGCAACCCAGGCGGCCGTCGAGGTCGGTCACCTCCAGGTACAGGTCGAACTTGGTGGCGCTGGCGTCGTTGACCAGGTAATCCACCTGCATGCCAGCAAGCTGGCGGCTTTGCTGGAAGGCCCAGCGCTGCACGTTGCACATCACCTGGAACAGCGGGTTGTAGGCACTGCTGCGCGGTGGCTGCAGGGCTTCCACCAACTGGTCGAACGGCAGGTCCTGGTGCGACTGGCCTTCGATGGCAACCTGGCGCATCTGCTCCAGCAACTGTGCGGCGGTCATCTGGCCGTCCAGCTCGCAACGCAGCACCTGGGTGTTGAGGAACGCGCCGATCAGCCCTTCGCTTTCCGGGCGGATGCGGTTGGCCACCGGCGCGCCAATGCGCAGGTCACGCTGGCCGCTGTAGCGGTGCAACAAGGCGGCCAGGGTGGCTGCCATGGTCATGAACAGGGTCAGGCCACGCTGGCTGTTGAAGGCATGTACGCGGGCAACCAGCGCCGGGTCGAGCTCGAAACGGTACAGCTCGCCACGGTGGCTCTGTACGGCCGGGCGCGGGCGGTCGGCAGGCAACGCCAGCACCGGGTGTTCGTCGCCCAGGCGATCCTTCCAGTAGGCCAGCTGGCGGGCGCCCTCGCCGCTCTCCAGCCATTGCCGTTGCCAAACGCTGTAGTCCAGGTACTGCACCGGCAGCGGCGCCAGCGGCGATTCGCGGTCATCGACGAAGGCCTCGTACAGCTCGCCCAGTTCGCGGGCGAAGATGTCCATGGCCCAGCCTTCGGTGACGATGTGGTGCAGGGTCAGTACGAAGAAGTGCTCACGCTCTTCGGCTTTGACCAGGCATGCGCGCAGCAGCGGGCCGCGCTCCAGATCGAACGGCTGGTGCGCCTGGTCGTCGGCCAGTTGTTGCAGGCGTTGTTGGCGGGCATCGGCGGGCAAGGCGCTGAAGTCCTGCCAGTCGAGGTGCAGGCTGCTGTCTTCGGCCACGCACTGGTACGGCACGCCATCGATGCCGGGGAAGGTGGTGCGCAGGGTTTCGTGGCGCACCACCAGCGCCTGCAGCGCACGCTCGAAGGCATCCACATGCAGGGCGCCGCGCAGGCGTGCCATGCCGCCGACGTTGTACGCCGGGCTGTCCGGCTCCATTTGCCAGAGGAACCACATGCGCTGCTGCGAATACGACAGCGGCACCGCCTGACGGCGGTCGACACGGGCGATTGCGCCTTGCAGGTTGTGCTCACCGGCAGCGCGGACACGCGCGATCTCGGCACAGAAGGCGCCCAGCTCGCTGGCGTCGAACAGGGCCTTGAGCGGTAGCTCGACATCGCAGGCCTGACGCGTGCGCGAAACAATTTGAGTGGCCAGCAGCGAATGGCCGCCGAGGGCGAAGAAGTCATCCTGCAGGCCGATGCACGGCAGGTTCAGCACCTCTCGCCAGATGGCGGCAACCTGCTGCTGCAGCTCGGTTTGTGGCTCGACGTGCGCACGCTGCTGCCACACCGGGGCCGGCAATGCCTTGCGATCGACCTTGCCGCTGGGGCCCAGCGGCATCTGCGCCAGCGGGATGAGTTGTGCCGGCACCATGTAAGCCGGTAGTTGTTCAGCCAGCACCGTCAGCAATGCATCAGGCTGGGCGCTGCCGGTGTAGTAGCCGACCAGTTGTGCGCCGACGGCATCCTTGTGGATCAGCACCAGCGCCTGTTCGACCCCCGCTTGCGCCAGCAGGCAGGCCTGGACTTCCTCGGGCTCGACCCGGAAGCCACGCACCTTGACCTGCTGGTCGAGGCGGCCAAGGTACTCCAGCGCCTCGGTCTGCACCTGCCAGCGGGCGCGGTCGCCACTGCGGTACAGGCGTTCGCCATGGCCGTCGGCCCGGGGCACGAAGCGCTCGGCGGTGAGGCCCGGGCGGCCCAGGTAGCCACGGGCCAGGCCTGCACCGCCAAGGTACAGCTCGCCCGGTACACCAGGGGCCGTCAGTTCCAGCTCGTCGTCCAGCACGCGGCACAGCACATTGCCCAGCGGGCGGCCGATCGGCGAGTGCTCGCCATCGCTAGCCTGGCAATGCCAGTGGGTGACGTTGATGGCGGTTTCGGTCGGGCCATAGCGGTTGTGCAGTTGCACCTGTGGCAGCGCCTGTAGCACCCGGTCACGCAGCGCGACGGACAGCGCTTCACCACCGGAGAACAGCCGGCGCAGGCTGCTGCAGGCACCCGCCTGCGGCTCCTGGATGAATACCTGCAACAGCGGCGGCACGAAGTGCAGCGTGGTCACGCCATGGGTTTGCACCAACGCGGCGATGCGCTGCGGGTCACGGTGCTCGCCGGGGCCGGCAAGCACCAGCTTGCAACCGGTCACCAGCGGCCAGAAGCATTCCCACACCGAAACGTCGAAGCTGATCGGCGCCTTCTGCATCAGCACGTCACTGTCGTCCAGCGCATAGCTGGCCTGCATCCACTGCAGGCGCTCGGCCAGTGCTGCATGGGTATTGCCCACGCCTTTTGGCTGGCCAGTGGTGCCGGAGGTATAGATCACGTAGGCCAGGTTGTCGCCATGCAGGTGCAGGCCAGGCGCATGGGTAGGCCAGCTGTCCAGGTGCAACTGGTCGAGGGCAATGGCGCTGACGCCCTCGACCTGTGGCAGCCTGCCCAGCAGGCTGCTGTGGCTCAGCAGCAGGCCAGCGTTGCAGTCGCCGAGCATGTAGGCCAGGCGCTCGGCCGGGTAATCGACGTCCAGCGGCACATAGGCGCCACCGGCCTTGAGAATGCCCAGCAGGCCGACCAGCAGCTGCGGCGAACGCTCTACGGCGATGGCCACGCAGGTGTCGGGGCCGACGCCTTTGTCACGCAGGTAGTGGGCCAGGCGGTTGGCTTGCTGGTGCAGCTCGGCGTACTCCAGGCTGCCACCGTCCCACACCAGGGCGGTGCGCTGCGGGGTCAGGCGTGCCTGTTCATTGAGCTGCTCGACCAGCAGACGCTGCGGTGCCGCTACCGGTGCCTGGCCCCAGCTCAGCAGTTGCGCGCGGCCAGGCTCGTCGAGCAATTGCACCTCGCCCAGCGCCCGCTGCGGCTCGGCGCACACCTGCTCCAGCAGGGCCAGCAGGTGCTGGGCCAGACGCTGGACGGTGCTGGCGTCGAACAGTTCTGCGGCATAGTCGAAAGCCAGGCTCAGGCGGCCCTGGTGGTCTTCCTCACTGTGCAACTGCAAGTCGAACTTGGCTTCGCGACTGTGCCACGGCAGTTCTTCGGCCAGCAGGCCCGGCAGGCGGCGCAGGGCAGACAGGTCACGTTGCTGGTGGTTGAACATGACCTGGAACAGGCCTTGCTCGCGTGCCTCGGGCAAGGCGTCGACCAGTTGCTCGAACGGCAGGTCCTGGTTGGCTTGGGCGTCCAGGGTGGCCTGGCGCACCTGGGCCAGTAACTGATCGAACGGCAGGCGGCCATCGAGTTGCGCGCGCAGCACCTGGGTATTGATGAAGAAGCCGACCATACCTTGGGTTTCCAGGCGCGGGCGGTTGGCGTTGGGCACGCCGACGCGGATATCGGCCTGGCCACTGTAGCGGTGCAGTAGCGCCTGCCAGCCGGCCAGCAGGACCATGAACAGGCTGGCCTGCTGTTCGCGGGCCAGGCCCTTGAGCGCCTCGGTGAGCCTGGCCGGTACCTTGAGGCTGAAGCGGGCGGCACGGTGGTCGCGCTGGCTGGCGCGTGGATGGTCGGTGCACAGGTCGAGCACCGGTAGTTCATCTCCCAGGCGCACCTGCCAGTACTGCAACTGACGCCCGGCTTCGCCTGCGGCCAGCCACTGTCGCTGCCAGGTGCCGTAGTCGGCGTAACCCAGGGTCAGCGCTGCCAGGTTGGCCTCAAGGCCTTGGCAACGGGCGGCGTACAGTTTGGCGAATTCGTCGAGCAGGATGTTCAGCGACCAGCCATCGGCGACGATATGGTGCAGGGTCACCCATAGCTGATGGTGTTCATCGTCAAGGCGCGCCAGGGTCACCCGCAGCAATGGCCCATGGGTCAGGTCGAACGGCTGGCGGGCCTCGGTTTCCCGCTGGGCGGCGACCTGTTCGGCGGCCTGGCCTTCGAGGTCCAGGCGGCGAAGGTTGAACGCCTGTTGCGGCAGGATGCGCTGCAGGGCCTGGCCGTTCTCTTCGGCAAACAGGGTACGCAGTGATTCGTGGCGCGCCACCAGCGCCTTGAAGGCCGCTTCCAGGGCACTTTCGTCCAGCTCACCGCGCAACTGCAGGCCGGCCGGAATGTTATAGGCGGCCGACTGCGGGTCCAACTGCCATAGCAGCCACAGGCGGTTTTGCGCCAGCGACTGGGGCAGCGCCTGGGTGCGCTCCAGGGTGGCGATGGCCCCGACCCGGCCACCGCCTTCGGCGATGATCGCGGCCACGGCCTTGGCGTAATCAGCCAGTACCGGCGCCTCGAACAGGGTGCGCAGGCCCAGGTTGATGCCCAGTTCATCGGCCAGGCGTGCGGTGGCGTGGGTGGCGGCGATGGAGTTGCCGCCCAGCAGCAGGAAATGGTCGTCTGCTGCCACCGCCTCGACCTTGAGGATGTCGCGCCACACAGCGGCGATGCGTGCCTGTAGTTCATCGCCGGCTGCCCCCGTGGCAACGGGCTCGCCCACTTCAGGGAAGCGGGCATAGCAGTCCAGGCTGCCATCGTCCATGCGCAAGCGGCAGGCCGAACGCTGCAGCTTGCCGCTGGAGGTCTTGGGCAGCGCGCCCGGGTTCAGCAACAGGACCACGGCCGGGGCCTGGCGGCAGGCGTCGGCGATCACCTGGCGCAGGGTCTTGATCAGGTCCTGGGGTTTGATCGCCTTCTGCACGTTGCGGCTGACTTCCACCGCCACGCCGATGCCCTCCTCGCCTTGCTGCTCAACGGCGAACACCGCCACCCGGCCTTTGCGCAGCACATCCACTTCGCGCTCGAGGGTTTTTTCCAGGTCCTGCGGGTACAGGTTCTGCCCACGCACGATCAGCATGTCTTTCAGGCGCCCGGTGACGAACACTTCGCCTTCGCGCATGAAACCCAGGTCACCGGTACGCAGCCAGGTCTGGCCGTCCATCTCGACGAAGGTGCGGGCGCTGGCCTCTGGGTTGCGCCAGTAGCCCAGGGCGATGCTCGGGCCGCCGGCCCAGATCTCGCCCACCTGGTTGTCGCCCAGCACCTGCAGGCGTTGTGGTTCGACAATGCGCACGGCATGCCCGGGCTGCGGGTAGCCACAGCTCATCAGTACACTGCCCTTGCCAGGTTCCGCACGGTTGGCGGCGAAGGCTTCGGCGTCCAGCTCCAATGCGGCGATGCCCTGGCCACGGCGGCTGCCGCTGACGAACAGGGTCGCCTCGGCCAGGCCGTAGCTGGCGAAGAAGCTCTGTGAGTCGAAGCCGCAGGCCTGAAACTTGTCGGCGAAGGTCGCCAGGCTGTCCTGGCGGATCGGCTCGGAGCCGGAATAGGCCACCCGCCAACGGCTGAGGTCGAGCCCGGCCAGCGAGGCTTCGCTGACCCGCTCGCTGCACAGCCGGTAGGCGAAGTCGGGGCCGCCGCTGATGGTACCGCCGTATTCACTGATGGCCTGCAACCAGCGCAGCGGCCGGGCCAGGAAGTAGCCCGGCGACATCAGTACGCAGGGTACGCCGCTGAAGATCGGCTGCAACAGGCCGCCGATCAGGCCCATGTCGTGGTACAGCGGCAGCCAGCTGACGATCACGTCATCAGGATTGAGGTCGATGCCAAAGCCCTGGCGGATCAGTTGTTCGTTGGCCACCAGGTTGCCATGGCTGACCTGCACGCCTTTGGGCAATGCGGTGGAGCCTGAGGTGTACTGCAGGAAGGCGATGTCATCACCCTTGAGTGCGGGCTCGCGCCAGTTCGCAGCCAACGCCGGGTCCAGGCTATCCACTGCCAGCAGTTCGGGAGCGTTGGGCGCCGCCAGGGCCTCCAGGCCCTGCAGGCTGCCGTGCAGCGCCGCAACGGTCAGCAGCAGGCGCGGCTCGGCGTCGTCGATGATCGACAACAAGCGCTGCTGGTGGTGCTGGCGCGCGGACTCCGGCGGGTAGGCCGGCACTGCAATCACACCGGCATACAGACAGCCGAAGAACGCCGCCACGTAGTCTGGCCCGCTGGGGAACAGCAGCACTGCACGGTCGCCGAAGCCGGCCCGGGCCTGCAAGGCAGCGGCGATGGTGCGCGCACGCTGGTCGAGGTCCCGATAGCTGAGCACGGCCTGCTCGCCGGGCGCGTCGGCCAGAAAGCGCAAGGCGACTTTGTCCGGGCTCTGCGCGGCGCGTTGCGCCAGGGCCTGTACCAGCGAGAGCGGGAGTTCGAAGGCGTCCGTCATGGGGTGTTCCTGCCAGTGTCTGGTTGGGTCGGGCCGGCTGCTGCGCGAACGTGGGCGCGGCGGCGTGTGGCGGCCTGGGGTGTACACAGGGGAACGGATGGGCGGGGGGATAAATTAGCGTATGAAAGGGTTTGGGGGCTGCATTTGGGCTGCTGGGGGTATGCCTTGGGTGGTGCGGCGCTCGATCTCACAGGCGCTGAAAACGCCCTGCCATGCACCCAGCAAACCTCACGCCTTAGAACCGAAATCACATGAAACTAATTACATTTCGCATTTGACAATTATTATCATTCTGAATAGCTTGTCGCCCGTCGTAGGAAGCTTCCCAACTTTGGGTGCGTCCTTTCCCCTCTGTGACAAGGTGATTTCCATGGCGGAACAACTATCCACAAGTAAGTGCGATTCACCATTACTGCAGGCCTTCGTCGACAACCGCAGCATCCTGGTCAAGATTGCCGCCCGCATCACCGGCTGCCGCTCGCGCGCCGAAGATGTGGTGCAGGACGCCTTTTTCCGGCTCGGCGCCGCTCCGCACATCACCTCGTCGTTCAAGGCGCAGCTGAGCTACCTGTTCCAGATCGTGCGCAACCTGGCCATCGACCACTACCGCAAGCAGGCCATGGAGTTGAAGTACTCCGGCAGCGAGGAGGAAGGCCTGAACGTGGTCGTGCAAAACGCCTCCCCCGAAGCCACCCACATCAACCTCGCCGCACTGGATGACATTGCCGAGGCGCTGAACGAACTGCCTCAGCGCACCCGCTATGCCTTCGAGATGTACCGCCTGCATGGCGTGCCGCAAAAAGACATTGCCAAGGAGCTGGGCGTGTCGCCGACGCTGGTCAACTTCATGATCCGCGATGCGCTGGTACATTGCCGCAAGACGGCCAGTCGGCAGGCCTGATCAAGCAGAGTTCGCTTCTTCGCGGGCACGCCCGCTCCCACAGGATAAGCACAGACCTCAAAGACTGAGGGGGACCTGTGGGAGCGGACGTGCCCGCGAAGAAGCCACCTCGATATCAAGCCAGTTTGCAGCGGTCGAAAAACCGTTCCCGCCCCAGAATCATCAACGCCGCACGCTTGTGCGGGAAGTCGAACTCCTTGTCGCAATGGAAGCACTGGTCGTGCATGTAGCCGATCATCTTGCCGTTGTCGGCACGCGGCTCGGCCACCACCCGCTGGGTGCGTGGGTCATCCAGGAACAGGTAGTGCACCAGCGCCGATAGCCAACTGGCCACCTTGTGCGGCCCGCGGTGGCTCTCCTCCCCTACCAGCATGTGGATGCCACGGTCGTAGTCATCGGCCGGGTAGAACGGCGCAATGCGGTCTTCCTTGGCCCAGTACGCCTCGAAGTAGGCAAACGGCTGGTCATCGAAGCAGCCGATCAGCGTCAGGGTATGCGGGTCGGCCTCGAGCTTGCCCAGGTACTCGCGATGCTGCGCAAGGGTGCCACCCTCCTGCCAGAACGCCTCCACCCGTGGGTTGTTCTGCCAGCGGTTGAAGCGCTCCAGGTCATGCTCGATCTCCAAGGTCCGCAGCGACACCCAACTGCCCAGGCGCGCATCGAAGCGCCGGTAAACCTCGCCACGGGGCTTGGGCGTGCGGCGTGGGTGGCGCTTGCCGTTGCTGATCTGCATCTGCTGCGGGTATGCCACGGTGGCCGACTCGCCCAGCCACGGCTGCGGCAGCTGCCAGAACAGCGCTCGCTCGCACAGGTACTGGCCTGGCTGCTCACCGGCTAGCAGCAGGCCACTGGTCAATGCCTGGGGCAACGCCTCGGGTAGGTGCCAGGCCAGGCGCTGACAGGCCGGATCGCGGGACAGCAGCCAATAACAGGCGGCCCACAAGGCCTGATAGGGGCGCTCGGGGCACAGGCGCTCAAGGTGAAGGTGCAGGGTAGCGCCCGCCTCCAGGCGCAACTGGATCAGCGGGCGGCCTTCGAGGGACAGGCTCAGCCAGCTGTCGCCCTCCTCGGCACTGAGGCTGCGCCAGCGTGGTACTGACAGGGGCTGCGAAGCGGCATCGAACGGCATGGGCTTGACTCACGGCAATGAAGAAAAGGCTCACTGCTGAGAACGTTGCCGCGACGCGCGAATTTAGTTGCGTGGTGCGGCCACCGTGATGCGGTAGGGCTCGAAGATGCGCGCCAGCTCGCCGCTGTCGCGCAGGGCGCGCAGCAGCGCCGCGAACGACTGCTCGCCGATGGGTGCCCCCGGGCGCAGCAAGGCGTAGTGGTGGTAGACCTGGTCAATGCGCTGCGAAGGCACCAACCGCTCCCGGCTGGCCGGGTTGCGCGCCAGGAAATCGCTGAGGTAGGAACGCGTGACCAGGGCAATATCGGCGCGGCCGGCCTGCACCATCAGCAGGTTGCTGTCGTGGGAGTAGGTCAGGGTCGCGTTGAAGGCCTTGCGCAGGTAGTCCGGGTCGGGATTGAAGCCGGCGAACGCATAGTGATAGCCGTTGAACAGCGCCAGGCGCTTGCCATGCAGGTCATCGAAGTAATGCGGGTCACGGCCATTGGCCTGCCGGGCAACGAACACTTCGGCGTCTTCCAGGCCCATGTCCACGGTCTGGTGGGCTATCTGCTGCCAACCCCATTGCGGGTTCTCGAAAATGGCCATGTCGGTGCGGCCTTGCTGGAAGTCACCGAAACGCCGCTGGATGGACGTGGGCACCAGAACGAAGCGGTAGTGCTGCTGCGCACGATTGAGCGCGTCGACCAGTTGCGGCAGCAGGCCGGTGTCGGCGCCCTGCTCCGGGCGCACGGTGTAGGGCGGGAAATGCGCCGCGCCAATCTTCACTTCGACGGTACCAGCCGCCCATGACGGCACCGCCAGCCAGAACACAGCCAGCAGCATCAGGGAAGACAAGGCCTTGAGGCCGGGCGCTGGAGTCAAGACGGACACTCATCACGGTTCATGCCTGGGTCCGCCTAAGCTAGGCGTTTTCCGGGCCGGATACAACTGCCGGTTATGTGGCCCTTTGTGCCAAAGCCGCGGGCAAATTGCCAGGGGGTGCCGGATGCCCGGAGTTTGGCTACGCTCTAGCAGGATCTGCAAGGGAGCCTGGTATGGGCCATTGGTTGGTGATCGACCTGGAAGCCACCACCGACGATGGTGGGTGGCCGGTCACAGAGATGGAAGTCATTGAAATCGGCGCAAGCCTGGTTACCCGCGAAGGCCGCGAGGTAGACCACTTCCAGCGCTTCGTCAAGCCTCGGCGGCGGCCGCAGTTGACCCCGTTCTGCCGCGAGCTGACCCACATCAGCCAGGCCAGCGTGGACAGTGCCGCATCGTTCCGCGAGGTGTGGGCAAGCTTCGAGCGCTGGCTCGGGCACCACCGTGGGCAGCTTCAGGCCTGGGTCAGCTGGGGCGACTACGACCGCCAGCAGCTGCATCAGGAATGGCAGCAGCATGGGCTGGACAGCCTGCTGCGGACCCTGCCGCACATCAACCTCAAGCAACGCTTCGCCAAGGCTCGCCACCTGCAGCGCCCCACCGGCCTGAACGGTGCCCTGCAGCTGGCCGGCATGCACTTTTGCGGGCAGCAGCACCGGGCTCTGGAAGATGCGCGCAATACCGCGCGACTGCTGCCGTTGAGCCTGCCTGCGGGGGCAACCTGAAAGCAGATGACGGGGCCCGTGGGCTTGGGCATACTGGCCAGCCCTTTTCATCCCCCCTTTTCAGGAGTCGCCCATGTTCCAGGTCAACGAGTACTTCAACGGCACCGTCAAGTCGATCGCATTCGCGGGCGAAGAAGGCCCGGCCACTGTCGGTGTGATGGCCCCGGGCGAATACGAGTTCGGCACTGCCAAGCGCGAGATCATGCATGTGGTTTCGGGTGCGCTGACCGTGAAACTGCCAGGTAGCGACAACTGGGAAACCTTCAAGGCGGGCGACAAGTTCAACGTGCCGGCGGACAGCAAGTTCCAGTTGCAGGTGAAGGTGGATACCGCTTACCTGTGCGAGTACCGCGACTAAGCGTCAGCCTGGTCCGGCCTCTTCGCGGGTAAACCCGCTCCCACAGTTACTGCACAGTTTTCAGATCCTGTGGTGAACCTGTGGGAGCGGGCTCACCCGCGAAGAACCCGGCACTAACCCTTCAGGAATGCTGCAACCTTCTCAGCCGCCGCCTGCAAATGCTGCTCGTGGCTGAACCCCGAGGCCTTAAGCGGCTTCAGGTCATGGTCCCCCGCCACTAGCCAGCTCACCTCGATCGCCGGCGACAACGCATACCCTGCCACCGCCTCGCGGTTACCCAGCGCATCCCGCTCGCCCTGCACGATCAAGGTCGGCGTCTTCAATTCGGCCAGGTGCTCGACCCGTGGCTTCTCCGGTTTGCCCACCGCATAGAACGGATAGCCCAGGCACACCAGTGCATCAGCCCCCAACTCATCGGCCAGCAGGCTGGCCATGCGCCCGCCCATGGACTTGCCCCCCACCGCCAGCTTGCCCGTGACCAAAGGTCGCACCTGCCGGTACACCTCGCGCCAGCACTCCAGCAACACCTTCTGTGGGTTCGGCGGCCGCTTGCCGCCGGTAACCCGGCGCTCGGCCATGTACGGGAACTCGAAGCGCACTACCGCCACCCCAAGCGCCGCAAGCCTTTGCGCCATTTCGTCCATGAACCCGCTGTCCATCGGTGCACCTGCGCCATGGGCCAGGATCAGGCAACCCTTGTAGCCGTCCTGGCCCTGAACGTGCGGAGGATCGCAGCGCAAGCCTGGGACATTTCCGACCTTCGCCCATTGATCCCCGTCAATACCGGCACTTTGCCCATTAATCATGCTTGCCTCGCTGTAAAGCCTGCCAAATAACCGTGGATGGGAACCCATACATGAACACAACCAGCAGTACCGCCTATAACTACAAGGTGGTCCGCCAATTCGCCATCATGACGGTGGTGTGGGGAATCGTCGGGATGGGGCTCGGCGTCTTCATCGCCGCCCAGCTCGCCTGGCCTTCCCTCAACTTCGACCTCCCCTGGACCAGCTTCGGCCGCCTGCGTCCCCTGCATACCAATGCGGTGATCTTCGCCTTTGGCGGCTGTGCGCTGTTCGCCACCTCCTATTATTCGGTGCAACGCACCTGCCAGACCACCCTGTTTGCACCAGGCCTGGCCGCGTTCACCTTCTGGGGCTGGCAACTGGTGATCCTGCTGGCGGCCATCAGCCTGCCGCTGGGCTACACCAGCTCCAAGGAATACGCCGAACTGGAATGGCCGATCGACATCCTGATCACCATCGTCTGGGTGAGCTACGCCATCGTGTTCTTCGGCACGCTGATGAAACGCAACACCAAGCACATCTATGTCGGTAACTGGTTCTTCGGCGCCTTCATCCTCACCGTGGCGATGCTGCACGTCGTCAACAACCTGGAACTGCCGGTCAGCCTGACCAAGTCCTACTCGGTCTATGCCGGCGCTACCGATGCCATGGTGCAGTGGTGGTATGGCCACAACGCGGTGGGCTTCTTCCTGACCGCGGGCTTCCTGGGGATGATGTACTACTACGTGCCCAAGCAGGCCGAACGCCCGGTTTATTCCTATCGCCTGTCGATCGTGCACTTCTGGGCGCTGATCACCCTGTACATCTGGGCCGGTCCGCACCACCTGCACTACACCGCCCTGCCTGACTGGGCCCAGTCGCTGGGCATGGTGATGTCGCTGATCCTGCTGGCACCCAGCTGGGGCGGCATGATCAACGGCATGATGACCCTGTCCGGTGCCTGGCACAAACTGCGCAGCGACCCGATCCTGCGTTTCCTGGTGGTGTCGCTGGCGTTCTACGGCATGTCCACCTTCGAAGGCCCGATGATGGCCATCAAGACGGTCAACGCCCTGTCCCACTACACCGACTGGACCATCGGCCACGTGCACGCCGGCGCCCTCGGCTGGGTGGCGATGATCTCGATCGGCGCGCTGTACCACACCATCCCGAAAGTGTTCGGCAAAGAGCGCATGTACAGCATCGGCCTGATCAACGCGCACTTCTGGCTGGCCACCATCGGCACCGTGCTGTACATCGCCTCGATGTGGGTCAACGGTATCGCCCAGGGCCTGATGTGGCGCGCGGTCAACAGTGACGGCACGCTCACCTACTCGTTCGTGGAAACCCTGGTGGCCAGCCACCCAGGCTTCATCGTGCGCTTCGTCGGTGGTGCGATCTTCCTCAGCGGCATGTTCCTGATGGCCTGGAACACATGGCGCACCGTGCGTTCGCCGGCGCTCGATGTCGCCCCTGCGAACGCCCAGCTGGCTTGAGGAGACCTGCCTGATGAAACATGAAGTCATCGAGAAAAACGTCGGCCTGCTGGCCCTGCTGATGGTGTTTGCCGTCAGTATCGGCGGCCTGACCCAGATCGTCCCGCTGTTCTTCCAGGACGTCACCAACAAACCGGTGGAAGGCATGAAGCCCTACACCGCACTGCAACTGGAAGGCCGCGACATCTACATCCGCGAAGGCTGCGTAGGCTGCCACTCGCAGATGATCCGCCCGTTCCGCGCCGAAACCGAGCGCTATGGCCACTACTCGGTGGCCGGTGAAAGCGTGTGGGACCACCCGTTCCTGTGGGGTTCCAAGCGCACCGGGCCGGACCTGGCCCGGGTCGGTGGCCGTTACTCGGACGACTGGCACCGTGCGCACCTGTACAACCCGCGCAACGTGGTCCCGGAGTCGAAGATGCCGTCGTACCCGTGGCTGGTCGCCCAGCAGGTCGACAATAGCTACACCGACACCAAGATGCGCACCCTGCGCAGCCTGGGCGTGCCCTACACCGACGCCGACATCGCCGGGGCCCGCGACGCGGTCAAGGGCAAGACCGAGATGGACGCCCTGGTGGCCTACCTGCAGGTGCTCGGCACCGCGATCAAGAACAAGAGGTGAGTGCGATGGAAATGGACATCGGCATGATCCGCGGCCTGGGTACCCTGGTGGTGATGATCGCCTTCATCGGCCTCACCCTGTGGGTATTCAACCGCCGCCGCGACCATGATTTCGCCGAAGCGCGCCTGCTGCCCTTCGTCGACGACCGCCTGCCCTCTGCCGGACAGGAACCTGCTGCAAAAAGGAGTAACGGGCAATGACCACCTTCTGGAGTACGTACATCTGCGTACTGACCATCGGTAGCCTGATTGGCCTGACCTGGCTGTTGCTCGCCACCCGCAAGGGCCAGAGCAACACCACCGACCAGACCATGGGCCACAGCTTCGACGGCATCGAGGAATACGACAACCCGCTGCCCAAGTGGTGGTTCTGGCTGTTCGTCGGCACCCTGGTGTTCTCGGTCGGCTACCTGATCCTCTACCCGGGCCTGGGCAACTGGAAGGGCATCCTGCCAGGCTATGAAAACGGCTGGACCGGCGCCAACGAATGGCAGAAGGAAATGGACAAGGCCGACGCAAAATTCGGCCCGATCTTCGCCAAGTATGCTGCCATGCCCGTGGAAGAAGTGGCAAAGGACCCGCAGGCGCTGAAAATGGGCAGCCGCCTGTTTGCCTCCAACTGCTCGGTATGCCACGGCTCGGACGCCAAGGGTGCCTACGGCTTCCCCAACCTCACCGACAAGGACTGGCGCTGGGGCGGCGAGGCGGAAACCATCAAGGCTTCCATCATGAACGGCCGCCACGGCGTGATGCCGGCCTGGGCCGAAGTGATCGGCGAGCAGGGCGTGGCGGATGTGGCCGCGTTCGTGCTCACCGACCTCGCTGGCCGCACCCTGCCGGAAGGGGTCAAGGCCGACCCGGCCAAGGGCAAGGAGATCTTCGCCGGCAACTGCGTGGCCTGCCACGGGCCTGAAGGCAAGGGCACTCCGGCCATGGGTGCGCCAGACCTGACCCACCCGCAGGCGTTCATCTACGGTTCGAGCTTTGCCCAGTTGCAACAGACCATCCGCTATGGTCGCCAGGGGCAGATGCCGGCGCAGGCCGAGATCCAGGGCAACGACAAGGTGCACCTGCTGGCGGCGTATGTGTATAGCCTGTCGCAGGATCAAGCTTCGCCAGACCTGACAGCCAAGTAACACCCATTCGCGGCGGTTCGGCGTCCCGACTCGCCCGCTCCCACAGGTCAACCACAGATTTCAAGTATTGTGGTGAACCTGTGGGAGCGGGCAAGCCCGCGAAGGGCTGCAAAGCAGCCCCTCTCCCTGCTCTACCCCTCCTTGCACCCCCTCCGAACAGAACTAAGCTTGTTGCCTCAGTGGGCCTCGCTCCGAAAGGTCCGAAGCAGACGCGGCGCGTAGCCTGTTGCCGTCCCGATAAAAAGCTTGACCGATCGATCAGAAAAAGACGAAAAACGGTACACATTACAAATATTTATTTGTGTACAATCGCCAGAACCCGATTACTGCGGGACATCAGTGAACGGGCTCGGGCACGGGTCGGCGTACCAAAGTTGCGTTGCGGTAACCCCAGTGGTTATCAATACTGGCGCCGATTTTTCGACCAACAAGAACATCAAAACCGTGGAACCTTAGCAATGAGCACAGCAATCAGTCCGACTGCTTATAACTATAAGGTCGTCCGCCAGTTCGCCATCATGACGGTGGTCTGGGGGATCCTTGGCATGGGCCTCGGCGTCTTCATCGCCTCGCAGCTGGTATGGCCGCAACTGAACCTGGACCTGCCCTGGACCAGCTTCGGCCGCCTGCGCCCGCTGCACACCAACCTGGTGATCTTCGCCTTCGGGGGCTGTGCGCTGTTCGGCACCAGCTACTACGTGGTGCAGCGCACCTGTCAGACCCGGCTGATCTCCGACAGCATGGCCGCCTTCACCTTCTGGGGTTGGCAGGCGGTGATCGTCGGCGCGCTGATCACCCTGCCGATGGGCTACACCACCACCAAGGAATACGCCGAGCTCGAGTGGCCGCTGGCGATCCTGCTGGCCATCGTCTGGGTCACCTACGGGCTGGTGTTCTTCGGCACCATCGTCAAGCGCAAGACCAAGCACATCTATGTCGGCAACTGGTTCTACGGCGCCTTCATCGTGGTTACCGCGATGCTGCACATCGTCAACCACATCTCGCTGCCGGTAAGCCTGTTCAAGTCGTACTCGGCCTACTCCGGCGCTACCGACGCGATGATCCAGTGGTGGTACGGCCACAACGCCGTGGGCTTCTTCCTCACCACCGGCTTCCTGGGGATGATGTACTACTTCGTACCCAAGCAGGCCGAACGCCCGATCTACTCGTATCGCCTGTCGATCGTGCACTTCTGGGCACTGATCACCCTGTACATCTGGGCCGGCCCGCACCACCTGCACTACACCGCCCTGCCTGACTGGGCACAGTCGCTGGGCATGGTGATGTCGATCATCCTGCTGGCACCCAGCTGGGGGGGCATGATCAACGGCATGATGACCCTGTCCGGTGCCTGGCACAAACTGCGCACCGACCCGATCCTGCGCTTCCTGGTGGTGTCGCTGGCGTTCTACGGCATGTCCACCTTCGAAGGCCCGATGATGGCCATCAAGACCGTGAACTCGCTGTCGCACTACACCGACTGGACCATCGGCCACGTCCACGCCGGCGCCCTCGGCTGGGTGGCGATGATCTCGATCGGCGCCGTGTACCACATGATCCCGAAACTCTACGGTCGCGAGCAGATGCACAGCATCGGCCTGATCAACGCGCACTTCTGGCTGGCCACCATCGGCACTGTGCTGTACATCGCCTCGATGTGGGTAAACGGCATCACCCAAGGCCTGATGTGGCGCGCCATCAACGATGACGGCACCCTCACCTACTCCTTCGTCGAAGCCCTGCAGGCAAGCCACCCTGGCTATATCGTCCGCGCCCTGGGCGGTGCGTTCTTCGCCACCGGCATGCTGCTGATGGCCTACAACGTGTTCCGTACCGTACGTGCCGCCAACCCGGCACAGGCTGAGGAAGCCGCCAAGATCGTCGTCGTGGGAGCGCACTGATGAAGCATGAAGCCGTCGAGAAGAACATAGGCCTGCTGGCCTTCTTCATGGTCATCGCCGTGAGCGTCGGTGGCCTGACCCAGATCGTCCCGCTGTTTTTCCAGGACGTCACCAACAAACCCGTGGAAGGCATGAAGCCGCGCACCGCGCTGGAACTGGAAGGCCGCGATATCTACATCCGCGAAGGCTGCGTGGGCTGCCACTCGCAGATGGTCCGCCCGTTCCGCGCCGAAACCGAGCGCTATGGCCACTACTCGGTGGCCGGTGAAAGCGTGTGGGACCACCCGTTCCTGTGGGGCTCCAAGCGCACCGGGCCGGACCTGGCCCGGGTCGGTGGCCGCTACTCCGATGACTGGCACCGTGCACACCTGTACAACCCGCGCAACGTGGTACCGGAATCGAAGATGCCGTCGTACCCATGGCTGGTCGAGCACAAGCTCGACGGCAAGGACACCGCGAAGAAGATGGAAGTACTGCGCACCCTCGGCGTGCCGTACACCGACGCCGACATCGCCGGGGCCCGCGACGCGGTCAAGGGCAAGACCGAAATGGACGCCATCGTCGCGTACCTGCAGGGTCTTGGCACCATCATCAAGAGCAAACGGTGACGCTGATGGATATCGGGATGATTCGCGGCCTGGGCACCGTCGTGGTGATGGTGGCTTTCGTGGGCCTGGCGCTGTGGGTGTTCAACCCACGGCGTAAAAAGGACTTCGACGAAGCCACCCAACTGCCCTTCGCGGATGACCCCGAGGCCTGCCGCCACGTCGAGCAAGAGCACGCAAAAGCTTCTGGGAGCAAAAAACAATGACAACCTTCTGGAGTCTGTACGTTACCGTCCTGACCCTGGGCACCATCTTCTCGTTGACCTGGCTGCTGCTGTCGACCCGCAAGGGCCAGCGCGAAGAGGTCACCGACGAAACCGTCGGGCATGCCTTCGATGGCATCGAGGAGTACGACAACCCGCTGCCGAAATGGTGGTTCTGGCTGTTCGTCGGCACCATCGTCTTCGCCCTCGGCTACCTGGTGCTGTACCCGGGCCTGGGCAACTGGAAAGGCATCCTGCCGGGCTACTCGTACCTGGATAACGACAAGCAGACCGAGTTCTCCAACGGCCAGCCGGGCTGGACTGGCGTGCACGAGTGGGAAAAGGAAATGGCCAAGGCCGACGCCCGCTTCGGGCCGATCTTCGCCAAGTTCGCGGCCATGCCCATCACTGAGGTGGCCAAGGACCCGCAGGCCCTGAAGATGGGCGCGCGGCTGTTCGCTTCCAACTGCTCGGTGTGCCACGGCTCCGACGCCAAGGGTGCCTTCGGCTTCCCTAACCTCACCGACAACGACTGGCGCTGGGGCGGCGAGCCGGACACCATCAAGACCACCATCATGGGCGGCCGCCACGGCGTGATGCCGGCCTGGGCCGAGGTGATCGGTGACCAGGGCGTGGCCGACGTGGCCGCGTTCGTGGTCAGCAAGCTCGATGGCCGTACCCTGCCAGAAGGCGTGAAAGCCGATGCCGAGAACGGGCAGAAGATCTTCGCCGCCAACTGCGTGGCCTGCCACGGGCCCGAGGGCAAGGGTACGCCGGCCATGGGCGCGCCAAACCTGACCCATCCGCAGGCGTTCATCTACGGTTCGAGCTTTGCGCAACTGCAGCAGACCATCCGCTATGGCCGCCAGGGGCAGATGCCGGCCCAGGAGCAGTTGCAGGGGAATGACAAGGTGCACTTGCTGGCGGCTTATGTGTACAGCCTGTCGCATCAGGCGGAGCCGGCCAAGGCTGAGTAAACAGGCCCGGCCTCTTCGCGGGTAAACCCGCTCCCACAGGCACTGCGCTCGCGTCAGAATCTGTGCGGTACCTGTGGGAGCGGGTTCACCCGCGAAGAGGCCGGTACTGAAAACACATTTGTTGCAGGCTCCATGACCTGGATCAATTGACACCTGCCATAACACGATTCGTGCCACGAACCCAACGCGACTAAAGGTCGCAGTGCAGCCCCATACCGCCATCAGCGGCGTATCATGGGCCGCAGAGCGCTAGCAGATTGCGCGAGACTGCGGCCGGCACGCACTGGCTGCGGCGTTTCTCCACTGCCGTGGGACTTGATGATGAGCAAGCAAATTCCGGTACATGACGTCACCCCGCCTGCCAACAAAGGGAAGGATTCCGTCGACCTCTACGCCTCCCGGGAAAAGATCTACACCCGTGCCTTCACCGGCCTGTTCCGACGCCTGCGCATGGTCGGCGGGGCAGTGCTGTTCCTGCTGTACTTCGGCACCGTGTGGCTGAACTGGGGCGGCCACCAGGCCGTGTGGTGGAACCTGCCCGAGCGCAAGTTCTACATCTTCGGCGCCACCATCTGGCCGCAAGACTTCATTCTGCTTTCAGGCATCCTCATCGTTGCTGCCTTCGGCCTGTTCTTCATCACCGTGTTCGCCGGCCGGGTGTGGTGCGGCTACACCTGCCCGCAAAGCGTGTGGACATGGATTTTCATGTGGTGCGAAAAGGTCACCGAGGGCGACCGCAACCAGCGCATGAAGCTCGACAAAGCCCCCATGAGCGGCAACAAGTTCCTGCGCAAGTTCGCCAAGCACAGCCTGTGGCTGCTGATCGGTTTCGTCACCGGCATGACCTTCGTCGGCTATTTCTCGCCGATCCGTGAACTGGCCACCGAATTCTTTACCGGTCAGGCCGACGGCTGGGCCTACTTCTGGGTCGGCTTCTTCACCCTCGCCACCTACGGCAACGCCGGCTGGCTGCGCGAGCAGGTGTGCGTGTACATGTGCCCCTACGCGCGCTTCCAGAGCGTGATGTTCGACAAGGACACGCTGATCGTTTCCTACGACCCGCGCCGTGGCGAAACCCGCGGCCCGCGCAAAAAGGACCTGGACTACAAGGCTGCGGGCCTGGGCGACTGCATCGACTGCACCATGTGCGTGCAGGTCTGCCCCACCGGCATCGACATCCGTGACGGCCTGCAGATCGAGTGCATCGGCTGCGCCGCGTGCATCGACGCCTGTGACAACATCATGGACAAGATGAACTACCCCAAAGGGCTGATCAGCTACACCACCGAACACAACCTGTCCGGGCAGAAGACCCACCTGCTGCGCCCGCGGCTGATCGGTTACGCCGTGGTACTGCTGGTGATGATGGTCGGCCTGGCCACCGCCTTCGCCACCCGTTCGCTGGTCGGTTTCGACGTCAGCAAGGACCGTGTGCTGTACCGCGAGAACGCCCAGGGGCGGATCGAGAACGTGTACAGCCTGAAGGTGATGAACAAGGACCAGCGTGACCACGTCTACGTGCTGGACGCCACTGGCCTGCCGGACCTGAAGCTTGAAGGCCAGCGCGAGATCCGCGTGGACGCTGGTGATATCGTCAGCCTGCCGGTGCAACTGTCGGTCGCGCCCGAGAAACTGCCGTCGACCACCAACGAAATCACCTTCATCCTCAAGAGCGCCGATGACAGCGACGCCCAGGTTGAAGCCAAGAGCCGTTTCATCGGCCCACAGATCCGCTAAGAGAGATAACCACCAATGCCTGCCACCGCCGCCAGCCCCTGGTACAAGCACCTCTGGCCCTGGATCATCATCGGTATCCTCGCCACCTCGGTGTGCCTGAGCCTGACCATGGTCAGCATCGCCGTGCACAACCCGGACAACCTGGTGAACGACAATTACTACGAGGCCGGCAAGGGCATCAACCGCTCGCTGGACCGAGAACTGCTGGCACAGAACCTGGGCCTGAAGGCCGGCGTGCACCTGGACGAGCTGACCGGCGAAGTGGACGTGCGCCTGGCCGGCAACAGCGACCCGCAGAGCCTGGAGCTGAACCTGATTTCGCCGACCCAGCCGGAGAAAGACCGCAAGGTGCTGCTGAGCAGGGTCGAGGCAGGGCGCTATGTGGGGCAACTGGAGGACAAGGTCGACGGGCGCCGTTTCGTTGAGCTGCTGGGTAGCGAAGGTGGCCAGGTGTGGCGCTTGTTCGAGGAAGAAAAGGTGGAGCATGGTGTGACCTTGCAGCTGGGTGATGAAGCGCTCCAGGGGGCCGAGCACCGATAAACGCACCTCCGCCGCTCCTTGTGGGAGCGGGTTTACCCGCGAAGGCGTCAGACCTGAAAGCATCATCGCCGGATCTGACGCTTTCGCGGGTGAACCCGCTCCCACAGGCACCGTGCCCAACCAGCCGATTTGTGTAAGGCAAATGATGTGATGACCCAGCCCACCCCCTGCTACCACTGCGCCCTGCCCGTCCCCGCTGGCAGCCGCTTCACCGCTGTGGTCCTTGGTGAGCCCCGGCAGTTCTGCTGCCCCGGCTGCCAGGCGGTGGCCGAATCGATCGTTGCCGGTGGCCTGGAGCACTACTACCAGCACCGCAGCGACAACAGCGCCAACCCCGAGGCCCTGCCCAATCAGCTACAGGACGAACTGGCCCTCTACGACCGCAGCGACGTACAGCAAACCTTCGTGCGCCATGCCGGCGATCTGGCCGAAGCTACCCTGCTGGTCGAAGGCATCAGCTGCGCCGCCTGCGGCTGGCTGATCGAAAAGCACCTGCGCAACCTGCCCGGTGTTGCCGAAGCACGCCTGAACCTGTCCAACCACCGCCTGTTGCTGAACTGGGATGACAAGCTACTGCCACTCTCGCGCCTGCTCGCCGAGCTGCGCCAGATCGGCTACGCCGCCCACCCCTACCAGCCCGACCAGGCCACCGAGCAACTGGCCCGCGAGAACCGCAGCGCCCTGCGCCGCCTGGGCGTGGCCGGGCTGCTGTGGTTTCAGGCGATGATGGCAACCATGGCCACCTGGCCGGAATTCAACATCGACCTGTCGCCCGAACTGCACACCATCCTGCGCTGGGTGGCGCTGTTCCTCACCATCCCCATCGTGTTCTACAGCTGCGCACCGTTCTTCAAGGGCGCGGCACGCGACCTGCGCACCCGCCACCTGACCATGGACGTTTCGGTGTCGCTGGCCATTGGCCTGGCCTTCGGCGCGGGCATCTGGACCGCCATCACCGGCAGCGGCGAGCTGTATTTCGACACCGTGGGCATGTTTGCGCTGTTCCTGCTCACTGGCCGCTACCTGGAGCGCCGCGCCCGCGAACGCACCGCCGCGGCCACTGCGCAGCTGGTCAACCTGCTGCCGGCCTCGTGCCTGCGCCTGGACTCCCACGGCCGCAGCGAGCGCATTCTGCTCAGCGAACTGCAGTGCGGTGACACGGTACAGGTGCTGCCAGGCGCAGTAATCCCCGCCGACGGGCGCATCGTCGAAGGCCGCTCCAGCGTCGATGAATCGCTGCTGACCGGTGAATACCTGCCGCAACCACGCCGAGTCGGCGAGCGGGTTACCGGCGGCACCCTGAATGTCGAAAGCACCCTGAACGTGGAAGTGGAAGCCCTCGGCCACGACTCGCGGTTGTCGGCCATTGTCCGCCTGCTGGAACGCGCCCAGACCGAGAAACCACGCCTGGCCGAAATCGCCGACCGGGCCTCGCAGTGGTTCCTGCTGTTCTCGCTGCTGGCCGCCGCAGCCATCGGCCTGTGGTGGTGGCACCTGGACCCGGCGCGGGCGTTCTGGATCGTACTGGCCATGCTGGTAGCGACCTGCCCTTGCGCGCTGTCCCTGGCCACGCCAACGGCGCTTACTGCTGCCACCGGCACCTTGCACAAGCTCGGCCTGCTGGTGACCCGCGGCCATGTGCTGGAAGGCCTGAACCAGATCGACACGGTGATTTTCGACAAGACCGGCACCCTGACCGAAGGCCGCCTGACCTTGCGCAGCATCCGCCCGCTCGGCAGCCTGCCCGCCGACCGCTGCCTGGCCTTGGCCGCGGCGCTGGAAAACCGCTCCGAACACCCCATCGCCCGTGCCTTCGGCCGCACCGCCACGCCTGCTGACGATGTGCAGAGCGTACCTGGCCTGGGCCTGGAAGGGCTGGTCGAAGGCCAGCAACTGCGCATTGGCCAGGCCACCTTCGTCTGTGCCCTGAGCGGCGCGGAAATCCCCAGTGTGCCGGAGCCACGCGGACAGTGGCTGCTGCTGGGCGACCGCCAGGGCCCGCTGGCCTGGTTTGGCCTGGACGACCGCCTGCGCGACGATGCCCCTGCCCTGCTGGCAGCCTGCAAGGCCCGTGGCTGGCGCACGCTGCTGCTGTCCGGCGACAGCTCGCCGATGGTTGCCGAAGTGGCCGCACAGCTGGGCATCGACCAGGCCATCGGCGGCCTGCGCCCGGACGACAAACTGGACCGGCTGAAGGCGTTGCAGGCAGCCGGGCACAAGGTGCTGATGCTGGGCGACGGGGTCAACGACGTGCCGGTGCTGGCCGCCGCCGACATCAGCATCGCCATGGGCAGCGCCACCGACCTGGCCAAGACCAGCGCCGACGCCGTGCTGCTGTCCAACCGCCTGCAGGCGCTGGTACAGGCCTTCGAACTGGCCCGCCGCACCCGCCGCAACATCCTCGAGAACCTGCTGTGGGCGACCCTGTATAATGGCCTGATGTTGCCGTTTGCCGCGCTCGGCTGGATCACCCCGGTATGGGCAGCCATCGGCATGTCGGTCAGTTCACTGATCGTGGTGCTCAACGCCCTGCGCCTGACCCGCCTGCCCTTGGCATCGGGCTTGCCAACGAATGAAGCGCCCCTGCCTGGGAGGAAGTCACCATGCCCGCCCTCTACGTCATGATCCCCGCAGCCCTGCTGCTGGTCGGCGTGGCCGTGTACATCTTCTTCTGGGCGGTGGACAGTGGCCAGTACGACGACCTGGAAAGCCCGGCCCACAGCATCCTGTTCGACGACCAGGACCCGCGCCACCAGGCGGCGGTGAAGCCTGACGACAGCCAGGCCGACACCGACAAGGAACCCCCACCCCGTGCCTGACCTGCTGCCCCTGCTGGGCTCGGCGATGATCCTCGGCCTGCTCGGCGGCGGCCACTGCCTGGGCATGTGCGGCGGCCTGATGGGCGCGCTGACCCTTGCCATCCCACCCGAACAGCGTGGCCGGCGTTTGCGCCTGCTGCTGGCTTACAACCTTGGGCGCATTCTCAGTTATGCCTGTGCCGGCCTGCTGCTGGGCCTGGCCGGCTGGGCCGTGGCCAGCAGCCCGGCGGCGCTGGCACTGCGGGTGGTGGCGGCGCTGCTGTTGATCGCCATGGGGCTGTACCTGGCCGGCTGGTGGAGCGGGCTGACCCGCATCGAGGCGCTGGGCCGGGGGTTGTGGCGGCATATCCAGCCAGTGGCGTCGCGCTTGCTGCCAGTGTCCAGCCTGCCCCGCGCGTTGCTGCTGGGGTCGCTGTGGGGCTGGCTGCCATGCGGCCTGGTGTACAGCACCTTGCTGTGGGCAGCCAGCCAAGGCAATGCCGGGTACAGCGCGGCGCTGATGCTGGCGTTCGGCGTAGGGACCTGGCCGGTGCTGCTGGCTACCGGATTAGCCGCGGAGCGGGTAAACATTTTGTTGAAAAGACGCAGTGTGCGGGTGGCTGGCGGGGTGCTGGTGATGCTGTTTGGTATCTGGACCATGCCTGGACCGCACCAGCATTGGTTGATGGGGCATTGATCGGGGCCGCTTTGCGACCCTTCGCGGGCAAGCCCACGAAGGGCTGCAGAGCAGCCCCAATGCCCTTGATACAAATCAACACAGATTCCTACAGACGGCCATAGACTCCGGGGCACTGCTGCTCTTTCCGGGGACCGCCCTCATGCTCGACGACCTACGTTGGGATACCGACCTGATCCGCCGCTACGACCTGGCCGGACCACGCTACACCTCTTACCCGACCGCCGTGCAACTGCACAGCGAAGTGGGCTCGTTCGACCTGCTCCACGCCCTGCGCGAGAGCCGTCGGGCCGTGCGCCCGCTGTCGCTGTACGTGCACGTGCCGTTCTGCGCCAACATCTGCTACTACTGCGCCTGCAACAAGGTCATCACCAAGGACCGCGGCCGCGCCGCGCCCTACCTGCAGCGCCTGGAGCAGGAAATCCAGCTGATCGCCTGCCACCTCGCCCCTAAACAACGTGTTGAACAGCTGCATTTCGGCGGCGGCACACCGACCTTCCTCAGCCATGTGGAACTGCGTCAGCTGATGGCCACCCTGCGCCAGCACTTCCATCTGCTGGACGACGATTCCGGCGACTACGGCATCGAGATCGACCCGCGCGAGGCCGACTGGTCGACCATGGGCCTGCTCCGCGAGCTGGGCTTCAACCGCGTCAGCCTGGGCGTGCAGGACCTCGACCCGGCCGTGCAGCGCGCGGTCAACCGCCTGCAGAGCCTGGAGCAGACCCGCACCCTGATCGAAGCCGCGCGCACCCTGCAGTTCCGCTCGATCAACCTCGACCTGATCTACGGCCTGCCCAAGCAAACTCCGGAAGGCTTTGCCCGCACCGTCGAAGAAGTGATCCGCCTGCAACCCGACCGCCTGTCTGTGTTCAACTACGCCCACCTGCCCGAGCGTTTCATGCCGCAACGGCGCATCGACAGCAATGACCTGCCCAGCGCGGCCGCCAAGCTGGAGATGCTGCACGCCACCATCGACCAACTGACCGCAGCCGGCTACCGCTACATCGGCATGGACCACTTCGCCCTGCCCGACGACGAGCTGGCCATCGCCCAGGAGGAAGGCACCCTGCAGCGCAACTTCCAGGGCTACACCACCCATGGGCACTGCGACCTGATCGGCCTGGGCGTGTCGGCCATCAGCCAGATCGGTGACTTGTACTGCCAGAACAGCAGCGACCTCAACACCTATCAGGACAGCTTGTCCAACGCCCAGCTGGCCACCCAGCGCGGCCTGCTGTGCAACCACGACGACCGCATACGCCGCGCGGTGATCCAGCAGCTGATCTGCCATTTCGAGCTGGATTTCGAGCCGATCGAACAGGCCTTCACCATCGATTTTCGCGGCTACTTCAACGACCTCTGGCCGGAACTGCTGACCTTGCAGCGCGACGGCCTGATCCGCCTGGACGACAAGGGCATCCGCATCCTGCCGGCCGGCCGCCTGCTGGCGCGCTCGGTGTGCATGGTGTTCGACGCCTACCTGGCAATGCACAACCGCCAGCGCTTTTCGCGGGTGATCTGAAACCGAGTCGTTCAACCGCATGGACAAGTTTCCTTGCCAGGCACACCATGGGCACAGCGAAGGCCCCGGCGCGCACCCGCCGCGGCCAGTCCAGCTCGCACCACAGCAGCGCACGCTGGCCTACAACCTACGCCGTGAGTTACCCTTACGTCTTATGTGTGCTTTCCCACAAGGATCGAATGAAAATGTCCGAGCCAGTCAAACTGCGCCCACACAACCAGGCCCATTGCAAGGACTGCAGCCTGGCCCCCCTGTGCCTGCCTCTGTCACTGAACCTGGAAGACATGGATGCACTGGACGAAATCGTCAAGCGTGGGCGGCCGCTGAAAAAAGGCGAGTTCCTGTTCCGCCAGGGTGACAATTTCGGCTCGGTCTACGCGGTACGTTCCGGCGCCCTGAAAACCTTCAGCCTCAGCGACAGCGGCGAAGAACAGATTACCGGCTTCCACCTGCCCAGCGAGCTGGTCGGCCTGTCGGGCATGGATACCGAGGCTTACCCGGTATCGGCCCAGGCCCAGGAAACCACCTCGGTGTGCGAAATTCCGTTCGAGCGCCTCGACGAGCTGTCGGTGCAACTGCCGCAGCTTCGCCGCCAGCTGATGCGGGTAATGAGCCGGGAAATCCGCGACGACCAGCAAATGATGCTGCTGCTGTCGAAAAAGACCGCCGACGAGCGTATTGCCACTTTCCTGGTCAACCTGTCGGCGCGCTTCCGCGCCCGCGGCTATTCGGCCAACCAGTTCCGCCTGAGCATGTCGCGCAACGAAATCGGCAACTACCTGGGCCTGGCGGTGGAAACCGTGTCGCGGGTGTTCACCCGCTTCCAGCAGAACGGCCTGATCCGTGCCGAAGGCAAGGAAGTGCACATCCTCGACCCGATCCAGCTATGCGCGCTGGCCGGTGGTGCAATCGAGGCCTGAAGCCGGCGTTTAGCGGGTATACTTGGGCATTCGTTTTTCCAGGATACCCGCAACAATGCACAGCGACGCCTTCGACCTCAAAGCCCTGATCCGCCCGGTAGTGGACTTCCCCAAACCCGGCGTGATCTTCCGCGACATCACCCCGCTGTTCCAGTCGCCGCGCGGGCTGCGCTATGTGGCCGACCAGTTCATCGAGCGCTATGTCGAAGCCGAGTTCAGCCACATCGGTGCCATGGATGCGCGGGGCTTTCTGATTGGCTCGATCATCGCCCACCAGCTGAACAAGCCACTGATCCTGTTCCGCAAACAGGGCAAGCTGCCGGCCGACGTGCTGAGCGAGGGTTACCAGACCGAGTACGGCGAAGCCTTCCTGGAAGTGCATGCCGACAGCCTGTGCGAAGGGGATTCGGTGTTGATCTTCGATGATTTGATTGCTACTGGCGGTACGCTGCTGGCAGCGGCCAACCTGGTGCGTCGGACCGGGGCGCAGGTGTTCGAGGCGGCGGCGATCATCGATCTGCCAGAACTGGACGGCTCGCGCCGTTTGCAGGCGGCGGGTGTGCCGACCTTCTGCCTGACCGAGTTTTCGCTCAGCGAGTACTGAGTTTGATTTTGGGGCTGCTTTGCAGCCCCGGCAATTCTGAATCAGAGCGAAATCGGTCGCCGCCCCGCAAAGGCATGGGCCAAGGTCCCACCATCCACCAGCTCCAGCTCGCCGCCCAGCGGTACGCCATGGGCAATCCGCGACGCCACCAGGCCCTTCTCGCTCAGCAACTGGGCAATGTAATGCGCCGTCGCCTCCCCTTCCACCGTCGGGTTGGTCGCCAGGATCACCTCGGTGAAGGTGCCCTGTTCCTCGATCCGCGCCATCAGCTGCGGAATCCCGATCGCCTCCGGCCCCAGGCCATCCAGCGGTGACAAATGGCCCTTGAGCACGAAGTAGCGGCCACGGTAGCCGGTCTGCTCCACCGCATACACGTCGGTCGGCCCTTCGACCACACACAACTGGGTATCGTCACGGCGCGTGTCGGCGCATTGCGGGCACAGCTCCTGCTCGGTCAGGGTGCGGCACTGACGGCAATGCCCAACTCCTTCCATGGCCTGGGTCAAGGCCTGGGCCAGGCGCAGGCCGCCACTGCGGTCACGCTCGAGCAGTTGCAGGGCCATGCGCTGGGCGGTTTTCTGGCCGACACCCGGGAGAATACGCAGGGCATCGATCAGTTGGCGGATGAGAGGGCTGAAGCTCATGGGAAAGGCCTGACAAACAAATAAGAGGCGGTTTATACCCAGCGGGGGGCAATGGCGTCAAATCGGCCCCGCGACCTGTGCGGTCCGCCTTGTTTGTGGGAGCAGCCTTGCGTCGCGAAAGGGGCGCGCAGCGGCCCCGGGATTTCAGCTTCGCAGCGTGAATTGCCGGGGCTGCTGCGCAGCCCTTTCGCGACACAAGGCCGCTCCCACAAAAAACAGACCGCACCAGGGTTGAAATCTCACCAACAAAAAAACCGCCGCTGTTGTCAGCGGCGGTTTTCGGTAACGCAAATGCCCTTAGAACGGCATCTTGAAGCCCGGCGGCAGCTGCATGCCAGCGGTCATGCTACCCATCTTGTCCTGGCTGTTCTGCTCGACCTTGCGCACAGCGTCGTTCAGCGCGGCGGCGATCAGGTCTTCCAGCACTTCCTTGTCGTCTTCATCAGTCGACATCAGGCTCTGGTCGATACTGACACGCTTGACGTCGTGACGACCGGTCATCACCACGCTCACCAGGCCGCCACCGGACTGGCCGGTGACTTCGGCGTTGGCCAGCTCTTCCTGCATCTTCTGCATCTTTTCCTGCATCTGCTGGGCCTGCTTCATCAGGCCGGCCATGCCACCTTTCATCATGGGGGTATACCTCGATTGGGTCATGTGATGCGGCCCGGCACCGGGCCGGCCGCATGGTTATCCGTTACTGGCCCTGATTCACCAGGGCTTCTACAGGCTCAATAGTATCCTGCCGCACCTTGGCGCCGAACAACTTGATCATCTGCTGGATCAACGGATCCTGTTCGATCGAGTTGACTGCGTCCTGCTGGCGCTCGGCACGCTTGCGCGCCGCTGCCTGGGCCGGGGTTTCCTGCTCGGGCAGGATCAGTTCGATACGCAGGTTCAGCGTGCGCCCCAGGTGCTGGTTGAGCGCTTCGTTCAGGCGCCGCTGCTGGGTGGCGTTGAACAGCGCACCCTGGCCAGGGTCCAGGTGCAGTAACCAGTCGTCGCCATCAGCGGCGATCAACGTACAGTTTGCCGCGATGTTGCCTGTCATCCCGGACACAGGCAACTGTGGGAATAATTCCAGCCATTGCAGGGCCAGGCCGGTGGCTGGCTTGGCTGCTGGCAGCGGCTCGGCTGCCGGCCTGGGTGCTTCTTCCTGGACGTGCTCGGCCAGTTCGTCCAGGTAGCTGAAGCCGACCGGGTCGCTCTCACCGCCGTAATAGTCTTCGTCCAGTGGCGGCTCATCGTCGCGGTCCATGCCCACGGCGGCATAGGCGGACGGGTCGAAGGGCGGCTCGTCGTCGTGTGCCGGGGCGGCAGGCGCCGGCGCCAGCGCAGGGGGCGGTGCAGGAGCCGGCGCAGGCTCGGCCACTACCGGTGCGGGCGCTGGTGCGGGCTCTTCCCATGGCAGGTCAACCGCCTCTGCCACGGGCTCTGGTTCGGGTTCTGGCTCAGGTTCACTAACCGGGGCAGGCTCAGCCGCCACCTCAGGCTCTACAACCGGCTGTGGCGCTGGCTCGACCGGTGCGGGCGCCTGCACTTGTGGAGTGGCAGCCGGTGCAACAGGCTCCACGACAGCAGCAGCCGGCGGCGCCACGGCAACCGCCGGCGCTGCCACCGGTGTTGCAGGATCAGCTGTGGCCTGGCTGATCCCCGCTGGCTTTAGTACCGGCTTCGGCGCATCGTCGGTGTCGGCCGGGCGGAACGCCAGCATGCGCAGCAGGACCATTTCGAAACCGCCACGCGGGTCCGGCGCCAAGGGTAGGTCACGGCGGCCGATCAGGCCCATCTGGTAATAGAACTGCACATCCTCGGCCGGCAGTGCCGAGGCCAGCGCCAGCACTCGCTCACGGTCGCCCTGGCCGTTGTCCACCGCTTCCGGCAGCGCCTGGGCAATCGCCACGCGGTGCAGCACATTGAGCATCTCGGCCAGCACGCCAGCCCAGTCCGGCCCCTGCTCGGCCAGGTTGCGCACGGCCTCCAGCAAGGCCCGGGCATCGCCTTCGAGCAGCGCCTGCAGCACACCGTAGACCTGGCCATGGTCGAGGCTGCCAAGCATGGCCCGCACATCGGCGGCCAGCACCTTGCCTTCGCCAAAGGCGATGGCCTGGTCGGTCAGGCTCATCGCGTCACGCATCGAGCCATCGGCCGCGCGGCCCAGCAGCCACAGGGCGTCCGGCTCGAACGGCACATTCTCGGCGGCCAGTACATGGCTGAGGTGTTCGACCACCCGCTCCGGGCTCATGTTCTTCAGCGAGAACTGCAAGCAGCGCGACAGGATGGTGGCCGGCAGTTTCTGCGGGTCGGTGGTGGCAAGGATGAACTTGACGTAGGGTGGAGGCTCTTCCAGCGTCTTGAGCAAGGCGTTGAACGAGTGAGTCGAGAGCATGTGCACTTCGTCGATCAGGTAGACCTTGAAGCGCCCACGGCTCGGGGCGTACTGCACGTTATCGAGCAGTTCACGGGTGTCCTCGACCTTGGTGCGGCTGGCGGCGTCGATCTCGATCAGGTCGACGAAACGGCCTTCGTCGATCTCCCGGCACACCGAACAGGTGCCACAGGGCGTGGAGGTGATACCGGTTTCGCAGTTCAGGCACTTGGCGATGATACGCGCAATGGTGGTCTTGCCCACGCCCCGGGTACCGGTGAACAGGTAGGCATGGTGCAGGCGCTGATTGTCCAAGGCGTTGATCAAGGCCTTGAGCACATGGGCCTGGCCGACCATTTCGCGGAACGAGCGCGGACGCCATTTACGTGCAAGAACCTGATAACTCATCGAAAAACCATCGTAGCCTGATCGAGCGGAAGATCGCTAATGCTAGCGGAGCGGGGGCAAAATTGCACCCTGCGCAGCTCGGCTAAGCTATGAAACTGTACGCTGTCCAGGGAGGATAAGCCTTGCGAAGATTACTGGCCTTGCTGTTGCTCTGGACCTCGCAGGGCATGGCCGAACAGCCGCTGCTGCGCTTTTCCGTGGCCGAGAGCTGGAGCATGCCGTTGGTGCGCATCGAAGGTGACCAGCCGGTTGAAGGCCTGCTGTACGACCTGACGCAGGCGTTAGCCAAAGAGGTAGGCGCACGCCCTGTTTACCATGTGATGGCCCGCCTGCGCCTGCAGGAGGCCATGGTCCACGGTGATATCGACGTGCGCTGCTATGTCAGCAGCCAGTGGTTCGATGACCCTCCAAGGAATTTTGTCTGGAGCATTCCACTGATTCACCAGCGCGACCTGCTGGTCGGCCGCCCGGGCGACAGCCCCCCGCTATCTCTGCAACAACTGCCACCCCAGGCGATCGGCACGGTGCTGGGCTACACCTATTCGACCCTGCAGCCATTGCTTGACCAGGGCCGACTGCACCGTGAAGACAGCCGCAACCAGTTGCTGGTGCTACAGAAGCTGCAGGCCGGGCGGTATCGGCATGCGGTAAGCAACCAGTTATCGTTGCAGTGGTTCAACCAGGGCTTGCCGGCGGAACAGCGCCTGCAGCCGCTGGCAGTGCTGGAGGAACAGGACCTGGGGTGCATGGTGCGTAACGACCCGGCGATTCCGGCACAAGAAGTGTTGCGGGCGCTGGTGCGGATGAAGCAGTCGGGGGAAGTCGAGCGAATTGTGCAGCGCCATGGTGGGGCGGGCTATCCGACCACCATGTCTGTGGCTCGCCCCTGATTTCCTGGAATACCGGCAGGCACAACAATCTCGAAGTCGGCGCGATCACTGTGGGAGCGGGCGAGCCCGCGAACACCGGCAACGCCGGTGCCATCCACCGAGTCACCTTCTGCGCGGGCATGCCCATTCCCAGCACCGTCCAGAAATCTTGACCCGTTGGCCCTCACACCAAAGCCAGCAAATCCGCACTCAAGAACAACCCCACGCCAAACACAAAATGCGTAGCCAGGCTCTTCAGGCAGTTGCGCGCCGGCGTCGGCGTCCTCGACGCAAAGAACCCCGCCCCCATCGCCGGCTGCATGAAGCACAACGGCGCCACGACGGTCCCCACACCAACAACCAGCGCAGGCAACACTGTAGGCGCCAGTAGCCAACCCTCGCCCACGATCACAACCAGCAGCATCGCGAACAGCACGCCGATGGCGTAATGAATCCCCCACCCCAACGCCAGCTCATGCCGGACCGGCTCAGCCTTGGCAATCGCCTGGTGCCGCACACGCCCGTACAACAGATGCCCCGCCCAACGCCCAACCATGGCGAAGTTCAGCGTGGCGACACCCAGCCGCCTCAACAGCAGCCCCCACAGGTCCATCATCACCGTGGCGCCAATGCCAATCGGCAAGGCAGCGGAAAACATCGCAGCAAACGTCATTGAACAAGCCCTCGAAGATTGACGGTCATCACTCTGCCGCGCAGCATAGAAGTTGAAGTCAACTTCAAGTCAAGAGCCCGAAATGGACATTGCCGACGTTGCCAAACGCACAGGCGTACCCGCCTCGACGCTGCGCTACTACGAGAAGAAAGGCCTGCTCAAATCACTCGCCGGACCTGGCCAGCGGCGGCAGTTCGCAGCCGATGTGGCAGACCGACTGGCGCTGATCGCCCTGGGCCAGGCTGCGGGGTTTTCGCTGGATGAAGTGGGGGCGATGCTGGTGGACCTGCAGGTCGACCGGCAGATGCTGATCGCCAAGGCCGACGAACTGGATGCACGGATCAGGCGCTTGCAGGCGATGAGCAAGGGCTTGCGGCATGCGGCGCAGTGCCCTGAGGAAGATCACCTGGCATGCCCGAAATTCCAGCGGCTGATGAAGCTGTCGGCGGCGGGGCATGGAAAGAAACAGGGCGGCTCAACAGTTGTCTTGAAGCGGCCAGATTGAATCATCACCCGACCGCATCGGAGCGGTCGCGGCAGGAATGGCAGTCAGAGGGCACCTACCGGCGCCGGGCACATGCCTGAGTCTTGCTGCCTCCGAAAGATTGCTTTCTGGAAGGTGCCGAGTCCTTTGCCCGAAGATCGAATACCAGCACCTGCGCATCCGTAGCGTGGCTGAACGTGACCGCCTGAGCGCAGCTTAGAGAAGAGTTTGATCGAAGAAAAATATCAGAAACTGGTCTACATCATTGCTTAAGTAGATTGAATAGACGCTGGGTTATCCTTGGTACCTGAAGCCACACCTGCCACGCCCCTGATTCTGAAGCCTCGCGAGGCGCCCGTTACTCATCAAGATCAATGATAGGTAACATCGATTTTCGCCTATTTTCTATCAGCTGAATGAAATGGAGAATAGCGGCTGAACTCAAGTCTGGAACTGTCTGATGCGTTTTCTGCCTCTTGCTGCTGCCTCCTTCACTATCACTCTGCTGGCGGGATGCGCATCCGCGCCTAACCAGCCGACAAAGGAGCTGGTGACCGCGAAATCTCCAGAAGCTTTTTCCACCTGCGTCATGCAGAAGTTGCAGGAAAATCAGCAATCACCGAACGTCACCCATACGAGCCGAAGCTATCGCGTGGTTCTGAGCAGCCCTGTTGCGGCGGATAACGTGATCGAGACGTTCAAAGGGGACACGGGCGGGAAAGTCTACGTTTATCAGCGGGGGCTCTTTTCAGAAGACCTCGTTCGCCTAGCTTCCCAATGTGCCTGAGGTGAGGGGGGCTCTCACCAAGTTGAAATTGTCGAGTCGGGTAAACGCAGGACGCCAGAACACGCGCATCAGCCAGTTGCAGCAGTCAGGCCAATGCCAACCCTCTGCAATGAGGTTTGTAAGCGTTTGCCGAACCCACCTTCCTGATGCCTACGCGTAGGGCGATGGAGCCATATATTGAGATGCCATCTGCCGTCGGGCAAACTCCGGTTGCTTCATTGGCCGATAACAGGAGTTTACGGATGCCATTTCCACTGAAGGAACATAATGCCTTGTTGGCCCTAAAGGGCGTAGGGCCGGCCGTCATTGCTCGCCTTGAGCAGATGGGCATCGACTCGCTAATTGTGCTCAGCAGAGCGAATGCTGGTGACATCCTGGCTCAGGCGTCGGCAGCAGTGGGATCGACTTGCTGGAAGAATAGCCACCTAGCTCGGGCCGCCATTGACGCAGCCATTGAGCTTGCAAAGGACTCTCAGTTGAGCACACCAAGTGCGTAAAGCTGATCGTTTATTTCAGTTGGTAAATCTGATTCGTGTCCATCAGCCAATCTCTGCTGAACGACTGGCTAGCCGAATTGGCGTTTCCGTTCGCTCAATCTATCGATACATCGACGACCTTTCCTTCAGTGGAATCCCAATCTATGGTACCGCTGGCGTGGGGTATGCCTTGGATGCCGATTTTGAGATGCCGCCTTTAACGCTGAACAGGCTCGAACTGGATGCATTGATGCTCGGGATGGAAATGCTTTCCGCTTGCGCCGATAACGATCTAAGTGCTGCTGCAAGGATGTTGTTGAGCAAAATTTCAGCATCCATAGTCCATCACAAGGTTGACCCCAACACGGCAAAAATCAGGGCTCTTGGAACGACACCGTCCTCGACCCGGGGCCATTTGGCAACCCTTCGAAATGCCATCGAAAACACTCAGGCGCTGAAGATAACTTATACCAGCCTGGACGGTGTGGTTTCGCAACGCCTCATTTTCCCCCTTGGCCTTTTCTACTGGGGAGGAAAGTGGACGGTTGGAAGCTGGTGTAGTGCCAGGGCGGCTTACCGCGATTTTCGGGTCGATCGCATAGCCTCCATCGCTATTGCCCAACAACCATCACCCGACAATCCTGCCCTTGATCTCCAAGCGTATATGAAGCACCAGGCAAGCCAGTGGAAAGCGATCACCACTACTGACACTACGCTGTCAGTATGAGCCACTGATCATTGGGACTCCCTAATACACAGAAGGTCATCCCTATGCAGCACTCATCTCATGTACTCGAATTAGCCATTTTCAAGGTCAAACAGGAATGCGTTGCGCAAGTGCCGGTGCTCCGCGCAGGACTTCGTGAAACATTAAAGACCTTTCCTGGCTTGATTGAGTACCGCGCCTACTGCCCTATGAGCGACGACCGAATCTTCGCGGATTTAGCAATATGGGACAGTCTTGAGAACGCAGAAAAAGTGGCAAAGGCGTTCAACGATGGAGATCCGCGATTCTCTGAGTACATGTACGCTATTGAAAGCCTGACGTTCATGAGTCACCTCGTTCCAGAGATGAGTTGACCCCGGCGGACTGCCAGAGCAGGCAAGAGACACCGATGCCTTTGCTGTCAGGCATCGGTGTCGTCGCTTGCAGTGTAAGTGTTCTCAGATCACCTATTGCTACCCTGCCACCATGATTAGGTTCGTATAGCTTGAGGCCTGAGTCATCCGTTTTTCGTTGAGACGAGCTAACCTGCCGTTTACGGTGCACCACTCAGGTGTACCTAAACGCTGTCACACTTCGAGATTTTCGAGCGAGAAATCCTTGAGAATTCAAGGACCTGAAATGGAGGCGGCCCCACCAGCCACACCCCGGCACTCGATGTTCCCGCTATGGCTGCTCCCTTCCGGGCCTGACCAGGTTAACGGGTAATCAATGCGGGGGGACCGATGGGGCCACCACTACAAGGCTCGCTGAGCAGCGAGTGGCGCCATTGTACCGGTCTTGGGGGCAGATACAACCTCTGGAGGAGAAAAAGTCATCATTTCTCAATGACTTGTCCCGGCCGGGGTGGCCAAGAGCTGCCAATTCGCGGGTGAACCCGCTCCTACAGGGGTAGCGCTGACAGCAAGACCAGCGCAGGACCTGTGGGAGCGGGCGCGCCCGCGAAGCAGGCGCCGCGGCGGATGGCACGGGCTTCGCCCGTGTTCGCGGGCACGCCCGCTCCCACATGGACCGTGCAAGGACTTCTAGACAGCGATGCCCTGCTCGCCCAGGAAGGTGACAAAGGCATCTTCATCGAGCACCTTCACCCCCAACTCACTGGCCTTGGCCAGCTTGGAGCCCGCCCCCGGCCCCGCCACCACACAGTGGGTCTTGCCGGAAACCGAACCCGCTACCTTGGCCCCCAGACTTTCCAGTTTCTCCTTGGCAATATCGCGGCTCATGCGCTCCAGGGTACCGGTCAGCACCCAGGTCTGGCCGGCCAGCGGCAAGCCTTCAGCCACTTTCTTCTCGCTGCTCCAGTGCATGCCGAACGCCAGTAATTGTGCCTCGATGTCCCGGGCCAGCTTCTGGTTGGCTTCATCCTTGAAGAACTCGCGCACAGCTTCGGCCTGCTTGGCCGCCAGGGCCTGGCGCAGGTCGATACCGTCGGCGGCGATGATCTTGTCCAGGCTGTCGAGCTTGGCCACCAGCTTTTCTGCACCGGTCGGACCAACCGAGGCGATGTCGAGCTTGGCGATCATCCCGGCCAGGGTGGTGCTGGCGGCGAATTCGGCAGCCAGCTCGCCTTCGTCCTGCAGCTGCATGCCGCTGTCCAGCAGCTGCTTGATGACCTTGCGGTTGTGCTCGTCCTGGAAGAAGTTGTGGATCTCGTAGGCCACCTCCAGGCCGATGTCCGGCAGGTAGGTGAGCACCTGCGGCAGCGCCTGCTGCACTCGCGCCAGGCTGCCCAGCGAGCGGGCCAGTACCTTGGCGGTCTCCTCGCCTACGTCCGGGATGCCCAGGGCGTAGATGAAGCGCGCCAGAACCGGGCGCTTGCTGGCTTCGATGGCATCCAGCAGCTTCTTGCTGGACACTTCGGCAAAGCCTTCCAGGCCGACGATCTGGTCGAACTCCAGCTTGTACAGGTCGGCCGGCGAGCCAATCAGGCCTTCGTCCACCAACTGCTCGACGCTCTTCTCGCCCAGGCCGTCGATATCCATGGCGCGGCGCGACACGTAGTGGATGATCGCCTGCTTGAGCTGGGCGCCACAGGCCAGGCGACCGACACAGCGGTACACCGCGCCCTCGCTGGTGGTTTCCTTGCCCTTGCTACGCTTGACCAGCTGGGTACGCTCGACCTGCGAGCCGCACACCGGGCACTCGCTCGGCACCTGCACCGGGCGGGCATCCTCCGGGCGGCGCTCCAGCACCACCTGCATCACCTGCGGGATCACGTCACCGGCGCGGCGGATGATCACCGTGTCACCAATGCGCAGGCCCAGGCGGGCGATTTCGTCCATGTTGTGCAGGGTGGCGTTGGACACGGTCACACCGGCGACCTTGACTGGCTTCAGGCGTGCCACGGGCGTTACCGCGCCGGTGCGGCCGACCTGGAACTCGACATCCAGCACCTCGGTCAGCTCTTCCATGGCCGGGAACTTGTGGGCAATCGCCCAGCGCGGCTCACGGGCGCGGAAGCCCAGTTCGCGCTGGGCGGCCAGGCTGTTGACCTTGAACACCACACCGTCGATTTCGTAGGGCAGGCTGTTACGCCGCTCGCCGATGTCGCGGTAGTAGGCCAGGCATTCTTCGATGCCGGCGGCATGCTTGAGCTCGCGGCTGATCGGCAGGCCCCAGGCCTTGAGCTGTTCGAGGATGCCGATGTGGCTGTCGCCGATGCTCGCGGACACCTGGCCGACGCCATAGCAGCAGAACTCCAGCGGGCGGCTGGCGGTAATTTTCGAATCCAGCTGACGCAGGCTGCCGGCGGCGGCGTTGCGCGGGTTGGCGAAGGTCTTGCCGCCGGCTTCGGCCTGGGCGGCGTTGAGCCGGTCGAAACCGGCCTTGCTCATGTACACCTCACCGCGCACCTCCAGCACCGCCGGCCACCCCTCGCCTTGCAGCTTGAGCGGGATGTTGCGCACGGTGCGCACGTTGGCACTGATGTCTTCGCCGGTGGTGCCGTCGCCACGGGTGGCGCCCTGTACCAGCTGGCCGTCGCGGTACAGCAAGCTTACGGCCAGGCCGTCGAGCTTGGGCTCGCAGCTGTAGTCGACCGCACCGGGCTGGTCGAGGCCGTCTACCACGCGACGGCCGAACTCACGCAGGTCGGCTTCTTCGAAGGCGTTGCCCAGGCTGAGCATCGGCACTTCGTGGCGCACCTGGCTGAACGCGGCCAAGGCTGCACCGCCGACACGCTGGGTGGGCGAGTCAGGGGTTACCAGGTGCGGGTATTCGGCTTCAAGCGCCTTGAGCTCGTTGAACAGGCGGTCGTATTCGGCATCGGGCACGCTGGGCTCGTCGAGCACGTAGTAGCGGTAGTTGTGCTGGTCGAGCTGGGAACGCAGTTCGTGGATGCGGGTTTCGGCGGTCATGGGATTTGTCTTCTCTTGCAAAGCAAAAGAGCAGCCTGGGGGTGGTGCCGGGGGTTTGAGGTATTTATTGCCTGTGCCGGCCTCTTCGCGGGTAAACCCGCTCCTACAGGGACACCACAAACCTCAAGGGCTGTGGTGTCCCTGTAGGAGCGGGTTTACCCGCGAAGGGGCCGGAACAGGCGATAACAACACCCGAACCGACCAGCACGCCCTCAGGCTGCTCTTTCGTCTGGATCTGTCAGCGCTTCTGGGTCAGCGCACGGCGCTCGAACTCGACGATGCGCTGGCGGTAGTGCTCGATGGTCTGGGCGGTCAGCACGCTGCGCTGGTCGTCCTTGAGCTCACCGTTCAGTTCATGGGCCAGCTTGCGCGCCGCAGCCACCATCACGTCGAAGGCCTGCTTCGGATGACGCGGGCCCGGCAGGCCGAGGAAGAAGCTCACCGCACGGGTGCTGAAGTGGTCGATGTCGTCCAGGTCGAACACGCCAGGCTTGACGGCGTTGGCCATGGAGAACAGCACTTCGCCGTGACCGGCCATGCTCTCGTGACGGTGGAAGATGTCCATTTCGCCGAAGCGCAGGCCGCTTTCCAGAATGTTCTGCAGCAGCGCCGGGCCCTTGAAGCCACCCTCGTCGCGGGAGATCACGCTGATCACCAGCACTTCCTCGGCCGGCGGCAGCTCCTTGACGCTGCTGCTGGCAGGCGCCGCACCATTGCTGCGGGTATTTTCCGCGGCAAAGTCGTCATCGCTTTCGGCAAACAGGTCGGGTTCGCGTGGCTCGGCGCTCAGGTTCAGGTCACCCTGCTGCGCATCCGCAGCAGCGGTGGCGCGCTTGCCACGCTTGTTGGCCTTGGCCGGCTTGGGCTCGCGCTCGCGGTCACGCGCAGAAGCGCTGAGCGACGGCAGGTCGCTTTCGTCCAGCTCAGGCTCCTTGTGGGTATCCAGCACTCGCGACGGGCCAAGCACTTCGGCATTGCCCTCTTCGTCCGGCAGGTTGGAATAACTGCGATCCAGACGGAATTTCAACTTGCCTTTTCCGCCGCGCATGCGGCGCCAGCCGTCGAAAAGAATCCCGGCAATGACAATGATGCCGATGACGATCAGCCACTCGCGCAGACCGATTTCCATGTAATCCCGTGCCTCTATAAAAATATGCTTGAAAACAAAGGGTTCAAAGCCCTTTAACACGTGGCGCCAACTCTATGTTCTGACAGGCGTTTTTACCCACGCAAAAAACGAGTGACATTAAGCTAGCACGACCAAAGACAACTTTACACCGTCTGTCGCACATGGCGGGGGCATTTCACTACAGAATGTGCCCTTGTCGTCCAGCATCAGGCGTCGACCATGGCCATAGCCTCCTCCACGTCGACGGCAACCAGCCGTGAACAGCCCGGTTCATGCATGGTCACCCCCATCAATTGATCCGCCATCTCCATGGCAATCTTGTTATGGGTGATGTAGATGAACTGCACGCTTTCACTCATTTCCTTGACCAGGCGGGCATAACGCCCGACGTTGGCATCGTCCAGCGGCGCGTCGACCTCGTCGAGCATGCAGAACGGTGCGGGGTTCAACTTGAAGATGGCAAACACCAGCGCCAATGCGGTCAGTGCCTTCTCGCCGCCGGACAGCAGATGGATGGTGCTGTTCTTCTTGCCCGGTGGTCGCGCCATGATCGTCACCCCTGTATCGAGTAGATCTTCGCCCGTCAGTTCCAGATAAGCGCTGCCACCACCGAAAACTTTTGGGAAAAGTGCCTGTAATCCGGCATTTATCTGATCAAAGGTATCCTTGAAGCGGTTGCGGGTTTCCTTGTCGATCTTGCGAATGACGTTTTCCAGGGTCTCCAGCGCTTCGACCAGGTCGGCGTCCTGGGCGTCCAGGTAACGCTTGCGCTCGGACTGCTGTTCGTACTCTTCGATGGCCGCCAGGTTGATCGCCCCCAGGCGCTGGATACGCACCTCGAGCTGCTCAAGCTCCTGTTCGGTGCCTTGCTCGCTGGCCTCGGCCTCAAGGGTGGCAAGCACGCCTTGCAGGTCGTAGCCATCGGCCAGCAACTGCTCCTGCAAGGTCTTGCGCCGTACATCCAGGCCTTGGCACTCCAGGCGCAGCTGCTCCAGCTGGCCGCGCAGCAGTTGAGCCTGCTGCTCGGCCTGGGTGCGGCGCTTCTCGGCGTCACGCAGTTCGCGGTCGGCCTCATCCATGTGCAGGCGGGCCTGGCGCATTTCCTCGTCGACGCTCATGCGCCGCTCCAGCAGCTCTTCCAGCTTCAGGCGCAGTTCTTCCTGGGGGGCCTCGCCCTCCTCCAGGTTCAGGCTCAGTTGCTCCTGGCGCTCGGTCAGGCGCGCGGCCTGCTGCTCAAGGCGCTCCAGGGCCTGCCGGGTGGAGTCGTGCTGGGCACGCAGCGAGCCCAGGCGCACAGCCAGCTGGTGGGCGTGATCCTTGTGCTGGCGGGCCTCCTGGCGCACGCGATCGAGGCTTTCGCGCAGGGTGTCGCGGCGGGCCATCAACTGCTCGCGCTGCTCGGTGTCCTGGGCCATCAGCTCCAGGGCCTCCTGCAGCAGCAAGCGGGCTTCGCCCAGTTGCTCATGCTCCAAGGCACGCTGCTCTTCCAGTTCGGCCAGCTCTTCCTGCAGGCGCCGGCGGCGCAACTCGACCTGCTCGGCACGCGCACGGCTGGCCGACAGGCTGGCCTTCAGCTCGCCGTGCAGGCGGTTTTCTTCCTGGGTGCGACGGCGCAGCTGTTCACGCTGTTCTTCCAGCTCCAGCTGCTGCCCACGCAGGGCCTGCAGTTGCTGCTCCGACTGCTCCAGCGCCGCTTCCTGCTCCAGTTGCTCCTGGCCCAGGCGCTCGATCTCCTGGCCGCGTGCCAGCACGCCGCCTTCGGCTTCGCCGCCACGGCGCACCCGCAGGAAATGTCGGCCAACCCAGTAGCCATCGCGACTGACCAGGCTCTGGCCTTCGCCGAGCGACGCGCGCTGTGCCAGCGCCTGGGCAAGGCCTTCCACGGGCTTGACCAGGCCCAGCCAGGGCGCCAGGTCGACACGGCCTTCAACCTTTTCCAGCAGGCTGCCGGGCAGCGACGAGCCAGTACCGCTCGCCACCAGCAAGCGCAACTCGCCCTGCTCCAGGCCGGCAAAATCGAGGTTATTGAAGTCGTCCACCAGCACAGCCTGCAGATCGGCACCGAGCACGGTTTCTACCGCAAGCTCCCAGCCCGGCTCTACCCGCAACCCTTCAGCCAGCCGCGGCTGCTGCTCCAGGCCCTGGCCCTGCAGCCAGTCCGCAGCACCTGCACCCGGCTCCAGGGCAGCCTGCTGCAAGGCTTCGAGCGAGGCCAGGCGGCCGCCCAGGCGTTGCAAGTCGCCCTGTGCCTGCTGTTGGGCCTGGGTGGCCTGTTGCAATTGCTCACGCGCGCCTTCCAGGCGCTCGACCACCTGCTCTTCGGACAGCTGCAACTCTTCCAGCAACATTTCGCTGCTGGCCAGCTGCTCGGCCAGTTCGAGCATGGCCGCATCCTGCGGGTCGCTGCCCAGCAGCTCACGCTCTTCTGCCAGCTTGCGCTGGCGCTCGGCCTGGCGCTCCAGGCTGGCTTCCAGCTGCTGCAGGCGCGCCTGCTGCACTTCGGCCTGGCGGCGCGGCTCGGCGGAACGGCTGTTGAAGCTGTCCCACTGCTCCTGCCAGCCGTGCATGCCCAGCTCGGCCTCTTCAAGGGCGGCGGCAGCTTCTTCGGCAGCGGCCAGGGTCATTTCCTGCTCGGGTTCGAGCATGGCCAGCTCTTCGCTCAAGGTAGCCAGCAGGGTACGGTCATGGCCCAGGTGCGATTCGGTCTCCAGGCGCGTGCGCTCGGCCTCCTTGAAGTCATCCTGCAACTGGCGCAGGCGCTGCTGGCCGTGCTGGATGCTCTGCTCGACCCGGGCGATATCACCGGCCACCGAGTAGAAGCGGCCCTGCACCTGGTTGAAGCGCTCGGACAATTCGTGATGGCCATCGCGCAGGCGCTCGATGCTGGCATCGGCATTGCGCTGCTCGGCCACCAGCGCCTCATGGGACACATCCTGGTCGCCGATCACTGCCTCGCGCTGGCGCACCCGCTCGTCCAGGTCGCGCCAGCGCAAGGCCGACAGGCGTGCCTTCAGCTGGCGTTCCTGGGCCTTGTATTCGCGGTACTTCTCGGCCGCCTGGGCCTGGCGGTGCAGGCGCTCCAGCTGGCGCTCCAGCTCTTCGCGCAGGTCGGTCAGGCGCGCCAGGTTTTCCTGGGTGCGGCGGATGCGGTTCTCGGTTTCACGGCGGCGTTCCTTGTACTTGGAAATGCCGGCGGCTTCCTCGATGAAGTTGCGCAGCTCCTCGGGCTTGGCCTCGATCAGCTTGGAGATCATGCCCTGCTCGATGATCGAGTAGCTGCGCGGCCCCAGGCCGGTACCAAGGAAAATGTCGGTGATATCGCGCCGGCGGCACTTGGTACCGTTGAGGTAGTAGCTGTTCTGCCCGTCGCGGGTGACCTTGCGGCGGATCGAGATCTCGGCATAGGCGGCATATTCGCCGACCAGGGTGGTTTCGCTGTTGTCGAACACCAGCTCGATGCTGGCCTGGCTGACCGGCTTGCGGCCACTGGAGCCGTTGAAGATGACATCGGTCATCGACTCGCCGCGCAGGTTCTTTGCCGAACTCTCGCCCATCACCCAGCGCACGGCATCGATGATGTTGGACTTGCCACAGCCGTTGGGGCCGACCACGGCCGCCATGTTGCTGGGGAAGTTGACCGTGGTCGGGTCGACGAACGACTTGAACCCGGCCAGGCGAATGCACTTCAGGCGCATCGGTCAGCCTCGGGCCAACGCCGCCAGCACCAGTTCGCAGCTGCGCTGGCCGTAGGCGGTGAGCACCTCGCGAATGCGCGGCAGGTCACGGGCGACCACTGCGTCGAGCAGGCGGGCGAACAGGTCCAGGTAGTCGATCATGTTGGCCTGGCGCTGGTCCAGCGACAGGTAGTAGGCACGGCTCATGGCCGGCTGCAGGTTTTCCACGGTTTCCTGCAGGAACGGGTTGTCGGCGAACGGATAGGCCGCTCGCATGACTGCAAAGCTGTCGGCGACGAAGGCCTTGATGTCCAGCTGGTCATGGGCCCGCTGCAGGCGCTGCTGGATCTCCAGGAACGGGCGCAGGTCGGCATCGGTGCGCCATTTTTGCGCAACCGCGTTACCCAGCAGGATGTAGAACTCACCCATCAGTGCGCACAGGCTGCGCACACTGCGCTCGTCGAGCACGGTCACGTGGGCACCACGGCGCGGCAGGATTGCCACCAGGTGGCGGCGTTCGAGGATCAGCAGCGCTTCGCGCACCGAGCCGCGGCTGACGTTGAGTGCCTGGGTGACCTTCTGCTCCTGGATACGCTCGCCTGGCGCCAGCTCGCCACGGATGATGCGTTCGGCCAGGTAATCGGCAATCTGCTCGGAGAGGCTGTCCGGGGCCTTGAACGTCATGGTTTTCCTTCAAAATCATTGAACTGGGCACAAGTGGCGGATTGTAGCGTACTTGGCCGGTAATCGCGCAGAGGGGCCTGGCGGTTTATTTGACCTGCAAGGCAGTCACGTGCCCGGCGCGATCTATGCTTGGCATATGGCAATGTGAGCCGTTGGGCAGCGGCACGAGCAATTTCCTGACCTTTGAGTCAGAAAATTATTGACCAGCAGGACAGGTCTTGCTTAGAGTCCGCCCAACAACAATAAAACCATTGCGAGGCCATCCCCGTGATCCAGTTTCTCGTCAACCAGGAATTGCGTAGTGAGCATGCCCTGGACCCGAACATGACGGTGCTGCAGTACCTGCGCGAGCACCTGGGCAAACCTGGCACCAAGGAGGGCTGCGCCAGTGGCGACTGCGGCGCCTGCACCGTGGTGGTCGGCGAGCTGACCCAGGACGACCAGGGCAACGACAGCCTGCGCTACCGCAGCCTCAACTCGTGCCTGACCTTCGTTTCGTCGCTGCACGGCAAGCAACTGATCAGCGTCGAGGGCCTCAAGCACCAGGGCCAGCTGCACAGCGTGCAACAGGCCATGGCCGATTGCCATGGCTCGCAGTGCGGCTTCTGTACCCCCGGCTTCGTCATGTCGCTGTTCGCCCTGCAGAAGAACAGCAACGGCCCCGACCTGCACCAGGCCCAGGAAGCCCTGGCCGGCAACCTGTGCCGCTGCACCGGCTACCGGCCGATCCTCGATGCCGCCGAGCAGAGCTGCCGCCAGCCCTGCCGCGACCAGTTCGACGCCCAGCAGGCGCAGACCATCAGCCGCCTCAAGGCCATTGCGCCAACCCAGACCGGCGAGCTCAACAGCGGCGACAAGCGCTGCCTGGTGCCACTGACCGTGGCCGACCTGGCCGACCTGTACAGCTCGCACCCCGAAGCGCGGCTGCTGGCCGGCGGCACCGACCTGGCCCTGGAAGTCACCCAGTTCCACAAGACCTTGCCGGTGATGATCTACGTCGGCCATGTGGCCGAACTCAAGCGCATCGAGAAAACCGCCAGCCACCTGGAAATCGGCGCCGCCACCCCGCTCACCGACTGCTACGGCGCGCTGAACGAGGAATACCCCGACTTCGGTGCCCTGCTGCACCGTTTCGCCTCGCTGCAGATCCGCAACCAGGGCACCCTGGGCGGCAATATCGGCAACGCCTCGCCGATTGGCGACTCACCACCCCTACTGATTGCCCTGGACGCGCAGATCGTCCTGCGCCAGGGCGAGCGTCAGCGAGTGATGCCACTGGAAGACTACTTCATCGACTACCGCATCACTGCCCGCCAGGACAGCGAGTTCATCGAGAAGATCATCGTGCCGCGCGCCACCAGCGACTGGGCGTTCCGCGCCTATAAGGTGTCCAAGCGACTGGACGATGACATTTCCGCCGTGTGCGGTGCCTTCAACCTCAGCATCGAAGACGGCGTGGTCAGCGGCGTGCGCATTGCCTTCGGCGGCATGGCGGCAATCCCCAAACGGGCCCGTGCCTGCGAAGCGGCGCTGCGCGGCAAGCCATGGAACCAGGCGGCCATCGAGCGCGCCTGCCAGGCCCTGGCCGAAGACTTCACCCCGCTCAGCGACTTCCGCGCCAGCAAGGAATACCGCCTGCTGACCGCGCAGAACCTGCTGCGCAAGTACTTTATCGAACAGCAAACGCCGTACATCGAGACCCGGGTGACCGCTTATGTCTAACCATCACGTAGCCAAGAGCCAGGCCGAGATGGCCGAACTGTTCAGCCAGGACCTGACCACCGGGGTCGGCCGCAGCGTCAAGCACGACAGCGCCGACAAGCATGTGTCCGGCGAGGCGGTGTACATCGACGATCGCCTGGAATTCCCCAACCAGCTGCACGTCTATGCGCGCACCGCCGACCGCGCCCATGCACGCATCCTGCGCATCGACACCACGCCGTGCTATGCCTTCGAGGGCGTGCGCATCGCCATCACCCACGAAGACATTCCCGGCCTCAAGGACATCGGCCCGGTGGTGGCCGGCGACCCGCTGCTGGCCATCGACAAGGTCGAGTTCTTCGGCCAGCCGGTGCTCGCCGTGGCCGCCCGCGACCTCGACACCGCACGCCGTGCGGCCATGGCCGCCATCGTCGAGTATGAAGACCTGGAGCCGGTGCTGGATGTGGTAGAGGCGTTCCGCAAGAAGCACTTCGTGCTCGACAGCCACACCCACCAGCGTGGCGATTCCGCTGCTGCCCTGGCCAGTGCCCCACACCGCATCCAGGGTACCCTGCACATCGGTGGCCAGGAGCACTTCTACCTGGAGACGCAGATTTCCTCGGTGATGCCCACCGAAGACGGCGGCATGATCGTCTACTGCTCCACGCAGAACCCCACCGAAGTGCAGAAACTGGTCGCTGAAGTACTCGACGTGCCAATGAACAAGGTGGTGCTGGACATGCGCCGCATGGGCGGTGGTTTTGGCGGCAAGGAAACCCAGGCCGCCAGCCCGGCGTGCCTGTGCGCCGTGGTGGCGCGCCTGACCGGCCAGCCAACCAAGATGCGCCTGCCACGGGTCGAAGACATGACCATGACCGGCAAGCGCCACCCGTTCTACGTCGAGTACGACGTGGGCTTCGACGATGACGGGCGCCTGCACGGCATCAACTTCGACCTGGCCGGCAACTGCGGCTACTCGCCCGACCTGTCCGGTTCGATCGTCGACCGCGCCATGTTCCACTCCGACAACGCCTACTACCTGGGCGATGCCACCGTGCACGGCCACCGCTGCAAGACCAACACCGCCTCCAACACCGCCTACCGCGGCTTCGGCGGGCCACAGGGGATGGTCGCCATCGAGCAGGTGATGGACCACATCGCCCGCCACCTGGGCCGCGACCCACTGGCGGTGCGCAAGGCCAACTATTACGGCAAGACCGAGCGCAACGTCACCCACTACTACCAGACCGTCGAGCACAACATGCTCGAAGAGATGACCGCCGAGCTGGAGGCCAGCAGCGACTATGCCGAGCGCCGCGAGTCGATCCGCCGCTTCAACGCCAACAGCCCGATCCTGAAGAAGGGCCTGGCGCTGACGCCGGTCAAGTTCGGCATTTCGTTCACCGCCACCTTCCTCAACCAGGCCGGTGCGCTGATCCATATCTACACCGACGGCAGCATTCACCTGAACCACGGTGGCACCGAAATGGGCCAGGGCCTGAACACCAAGGTGGCGCAGGTGGTGGCGCAGATCTTCCAGGTCGATTTCAGCCGCATCCAGATCACCGCCACCAATACCGACAAGGTGCCCAACACCTCGCCGACCGCAGCCTCCAGCGGTGCCGACCTGAACGGCAAGGCGGCGCAGAACGCGGCCGAAATCCTCAAGAAGCGCCTGACCGAGTTCGCTGCGCGGCACTATCAGGTGACCGAGGAAGACGTCGAGTTCCGCAACGGTCATGTGCGCGTGCGCGACCAGATCGTCAGCTTCGAGCAGCTGGTGCAGCAGGCCTACTTCGCCCAGGTGTCACTGTCCAGCACCGGTTTCTACCGCACGCCGAAGATCTACTACGACCGCAGCCAGGCGCGCGGCCGGCCGTTCTATTACTTCGCCTTCGGCGCTGCCTGCGTGGAAGTGCTGGTCGACACCCTGACCGGCGAATACAAGATGCTGCGCGCCGACATCCTGCACGATGTGGGTGATTCGCTGAACCCGGCCATCGACATCGGCCAGGTGGAAGGCGGCTTCATCCAGGGCATGGGCTGGCTGACCACCGAAGAGCTGGTGTGGAATGCCAAGGGCAAGCTGATGACCAACGGCCCGGCCAGCTACAAGATCCCGGCAGTGGCCGACATGCCGCTGGATTTGCGGGTAAAGCTGGTGGAGAACCGCAAGAACCCCGAAGACACCGTGTTCCACTCCAAGGCCGTGGGCGAGCCGCCGTTCATGCTCGGCATCGCCGCCTGGTGCGCGATCAAGGACGCCGTGGCCAGCATCGCCGATTACCGCGTGCAGCCACAGGTGGATGCACCGGCGACGCCGGAGCGGGTGTTGTGGGGGTGCGAGCAGATGCGCAAGGCGGTGGCTGCCGCGCAACCTGCCGAGCCGGAACTGGAAACCGTGTCTCACTGACAATGCAGGGCCCTGTGGGAGCGGGTTTACCCGCGAATGCGATAGTGGCTTCACCGCCGCATTCGCGGGTGAAGCCGCTCCCACAGGGATCGCGACGCAACTATAGAGAGGTTGCATCATGCACCAATGGATCAACGCCCTCGCCGACCACCAGTCCCGTGGCGAAGCTTGCGTGCTCGTTACCATCATCGAGGAACGCGGCTCGACCCCGCGCAATGCCGGCTCGAAAATGGTCGTCAGCGCCAGCGGCCTGTTCGACACCATCGGCGGCGGCCACCTGGAGTACAAGGCCCTGCACATCGCCCGGCAGATGCTCGAAGAGCACCGCACCACCCCGCACCTGGAACGCTTCAGCCTCGGTGCCAGCCTTGGCCAGTGCTGCGGCGGCGTCACTGTGCTGCTGTTCGAACCCATGGCCGCGGTGCAGGCGCAGATCGCCGTGTTCGGCGCGGGCCATGTCGGCCGCGCTCTGGTACCCTTGCTCGCCGCGCTGCCCTGCCGGGTGCGCTGGATCGATTCGCGCGAGCAGGAGTTCCCTGCCCTGATCCCCGACGGGGTGACCAAGGTGGTCAGCGAGGAGCCGGTCGACGAAGTGGCCGAGCTACCGCCAGGCTGCTATTGCATCGTCATGACCCACAACCACCAGCTCGACCTGGAACTGACTGCCGCCATTCTCAAGCGCAACGACTTCACCTGGTTCGGCCTGATCGGCTCGAAGACCAAACGGGTCAAGTTCGAGCACCGCCTGCGCGAGCGCGGCTACGACGATGCGGTGATGGCGCGCATGCGCTGCCCGATGGGCCTGGCCGAGGTCAAGGGCAAGCTGCCCATCGAGATCGCCGTATCCATCGCCGGTGAAATCATCGCCACCTACAACGCCTGCTTCGGCCAGCACGACGCTGCCGCCAATGCCGGCCCCATTGCCCAGTTGCTGCCGCCCTCCCGGCGCAGCCAAGCCATTTGACGAGTGTGTTATGACCGTTACCCGCAAAGCCTACCGTGCCGCCATCCTGCACAGCATCGCCGACCCGGCCGAGGTGGGCCTGGAGGCTTCCCATGAATATTTCGAGGACGGCCTGCTGGTGGTCGACGATGGCCGCATCCGCGCCGTTGGCCACGCTGCCGAACTGCTGCCGACCCTGGACGCCGATATCCCGGTCGAGCACTACCAGAACGCGCTGATCACCCCGGGCTTCATCGACACTCACATCCATTTCCCGCAGACCGGCATGATCGGCTCCTACGGCGAACAGCTGCTGGACTGGCTGAACACCTACACCTTCCCTTGCGAAAAGCAGTTCGCCGACAAGGATCACGCCGACCAGGTGGCGAAGATCTTCCTCAAGGAACTGCTGCGCAATGGCACCACCACCGCCCTGGTGTTCGGCAGCGTGCACCCGGAATCGGTCAATGCCCTGTTCGAAGAGGCCGAGCGCCTGGACCTGCGCCTGATCGCCGGCAAGGTAATGATGGACCGCAACGCTCCGGACTACCTGACCGACACCGCCGAGTCCGGCTATACCGAAAGCAAGGCACTGATCGAACGCTGGCATGGCAAGGGCCGCCTGCACTATGCAGTCACCCCGCGCTTCGCCCCGACCAGTACGCCTGAACAGCTGGCACTGGCGGGCCAACTGCTCAAGGAGCACCCGGGCGTGTACATGCACACGCACCTGTCGGAAAACCTCAAGGAAATCGATTGGGTCAAGTCGCTGTTCCCTGAGCAGAAGGGGTACCTCGACGTATACGACCACTTCGAGCTGCTGGGCGAGCGCTCGGTGTTCGCCCATGGCGTGCACCTGTGCGATGACGAATGCCAGCGCCTGGCCGAAACCGGCTCGGCCGTGGCCTTCTGCCCCACCTCCAACCTGTTCCTCGGCAGCGGCCTGTTCAACCTGCCCCAGGCCGAGCGCTTCAAGGTCAACGTGGGCCTGGGCACAGACGTTGGCGCCGGCACCAGTTTCTCGCTGCTCAACACCCTGAACGAAGCGTACAAGGTGATGCAACTGCAGGGCGCGCGCCTGCACCCTTACAAGTCACTGTACCTGGCCACCCTCGGCGGCGCCCGCGCGCTGCGCCTGGACGACCGCATCGGCAGCCTGCGCCCGGGTAACGATGCCGACTTCGTGGTGCTGGACTACAAGGCCACACCACTGCTGGACTACCGCATCCAGCAGTCCAACAGCATCGAAGAAACCCTGTTCGTGCTCACCACCCTCGGTGACGACCGCACTGTGCGCGAAACCTACGCCGCAGGGCGTTGCGTGCATCAGCGCTAAGGTTCTTTTGCCAGGCCCCGGTACAGCGCGCCGCCGATTGCAGCACCGATCAGCGGCGCCACCCAGAACAGCCACAGCTGTTGCAGGGCCCAGCCACCGACGAACAAGGCCGGCCCCGTGCTACGCGCGGGGTTGACCGAGGTGTTGGTCACCGGGATCGAAATCAGGTGGATCAGGGTCAGGGCCAGGCCGATGGCGATCGGCGCAAAGCCCGCCGGTGCCCGGGCGTCGGTGGCGCCCATGATCACCACCAGGAACATCGCCGTCATCACCACTTCACTGACAAAACCTGCCCCGAGCGTGTAGCCGCCAGGCGAGTGGTCGGCGTAGCCGTTCGAGGCCAATCCCGAAGACAGCTCGAAACCTGCCTTGCCGCTGGCGATGAGGTAGATCACACCCGCCGCCAGGATGGCGCCGATCACCTGGGCGATCACGTAGGGCAGCAGCTCTTTGGCCGGGAAGCGCCCGCCCACCACCAGCCCGAACGACACGGCGGGGTTGAGGTGGCAGCCGGAGATATGGCCAATGGCGAAGGCCATGGTCAGCACGGTGAGGCCAAAGGCGAAGGCGACACCGAGTACACCGATGCCGACGGGGGAACTGGCGGCGAGTACCGCACTGCCACAGCCACCAAGTACCAGCCAGAAGGTGCCGACCAGTTCGGCCCCCATGCGTTTACCGAGGGACATGCTCATGAATCCTTTCCTCAAGAAGTTGAACGCAACGGACGCGCAAGCCCAACTGCTTGATGAAGGTTTGCTCACAAGAATTTAGCAGACGTTTGGTCAACTGCGAGAGATGGCCGTACTGCTTGTGGGAGCGGGTTTACCCGCGAACAAGGCGACACGGTGTAGGCACCGGCTGCGCCGGTGTTCGCGGGTGAACCCGCTCCCACAACGGCGCACTACTTTCACTTCAGCAAACGATCAACCCTTGGCAGAAACCTTGGGCTTTTTCAGCAGATGCGAGAACACCGCATGCAGATCGTCCGAGGCACTCTCCTCGTCCAGGTTCAGCTTGCTGTCGATGTGGTCCATGTGGTGCATCATCAGGCTCACCGCCTGCTCGGCATCGCGCGCCTCGATGGCATCGATCAACTGCATGTGCTCGTCATACGAGCAATGCGAGCGGTTGCCGCTTTCGTACTGGGCAATGATCAGCGAGGTCTGCGACACCAGGCTGCGCTGGAAGCTGACCAGCGGCGCATTACCTGCGGCCTCGGCCAGCTTGAGGTGGAATTCGCCGGAAAGGCGAATGCCCGCACCGCGGTCGCCACGGGAAAAGCTGTCGCGCTCCTCACGCACCATCTGCCGCAGCTCGTTGAGCTGCTCGACGGTAGCGTGCTGCACGGCCAGTTCGGTAATGGCCCGTTCGACCATGCGCCGCGAGAAGAACACCTGGCGAGCCTCTTCCACCGTCGGGCTGGCGACCACCGCGCCGCGGTTCGGCCGCAACAGCACCACGCTTTCGTGGGCCAGGCGCGACAAGGCACGGCGGATGATGGTGCGGCTGACGCCGAAGATCTCGCCCAGCGCTTCCTCGCTCAACTTGGTGCCCGGTGCCAGACGCTGCTCGAGGATCGCCTCGAAAATATGCGCGTAGACGATGTCGTCCTGGGTACCACTGCGGCCAGCCTTGCCGGTACGCGCAGGTTTCTTCAGAGGTTGCAGCTGTTCGTTCATGGGCTCTCGAGGCACGAAGGAAAGTATGGCGCCATTGTACACAGGCTGAGCCGTTTCTGCAGGTGGCCTTTTACCTATATAGCCGTTGTACGACGCATTGCGCACACAAAAGATAAAACAGTATTTGCATTCTTTGTACACAAAAGCATAATCCACCGAGCAACTTCTTGACCCACAAGTCAACAAACAGGTCAGACGTCTGCCTTCCCTCGCGGAGCCGCCAAGTGCATTGCGCAGGCCCCCGGCTCCAGAACAACAAGAAAGACTTGAGGAGTACCCGCTGTGGAAAGCCGCAAATCCGAAGCCCCTACGCTGGATCTCGCTCCACCGCTCGAAACGAGCTGGCTGGAGCGGATTTTCAAACTCAAGCAACACGGCAGCACCGTCAGAACCGAAATGATCGCCGGGGTGACCACCTTCATCACCATGGCCTACATCATCTTTGTCAACCCCAACATCATGGCCGACGCTGGCATCGACCACGGTGCCGCCTTTGTCGCCACCTGCATCGCCGCCGCGCTGGGCTGCCTGTTGATGGGCCTGTACGCCAACTGGCCGGTGGGCCTGGCACCGGGCATGGGGCTTAACGCCTTCTTCACCTACACCGTGGTCGGCACCATGGGCTACAACTGGGAAACGGCACTGGGGGCGGTATTCGTCTCGGGCGTGCTGTTCATGTTCCTGACCTTGTCGAAAGTGCGCGAATGGTTGCTCAACAGCATCCCGGTCAGCCTGCGCCATGCCATGGGGGCCGGCGTCGGATTGTTTCTCGGGCTGATCGGCCTGAAGACGGCAGGCATCATCGTCGACAGTCCGGCCACCCTGATCAAGCTGGGCTCGCTGCATGAGCCGGGGCCGCTGCTGGCGGCCGTGTGCTTCCTGCTGATCGCCATCCTCAGCTACAAGCGGGTATTCGGCGCCATCCTGATCAGCATCATCGGCGTCACCCTGGCCGGCTGGGGCCTGGGCCTGGTGAAATTCGGCGGTGTGATGTCGATGCCGCCGAGCCTGGCACCGACCTGGATGGCCATGGACGTAGCCGGCGTGTTCAACGTCAGCATGATCAGCGTGGTGCTGGCGTTCCTGTTCGTGCACATGTTCGACACCGCTGGCACCCTGATGGGCGTGGCCCAGCGGGCCAACCTGGTGGCGCCGGACGGGCGGATTGAAAACCTGTCGCGGGCGTTGAAGGCGGACAGTGCTTCGAGCGTGTTCGGTGCCGTGGTGGGTGTGCCGCCGGTGACCAGCTATGTGGAAAGTGCTGCGGGTGTAACGGCGGGCGGTCGTACTGGCCTGACTGCAGTGGTGGTCGGCCTGCTGTTCATCGCCGCGATGTTCTTCGCCCCGCTGGCCGGGATGATTCCAGCCTACGCGACGGCCGGCGCGCTTATTTACGTGGCAATGCTGATGATGGGCAGCATGGCGCACATCCACTGGGACGAAGCCACCGACAGCATTCCGGCGATCGTCACGGTAATCATGATGCCGCTGACCTTCTCGGTCGCCGATGGTATTGCCCTGGGCTTCATCAGCTATGTGGCGTTGAAGGCAGGTACCGGCAAGTACAAGGAAATCTCCGCCAGCCTGTGGGTGCTGTGCGCGATCTTCATTGCCAAGTTCGTGTTCCTCTGACCCTCACTGCACCAGACAAGGGCGCTTCGGCGCCCTTTTGTCCTCCCCGGCGCGGCCCCCTGTGGGAGCGGCCTTGCGCAGCCCTTTCGCGACGCAAGGCCGCTCTCACATTGACCGCGTCAGGCTGATATTTCTGTCAGGTGCAAGGTGCGCAGGGGCTTGATACAAATGCTAGCGAATACGAGTGGAGGCTGGCCCAATGCGAGATTCGACAAAGTCCGCCCGCGCCTATGCACCTTTTGGTCACGCTACGCCCGCCAACAACCTGCTGGGTTTCAATGGCGAAATTCAACACGTCATTAGCGGTCTTTACCCGCTGGGTAACGGCCATCGCATGTACAGCCCGACGCTGCAGAGGTTCCACAGCCCTGACACCCAGGCCCCCTTCAACCGAGGCGGGATAAACCACTATGCCTACTGTGGCAACGACCCGGTCAACTGGCGGGACCCAAGCGGGAAATGGCGACAGCTCGTGAAAACTGCACTGAAGATTGCAGTGGGTGGCGGCGCTGCGGCAGCAGGCAAGATGAACGCAGAGTTTGTCGGCGATGTGTACACGACAGGCAAGCATGCACTGACGCGAGGGCCAGTGCCGCAGCACGAGTTCCCCCTGGAACGAACCACCCTCATGCAAAACGCCAATCAGGCTAGACGACCGTTCAACGACTCGGTAAACGGCGTCAACTTCAATCTGGCGACCTGGGGTGATGCCTCGCTGACCGAGCGCCAGGCCCGGTACTACATAGACGGGACCTGGTCGGACCAGAGCAATACCACCCTTTACGGTTACAGCGCTGCAGGCTGGCTCATTGGCTTCGCCAAAACCCGTCAACCCGGCACCTTGACCGGGGCCCTGTTCAATGCTGCAGGCGCGGCCGGCGCAGGCGTCCTGGACCATGTGAGCTACAAGACCGGAAGCATGCTGACACAAGACTTCACGCGACAAACCGCGTCAATCCGACAATAAAAAAAGCCCGCCAGTGTGAGAGCGGGCCAAAGGACCTACGAAGATTCTTCTAGCGACCAACTAGCTTCCACGATAGGTCGAATAGCTGTACGGCGAGATCAGCAGCGGCACGTGGTAGTGCTCCTGCTGCTCGTCGATGCCAAAGCGCAGCACGACAACATCCAGAAACGCCTGGGCCGGCAGTTGCACGCCACGGGCGCGATAGTAGTCGCCAGCACTGAACTGCAGTTGATAAACACCCGTGCGGTAGTCGTCCCCCTGCAGCAGCGGCGCGTCGACGCGGCCATCGCTGTTGGTCAGGGCGGTGTTCACCAGCTCCAGCTGCTGGCCTTCGACACGGTACAGCTCGACCTTGATCGAGCTGCCCGGGCAGCCATGCGCGGCATCCAGTACGTGTGTGGTCAAACGTCCCATTGCTTGTCGCCTCTTGTTCAATCTGTGGGCAAAAAATACACGGCCATCATCACGCCAAAGGGCCTGCGATGTGCGGGAATGCCCCATTAAGACATTCCATCGCAAAATTGTACACAATTTTTTGATCCCTTCTGTCACGACCCAGGTTTCATGCCCATAAACGACCCATCGGTCGTAAATGCAGGCACCTGGCCGACCCCAATGTCATTTGCTGACCAATCAGGCAGGTTTCTTGCACTGTTTTTCCAGGTCGCTGCAAGGCGACAAAAGGGAAGAAATGCGGAAAAACAGGCTTACAAAAGATTTCAGAAGTTGTATACAATCAGCCCATCCGGTGGTGCGACATCCCGACGCGGCCCGCCCACCCCCGCACAAACGCACAAGAAGGAAGACTGCAGTGAGCGCTGACTACCCTCGCGACCTGATCGGTTACGGCAACAACCCTCCTCACCCGCAATGGCCGGGCAACGCTCGCATCGCGCTGTCTTTCGTCCTCAACTACGAGGAAGGTGGCGAACGCAACATCCTGCACGGAGACAAGGAATCCGAAGCATTCCTCTCTGAAATGGTCGCCGCCCAGCCACTGCAGGGCGTGCGCAACATGAGCATGGAATCGCTGTACGAATACGGCAGCCGCGCCGGTGTGTGGCGCCTGCTGAAGCTGTTCAAGGACAGCGGCGTGCCGCTGACCATCTTCGCCGTGGCCATGGCCGCCCAGCGCCACCCCGACGTGATCCGCGCCATGGCCCAGGCCGGCCATGAAATCTGCAGCCACGGCTACCGCTGGATCGACTACCAGTACATGGACGAGGCCCAGGAGCGCGAGCACATGCTCGAAGCCATCCGCATCCTCACCGAAATCACCGGCGAGCGCCCGCTGGGCTGGTACACCGGCCGCACCGGCCCGAACACCCGTCGCCTGGTGATGGAGGAAGGCGGCTTCCTGTACGACAGCGACACCTATGACGACGACCTGCCCTACTGGGAGCCGAACAACCCTACCGGCAAGCCGCACCTGGTGATCCCTTACACCCTGGACACCAACGACATGCGCTTCACCCAGGTACAGGGTTTCAACTGCGGCGAGCAGTTCTTCCAGTACCTGAAGGACGCCTTCGATGTGCTGTACGCCGAAGGCGCCGAGGCACCGAAGATGCTGTCCATCGGCCTGCACTGCCGCCTGGTCGGCCGCCCGGCGCGCCTGGCTGCACTGAAGCGCTTCGTCGATTACGCAAAAAGCCATGACCAGGTCTGGTTCGCCCGTCGCGTGGACATCGCCCGCCACTGGCACGCCACCCACCCGTACAAGAAAGAGAATGCCTGATGACCGCCTTCAACACCCTCAAGCCATCCACCCTGGGCCGTGACGCCTTCGTCAAGGCTTTCGCCGACATCTACGAGCACTCGCCGTGGGTCGCCGAAAGGGCCTATGACCTGGGCCAGCTGGGCGAGCTGGACGAGATCGAGGCGCTGCACCAGCGCATGAGCGACATCCTGCTCAGCGCCAACCACGCCGACCAGCTGGCGCTGATCAACGCTCACCCGGACCTGGCCGGCAAGGCGGCCATCCAGGGCGAGCTGACCGAATCGAGCACCAATGAACAGGCTGGCGCCGGGATCCACCAGTGCACCGCCGAAGAGTTCGCCCGCTTCACCGAACTGAACGATGCCTACAAGGCCAAGTTCCAGTTCCCGTTCATCATGGCGGTCAAGGGCAGCAACCGGCACCAGATCCTCGCCTCCTTCGAAAAACGCATCCACAACGATGCCGATGCCGAATTCAAGGAAGCCCTGGCGCAGATCAACCTGATCGCCCTGTTCCGCCTGTTGCAGCTGTAAGCGACCGCCGAACCTTATTCAGAACACGAACAATAGAAGAGATATCCGCATGCGCACCCTGATGATCGAGCCCCTGACCAAAGAAGCCTTCGCCCCCTTCGGAGACGTGATCGAAACCGACGGCAGCGACCACTTCATGATCAACAACGGCTCGACCATGCGCTTCCACAAGCTCGCCACGGTCGAAGCCGCCGAGCCTGAAGACAAGGCGATCATCAGCATCTTCCGCGCCGACGCGCTGGACATGCCGCTGACCGTGCGCATGCTGGAACGCCATCCGCTGGGCAGCCAGGCTTTCATCCCGCTGCTCGGCAACCCCTTTCTGATCGTGGTCGCGCCCGTTGGCGATGCACCTGTATCAGGCTTGGTCCGCGCCTTCCGCAGCAACGGCAGGCAGGGCGTTAATTACCATCGCGGCGTCTGGCACCACCCGGTGCTGACGATCGAAAAGCGGGATGACTTCCTGGTGGTTGATCGCAGTGGTTCCGGCAACAACTGCGACGAGCATTACTTCACCGAGGAACAGATGCTGATCCTCAATCCCCACCAATAAGAAAAGGTCGGTCATTCAAGGGCATTGCCCGAGCGGGTGACCGGCAAGAGGTACATACTGTGGAAGCACACCTTCACGAATGGCTGAACCTGAGCATTCGCTGGGTTCACATGATCACCGGCGTAGCCTGGATCGGTGCATCGTTCTACTTCGTCTGGCTGGAGAACCACCTGAACCGAAGCAACCCGCGCGATGGGTTGTCGGGTGATCTCTGGGCAATTCACGGCGGTGGTATCTACCACCTGGAGAAATACAAGCTCGCCCCCCCGAAAATGCCCGAGAACCTGCACTGGTTCAAATGGGAAGCCTACTTCACCTGGATGTCCGGTATCGCCCTGCTGTGCGTGGTGTTCTACTGGAACCCGGCCCTGTACCTGCTGGCCCCTGGCAGCACCCTTAGCGGTGCCGAAGGCGTGGCCATCGGTATCGGCTCGCTGATCGCCGGCTGGTTCATCTACGACTTCCTGTGCGACTCGCCCCTGGGCAAGAAGCCAGCGCTGCTCGGTGCCGTACTGTTCGTGCTGATCATCGCCGCATGCTGGGGCTTCAGCCTGGTGTTCAGCGGCCGTGGTGCATACCTGCACACCGGCGCGATCATCGGCACCATCATGGTCGGTAACGTGTTCCGCATCATCATGCCGGCCCAGCGCCAGCTGGTGGCGGCTATCGAGAACAACCAGACGCCCGACCCGGTACTGCCGGCCAAGGGCCTGCTGCGCTCGCGCCACAACAACTACTTCACCCTGCCGGTGCTGTTCATCATGATCAGCAACCACTTCCCGAGCACCTACGGTAGCCAGTACAACTGGCTGATCCTGGCCGGTATCGCTGTAGCCGCGGTCCTGATCCGCCACTACTTCAACACCCGCCACGACAGCAACAAGTACGCCTGGACCCTGCCGGTCGGCGCCCTGGCGATGATCTGCCTGGCCTACGTCACCGGTCCGAAACCGATGGCCGTGAGCCCTGAGCAAGCCGCGGCGAAGATCGAGTACCAGCCACTGCCCGCGACCGCAGTAGGTGGCAAGACCGCTGCCGAGCAACGCGCCGAGGACGCCGCCAAGGCTGCCGCAGCGCCTGCCGCGCCGGCTGCAGCCCCTGCCCAGGCCACGGCCCAGGCTGGCGGCGAGAGCTTCGACAGGATCCACAATGTCATCCAGGAACGCTGCACCGTGTGCCACTCGTCGAAGCCGACCAGCCCACTGTTCAGCGCCGCCCCTGCCGGCGTGATGTTCGACACCCCGCAACAGATCCAGGCCCAGGCCGCGCGCATCCAGGCGCAAGCGGTCGCCAGCCAGATCATGCCGCTGGGCAACATCACCCAGATGACCACCGAAGAGCGCAAGCTCGTCGGCGACTGGATCGCCAAAGGCGCCCCGGTCAACTGAAACACAATGGTCGGGATAACACCGCTCCCTGTGGGAGCGGGTTCACCCGCGAAGAGGCCGGCAATCCCGGCCTCGAACTTGAAGATTCACGCAACAAGCAAGCATCGAGCGTTCAGCGTCAGGCGGGAACCCCAGGCTCTCTTCACCGGGAGCCTGCCGCCTGGCGCTGCCGCTTGGATCCGAGAATAAAAACAAAACTCGAGGTGCTGCATGTCCGAGTCACGCAAGGCGTACATCCCAGTTGCGCCGCCGCGCGAGCCCTTGCCCCTGTTCCAACTGATCCTGGTTGGCCTGCAACACGTTCTGCTGATGTACGGCGGCGCGATCGCCGTGCCGTTGATCATCGGCCAGGCCGCCGGGTTGTCCCGTGAAGAAGTCGCTTTCCTGATCAACGCCGACCTGCTGGTCGCCGGCGTCGCTACCATCATCCAGTCATTCGGCATCGGCCCGGTGGGCATCCGCATGCCGGTGATGATGGGTGCCAGTTTCGCTGCCGTCGGCAGCATGGTGGCCATGGCCGGCATGCCCGGCGTGGGCCTGCAGGGGATCTTCGGCGCGACCATCGCCGCCGGGTTCTTCGGCATGCTGATCGCGCCGTTCATGTCCAAGGTCGTACGCTTCTTCCCGCCACTGGTCACCGGCACGGTGATCACCTCGATTGGCCTGTCGCTGTTCCCGGTGGCAGTCAACTGGGCCGGTGGCGGCCACCAGGCAGACACCTTCGGCTCGCCGATCTACCTGCTGGTGGCCGGCCTGGTGCTGGCGGTAATCCTGCTGATCAACCGTTTCATGCGCGGCTTCTGGGTCAACGTGTCGGTGCTGGTGGGCATGGGCCTGGGCTACATCCTGGCCGGTTCCATCGGCATGGTCGACCTGTCGGGCCTGAACGACGCACCGTGGCTGCAAGTGGTGACCCCATTGCACTTCGGCATGCCGACCTTCAGCCTGGCGCCGATCCTGTCCATGTGCCTGGTGGTGGTGATCATCTTCGTCGAGTCCACCGGCATGTTCCTGGCCCTGGGCAAGGTGACCGATCGCGAAGTGACCCCCGGGATGCTGCGTCGCGGCCTGCTGTGCGATGCCGGTGCGTCGTTCATCGCCGGCTTCTTCAACACCTTCACCCACTCCTCCTTCGCCCAGAACATCGGCCTGGTGCAGATGACCGGGGTGCGCTGCCGCTACGTCACCATCGTGGCCGGTGCGCTGCTGATCCTGCTCAGCCTGCTGCCCAAGGCGGCCTTCCTGATTGCCTCGATCCCGCCTGCGGTACTGGGCGGCGCGTCCATCGCCATGTTCGGCATGGTCACCGCCACCGGGATCAAGATTCTCCAGGAGGCGGACATCGGCGACCGTCGCAACCAGCTGCTGGTTGCGGTGAGCGTCGGCTTCGGGCTGATCCCCGTGGTGCGACCGGAGTTCTTCGCCCAGATGCCCCAGTGGATGGAACCCATCACCCACAGTGGCATCGCCATGGCCACGGTCAGTGCCCTGGTGTTGAACGTACTGTTCAACATCCTCGGTGGCGCCGACCGCGCGGTGCACAACGAAGTCTGTCACCAGCATTGAGCAAAGGGGGCGGCGCGCTGTCGCCCCCGCCTTGACCTCGCCGTAAATGCTTCACCGTCGGCCCGCCGGAATGGGCCGTCCGGGGCGCCTGCGCGCCAAATAAATCCAACAAAAACAATAAGTCCGGGAACCACAACATGAAACGCATCACCTCGTCCCTCTTGCTGGGCAGCAGCCTGCTGGCCACCCTCCCCGCCCATGCTGGCGAATGGCTGCAGTGGCATGGCGAAAGCCTGACCTACCTGTACGGCAAGGACTTCAAGGTCAACCCACGCATCCAGCAGACGGTAACCTTCGAGCACGCCAACAAATGGAAGTACGGCGACACCTTCATGTTCGTCGACAAGGTCTTCTACAACGGCAAGCCCGACCCGGGCAAAGGCGTGACCAGCTACTACGGCGAGTTCAGCCCACGCCTGTCGTTCGGCAAGATCTTCGACCAGAAGCTGGCATTCGGCCCGATCAAGGATGTGCTGCTGGCCATGACCTACGAGCGTGGCGAGGGCGACAACGAGGCCTACCTGATCGGCCCCGGCTTCGACCTGGATATCCCCGGCTTCAACTACTTCACTCTCAATTTCTACCTGCGTAACACCGAAGGTAGCCGCCCCGGTGACAACGTCTGGCAGATCACCCCGGCCTTCTCGTACACCATCCCGGTGGGCAAATCCGACATTCTGATCGACGGTTACATGGACTGGGTGGTCGACAACGACCAGACCCGCCGTGGCACCTACCACGCCAACCTGCAGTTCAACCCACAGGTCAAGTACGACCTGGGCAAAGCCCTGAACCTTGGCGCCAAGCAGCTGTACGTGGGCATCGAATACAGCTACTGGAAGGACAAGTACGGCATCGACAGCCAAGGCAACATCGACAGTAACCAGAGCGTCACCAGTGCCCTGATCAAGGTGCACTTCTAAAAAACTGACCAAACGCACAAGTTTGTTCCACTCTGCTCCAGGACGGAGCACTTGAGGCAAGGCGCGCAAGCCAGTAATCTGCGCGCCCCCTCGATCAGGGCAGGAGGGATTCTGCCTGCGTTTACTGACCGCTCAGTCAATGAATACGGGCGGTTGGCCAACGTGTTGCCAGCCTGAAAGACCCTTTTCATCCGTTCAGAACGAAGTCGAGCAGGAAGGTTTTGCCAGCCCAGGAAAGTTGGCTCAACCCTTGCCAAACAGCTGTGGCCTATCGAAAAAAGCTGACTCGAAAGACAAAAAAGCGCCAAAACAAACGCTGACAATAGACCAATCAAGGGAGCGACACTCGCAATGCGTACCATCAACAGCCTGATCCTCGCCGGCGGCCTGCTGGCCTGTGGCACCACCTTCGGCGGCGACCTGCTGCAATGGCAGAACAACAGCCTGACCTACCTGTGGGGCAAGAACTTCAAGGTCAACCCGTCGATCCAGCAAACCGTCACCTTCGAGCACGCCGATGGCTGGAAGTACGGCGATAACTTCATCTTTGTCGACAAGATCTTCTACCAGGGCCAGAAAGATGAGGGCAATGGCCCGAACACCTACTACGGCGAAATCAGCCCGCGCCTGTCGTTCGGCAAGATCTTCGACCAGAAGCTGGCGTTCGGCCCGGTCAAGGACGTGCTGCTGGCGATGACCTACGAGTTCGGCGAAGGTGATACCGAGTCGTACCTGATCGGCCCTGGCTTCGACCTGGACATCCCTGGCTTCGACTACTTCCAGCTGAACTTCTACAACCGCACCACCGACGGCAGCCGCGCCGGCGACAACGTGTGGCAGATCACCCCGGTGTGGTCGTACACCATTCCGGTCGGTTCGTCCGACGTGCTGATCGACGGTTTCATGGACTGGGTGGTCGACAACGACGAGAACCGCCGCGGTACCTACCAGGCCAACCTGCACTTCAACCCGCAGATCAAGTATGACCTGGGCAAGGCCTTGCACCTGGGCGAGAAGCAGCTGTATGTGGGTGTGGAGTACGACTACTGGAAGAACAAGTACGGCATCAAGGACAGCGATGCCTTCACCACCGACCAGAACACCATGAGTTTCCTGGTAAAAGTGCACTTCTGATGTGCTGAATCGTGACAGCGCGAGGTTATCCACGCGCTGTCACGCCCATCCTTGTAAGAACTCTCCTACAACTTATTAAGATTAATCTTACGTCCTCCATGACTTGTCTTGAAAGTCAAAGCAAGTACACACGGCAACAGCACGCCAAACAGCAAAAGCCCCGACTCCACCTGCCAGTTTTCAAGCACGCGCAAGATATCCAGCACCAGCATGATGCTGCCGATCGCCAATATCAGGCCGAACATTGCGCAGCACTTGTACAATGCCGGCGCCCCCGTCCCGCGCAACAGCAACCACAGGCCTACGGCACCCCAGGCCAAGGCCGTGCACAGGTACAGCGCCAGGTGGTAGACATCGTAAGTCAATACTTTTCCAAACATGATTTCACCTCCCGACCTGTAGAAAAATCAAAGCACTGACTATAAGTCCTAAATTCCGTTCAGCCCCTGCTATTTCTTGACGATTTTTTTGCACATCGCCAATTAAGATGCTTGTCTTCTGCACTCAAAAAAGAAAACAGGCCCACTTAATGCGTACCTCCCTCTCCGCCCCTTGGCGGTATCTTCTGTTAGTTTGCTCACTATGGTTTGGTATCTTCGCGCTGACCCGCCTGGTATTGCTGGTCACCCACCTGGATGAAGTACATGGCGACTACTTCTTGTTATTCGTCAGTGGTGCCGTGTACGACCTGACCTTCCTCACCTACGCCGCCCTGCCTTTGGGGCTGTACCTGGCACTTTGCCCGGCCGCGCTGTGGCGCACGGGCCTGCATCGCCGGCTGATGGGCGGCGTGCTGATCGTCAGCCTGTTCGTGATGCTGTTCGTCGCAGTGGCCGAGTGGCTGTTCTGGGACGAGTTCGGGGTACGCTTCAATTTCATCGCCGTCGACTACCTGGTGTATTCCAAGGAAGTGCTGGACAACATCCGCGAGTCCTACCCGCTGCCTACCCTGCTGGGCAGCATCGCCGTAGTTGCCGTGCTGCTCGCGCTGATCCTGCGCAAACCGCTGGCCCAGGCCCTCGCCGCGCCCGGCGCCAACCTGCGCCAGCGCCTGGGCGGTATTGCGCTACTGGCAGTGCTGGGCGGGCCGAGCATGCTGCTGGTCGACCAGCAGTTCCCCCGCGGCCAAGGCGGCAATGCCTACCAGCGCGAACTGGCGAGCAACGGCCCCTACCAGTTCTTTGCCGCGTTCCGTAACAACGAACTCGACTACACCCAGTTCTACGCCAGCCTCGACGCCAGCGAAGTCGGCGCGCACATGCACCAGGAACTGGCCGAGCCCAACGCGCAGTTCAAAGCCAGCGAGCACGAGGACATTCGCCGCCAAATCAGTGCCAGCGGCGAGCCACGCAAGCCGAACATCATCCTGGTCACCATCGAGAGCTTCAGCGCCAAGTACATGGGCAGCAACGGCGACCCGCGCAACCTTACACCCAACCTGGACGTGCTACGCCAGCACAGCCTGTACTTCAACAACTTCTACGCCACCGGGACCCGTACCGACCGTGGCCTGGAAGCCATTACCCTGTCGATTCCGCCCACCCCGGGCCGCTCGATCGTCAAGCGCATCGGCCGTGAAAGCGGCTATGGCAGCCTCGGTCAGCAGTTGAAGGCTGTTGGTTATGACACCGTATTCGTCTATGGCGGGCGCGGCTACTTCGACAACATGAACGCCTTCTTCAGCGGCAACGGTTATCGCATCGTCGACCAGAGCAGCGTCGACGAGAGCGAGATCAGCTTCAAGAACGCCTGGGGCATGGCCGACGAAGACCTGTACCGGCAGACGCTGAAACTGGCCGATGCCGACCATGCCAGGCAGCAGCCGTTCTTCCTGCAGCTGATGACCACCTCCAACCACCGTCCCTACACCTACCCGGACGGCCGCATCGACATTCCGTCGGGCGATGGCCGCGAAGGCGCGGTGAAATACACCGACCATGCCATTGCGCAGTTCCTGCAGGAAGCCAAGGGCAAGCCATGGTTCGACAACACGCTGTTCGTGTTCGTCGCCGACCACACCGCTGGCAGCGCCGGCGTGGAAGACCTGCCGGTCAGCAATTACCAGATCCCGTTGTGGATTTACGCACCCAAGCTGATCACCCCGCGCGAAGACGCACAGCTGGCCAGCCAGATCGACCTGGCACCAACCCTGCTCGGCCTGCTCAACCTGAGCTACACCTCGACCTTCTTCGGCCGTGACCTGCTGCGCGAAGAGCAGCTGCCGCCACGCGTGCTGATCGGCAACTACCAGCACCTGGGGCTGTTCGACGGCAAGGACCTGGCAATCCTCAGCCCACGCGGCGGCATGCGTGTGCACCAGGATGCCTTGGGCAACAGCCGGGAAACGACAGTGGACAGTGACAACCCGCTGGTACGCCGGGCAATTGCCTACTACCAGAGTGCTGCCAACGACTTCAGCAAGGGCCTGCTGGCGTGGAAGCCGCAGGAGCAAGGTGCGGTGGCCGAACAGTAAACCAACTCGGTGGATGGCACCGGCCTCGCCGGTGTTCGCGGCGGTTCGACGCATCGACTTGCCCGCTCCCACAGGCTTGGCGCCGACCTCAAGAAATGCGCCCCCCTGTGGGAGCGGGTTTACCCGCGAACCGGGGCAACGCCCCGGCCATGCAACTCAGGTGGCCGGCCGAACCAACCGCCACAGCTTCCCGACCACCGCCACCACCGCCAGCACCACCGCACCGGCCACAACCCCGACACCGCCGTTGAGCAGCGCCACGGTCAATGCCCCGCCACGCCCTTCGCTGAACGCCTCGATGGCATGATGCAGCGGCTCGATGCCATGTACCAGAATCCCGCCACCGACCAGAAACATGGCCGCCGTGCCGATCACCGACAGGCTCTTCATCATGTATGGCGCGGTCCGCAGGATGCCGTTACCGACCGCCTGGGCCAGGCGCGACGCCTTCCGGGTCAGCCACAACCCCAGGTCATCGAGCTTGACGATGCCACCCACCAGCCCGTATACGCCGATGGTCATGACAATGGCGATCCCGGACAGCACGATGATCTGCTGGCTCAACGGTGAGTCAGCGACAATGCCCAAGGTAATGGCGATGATTTCCGCCGACAGGATGAAGTCGGTACGCACCGCACCCTTGATCTTGGTTTTCTCGAATGCCACCAGGTCGACATTGGCATCGGCCACTGCCTCCTTGAGCGCTGCATGTTCGGCGTCATCCTCGGCCTTGCTATGCAAGAACTTGTGCGCCAGCTTCTCGAAGCCCTCGAAGCACAGGTAGGCACCGCCCAGCATCAACAGCGGCGTCACCGCCCAGGGGATGAACGCACTGATCAGCAGCGCCGCCGGCACCAGGATGGCCTTGTTCACCATCGAGCCCTTGGCTACCGCCCACACCACCGGGATCTCGCGTTCGGCACGTACCCCGGTGACCTGCTGGGCGTTCAGCGCCAGGTCATCGCCGAGCACGCCTGCGGTCTTTTTCGCCGCCACCTTGGTCATCACCGAGACGTCATCGAGCACCGTGGCAATGTCGTCGATCAGTACCAGTAGACTGCTTCCTGCCATGTTTGCCTGCATCCAGAAGAATAAGTGTCCAGGATTCTAGCCCAAAGCCGCTGCCTTGAGCGCCCGTCGAGCCCGGTGCTACCATGCCCGATCCCTCTTAGAGGTGGCCAGACACGAGGAAGATCCCTGACCATGAGCACCATTCGCGAGCGCAACAAGGAACTGATCCTGCGCGCGGCCAGCGAGGAATTCGCCGACAAGGGCTTCGCCGCCACCAAGACCAGCGATATCGCGGCCAAGGCCGGCCTGCCCAAGCCGAACGTGTATTACTACTTCAAATCCAAGGACAACCTCTACCGCGAAGTCCTGGAAAGTATCATCGCACCGATCATGCAGGCGTCGACCCCGTTCAATGCCGACGGCGACCCGAAAGAAGTGCTGAGTGCGTACATTCGCTCGAAGATCCGCATTTCCCGCGACCTGCCGCATGCGTCCAAGGTGTTCGCCAGCGAGATCATGCACGGCGCCCCGCACCTGTCGCCGAACCAGGTGGCGCAGCTGAACGAGCAGGCGCGGCATAACATCGAGTGCATCCAGCGCTGGATCGACCGCGGGCAGATCGCCCATGTGGACGCGCATCACCTGATGTTCAGCATCTGGGCAGCGACCCAGACCTATGCCGATTTCGACTGGCAGATTTCCGCGGTGACCGGCAAGGCCAAGCTGGCCGACAGCGATTATGACGCGGCAGCCGAGACCATCATCCGCATGGTGCTCAAGGGCTGTGAGCCCGAGGTAGCCTGAGCCCCGGCGCTGGCTTCCTCGCGGGTGAACCCGCTCCCACAGGGACACCACGAGCTTCAAGCCTGTGATGATCCTGTGGGAGCGGGTTCACCCGCGAATAGGCCGGAACAGGCAATAGAGACTCAGGCTGCTACACCCGCATCCGCCTTCAACCCCACCTCCTCGATCGCACTGATCGCGCACTGCTCGTCGATATCCGACGTATCGCCGCTGATCCCCACCGCACCCAGCACCTTGCCATCCTGATCACGCACCAGCACGCCACCCGGTGCCGGCACCACCGGCCGCTCGCCCAGCCCGTTCAGCGCGGCAAAAAACGCCGGCCGTTGCTGCGCGTCCAGCGCCAGCAAGCGCGAGCCCTTGCCCAGGGCAATCGCCCCCCAGGCCTTGCCGGTGGCTACCTCCGGCCGGATCAGGCTGGCGCCATCCTCGCGTTGCAGCGCCAGCAAGTGGCCACCGGCATCCAGCACCGCCACGGTCAGTGGCGCGGCGTTGATCTTGCGGCCCGCCGCCAGCGCGGCATTCACCAGGCTGACCGCGACTTTCAGGTTCAAAGCGTTCATGAAAAGGTCCTCTTCTTGTTGTGAGAAGCCCTGAGGGCAGTTGAAAACCGATAGAGCAAATAGAACACAACGAAAGATGTTTTTGTATACAATATTTTGAAACGATCGTATGCGATGACGCAAACCTCCGTTTTCATGGGCGCTCGAACGAAAGCGACATCCGCCGACGAAAACCCGTTGACCTGAGCGGCCAGCCGTGAATACACTCTGGCACAAAGCAAGTTGTATACAATTACAAAATCGATGAGGCACAAACCATGAGCAAAATGAGAGCAATCGATGCAGCCGTTCTGGTCATGCGCCGTGAAGGTGTAGATACCGCGTTCGGCATCCCGGGGGCTGCCATCAACCCGTTGTACTCGGCCCTGAAGAAAGTCGGTGGCATCGATCACGTCCTCGCTCGTCACGTCGAAGGCGCCTCGCACATGGCTGAGGGTTACACCCGTGCCAACCCGGGCAACATCGGCGTGTGCATCGGCACCTCCGGCCCAGCCGGCACCGACATGGTCACCGGCCTGTACAGTGCCTCCGCCGACTCCATCCCGATTCTCTGCATCACCGGCCAGGCTCCACGTGCCCGCCTGCACAAGGAAGACTTCCAGGCCGTCGACATCACCAACATCGTCAAGCCGGTCACCAAGTGGGCCACTACCGTTCTGGAGCCAGGCCAGGTGCCTTACGCCTTCCAGAAGGCCTTCCATGAAATGCGCACCGGCCGCCCAGGCCCGGTACTGATCGACCTGCCGTTCGACGTGCAGATGGCCGAAATCGAGTTCGACATCGACGCCTACGAACCGCTGCCAGTGCACAAGCCGTCCGCCACCCGCGTACAGGCCGAAAAAGCCCTGACCCTGCTCAATGACGCCGAGCGCCCACTGCTGGTTGCCGGTGGCGGCATCATCAACGCCGACGCCAGCGACAAGCTGGTCGAGTTCGCCGAACTGACCGGCGTACCGGTAATCCCGACCCTGATGGGTTGGGGCACCATCCCGGACGACCACGCACAGATGGTCGGCATGGTCGGCCTGCAGACTTCGCACCGCTACGGCAACGCCACCCTGCTGAAATCCGACCTGGTGTTCGGTATCGGCAACCGCTGGGCCAACCGCCACACCGGCTCGGTCGACGTCTACACCGAAGGCCGCAAGTTCGTGCACGTGGACATCGAACCGACCCAGATCGGCCGTGTGTTCACCCCGGACCTGGGTATCGTTTCCGACGCCGGCAAGGCACTGGACGTGTTCCTCGAAGTGGCCCGCGAGTGGAAAGCCGCCGGCAAGCTGAAGTGCCGCAAGGCCTGGCTGGAAGACTGCCAGCAGCGCAAGGCCAGCCTGCAGCGCAAGACCCACTTCGACAACGTGCCGGTCAAGCCGCAGCGCGTGTACGAAGAGATGAACCAGGTATTCGGCAAGGACACCTGCTACGTCAGCACCATCGGCCTGTCGCAGATCGCCGGCGCGCAGTTCCTGCACGTGTACAAGCCACGCCACTGGATCAACTGCGGCCAGGCCGGCCCGCTGGGCTGGACCATCCCTGCCGCTCTGGGCGTGGTGAAAGCCGATCCGAAGCGCAAGGTGGTCGCGCTGTCGGGTGACTACGACTTCCAGTTCATGATCGAGGAGCTGGCGGTGGGTGCGCAGTTCAACCTGCCTTACGTGCACGTACTGGTGAACAACGCCTACCTGGGCCTGATCCGCCAGGCGCAACGTGGCTTCGACATGGATTACTGTGTACAACTGGCGTTCGAGAACATCAACTCGACCGACGCCGCCACCTACGGTGTCGACCACGTTGCCGTGGTCGAAGGCCTGGGCTGCAAGGCCATCCGCGTGTTCGAGCCGGCCGAGATCGCCCCTGCCCTGCTCAAGGCCCAGAAGATGGCCGAAGAGTTCCGCGTGCCGGTGGTGGTCGAAGTGATTCTCGAACGTGTGACCAACATTTCCATGGGCACCGAGATCAACGCGGTCAACGAGTTCGAAGACCTGGCCCTGGTCGGCAACGACGCGCCAACCGCCATCTCGCTGCTGGACTGATCGCCTGACGCCCCCAGGCATGTCCTGGGGGCCTTCATCGCAAGGAGACAACTCATGCCTCGCTTCGCTGCCAACCTGTCCATGCTGTTCACCGAACAGGACTTCCTGGCCCGCTTCAAGGCTGCCGCCGATGCGGGTTTCAGCGGCGTCGAATACCTCTTCCCGTACGATTTCAGCGCAGCCGAAATCAAGCAGCAGCTGGACGCCAACGGCCTGACCCAAGTGCTGTTCAACCTGCCGGCGGGCGATTGGTCGAAGGGTGAGCGCGGTATCACCTGCCACCCTGACCGCGTCGAAGAATTCCGCGCCGGGGTCGACAAGGCCATCGAATACGCCAAGGTACTGGGCAACACCCAGGTCAACGCCCTGGCCGGCATTCGCCCACAAGGCCCGGACTGCGCCACCGTGCGCAAGACCTTCGTGGAAAACCTGCGCTACGCCGCCGACAAGCTCAAAGCCGCCGGGATCCGCCTGGTCATGGAAATGATCAACACCCGCGACATCCCCGGTTTCTACCTGAACACCACCAAACAGGCCCTGGAAATCCAGGCCGAAGTGGGCAGCGACAACCTGTTCCTGCAGTACGACATCTACCACATGCAGATCATGGAAGGTGACCTGGCTCGCACCATGGAAGCCAACCTGAAACTGATCAATCACATCCAGCTGGCCGACAACCCCGGCCGCAACGAGCCAGGCACCGGCGAAATCAACTACCGCTTCCTGTTCGAGCACCTGGACCGCATCGGCTACCAGGGCTGGGTGGGCGCGGAGTACAAGCCGCTGACCACCACCGAAGCGGGCCTGGGCTGGCTGAAGACGCACAATGCAATCTGAAGGCTAAGCACAGCCCTCTGCGAGACGCAGGACACTGTGGGAGCGGGTTCACCCGCGAACACCGGCGAAGCCGGTGCCATCCACCGCGGTGCCTGCTTCGCGGGTGAACCCGCTCCCACAGGGGGCCCGTGCAGCCTGCCCCATCGAGATTCAACAAATACAACGAGGTAATCTCTCATGGCTAAAATCGGTTTCATCGGCACCGGCATCATGGGCAAGCCCATGGCTCAGAACCTGCAGAAAGCAGGTCACAGCATCTTCGTTTCCACTCACCACGACGCTGCCCCGGCCGACCTGATCGCCGCCGGTGCCGTGGCCCTGGCCAACCCGAAAGAAGTTGCCCAGGAAGCCGAGTTCATCATCGTCATGGTCCCCGACACCCCACAGGTCGAAAGCGTCCTGTTCGGTGACAACGGCGTGGCCGAAGGCGTGGGCCCGAACAAGGTGGTGATCGACATGAGCTCGATCTCCCCTACCGCTACCAAAGCCTTCGCCGAGAAAATCAAGGCTACCGGCGCTGCCTACCTGGACGCCCCGGTGTCCGGCGGCGAAGTCGGCGCCAAGGCTGCGACCCTGAGCATCATGGTCGGTGGCTGCCCGAAAGCCTTCGAGCGCACCCTGCCGCTGTTCGAAGCCATGGGCAAGAACATCACCCGCGTCGGTGGCAATGGCGACGGCCAGACCGCCAAGGTGGCCAACCAGATCATCGTTGCCCTGAACATCCAGGCCGTTGCCGAAGCCCTGCTGTTCGCCGCCAGGAACGGCGCCGACCCGGCCAAGGTACGTGAAGCACTGATGGGCGGCTTCGCCTCGTCGAAAATCCTTGAAGTGCACGCCGAGCGCATGATCAAGGGCACCTTCGACCCAGGCTTCCGCATCAACCTGCACCAGAAGGACCTGAACCTGGCCCTGCAAGGTGCCAAGGAACTGGGCATCAACCTGCCCAACACCTCCAATGCCCAGCAAGTGTTCAACACCTGCCAGGCCCTGGGTGGCGGCAACTGGGACCACTCGGCGCTGATCAAAGGCCTGGAGCACATGGCCAACTTCTCGATCCGCGACGACAAGTAAGTAATTTTTAGCCTTCACCGGCCTCTTCGCGGGTGAACCCGCTCCCACAGGTTTTACGCCGTCTTCAGCCTCTGTGAGGCCCCTGTGGGAGCGGGTTTACCCGCGAAGAAGCCAACACCTTTGAACCTGCGACCACAGGTTCAAAGGTGGTACCGAGCAACACCCGCCCCTGGTTCGGCCTGCACGGAGGCAGTTCCAGGGGCGTTTTTGATTCTGCAGAACAACAATAATTGGGAGCCTGCCATGTCGGTCGATCCGCAAAAAATTCTCCGCGAGCTGTTCGACACAGCCATCGCCGCCGCCCACCCCCGTCAAGTCCTCGAACCCTACCTGCCCGCCGACCGCAGCGGCCGGGTCATCGTCATCGGCGCCGGCAAGGCCGCAGCCGCCATGGCCGAAGTGGTCGAGAAAAACTGGCAGGGCGAAGTCTCTGGCCTGGTCGTAACCCGTTACGGCCATGGCGCCAACTGCCAGAAGATCGAGGTGGTCGAAGCCGCCCACCCGGTCCCCGACGCCGCCGGCCTGGCCGTGGCCAAGCGCGTGCTGGAACTGGTCAGCAACCTCAGTGAAGACGACCGCGTCATCTTCCTGCTGTCCGGCGGTGGCTCGGCGCTGCTGGCCCTGCCCGCCGAAGGCCTGACCCTGGCCGACAAGCAGCAGATCAACAAGGCGCTGCTGAAATCCGGCGCCACCATCGGCGAGATGAACTGCGTGCGCAAGCACCTCTCGGCGATCAAGGGCGGCCGCCTGGCCAAGGCCTGCTGGCCGGCCACGGTGTACACCTATGCCATTTCCGATGTGCCGGGCGACCTCGCCACGGTGATCGCCTCCGGCCCTACCGTGGCCGACCCGAGCACCTCGGCCGATGCCCTGGCCATCCTCAAGCGCTACAACATCGAAGCGCCCAAGGCCGTTATCGACTGGCTCAACAACCCAGCCTCGGAAACCGTCAAGGCCGACGACCCGGCACTGGCCCGCAGCCACTTCCAGCTGATCGCCAAACCTCAGCAATCGCTTGAAGCCGCCGCAGTCAAAGCCCGCCAGGCCGGGTTCAGCCCACTGATCCTCGGCGACCTGGAAGGCGAATCGCGCGAAGTGGCCAAAGTGCACGCCGGTATCGCCCGGCAGATCGTCCAGCACGGCCAGCCGCTGAAAGCGCCCTGCGTGATCCTGTCTGGCGGCGAAACCACCGTGACCGTGCGCGGCAACGGCCGTGGCGGGCGCAACGCCGAGTTCCTGCTCAGCCTCACCGAAAGCCTCAAGGGCCTGCCGGGCGTGTACGCCCTGGCCGGTGACACCGACGGCATCGATGGCTCGGAAGAAAACGCCGGCGCCTTCATGACCCCGGCCAGCTACGCCCGCGCCGAAGCCCTGGGCCTGTCGGCCAGCGACGAGCTGGACAACAACAACGGCTACGGCTACTTCGCCGCGCTGGATGCGCTGATCGTCACCGAGCCGACCCGCACCAACGTCAACGACTTCCGCGCCATCCTGATCCTCGAGACTGCCCAATCATGACGCCTGATAAAAAAGTCAAAATCCTCGCCACCCTTGGCCCTGCGATCAAAGGCATCGACGATATCCGCCAACTGGTCGAAGCCGGGGTGAACATCTTCCGCCTCAACTTCAGCCACGGCGAGCATGCCGACCATGCCCTGCGCTACCAGTGGATCCGCGAAGTCGAGCAGCAGCTGAACTACCCGCTGGGCATCCTCATGGACCTGCAGGGGCCGAAGCTGCGCGTCGGCCGCTTTGCCGACGGCAAGGTGCAGCTGCAACGCGGCCAGGCCCTGCGCCTGGATCTGGACAACACCCCGGGCGACAGCCGCCGGGTGAACCTGCCGCACCCTGAGATCATCGCCGCCCTCGAGCCGGGCATGGACCTGCTGCTGGACGACGGCAAGCTGCGCCTGCGCGTCACCGCCAAGCACAGCGACGCGATCGACACCGAAGTACTCAACGGTGGCGAGCTGTCCGACCGCAAGGGCGTCAACGTACCGCAAGCGGTGCTCGACCTCTCCCCGCTCACCGAAAAGGACCGCCGCGACCTGGCCTTCGGCCTGGAGCTGGGCGTGGACTGGGTGGCCCTGTCGTTCGTGCAGCGCCCTGAAGACATTGTTGAAGCACGCCAGCTGATCGGTGACCGTGCCTACCTGATGGCCAAGATCGAGAAGCCATCGGCGGTGGAGCAACTGCAAGCCATCGCGGAACTTGCGGATGCGATCATGGTGGCCCGTGGCGACCTGGGCGTGGAAGTGCCGGCTGAAAGCGTGCCGCAGATCCAGAAACGCATCATCGGCACTTGCCGCCAGCTGGGCAAACCGGTGGTGGTGGCCACGCAGATGCTCGAATCCATGCGCTTCTCGCCGGCGCCGACCCGCGCCGAAGTCACCGACGTGGCCAACGCCGTGGCCGAAGGTGCCGATGCGGTGATGCTGTCGGCCGAGACCGCCTCGGGTGACTACCCGCTGGAAGCCGTGCAGATGATGAGCAAGATCATCCGCCAGGTGGAGAACGGCCCGGACTACCAGGCCCAGCTCGACGTTGGCCGGCCGAAGGCCGAGGCCACCGTGTCGGACGCCATCAGCTGCGCCATCCGCCGTATCAGCGGCATCCTGCCGGTGGCGGTGCTGGTCAACTACAGCGAGTCGGGCGCCTCGACCCTGCGCGCGGCACGCGAGCGGCCACGGGCACCGATCCTCAACCTGACGCCGAACCTGGCCACCGCGCGCCGCCTGAGCGTGGCGTGGGGCGTGCACTCGGTGGTCAACGACCGCCTGCGCCAGGTGGACGAGGTGGTTTCCACCGCGCTGGAGATTGCCCAGGCACAAGGTATGGCCAGCCGCGGCGACACCCTGCTGATCACCGCCGGTGTGCCTTTCGGCAAGCCAGGTTCGACTAACACGCTGCGGATCGAGACCTTGATCTAAATCACCGCATCTCGCCTGTGGGAGCGGGCGTACCCGCGAAGAGGCCAGCAGGGACAACGATGTTGCCTGAGCTGACGCATTCGCGGGCACGCCCGCTTCCACAGGGTAGGTGGTGTTGCACCCAACTGCGGAAAACCCGAGGCCCAAAGAGGCCCACCGCGCCCCATCAACCTCACTGACTGCCCCGATGTACACCAAAAATTTCGTCAACCCGTGCCCCGACTGGGCCACGGCGTTACTCAACGGCTTCAGCCAGGTGCTGCTGCTGCGTAATCCCCTGTGCGGCCTGTGCTGCCTGCTGGCCATCCTGCTGACCGCACCCAACCTGGTCGGCGGCGCCCTGCTCGGCGCCCTGGCCGGCCTGCTCACCGCCCAGGCACGCGGCTACGACCGTGCCGACCGCCAGGCCGGGCTGTACTGCTACAACGGCGTGCTGATCGGCATCCTGATCAGCGCCGTGCTGCCCTGGTCGGCCATCCTGCCGCCACTGATCATCGCCGCCGGCGGCCTGTCCAGCATCATCACCCACCAGTGGCGCAAGCGCGGCGGCAAACTGCTGGTCGCCTACACCGCACCCTTCGTGCTGCTGGGCTGGGCCACCCTGCTGATCGCCAGCCCCTCGCCCAGCGGCTTCGTCGAAGCCGACCCGCTGTATGCCCTGGCGCGTGGCGTGGGCCAGATCTTCCTGCTCGACCAGCCCCTGGCCGGTTTGCTGATCATCGGCGGCATGTTCATCGCCAACCCCTATGCCGCAATGTGGGCAGTGATCGGTTCGGCCATCGGCGGCGGCGTGGCACTGCTTGCCGACCAGACGCAAGCTGCCTGGCTGGGCCTGTATGGCTTCAACGCAGCACTGGCGGCGCTGGCGTTCAGCAGGCAAGGTGAAAAGCCGTGGCTGACGCTGCTGGCCATCGCCCTGGCCCTGCTGCTGCAACCGCTGTTCAAGCTGCTACCGGTGCCCGGCCTGACCGCGCCCTTCGTCGCCGCCTGCTGGCTGATGCACTTGGGCTGCCACCTCAAACCGTTTGGCGAACGACGCAATAGCAAAGGCATCCCCAACTGAACATTATGCTGGCTGCTAGCTAAGAGGTGGTGTCCCGGGGCGCCCCTTGCGGATGGCAGCTGCCAGCCCGGGCATGGTCAGGTCTTGTTTCGAGTAATCAGTCATGCCTGAGCTGTTAATGAAAATCACGTTGGAGCCAGGTTTCACTTGGCCATTTTTCCGTAGTGCTATGTGAGTGGGATTGACGTCCAGCAGAGTGAATCCCTGATTGATTAATTCTTCGGTGGGTACCAATGGTTTCGTACCAACATCGTCAGCAAGAACAAAATTCTCACTGATGAACAGGCTTCGATCCTTATCTACATAGAATTGTCCACTGAGCTCTGCATCCGGATCCGGACGATCCCAAGTAATCCCATTCACCGACTTTGCCCTAAACGGCTGGATGCGTTTGCCTTCAGGGGCTGCCGGGTTATAGGAAAAACCCTGAACTCGAAACTTCGTGTTGTTGATTTTTTTAAAAACCGGTTCGAAAGCCGTCCAGTTCTTGGCAAATCGGTTGCTACCTTTGGGATCAATGAAATTGACCGGATCGCCTCCACAATATGCATAAGCATTGACCCCTCCGGCCTTGAAAGGGCTCAATACATCCGGACTGCAGAAACGCATCAGAACCGGGCTGTATATTCGATTCCCGTTCCCTAGCAGATACCCCTGCACTACGCAATCCAGTAACTGCCCGTTGTAACCCAGTCGATGACCACGTATGCCTTTACCCAAGTAGCCATAGACTGAATAGGCTGATGACTTGATTGTCCTTTGGGCCGAGCCGGTCCTATCATTCATTCCCTTCTCCAAAAGCGGCGCCACCTATACGCTTATGCTGTATCGCAGGGCAGATAAACGAAACTGGCATTTCTACCAGGTTGGCTCCGATCTTCGTTACGTTGCTAGCCTAGGCAAAGACCTTCTAGGCTTGACTTTCACGCCACCGGAATCTTCTTCACATGCCCACCCCGCAATCCCTGCGCGAACGCCTCTACATCATGGTCTTCCAGACCGACACCGTAGCCGGCCGCCGCTTCGACAAGATCCTCCTGCTGATCATCCTGGCCAGCCTGGTCACCGTCATCCTCGACAGCATCGACGAAGTGCATCAGGGCTATGCCGGCCTGCTGGCCGGCATCGAGTGGGGCTTTACCGCTATCTTCCTGGCCGAGTACCTCACCCGCCTGTACTGCTCGCCCAAACCGCTGCGCTATGCCTTCAGCTTTTATGGCCTGGTGGATTTGCTGGCGATCCTGCCGGGGATCATCGCGCTGTACTACAGCGACGCCCAGTACCTGCTGATCATCCGCGTGATACGGATGCTGCGGATTTTCCGTGTGCTCAAGCTCAGCCCGTACCTCAAGCAGGCCCATTACCTGATGGAGGCACTGCGCGGCAGCAAGCAGAAGATCATCGTATTCCTGGTGACGGTATCGACCCTGGTGACGGTGTTCGGCACCTTGATGTATGTGATCGAGGGGCCTGAGCATGGCTTTACCAGCATCCCCAAGGGCATCTACTGGGCCATCGTTACCCTCACCACCGTGGGCTTTGGCGACATCGTGCCGAAGACACCGCTGGGGCAGGTGCTGTCATCGCTGGTGATGATTACCGGTTATTCGATCATTGCCGTGCCAACCGGGATCTTTACCGCCGAGCTGGCCAACGCCATGCGCGGGGAGCAGCTGCAGCATGATTGCCCGACCTGCAGCAAGAAGAACCATGAGCATGGCGCGGCGTTCTGTTCCCGATGTGGGAATGTGCTGTTTCCCAAGCAATGATGTTGCCCGGACCGGCCCTTTCACGGGTAAACCCGCTCCCACAGGTGGTGTGCGGTCCCTGTGGGAGCGGGTTCACCCGCGAAGAAGCCGGCACTGGCAGTGGCATAACCAAAGTGTTTTTTGTTCTTTAAACCCTACAAACCCACCCGCTATAGTCGCAGGCAAACTGCCAACACCTTCTCGATAACAAGGAAGCAACGTGAAAAAACTCTTCACCGCCTCGCTGCTCGCCGCAGGCCTTGCCCTGGGCAATTTCGCCCAGGCTGCCCCCACCCTGCTGAACGTGTCCTACGACGTGATGCGCGACTTCTACAAGGACTACAACCCGGCCTTCCAGAAACACTGGGAAGCCGAGCACAACGAGAAGGTCAACGTGCAGATGTCCTTCGGCGGTTCGAGCAAACAGGCGCGAGCGGTGATCGATGGCCTGCCGGCCGATGTCATCACCATGAACATGGCCACCGACATCAACGCCCTGGCCGACAACGGCAAGCTGGTGCCGGACAACTGGGTAAGCCGCCTGCCGAACAACAGCGCGCCGTTCACCTCGGCCACTGTGTTCATCGTGCGCAAGGGTAACCCCAAGGCGCTGAAAGACTGGCCCGATCTGCTCAAGGATGGCGTACAGGTGATCGTGCCCAACCCCAAGACCTCGGGTAACGGCCGCTACACCTACCTGTCGGCCTGGGGCTATGTGCTCAAGCAAGGCGGTGATGAAAACAAGGCCAAGGACTTCGTCGGCAAGCTGTTCAAGCAGGCGCCGGTGCTGGACACTGGTGGCCGTGCCGCCACCACTACGTTCATGACCAACCAGATCGGCGACGTGCTGGTGACCTTCGAGAACGAAGCCGAGATGATCGCCCGCGAGTTTGGCCGCGACCAGTTCGAAGTGGTCTACCCGAGCGTTTCCGCCGAAGCCGAACCGCCGGTCAGCGTGGTCGACAAGGTGGTGGCGAAGAAAGGCACCCAGGCCGCGGCCGAGGAATACCTGAAGTACCTGTGGTCGCCAGCCGCCCAGGAAATCGCCGCACAGAACTACCTGCGCCCGCGGGATGCAACGGTACTGGCCAAGTACACCGACCGCTTCCCGAAAGTGGACTTCCTGTCGGTGGAGAAGACCTTTGGTGACTGGCGCACCGTGCAGAAGACCCACTTCAATGATGGTGGGGTGTTTGACCAGATCTACACCAACAATCAGTAATTGATGTAAGCCTTACCGGCCTCTTCGCGGCTAAAGCCGCTCCCACAGGTACCCCACAGCCCTCAGGTTTTGCACGGTACCGGTGGGAGCGGGCGTGCCCGCGAAGAGGCCGGCAAGGGCAACATCAAACCTGGCGGAATACCAGGGCCTTCAAGCCCCCCGCCGGGTCCACGTCAGGAAATTCCGGCGGGTTCTCCAGCCGCTCGACGAATGCCAGCGAAGGCGCCTGCTCCGCCATTCCCTCGATCAGGAACTCCGGCCCGATGCCCGGGTCGTTCACGCACGCCAGCACCGTCCCACCCTCGCTCAACAGCTCCGGCAAGCGCCGCAGGATCTTCGCGTAATCCTGGGTCAGCACAAAACTACCGCGCTGGAAGGTCGGCGGGTCGATGATGATCAGGTCGTAAGGCCCGTACTTGCGCACCTTGCCCCACGACTTGAACAGCTCGTGCCCCAGGTACGCCACCCGCGACGCATCGTGGCCATTCAGGCGGTGGTTGTCGCGGCCCCGGGACAACGCCGACTTGGCCATGTCCAGGTTCACCACCTGCTCGGCGCCACCGGCAATCGCCGCCACCGAGAAACCGCAGGTGTAGGCGAACAGGTTCAGCACGCGCTTGCCTGCCGCCTGCTCGCGCACCCAGCGCCGGCCATAGCGCATGTCGAGGAACAGGCCATTGTTCTGCCGCACGCCCAGGTCCAGCAGGTAGGTCAGGCCGTCCTCGACCACCTCGCGCTGCTGGCACGGCTCGCCCAGCAGCCACTGGCCCGGGCTGTCGGGCAGGTAGCGATGCTGGACAAGGATGGCCTGGCCAGCCCACTGCGGGCGCTCGGCGAGCGTGCGCAGCATGGCCTCCAGTTCGGCCAGCTGGCCTTCAGGCGGCTCGCGGAACAGGGCGACCGACAGCACCCCTTGCAACCAGTCGACAGTGACCTGCTCCAGGCCCGCCCAGCAGCGACCACGGCCGTGGAACAGGCGGCGGGTTTCCTGAGGGGCAGGGTCGAGGGCGGCGAGCAGGTGTTGCTCCAGAATCTGGATCGGCGAAGTCATCATGGGTCGCAGGCAGGCAAAAGCGGCATTCTACCTTGCGAGCCCTTTCGCGGGTAAACCCGCTCCCACAGGATCACCACAGGCCCGAAGCATGTGCAGCACCTGTGGGAGCGGGTTTACCCGCGAAAAGGCCGGCAAGACCACCTCATTCCTCGGCCACAACCCGCGCTGGCCGGAACCACCACCCCTGCTGCATCCCCGCTGCCGCCAACAGGATCAACGCCACCCCCAGCCACTGCAGCGGCGCCAGCCGGTGCCCGAACGCCACCCAGTCCACCAGAATCGCCGCAATCGGGTAAATGAACGACAGCGCCCCGGTCAACGCCGTGGGCAGGCGCTGGATGGCGCTGTACAGCAGCACATACATCAAGCCGGTGTGCACCATGCCCAAGGTCACCAGGCTGGCCAGCGCCGGCACTTCACCCGGCAACCCGCCCAGCTTCACCCACGGCGCCAGCAACAGCACACCCGTGGCCACCTGGATCAGCGCGATCAGGTGCGGCGGCGTGCCACTCAGGCGCTTGATGATCAATGCCGCAATGGCATACAGGAAGGCCGCCCCCAGCGCCAGCGCAATGCCCAGCAAATAATCCTCGCCGCCACCCTGCCCCGCACCATGGGCACTCACGATCGCCAGCATGCCGAGGAACGCCACGCTCAGCCAGGTAACCTTGGGCAGGGTGATCTTCTCGCCGAGGAACACGGCCGCCAGCCCCACCAGCATGAACGGCTGCACGTTGTACACCGCCGTGCCGATGGCAATCGACGCCCGCGAGTAGGAGGCGAACAGCAGCACCCAGTTGCCGACGATGGCCACACCGCTGGCAATCGCCAGCAGGAATGCGGTGCGGCTGATCACGCCTGGCCGCAGGAAGCCGAACCCCGCGCAAATCGCCAGCAAGGTCACGGCACCGAACACGCAGCGCCAGAACACCACCTCGAGCACCGGCTGGCCGGACACCAGCACGAACCAGCCGATGGTCCCGGAAATCAGCATGGCGGCAACCATTTCCAGCGAGCCACGACGCAATGAACTGTCCATCTCACACCTCCTGTTGACGATGGACACAGTATGCAAAGGTTGCCGGCCGGCCTTCCAGCGGATAACGAAGGAAGATCTGGGTGCTTGCCTTTACTATCAAGGTAAATCACGCGAATAACCTTATCGAGGTGACCATGACCGATGCCATCGACCAACTGCTGATCAACGCGCTGATGGAAGACTCGCGCCGCTCGCTCAAGGCCCTGGCGCAAATCAGCGGGCTGTCGGCGCCCAGCGTCAGCGAACGCCTGCGCCGCCTGGAGGAGCGCGGCGTGTTGCGCGGTTACACCGTAGAGATCGACCCGCGCGCCTTTGGCTACCAGTTGCAGGCCATCGTGCGCATCCGCCCGCTACCGGGGCAGTTGCAAGAGGTGGAGCGGCAGATCATCGCCATTCCCGAATTCACCGAGTGCGACAAGGTTATTGGCGAAGACTGCTTCATTGCCCGCCTGCATGTACGCTCGATGGAGCAACTGGACACCCTGCTCGACCGCCTCTATACGGTGGCCGAGACCAATACCGCCATCATCAAGAAGACCCCGGTGAAGCGGCGGTTGCCGCCGATGGACTGAGTTTCACCTGTGCCGGCCTCTTCGCGGGCACGCCCGCTCCCACAGGATCTCCACAGTCCAGGATGCTGTGCGGTCCCTGTGGGTGCGGGCGCGCCCGCGAAGCGGCCGGCACAGGGAAAAGCTGACTAATTTTTGTACACAAGAATGTCACCATAGGTGCCATTTTTGTGTGCACTTTTCAAAATAGCGCCCCAATACGTTACACACTTCCCACAACTAATTTTGACCAATCGATCAACTAATAAGCCCGACAAGAATTTAAATCTGTTCACTTGGTCAACTTATATTCCATTTATTTCATTAACTTATACTTGAAATAGATAGATTAGAAATCATGACCAGCTGAAAGTTGCTTTTCCCTTGGCATGGAACTCGCTTTTGTGTGTTCGTGTTTTGTATACAAACCAATCAAAACATAAGTACACAAAAACCCGCGACGCCGACCCAACATCGGCCGCCGCGCCCCAAACCCTGAGATGCCAACGCTGCACCGACGAGATGGCGAGCCCGTGCGCATGCCCGCTCATCGCAGTCACGTGCATCAGGAGCCCGCCGGAATGAGTACCAGCCTCGATCTTGCCCCTGAACTATCCGTCGCCAGCACCCACCCCGCTTCCCCTCTTGCCGGCCACCAGCCGGAACTTGCCCTGAGCCCGCGCCTGCACAACCGCGACCTCGCCCCGACACGCGTCGAAGGCCGTCGCTGGGGCCGCTACAGCATCTTCGCGCTGTGGACCAACGATGTGCACAACATCGCCAACTACTCGTTCGCCATGGGCTTGTTCGCCCTCGGCCTGGGTGGCTGGCAGATCCTGCTGTCGCTGGCCATCGGCGCGGCGCTGGTGTACTTCTTCATGAACCTCTCCGGCTACATGGGCCAGAAGACCGGCGTGCCGTTCCCGGTCATCAGCCGCATCGCCTTCGGTATCCACGGCGCGCAGATCCCGGCGCTGATCCGCGCGGTCATCGCCATCGCCTGGTTCGGCATCCAGACTTACCTGGCTTCGGTGGTGCTGCGCGTGCTGCTCACCGCCGTATGGCCGCAAATGGCAGCCTACGACCATGACAGCATCCTCGGCCTGTCGAGCCTGGGCTGGGTGTGCTTCGTGTCGATCTGGCTGGTGCAACTGGTGATCCTGGCCTACGGCATGGAGATGGTGCGCCGCTACGAGGCCTTCGCCGGCCCGGTGATTTTGCTGACCGTCGCCGCCCTGGCGGTGTTCATGTACTTCAAGGCCGACGCCCGCATCGCCTGGTCGGTGGCCGAACCGCTGACCGGCTCCGAGATGTGGCGCAACATCTTTGCCGGCGGCGCACTGTGGCTGGCGATCTACGGCACCCTGGTGCTGAACTTCTGTGACTTCGCCCGCTCCTCGCCATGCCGCAAGACCATCCGCGTCGGCAACTTCTGGGGCCTGCCGGTGAACATCCTGGTGTTCGCCATGATCACCGTGGTGCTGTGCGGCGCGCAGTTCCGGATCAACGGCCAGATCATCGACAGCCCGACCCAGATCGTCGCCGCCATCCCCAGCACAGCGTTCCTGGTCCTGGGCTGCCTGGCCTTCCTGATCGTCACCGTGGCGGTGAACATCATGGCCAACTTCGTCGCCCCGGCCTTCGTGCTCAGCAACCTGGCACCACGCCACCTGAACTTCCGCCGCGCCGGGCTGATCAGCGCCACCCTGGCGGTGCTGATCCTGCCGTGGAACCTGTACAACAGCCCGCTGGTGATCGTGTACTTCCTGTCCGGCCTGGGTGCCCTGCTCGGCCCGCTGTACGGGGTGATCATGTCCGACTACTGGTTGCTGCGCAAAGGCTGCATCAACGTGCCGCAGCTGTACAGCGAAGACCCGGCCGGCGCCTACCACTACACCAAGGGCATCAACCTGCGCGCGGTGGCCGCCTTCGTGCCGGCCGCGCTGCTGGCCATCGTCCTGGCCCTGGTGCCCAACTTCCACAGCGTGGCGCCATTCTCCTGGCTGATCGGTGCCGGCATCGCCGCCGCCCTGTACCTGCTGATCGCACCACGCAAACGCCAATACCACGACGTCAGCGGCGAGTGCATCGCCGTTGACCACAGCAGCCATTAGTCAGGGAGGACCGCCCATGCGTATTCTGATCGCCAACGTCAACACCACCGAAGCCATCACCGAAGCCATTGCCGAACAGGCCCGTGCGGTGGCCGCACCCGGTACCGAGATCATCGGCCTCACCCCGTGGTTCGGTGCCGAGTCGGTGGAAGGCAACTTCGAAAGTTACCTGGCCGCCATTGCGGTGATGGACCGTGTGCTGGCCTATGAGGGCCCCTATGACGCCGTGATCCAGGCGGGTTATGGCGAACACGGCCGCGAAGGCCTGCAGGAACTGCTGAACGTGCCAGTGGTGGACATTACCGATGCTGCCGCCAGCACGGCGATGTACCTGGGCCATGCCTACTCGGTGGTAACCACCCTGGACCGCACCGTGCCGCTGATCGAAGACCGCCTGAAGCTCTCCGGCCTGTATGAGCGCTGCGCATCGGTACGGGCCAGCGGGCTGGCGGTGCTGGAGCTGGAAGCCGACCCGCAGCGCGCCGTGGAGGCGATTGTCGAGCAGGCAGAACGCGCCGTGCGTGAGGACAAGGCCGAGGTGATCTGCCTGGGTTGCGGCGGCATGGCCGGGCTGGACGAGCAGATCCGCCAGCGCACCGGCGTGCCGGTGGTGGATGGTGTGAGCGCAGCGGTGACCATTGCCGAATCGCTGGTGCGCATGGGCTTGAGTACCTCCAAGGTACGTACCTATGCCACGCCACGGGCGAAGAAAGTGGTGGGTTGGCCGATGCGGTTCGGGCGTTAGGCATCTTTCGCCTGACCTGGCCTCTTCGCGGGTAAACCCGCTCCCACAGGGACCGCATTGCTCTCGGGGCTTGTGCAGTACCTGTGGGAGCGGGTTTACCCGCGAAGAGGCCGGCATCATTATTCAGGCTTCCTGGCAGAGCAGTACCAGCGGATCAGGTCGGGCAGCTATGTGCACCATCATTCAGGCCCTGGCGCACGTTGCGGCTGAGCAGGCTGGCCTTGCCGTCGTGCCAGGTCAGGGTCAGCACGTAGAGGGTATCGAAGTCGTCGCCGCTCCAGTCCTCGGTGATCACCCGCTCTTCACCCAGGGCCTTGCCAGCCACGGCATTGATCAGGTCGGGGAGATAGCCGTGCGACCAGGCGGTGTACACGGTCGCGTTACGGTACTTGTCGCGCAGCAGCTCTTCGGCCAGTTCGTCAGTGTCGTTGGCGCCGTAGTCGATGTTTACCGGCAAGCCCAGGCGAATGGCACTGGGGCTGATGGTCATCAGCGGGCGGATATAGCTGTAGCTCTCGTCCTTGCTGCCTTCCTCCACATGCCGCGAGGGGTTGGCAGCGAACACGTAATCGGCCTTGCCAAAACGCTCGGGAAGCACGCTAGCCAGGTCCAGCGCACGGTTGAGGCCCTGGCAGTTCAACTGGCCCAACCCTTCGCCGGGTTTCTCGGCGTGGCGCAGGAATACCAGGGTCTGGGTGCCATCCACCGGCTGCGCACGGCTTTCGACAGCCTCCAGCGCCAGCGGTACGGCGAGGGCTGTCAGCACCAGGCTCAGCAACCAGTGGCGACGACGGCGGAAGAATGTTGGCAACTTCATCAAGGCAGGCTCGTGTGGCAGAAAAATCGGGTTGACCCGCCACATCACCCCGCCAACAGCACGGCGGGGCATCCTTGTAGTGAATGCCGTCCTTGGCAACGAGTGAGGGTGAGAGTGCCCTGAACCCGTTTGGTTCCTCCCTGGAGGTGGATGCCGTTCCCTGGGCCAGGCTTACGCTAGAGGATGGGTGTTGCTGAATTGTGTAGGGCGCAAGAACATCGGGTTGCAATAGGCCAGTCAATCGTCCCGCGTCAGCACTTCCAGCAATTCGATCTCGAAGGTCAAATCCGAATTCGGCGGAATCGCCCCGACGCTGCGTTCGCCATAGCCCAGATGCGCAGGTACCAGCAGCTTGCGCTTGCCGCCCACGCGCATGCCCATCAAGCCCTGGTCCCAGCCCTTGATCACCCGGCCAGTGCCGATCACGCACTGGAACGGCTTGCCACGTGACCACGACGAGTCGAACTCGCTGCCGTCGGCCAGCCAGCCGGTGTATTGGGTGGTGATCAGGGCGCCTTTGACGGCGGCTTTGCCATCCCCCTCCACAAGGTCGATGATCTGCAGTTCTTGGCTCACGGGGCATACTCCAACGCTGGAAACAAAGCCGCCGTTTTCTCAGGTACGCAACGGTTTGGCAAGTCTGGTCTTGATCAGCCGAGCTGCTCGAAGGCTTCCTGGCCGGTCAGTTCCTTGGTCTGGTTGGCAAAGCAGTACCAGGCGGGTTTCTCTTCGACGAAAATCTGCAGGTCGAAATCCCACTCCTGGTCGCCGTCGAGCAGGCCGACCGGCACGGCATGGAAGTCATTGGCCTTGAGCCGGTAGTACAGGTGCGTACCGCATTGGCCGCAGAAGCCGCGCTGAGCCCACTCGGAGGACTCGTACACGCTGGGGGCGCGCCCTTCGATCACCGGTGGCTGGCTGCAGTGCACCACCAGCAACGGGCCGCCGGTCCATTTGCGGCACATGCTGCAGTGGCAGGCGCTGATATGGGTATTGTCGACGGTGACCTTGAGCCGGGTGGCGCCGCACAGGCAGGTGCCGTGTTTTTCCAGGGCCATGGCTGGCTCCTTGAGCGGTGGATGGGCCAGCAAGTATAGATGCCTGTGCCGGCGATGAGGCCGGCACAGGCAGCACAAGACAGTTACCCGGGGATCAGATGTACACCGTACCGCGCAGGTACAACGCCGCCCGCCCGCTGATGATCACCCGGCCATTACCCGGCACTTCGCACTGCAACTGACCTTTGCGCGCCCCACCCTGCTCGCAGCGCAGCGCGTTTTTACCCAGGCGCTCGGCCCATACCGGCGCCAGCGAGGTGTGCGCCGAGCCGGTCACCGGGTCTTCGTTCACGCCAACCCGCGGGCCGAACCAGCGGGTGACGAAATCAAAGCCACCGCCTGCCGCCGTCACGGCGATACCGCGCACGTCGAAGGCCGACAGCGCAACGAAGTCCGGCTTCAGGCTGTCGAGCAACAGGGCGTCATCGATCACTACCAAATAGTCGTCACTGCGGTACAGCGCCTGTGCCTGGCCAAGGCCCAGCGCCTGCAACAGGCCCGGCGGGATGTCCACGGCGACCGGCTGCTTGGCCGGGAAGTCCATGGCCAGCAGCCCATCGGCATTGCGGCTGACACGCAGCTCGCCACTGCGGGTGTTGAAGCGCAGCACCTGCGCCTGCTCGCCCAGTTGTTCGAACAGCACATAGGCCGAGGCCAGGGTGGCATGGCCGCACAGGTCGACTTCCACGGTCGGGGTGAACCAGCGCAAGTCGAAGGTTTCGCCGTTGCGCACGAAGTAGGCGGTTTCCGACAGGTTGTTCTCTTCGGCGATGCGCTGCAGCACATCGTCCGGCAGCCAGCTTTGCAGCGGGATCACTGCCGCCGGGTTGCCCCCGAACGGTTCGGTGGAAAACGCATCGACCTGGAAGATATCGAGTTGCATGCACACACTCCTTGTTGCCCGATCACGGCCAGGCAAATGTATGAAAAAGGGTTATTGGCGTACCGGGGTCAACACGGCTTCACCGGCAAAGAACGCCTGCAGGTTGCGCAGCACCAGGGCCACCGTGTCGCGCGCCGCCTCCGGCGACTGGCCGGCCACATGGGGCGTGAGGACGGTGTTGCCGAGCGCCTTGAGGGCATCGGGCACAGCCGGCTCGTCATCGAACACATCCAGTGCCGCACCCGCCAGCCGGCCGTGCTGCAGCGCGGTCACCAGGGCCTGGGTGTCGACCACGCTGGCACGAGCGATATTCACCAGGTAGCCCTCGGCCCCCAGTGCCTCGAGCACTTGGGTATCGACCAGGTGGCGAGTGTTGGCACCGCCGGGGGTGGCCACCACCAGGATGTCAACGGCATCGGCCAGGTGCAGCGGGCTGTCGTACCAGGTGTAGGGCACATCCTGGCGCGGCGTGCGGCTGTGGTAGCTGACGGGCATGGCGAAGCCCAGATGGGCGCGCCTGGCGATCGCCAGCCCCACCGCACCAAGGCCGAGAATGCCCAGGCGCTTGCCACTCACCGAGGGGCTGATCACCCGGTTCCATTCGCCCCGGCGGGTACTGGCATCGGCGCGGGGAATGTCGCGCAACAGCGCCAGCAGCAGGGCAAGGGCGTGGTCGGCGACCGCCTCGGCATTGGCCCCGGCGCCATTGGTGACGGTGATGCCGCGCGCAGCGGCGGCGGCCAGGTCGACCTGCTCGTAGCCGGCACCGATCACGCAGATGATCTGCAGTTTGGGCAGAGCGTCGATTTCGCCGCCAGTCAGGCCCAGCGGGCCGCGGGTGAGCACGGCCTCGATTTCATGGGCATGGCGCTGGATGGCCTCGGCCCGAAGTTGCGGCGAGGGGGCACGGATCAAGCGGTAGCCGGCCTGCTCCAGCAGGGGCAGGTAGTCGTCGACGGTTTCCACCAGCACCAGGACAGTCTTGTGCATGCCACCTCCTTTTCTTGAAGTGGCATTATGCGGAGTCACTGGCCAGTACAGTCAACCGAAATAACGAGGTGAAACTGCACTGTTCTGCTTAGCTCCGCGCATGCTCTTGCTCTTGCTCTTGCTCTTGCTCTTGCTCTTGCTCTTGCTCTTGCTCTTGCTCTTGCTCTTGCTCTTGCTCTTGCTCTTGCTCTTGATCTTGATCTTGATCTTGATCTTGATCTTGATCTTGCCGTTGATCTTGATCTTGATCTTGATCTTGATCTTCGCGACTTCAGGAGGCCGAGCAGAGGTATTGCGGAGGGAGGTGACGGGCATGGATGCCCGTCAAGCGCTGAGGCCCCATGGATGGGGCCTGCAGCGCGTACTCCCGGGAGCAAGACCGGCGCGAGGGGACCCCGGAGCGCAGCGTAGGGGCCGGATGATGGGAGCGCAGCGTTTTTTGGTTACTTTTTGCCGCGTTTGGCAAAAAGTGACTCGCCGTAAGGGCGAAAAGGTGAGTAAGCGTCGCCATCGTAAATGGACTGTTCGCTATATCAAAACCGTCGCTTAAGCTTTTTGGCTTTTTGGCTTTTTGGCTTTTTGGATGTGGGCATTCACATCGAGTAGACATTCATTCAAGCGGGTGGCGCCAAGTCACCTTTCCGCCCTTACGGCGGGTCACTTTTTGTCAAACGCGACAAAAAGTAACCAAAAAACGCTGGCTCCTATCATCCGGCCCCTCCGCTACGCTACGGGGTCCCCTCGCTACGGGCTTGCTCCCGGGAGTACGCGCTGCAGGCCCCATCCATGGGGCCTCAGCGCTTGACGGGCATCCATGCCCGTCACCTCCCTCCGCAAGCCCTTCGCTCGGCCTCCTGAAGTCGCAATCGGCGGCGCCTGAACTGTCGCGCGCTTAGAAGCAAAGCAAAAGCAAAAGCAAAAGCAAAAGCAAAAGCACCGTTGCAGTTATTGGGCGAACGCACGCCCCAGGCCACCGGGTACACCGCTACTGTCAGTTTCCTGCCACGGACCATCCGGGCTCAGCGACCAGCTCCAGCCGTTGTCGAAGCGGTAGTAGGTCCGCTGGCGGTAGAAGGTATTGGGCTTCTTCTCCAGCACATACACGCCCAGCTTCGGGTCCCAATGGCTCGCCCCGCCCGGTGGCGGCGCGAAGCTGGCCGAGGTGCGTGGCATCGGCTTGGGCGTAGCCGCAGGCTTGCTCGGGGCCGGCTGCCGGTCCGGCAAGGGCTTGACCGCTGGCCCCGGCTGCGGCGGCAGGCGTTCGATCGGTGGTGCGGGCTGCTCGTACGGCTCATGCACCGTACACGCAGACAAACCCAGGGCCAGGGTGATCAGGGTCAGGCGGACGATGCTGTGCATGGTATTGCTCTCTTACGGATCGGGGCTGTCGATGGTCAGGTGCTGAATGGCCTGGGTGGCGCTGGGCAGTGGTGTGCCCTGGCCAATCCACTCGCCATGGGTTGGCTGGCCAGCGCGTGATACACGTGCAACGAGTTGGACTTCGGCAAAGTCCGACAGTTTCATCTGCGGCATCATGGCGTCAGCATCGGACAATTCCACCTCGATCGGCAACTGCGCCACGGTCACCCGTTTGGCCGCCAGCGGCATGGGCGGGCCATTGCTGGCGCGGGCGAAAATGAACACCGTGTCGTCCGGCTTGACCTTGTCCTTCAGCGCCGCCGCCAGTTCCACGCGCACCTTCAAGCGAGCCGCCACCGGCGCCGTAGCCTGCCCTGGCGATCCACCCAGGCGCTCGGCAGCACGGTCGATGCCGCCCTGCAACGCCGCACGCGACGCATCGCCTTCCGGCAACTGCGCCAGCAGGCGCTTCCAGTAATCGATGGCCTCCTGGTAACGCTCACCCTCGAAGGCGGCGATACCACGCAGGCCGAGGCTGGTCACTTCGTTGGAGTCGGCTTTCAGCGCCTCGTCAGTCAGCGCCTGCAACTGCGGGCTCCACTGCTTGTCAGCGGCGAAGTACAGCGCCTGTGCCCACTGCCCGAGCAATTCGGGCTGGCGACCGGCCAGGGCTACGGCGCGCTCGAAGGTACGCGCAGCATCGGCGGGGCGTTGCTCGGCCATATAGGCGCGGCCCAGGAAATACATGGCCTCGGCCGAATCCGGCTGGGCCTGCACTACCCGTTCAAGGCGGGCAGTCATTTCTTCCATCGACTTGGGCGCCTCGGCAAACTCCTGGGTCAGTTGCACCTTGTCGGCTGCGCCAAAATGCAGGTACAGCCCCAATGCCAGCAGCGGTACCAGCAGCGCCGCCAGCAACGGCAGGGCCTTGCCCAGGTGGCCCTGGCGCGGGGGCTCGGCACCTTCGGTATCGGCCAGCAGCTCACGGGCGGCCTCGTCACGGCCCTTGGCCATCTGCGCCTCGTCGAGCACGCCAGCGGCCTGCTGGGCAGCCAGTTCGGCGACGCGTTCCTGGTACAGGGCCACGTTCAGGGCGGTGCGGTCTTCTTCCAGCTGGCGGCTACGGCCACGCAGGATCGGGATCAGCAGGAAGCTGAGGGCAGCGAGCAGCAGCAGGCCCGCGCTAAGCCAGAATTCAATCATGGGTCTGTTCTTTTTCCAGCAGTTTGGCGAGACGCTCGCGTTCTTCGGCGGACAACTCATTGGCGCCCTGCACGGCCGCACTGCGGCGCCGGCGCACGATCAGCGCCAGCACCACGAAACCTCCGGCCAGCAAAATCCCCGGGCCGAACCACAGCAGCCAGGTGCGCCCGCTGAGCGCCGGCTTGTAGCGCACGAAGTCGCCATAGCGGTCAACCATGAAGTCGACGATCTGCTGGTTGCTCTTGCCCTCGCCGAGCATGCGGAAGATTTCCCGGCGCAGGTCGGCGGCAATTGGCGCATTGGAGTCGGCGATATCCTGGTTCTGGCACTTGGGGCAACGCAGTTCCTTGGTCAGTTGCTGGTAGCGCTCACGCTCGGCATCGTCGCGGAACTGGTAGGTGTCGATGGCCGCCTTGGCCACGCCAGCCAGGCTCAACCCGATGAAGAGCCCCAGCATGGCAGCTGCCAACCCCCGCTTCATGGCTTGGCCTCGTCGACCAGGCCCTGGTACAGCGGCGCCAGCTGCTCACGCCAGACCGTGGCATCGACCACGCCCACGTGCTTGTAGCGGATGATGCCCTTGGCATCGATCAGGAAGGTTTCCGGCGCGCCATAAACGCCCAGGTCCAGGCCCAGGCTGCCCTGCTCGTCACGAATGTCCAGCTGGTAGGGGTTGTGGAACTCTGCCAGCCACTTCAGGGCTGCCGCATTGTCGTCCTTGTAGTTGACGCCGTGGATCACCACGCCTTGCTGGGCCAGCTGGTTCAGGTACGGGTGCTCGACCTTGCACGACGGGCACCAGGTGGCCCACACGTTGACCAGTGCCGGGCGGCCCTGCAAGTCGGCCTCGGTCAGGGTACGGTCGCCCTGGGTCGAGGCCAGGGAAAACGCCGGGAAAGGCTTGCCGATCATTGCCGAGGGCAGCTCGTCGGGCTTGAGGAAAAGCCCCTTGTAGAGGAACACCGCCACCAGCAGGAATACCGCCAGGGGGACTACCATGATCCAACGCTTCATGCAGCTGCTCCAGACACGCCCAGGGCATCACGCACCCGGGTCTTGACCTTGACGCGATAGCGCCGGTCGAGGGCCGCCAGCAACCCGCCCAGGCCGGTCAGCAGACCACCCAGCCAGATCCAGCGGACGTAAGGCTTGATATGTACGCGCACCGCCCAGGCGCCGTTCTCCAGCGGTTCGCCGAGGGCGACATACAGGTCACGGGTAAAGCCGGCATCGATACCGGCTTCGGTCATCATCGACTGCTGCACGGTATACAGGCGTTTTTCCGGGTGCAGGGTGGTCACTTCACGGCCATCGCGGCTGACCACCACAGTGCCCTTGTCGGAAATGAAGTTCGGCCCTTCGAAGTGCCTCGCCCCCTGGAACAGGAAGTGGTAGCCGCCCAGCTCCACGCTCTCGCCCGGCGCCATGCGCAGGTCGCGTTCGGCACTGTTGTTGCTCGACAGCACCACGCCCAGCGCGCACACCGCCAGGCCCAGGTGCGCCAGCTGCATGCCCCAGTAGCTGCGGCCCAGGCCGGGCAGGCCCTTGAGCAGGCCTTTGTGGCGGGTCTTGTCGAGTATGTCGCGCAGCCCGCCCAGCACCACCCAGGCAGCCAGGGCGAAGGCGGTCAGGGTCGGCCAGTCGAAGTCGTCGACGATAAAGCCTGCCACCGGCGCGAGGATAGCGCTGCCGAGCAGGACCGGGGTCATCATGCTGGCCAGCCATTTGCCGGGGGTGTCTTTCCAGCGCACCACCACGCCCACGCCCAGCACCACCATCAGCAGCGCCATCAGCGGCAGGAACAAGGCATCGAAATACGGTGGGCCGACCGACAGCTTGGCCCCGGTCAGCGCATCGAGCACCAGTGGGTACAGGGTGCCGAGCAGAATCATCGAGGCCGCCACTACCAGCACCAGGTTATTGGCCAGCAGCAGTGTCTCGCGCGACCACAGGGCAAAGCCGACCTGGCTCTTGACCACCGGTGCGCGCAGGGCGAACAGGGTGAGCGAACCACCGACCACGAACAGCAGGAAGATCAGGATGAAAATGCCCCGCGACGGGTCGGCGGCAAACGCGTGCACCGAGGTCAGCACACCGGAACGCACCAGGAAGGTACCCAGCAGGCTCAGCGAGAACGCGGCAATTGCCAGCAGCACGGTCCAGCTCTTGAACACCCCGCGCTTCTCGGTCACCGCAAGCGAGTGGATCAGCGCCGTGCCCACCAGCCAAGGCATGAACGAGGCGTTTTCCACCGGGTCCCAGAACCACCAGCCACCCCAGCCCAGTTCATAGTAGGCCCACCACGAGCCCAAGGTAATGCCGACGCCGAGGAAGGCCCAGGCAACGATGGTCCAGGGCCGCGACCAGCGCGCCCAGGCGGCGTCCAGGCGGCCGCCGAGCAAGGCGGCGATGGCAAAGGCGAAGGCCACCGAGAAACCGACGTAGCCCATGTACAGCATCGGCGGGTGGACGATCAGGCCAAAGTCCTGCAGCAGCGGGTTGAGGTCACGGCCATCGGTCGGCACCTGCGGCAGCAAGCGCTGGAACGGGTTGGAGGTGATGATCAGGAAGCTCAGGAAGCCCACGCTGATCATGCCCATTACCGCCAGCACGCGGGCCAGCATCACCTGCGGCAACTGCCGCGAGAACACCGACACGGCGAAGGTCCAGCCGCCGAGGATCAGCGCCCACAGCAGCAGCGAACCTTCGTGGGCGCCCCACACGGCGCTGAACTTGTAGTACCAGGGCAAGGCGCTGTTGGAGTTGCTGGCCACATAGGCGACCGAGAAGTTGTCGGTCATGAAGGCATGGGTGAGGCAGGCGAAGGCAAAAGCCAGGAAGGCGAACTGCCCCCATGCCGCCGGCCGCGCCAGGCTCATCCACAGGCTGTCGCCACGCCAGGCACCGAGCAGCGGCACGCTGGCCTGCACGGCGGCAAAGCAGATCGCCAGGATCATCGCCAGCTGGCCCAGTTCGGGGATCACCAGCGCCGCGTTCATGGTTTGGCCTCCCCGCCGGTGGCAGCCTGGCCGCTTTCCTTCAGCGCCTTGGTGACCTCGGGCGGCATGTACTTCTCGTCGTGCTTGGCCAGTACTTCATCGGCCACCACCACACCGTCGGCGTTGAGCTTGCCAAGGGCGACGATGCCCTGCCCTTCGCGGAACAGGTCGGGAAGGATGCCACGGTAGGTAATCGGTACCGACTTGTTGAAGTCGGTGACCACGAAGCGCACGTCCAGCGAATCGGACGAACGCTGCACCGAGCCTTTCTCGACCATGCCGCCGGCGCGGATGCGGGTGTCCAGCGGCGCCTCGCCGTTGGCGATCTGGGTCGGGGTGTAGAACAGGTTGATGTTCTGCTGCAATGCGCTCAAGGCAAAGCCGACGGCAACCCCGACGCCGACCAGCAGGCCGACGATGAGCAACAGGCGTTTCTTGCGCTGCGGATTCACTGGTTGTTCTCCCGGCGCAAACGGCGCGCCTCATCTTGCAGGTAGCGACGGCGGGCCAGCACGGGCGCGGCGACGTTCAGCGCCAGCACCGCCAGGCAGATGCCATAGGCCGTCCACACGTACAGGCCATGGTGGCCCATGGCGAGAAAGTCACCGAAGGTGGCAAAACTCATTGTGCGGCCCTCCGCCCCAGGCTGTTCAATACTTCGTCCTTGACCCAACTGGCGCGCGCCTCGCGCTTGAGCACTTCAAGGCGCATGCGCAGCAACAGCACCGCGCCAAAGAAGCAGTAGAAGCCCAGCGCCGTGCACAGCAGCGGCAGCCACATTTCCGCGGGCATCGCCGGTTTTTCCGTGAGGGTGAAGGTGGCCCCCTGGTGCAGGGTGTTCCACCACTCCACCGAGTACTTGATGATCGGGATGTTCACCACACCGACAATCGCCAGTACCGCACAGGCCTTGGCTGCACTGTCACGATTACTGATTGCCTGGCCCAGCGCAATGATGCCGAAGTACAGGAACAGCAGGATGAGCATGGACGTAAGGCGAGCATCCCAGACCCACCAGCTACCCCAGGTCGGCTTGCCCCAGATGGCGCCGGTGACCAGCGCCACGGCGGTCATCCAGGCACCGATCGGTGCGGCGCATTGCAAGGCGACGTCGGCCAGTTTCATCTTCCACACCAGCCCCACCACCCCGGCCACTGCCAGCAGCACATAGCAGGACTGCGCCAGCATCGCCGCCGGCACGTGGATGTAGATGATGCGGAAGCTGTTGCCTTGCTGGTAGTCCTGGGGAGCGAAGGCCAGGCCCCAGGTGATGCCCACCAGCAGCAGGAGCACGGCTGCGCCGGCAAGCCACGGCAGCATGCGGCCGCTGATGGCATAGAACCATTTGGGAGAGCCCAGCTTGTGGAACCACGTCCAGCTTATTTTCATCAGGGTACATCCAGGGTGTTGGCCGGGCTTGAAAGCCCGGGACTCGTTATTCGCCGACGCTGATCTTCAGGCCGGCCGCTATCGCAAAGGGTGCCAGGGTCACGGCCAGGGCCGTCAGGCTGGCGAGCCAGAGCAGGTGGCCGGTTGCCGGCATATTCTGCAACGCCGCTTGCAACGCACCACTGCCCAGGATCAATACAGGGATATACAACGGCAGAATCAGCAATGCCAGCAGCAAACCGCCGCGCTTCAGACCGACTGTCAGCGCCGCGCCCACCGCGCCCAGCAGGCTCAGCACCGGCGTGCCCAGCAGCAGCGAGCCCAGCAGCACCGGCAGGCAATGGCTAGGCAGCCCCAGCATCAGCGCCAGCAGCGGCGCCAACAATACCAGCGCCAGCCCGGAAAAGATCCAGTGCGCCAGCACCTTGGCCAGCACCAGCAACGCCAACGGATGCGGCGACAGCACCCACTGTTCCAGCGAGCCGTCCTCGAAGTCGCTGCGGAACAGGCCGTCCAGCGACAGCAGCACTGCCAACAGTGCCGCCACCCAGACCAGGCCCGGCGACAAGGTTTGCAACAATTGGCTTTCCGGGCCGACCGCCAGCGGGAACAAGGCAATCACGATGGCGAAGAACACCAACGGGTTGGCCAGCTCGGCCGGGCGGCGGAACAACAGGCGCGCTTCGCGGCGCAACAACAGGATGAATACGCTCATGCCGCCCATTGCCCCAGGTTCAGTTCACGGTATCCGGAGGGCTTGCGTTCCAGCGTGTGGTGGGTGGTCAGCACCACTGTGCCACCCTGCTCGCAGTGGGCCGCCAGGTGCGCTTCGAGCTGCGCCACGCCCTGCTTGTCGAGGGCGGTGAACGGTTCGTCGAGGATCCACAGCGGCGGGCTGGCCAGGTACAGCCGGGCCAGGGCCACGCGGCGCTGCTGGCCGGCAGACAGGGTGTGGCAGGGCACATCTTCGAAACCACGCAGGCCGACGGCCGCCAGTGCCGCCCAGATTGCCTCGCGGCTGGCCGGCTGGTGCAGGGCGCACAGCCAGGTAAGGTTCTCTTCGGCGGTGAGCAGGTCCTTGATGCCGGCGGCGTGGCCGATCCACAGCAGGATGCTGGCCAGGGCGTGGCGCTGCTCGGCCAGTGGCTTGCCGCCCAGCAGGATCTGCCCGGCCGTCGGCTGCATCAAGCCGGCCAGCAGGCGCAGCAGGCTGGTCTTGCCGCTGCCGTTGGGGCCGCTGATCTGCAGCATGTCGCCCGGCCGCAGCTCGAAAGCGAGATGCTCGAACAGCAGGCGCCAGTCGCGCTCGCAGGCCAGGCCCGCGGCTTGGAGGTGAAGGGTCACGGTTTCGCCTTATCTTTGTAGGGTTCCAGAGCGGTGTCGCCTGCTTCGCGGGCACGCCCGCTCCCACAAGGTTTTACGCAGTGCTCGATAGGTGCGCAAAACCCTGTGGGAGCGGGCGTGCCCGCGAAGCAGACGACACCGCTCCAGAACCCTTGTGTCTCAAGTCGCCCCCCTCGCTGCCGTTATACTGGCAACGACGGACGGTCGGCATTATTACACGCACCGCCGCGCTGCCAAGAGGGCGGGTTCGACAGGTTGTATACAATCATGACTGAAATCAATAGTCTCGGCGCACAAACCGCGATCAGCCCCCAGGCTCTCAAGGCGGGCATGACCGGCGAACTGCTACGCCTGACGCAACCGCAGCCCGGATTGATGGCCCCCGGCGAGACCGCGCAGGCCGAGGTCATGTCGTTACGCCAGGTGGGCCAGGACTTCCAGCTGGTACTGCGACTGATTCAGGCCAACGGCACTCAGACCCAGCTGCAAGCCAGCGCCAGCCAGCCCCTGCCCCAAGGTAGCCAGGTCACGGTCAGCCAGACCGAAAGCAATCGCCTGGCGGTCATGCTGCAGCAGGCCAGCGCCAGCCAGGTCGCCACCCTCACCCGCCTGGACACCAGCAAGGTGCCGGTCGGCACCCTGCTGCAGGGCAAGGTCCTGACCAACCAGGCGCTGGCCCAAACACCCGGCCAGCCCGCCGTCTACCGGGCGCTGGTCAGCCTGCTCAACAGTGCCCAGGCGGGCGCAACCCTGAGCGTGGACAGCCCGCGACCGCTGGCCGTCGGCAGCCTGCTCAGCGCGCTGGTGCAGGGCGACCAGTCGTTGCGTTTCGTACCGCTCAGCGGCCGCCAGGACCAGCTCAGCATTGCCCAGCAGCTGCTGACCCAGCAAAACCGCCAGGCTTCGCTGCCCGGCCTGCTCAATGCCCTGCAACAGGTGGCCCGCGACCCGGGCGCCGATGGCGAATTGCGAGCCAGCGCCGAACGCCTGCTGGCGAGCCTGCCAGAAGCCCGGCAACTGGGTGATGCCAAGGCAGTGGCGCAGGCCCTGAACAACAGCGGTGCCTTTCTCGAAGCCAAACTGCTGGGCGGTTTCCCGGCCAGCGTCGCCACCGACCTCAAGGCCCACTTGCTGCGGCTGATCACCATCACGCCGGCAAGCGTACCCGGGGCGCCCAACCTGGCGCCCGCCAGCCTGGCCGTTACCATGCCGGCCCTGGCCCGCAGCGCGCTGGGCATGCTCGAACGGGTCAGCCCCAAGCCGCAGCCGGGCGCATTCCCGCTGCCGTCGCGCCTGCTCAAGGCCATGGAGGACGAAGGCGACCTGCAACAACTGCTGCGCCTGGCCGCCGCTGCCGTATCGCGCCTGCAAAGCCATGCCATGAGCAGCCTGCAACAAACCGGCACCCTGGAAAACGGCAACCTGCAGACCACCTGGCAAACCGAAGTGCCGATCCGTCACGGCCAGGAGTTCATCCCGTTGCAGGTCAAGCTGCAGCGCGAGGAAACGCCACAACAGCAGGCCGACCGCCAGCACGACGTGCAAGACCCGCTGCAAGCCTTGTGGCGTATCGAACTGGCCTTCGACCTGTCGCCCCTTGGCCCGTTGCAGGTGCAGGCACAACTGAGCCAGGGCCGCCTGAGCGGGCAACTGTGGGCAGAACGCGAACAAACCGCCCGGCTCATCGACACCCAGCTCGGTGCCCTGCGTGAACGCCTGCTGGCCCGCGGCCTGGACGTTGGCGACCTGGAATGCCACCCCGGCATACCGCCACAAGGCCCGCGCACACGGGTAGAACAACGCTGGGTGGATGAAAACGCATGACTCAGAAGCACACACGCCAGGCCATCGCCCTGAGCTACGATGGCCAGCAGGCCCCGACCCTCAGCGCCAAGGGCGACGACGCGCTGGCCGAAGCCATCCTGGCCCTGGCCCGCGAACACGAGGTGCCGATCTACGAAAACGCCGAGCTGGTGCGCCTGCTGGCGCGCCTGGAGCTGGGCGAGCAGATCCCGGAAGCACTGTACCTGACCATTGCCGAAATCATCGCCTTTGCCTGGCAGCTGCGCGGCAAGGTGCCCGCCGGCTTCAGCGACGAACCCGCTGCACCACGGGACATCACCCCCGTTACCGCCCTGCTGCCACCAGCCGACCGGTAGTTATCTACCACCTTCGCCAGCGCCAGCCGTTCAGCCTTGCCATTTTCTCCGATGAGCAAGGTAAACCGCATGTCTCCAAGCCACATCAACACCGCCGGCGTGAGCTACGTCCGCGACCACTTGAGCCACGTGCCGCGCCCGGACCGCGAAGCCAACCGGGCGATCCGGCAATGGCTGGCGCAGCAGGGCTTTGATCTCGACCCCGACCAGATCGACGTCGTGACCCTGCACTACCGCCCCGATGGCCCGGCCCGCTACCTGGCGGCGGTCAGCCAATGCGTCAGCCTGACCCAGGCATTGCTGGGCAACTGGCAGGGAGCGTCCAACAACGACCTGTTCGGCGCCTTGTTCCATGCTCCCTGGGCCGGCACCCTGCCCGACCAGCCGCTGCACCTGGTCGAGACCCTGCCAGCGCCAGCTTTCAACGCTTACGGCACCGCATTCGAGGTGTTCAATGGGCTGTTCCGTCGCACCACACCGCAGCGCTATGACGCCTCGACCCACCTGCCGATCGCCGCTGAAGCCTTCCAGCGCTTCATCGAGGCACTGGACTTCCACATGCCATTCAAAGCCCAGCTGGACCGCTACTGGGGCGAACACCTGCAAGACCACCGGCTGGCCTGCAAACTCAATTTCATCGCGGCCTGCAACAAGCAGGTCGGCGAAGGCAGCCTTGGTGAAGCGGCCAGAAGACTCGTCTGGCAAGCCGCAGGGCTGATGCCAGCTGGCGCAAAGCTGCGCAAGAGCACGCTGAACATCTATGGCTACGCCGCCACCGACATCCTCTACCTGAACGACGCCGCCAGCGACCTGACCGTGCTATACGTGCCCGGCAACAGCTCACCCCTGCTGGAGTTCGCCAGCGAAAACCACCTGAAGGACTGGGTCGGCCAGCAGTGCAAAGACCCCGCCAGGCGCCAGGCACTCAAACAGCATTTCCGCCTCGCCGACCTTCCGCAAGGCATCGACTTCAGCGGCCTGGACACCGCCCTGGAGGGCCTGGGCGCCTACCCGAGCCAACACTCGCTTCCCCCCGAACACGGTTTCTTCAACGACGACGGTACCTGGCCACCCCGCACCTACGTCAATTACCGGCCCGGCAAGTACAACCCCAGGATCGAGGGTGACCTGTTCCAGGCGCTAGCCGAACGCCAGCGCCAACGCAGCTACGAAGATGCGGACTTCCTGATTAGCCGCGACAGCCAGGTCAGCAAGGCCCGCTGGCTCGGCTACCTGACCACCACGCTCAACCTGCTGGCGCCTTTGTGCCTGGTGGTGCCAGGGCTGGCCCCCCTCCTGGCGATGGGCGGCATCGCGCAACTGGGCCTGGGGCTTGACCAGGCAATCAACGGCAAGACGCTGCAGCAAAGGCAGGCCGGCATTGGCAATATTACCTGGGGCCTGTTCAACGCCCTGCCGCTGGCAATGGCAGGTGCCAACCAGGCAAAGGCCTTGTTCGTGTTCAAAAGCGATGTATTCGTGCCGCCCATACGGTTGAACGGACAGATCGGCTACCCGTTGAGTCCGGTCTCGCCACCGCGTATACCGTCGCCGGAAGGTGCCCGTTATTTCCACATCCCGGACTCGATCATGCCATTGCCCGAAGGTGACCAGGCCATCGCCGACTCGGTCATACGGGTACCTCGCTATGACAGCGGCTTCGACATGCTGGAAGCGCAAATCGACGGCTACAGCGACCGGGTGGTCTATGACATGGAACGGGACGTCTTCATCCGCGAGGACGACCTCAACGAGGTCGATCCGGTCGGCTACATGGCCACCGCTGGCAGCAGGGACCTGATCCCGGCCCCCGTTTCCCGCACCGTCACCAACGCCATGCGCACCCGCAGCCTGCGGGCGTTGGGTATCGACCTTCCCCTCCCGGCGCATGCCCCGACGCTGGCTGCCAACCGTTACCCGATCCCGAAGAGGATCACCTGCCTGTGGGTTGGCGACAAGCGCCTCAGCGCGCAATTGCTGGCCAACCTGGGCCAGAATGCCGAGCGACTGAAAGGCAGCGAATATACCCTGCGGCTGTTCCTTTCCAGCGCCGCGCCCGAAGCCTACGCCGAAAACCTGCACCTGCTGGCCCGGCAGGCCCCCGGCCTGCAAGTGTTGCCACTGGAGGAGCAGGCGTTTTTCAGGGCTTTTCGCCAGAGCAGGTACTACGCGCAGTACGATGCCGCGCTGGACGGCAACGGCGGGATCGCCACCAACTATGCCTCGGCATCCGATGTGCTGCGCTACCCGATGTTGCACCACGAAGGGGGGGTGTACATGGACGTGGACGATACCCTGCTCGCCCCCGGGGAGTACCCGCAGGTCATCGACGGGCATCCCGCCGGCAGCCCTGGCGAAGCCATCGATCAGGTGGAGTTGCGCACAACGCCCGACGGCCTGTTGCTGGCACCGCCCATGTCCAATGAAAAGATGGGCATGAACTGCCTGTACAACACCAGCCTGATCGGTAGCCACCCCGGCAACCCGACGCTGGAAGCCATTTCCGAAGAGATGCTCGCACGCTTCCAGACCAACCCGGACTTCTACGACAGCAAACCCAGCCTCGCCGATGACCCGGCAAACTTCTACCGTTACGCCAACCGCCTCAGCCGCCTGACGGGCCCGGCCATGCTCAGCGATGTGGTCGACCGCCACTTGCCAGGGTTACGTACCCTGCGACAGGTCATAAACCTCTATGGCACACCGCGGATCAACGAGCACCCTTTCATCGACCTGCCTGGCAGCCAGCAGGCCATGCATGAACTGCTGCCACTCAACCGCTTTGCCAAGGTAGGCGGCAACCATTCCTGGAGCAGGACGTGAGCCTTGCAGCATCAGCCGCTGCGATGCAGCTTGCTCATCAGCTCTGCCTCGGCCTGGGTCAGGCCGCAGCTTTCGGTCAGCTCGGCCACGCTGGCGCCCATGCCCACCAGCTTGGCCGCCTGGGTGAAGGTGACATTGTGCGGGTCGCGCTGCTCCAGTTGCTGGATCTTGTCAGGCAGCGGGGCAACCGCCACCCGCAGATCGTGCAGCGCCTCGCCCATGCGCACGGTACCGTTCTGGTAGTCGTCCAGGCGCTTGGCCAGGTCCTTGATGCGCTGGTCACGCAGGGCATCACCCTCGGCCTGCTGCGCAGCCAGCTCGCGCTGGCGCTTGCTGTAGTTGAGGAAAAACCACAGGCTCAGCGCCCAGACCAGCGCCAGAAAGATGACAGCAACCTCTAGGATCAACTCAGATGTTCTCCAGCTCGGACCATTCTTCCTCGGTCATCATCTTGTCCAGTTCGACCAGGATCAGCAGCTCGCCGTTCTTGTTGCACACGCCCTGAATGAACTTGGCCGACTCTTCGTTACCCACGTTCGGCGCAGTCTCGATCTCGGACTGGCGCAGGTACACCACCTCGGCCACGCTGTCGACCAGGATACCGACCACTTGCTTGTCGGCCTCGATGATGACGATACGGGTGTTGTCGGTGACTTCGGTCGGCACCAGGCCAAAGCGCTGGCGGGTGTCGATCACGGTCACCACGTTGCCGCGCAGGTTGATGATGCCCAGCACGTAGCTTGGCGCACCCGGCACCGGGGCAATTTCGGTGTAGCGCAACACTTCCTGCACCTGCATCACATTGATGCCGTAGGACTCATTGTCCAGACGGAAGGTAACCCACTGCAGGATCGGATCTTCGGAACCTTGTGCAGACGACTTTTTCATTCCCCTACCCTCAAAATCCGCCATCGGCGGTGTGTTCGGTGTCATTTCTGTTTGGCGTGCATCTGCTTGACCGCGCCACTGGCGATCAGCTCGGCCAGTGCGGCGACGTCGAGCAGTGCACACATGTGTTCAATCACCGTGCCGGCCAGCCACGGGCGCTGGCCACGCTGGCTGCGCCACTTGATCTCGGACGGGTCCAGGCGCAGCGAGCGGCTGACCTGGTGCACGGCCAGCCCCCATTCGTAGCCCTGCACGGAAATCACGTATTGCAGGCCCTGGCGAAAATCATCGCGGTAGCGGTCGGGCATCACCCAACGCGCGGTGTCCAGCACCTTCAGGTTGCCGGCCTGGCAGGTCAGGATGCCCAGGAACCAGTCGGGCTGGCCGAACAGCGGCGTCAGTTCCTGGCCGGCCAAGGTGTAGATCGAGCCCAGGCACACCAGCGGCACCGCCAGGGTCAAGCCGGCCACGTCGAACAGCAGGCATTCGAACGGCTCGGCGGCCCAGGCCGGGCGGCCATCGATCATGGCCGGGGGCACTGGCAGGTTGGGTGCCGGCAGGTGCACATCCACCAGCGGCACTGCAGGTTCCACTGTTTGCTCTTCTACCAGCACCGGGATGCTGGCCTCGGCCACCACCTCGCGCTCGACCACCGTCACCACCGGTGCTTCCACCGGCATCACGCTGGGCAGCACCGCCAGCCTGGGCTCGGCGAAGGGCCGCGGTGCAGGGCTGGCGGCTGTATCGGCTGGCGCCGGCCTGGCCTGCTGCAAGGCATCACGCGCCTGCTCTTCGCGCACGGCTTCGGCGAACGTGTCCGCCGCGTCCGGCGCCTCGAACAGGTCTTCGGCTTCGGTGGCCTCCTGCAGCAGGCCGTCGAGGTACGACTGCAGGGCCATCTGTGGCCGGGTGCTGGTTTGCCGGGTCTGGGTCATCAGGCCACCTGCGCTGCAGTCTTGTAGGTCAGCAGGTGCTTGAGCAGCGCCCGATAGGCAATCAGCCCGCGACTCTTGCTGTCGAATTGCGAGGGCGTAACGCCCTTGCGGCTGGCATCGCGCAGGCGCGTATCCACCGGGATGTAGCCCTGCCACACATGCTGGCCGTAGGTGTCACGCAGCAGCTTGAGCGTGCCCAGCGAAGCCTGTGTACGGCGGTCGAACAGGGTCGGCACGATCTGGTACGGCAGCGCCTGCTTGCGCGAGCGGTTGACCATGGCCAGGGTACCGACCATGCGCTCCAGGCCCTTGACCGCGAGAAACTCGGTTTGCACCGGAATCACCAGCTGCTGGCTGGCTGCCAGCGCATTGACCATCAGCACACCGAGCAAGGGTGGGCTGTCGATCAGGGCATAGTCGAAATCCTGCCACAGCTGCGCCAGACTCTTGGCGATCACCAGGCCCAGGCCGTTCTGCCCCGGTGACTGGCGCTCCAGCACCGCCAGCGCGGTACTCGACGGCAACAGCGAGATGCGTTCGTCACTGGTGGGCAGCAGCAATTGCCCGGGCAGGCCCTCGGGCACCGCGCCCTTGTGCAGGAACAGGTCGTAGCAGCTGTGCTCCAGGGCATCGGGGTTGTGCCCGAAATAGCTGGTCATCGAGCCGTGCGGGTCGAGGTCGACGACGACCACGCGCTTGCCGGCCTCGGCCAGCAGGCCGGCCAGGGCGATGGTAGTGGTGGTCTTGCCGACGCCACCTTTTTGATTGGCTACTGCCCAGACTCTCATCAAGCAAACTCTATCTATTGATTTGGCAGGGACACTGTAGAAAACAACTCTTTAAAAGCCTGCACGATCCCTGTGGGAGCGGGCGAGCCCGCGAACACCGGCGCAGCCGGTGCCATTCACCGCGTCGTCTGCTTCGCGGGCATGCCCGCTCCCACAGGGGACAGCGCCATCTTCAACATCGTGTTCGTAGCAACGTCGGGGAATTGACGGTTCACTGCCCCGCCACCGTTGCTGGCGTTGCCGGTGCACTTTGTGTGCCAGCCCGGCGCAATGCGGCATCCGGCGTGGCATTGGCGCTGCCCGAGCCAGTCAGGCTGCGGCGCACTTCGAGGTTGCGCGAAATCACCAGCACCACGCGGCGGTTGCGCGCCCGGCCCTCGGCAGTGTCATTGCTCGCCACCGGCTGATACTCGCCGTAGCCGACCGAGGCCATGCGCGCCGGGTTGACCCCTTCCATGGCCAGCAGGCGCACGATGCTCGCCGCCCGCGCCGACGACAGCTCCCAGTTGGTCGGGTACTGCGCGGTGCGGATCGGCAGGTTGTCGGTAAAGCCTTCGACATGCACCGGGTTGGCGAACGGTTTGAGAATGCCGGCCACCTTCTCGATGATGGCAAATGCCTTGTCGCTGGGCATGGCATCGCCGCTGCCGAACAGCAACGATGAGTTGAGTTCGATCTCGATCCACAGCTCATTGCCGCGCACGGTCATCTGGTCGCTGTTGATCAGGTCGCCAAAGGCATCGCGCACGTCATCGCTGATGGTTTTCAGCGGGTCGACACTGGTCGCCCCCAGGCCCGCCTCGGTCTGCTCGCTGTCCTTCACCAACGGCTCGGCCGGGCGCACGCTCAGCGGCCGCTCTTCGCCGATGGGGATCGGCTTCATGCTGCGCTCGGGGTCGTTGAACACGCCGAGCAAGGCCTGGGAAATGACCTTGTACTTGCCCTCGTTGATCGAGGAAATCGAGTACATCACCACGAAAAAAGCGAACAGCAAGGTGATGAAGTCGGCGTACGACACCAGCCAGCGTTCGTGGTTTTCGTGTTCCTCGGTATGACGACGGCGACGCATGGGTTACTCCATGAAGCCTTGCAGCTTCAGCTCGATCGAGCGCGGGTTCTCACCCTCGGCAATCGACAGCAGGCCCTCGAGCAGCATCTCGCGGTAGCGCGACTGGCGCATGACGACGGCCTTGAGCTTGTTGGCGATCGGCAGCAGCACCAGGTTGGCGCTGGCCACCCCGTAGATGGTCGCGACAAAGGCCACGGCAATGCCGTTGCCCAGCTGCGACGGGTCGGCCAGGTTGCCCATCACGTGGATAAGGCCCATCACCGCACCGATGATGCCAATGGTGGGCGCATAGCCCCCCATGCTCTCGAACACCTTGGCGGCCTGGATATCACGGCTTTCCTGGGTCAGGAAATCGACTTCAAGAATGCTGCGGATGGCCTCTGGCTCGGCGCCATCCACCAGCAGCTGCAGGCCCTTGCGCGCATACGGGTCAGGCTCGCTGTCGGCCACCCCTTCCAGGCCCAGCAGGCCTTCCTTGCGCGCGGTCAGGCTCCAGTTGACGACGCGGTCGACCCCGCCCGCCAGGTCGACCCGTGGCGGAAACAGGATCCAGCGCAGAATCTGCAAGGCACGCTTGAACGACGACAGTGGCGACTGCAGCAAGGCCGCCGCCAGGGTGCCGCCCAGCACGATCAGCGCCGCCGGGCCATTGATCAGGGCACCGACATGGCCGCCTTCGAGGAAGTTGCCACCGACGATGGCGACAAAGGCGAGGATCAGGCCGATCAGGCTGAGCACGTCCATCAGACGCACGCCTCCACCAGGTGCTTGCCGATTTCGTCCAGGCTGTACACCGCGTCGGCCAGGTTGGCCTTGACGATGGCCATGGGCATGCCATAGATCACGCAGCTGGCTTCATCCTGGGCCCACACCGTGCTGCCGCCCTGCTTGAGCAGGCGCGCACCTTCGCGGCCATCGGCGCCCATGCCGGTAAGTACCACCGACAGCACCTTGTCGCCATACGACTTGGCCGCCGAGGCGAAGGTGATGTCCACGCACGGCTTGTAGTTCAGGCGCTCGTCACCGGGCAGGATCTTCACCGCGCCACGGCCGTCGATCATCATCTGCTTGCCGCCGGGGGCCAGCAGGGCCAGGCCAGGGCGCAGCATGTCGCCGTCCTCGGCTTCCTTGACGCTGATGCGGCACAGCTTGTCCAGGCGCTCGGCAAAGGCCTTGGTGAAGGCCGCCGGCATGTGCTGGATCAGCACGATCGGCGCCGGGAAGTTGGCCGGCAGTTGGGTCAGCACCCGCTGCAGGGCGACCGGGCCGCCTGTGGAAGTGCCGATGGCCACCAGTTTGTAAGGCTTTCGCTTGGGTGCCGGCGAGTGCGCTGGCGCCGCTGCCGGGGCCGCCGCGCGGGCAGGCACAGGCGAGCGCGCCACTGCCGGGCTGGCGAAACTGCTGGTGGGTGCGTGGCTGCTGCTTGCTGGCGCAGGCGCTGCGACCGGCGCATGGCTCGCGTAGCTGCCGAGACGGCGGTTGCTGCGGGAAATGGTATGCACCTTCTCGCACAGCAGCTGCTTGACCTTTTCGGGATTGCGTGAAATGTCCTCGAAGTTCTTCGGCAGGTAATCCACTGCTCCGGCATCCAGCGCATCGAGGGTGACACGGGCGCCTTCGTGGGTCAGCGACGAGAACATCAACACCGGCGTCGGGCAGCGCTGCATGATGTGCCGCACCGCGGTGATGCCATCCATCATGGGCATTTCGTAGTCCATGGTGATGACATCGGGCTTGAGCGCCAGCGCCTGGTCGATTGCTTCCTTGCCGTTGGTCGCGGTACCCACTACCTGGATCGTCGGATCTGCCGAGAGGATTTCCGAGACGCGGCGGCGGAAGAAACCGGAATCATCCACCACCAGGACCTTGACTGCCATAAACACTCCATTAGGCGGCGCAACCCGCCAGGGTGCGCCACCGAAATCAAATACGCCGCGCGGCGTAACGCTTGAGCATGCTCGGGACATCGAGAATCAACGCGATGCGACCGTCACCGGTGATGGTGGCCCCGGACATGCCCGGGGTGCCCTGCAGCATCTTGCCCAGCGGCTTGATTACCACTTCCTCCTGGCCAACCAGTTGATCGACGACAAAGCCGATACGCTGGGTGCCGACCGACAGGATCACCACGTGGCCCTCGTGCTGCTCTTCGTGCACCTGGCCCTGGACCAGCCAGCGCTTGAGGTAGAACAGCGGCAGCGCCTTGTCACGCACGATCACCACTTCCTGGCCGTCGACCACGTTGGTGCGCGACAGGTCGAGGTGGAAGATTTCGTTGACGTTGACCAGCGGGAAAGCGAACGCCTGGTTGCCCAGCATCACCATCAGGGTGGGCATGATCGCCAGGGTCAGCGGCACCTTGATGACGATCTTCGAGCCCTGGCCCTTGGCCGAGAAGATGTTGATCGAGCCGTTGAGCTGGGAGATCTTGGTCTTCACCACATCCATGCCCACGCCACGACCGGACACGTCGGAAATCTCGGTCTTGGTCGAGAAGCCCGGGGCGAAGATCAGGTTGTAGCAGTCCGACTCGCTCAGGCGATCGGCGGCGTCCTTGTCCATCAAGCCCTTTTCCACGGCCTTGGCGCGCAGGATGTTGGGGTCCATGCCCTTGCCGTCGTCAGAGATCGACAGCAGGATGTGGTCGCCTTCCTGTTCGGCCGACAGCACCACGCGGCCGGTGCGCGCCTTGCCGGAAGCTTCACGCTCATCGGGCATTTCCACGCCATGGTCGACGGCGTTGCGCACCAGGTGCACCAACGGGTCGGCCAGGGCCTCGACCAGGTTCTTGTCGAGGTCGGTCTCTTCGCCTACCAGCTCCAGGTTGATCTCTTTCTTCAGCTGGCGAGCCAGGTCGCGAACCAGACGCGGGAAGCGGCCGAAGACTTTCTTGATCGGCTGCATGCGGGTTTTCATGACCGCGGTCTGCAGGTCGGCGGTGACCACGTCGAGGTTGGACACGGCCTTGGACATGGCCTCGTCGCCGCTGTTCAGGCCCAGGCGCACCAGGCGGTTACGCACCAGCACCAGTTCGCCGACCATGTTCATGATCTCGTCCAGGCGCGCGGTATCGACCCGCACGGTGGTTTCTGCTTCGCTGACGCCATGCTTGTCGGCGGCCGGGGCCGGGGCGCGCGGCGCCGAGGCAGGCTTGCTGGCTGCCGCCGGTGCCGGTGCCGCAGCTGGCTTGGCTACCAGCTGGCTGTCGGCCTTGGCCGCAGCCTGCGCTTGCACCTTGCCCGCAGCCGGGGCATCGACGGCGGCAACATCGCCGCCAAACTTGCCCTTGCCGTGCAACTGGTCCAGCAGCGCCTCGAACTCGTGTTCGCTGATTTCGTCGCCGGCTGCACTGGTGTCAGCTGCGGCAGGCGCCGGTGCCTTGGCGGCGGGCAAGGCATCAGCCTGGAAGGTGCCCTTGCCATGCAGCTGGTCCAGCAGCGATTCGAATTCAGCGTCGGTAATTTCGTCGCTGGCCGCTTCCGGCGCGCTGGCAACCGGCTGTGCGGCAACCTCGGCGCTGAACTGGCCTTTGCCGTGCAACTGGTCAAGCAGCGACTCGAACTCGGCGTCGGTAATTTCGTCACCTTCGCCGCTGACGGTTTCGCCCTGCATCTGCTCCTCGGCCGCAGCTTGTGCCTTGACCGCATCGAGCGAATCGAGCAACTGCTCGAACTCGCTGTCAGTGATGTCCTGCTCCTCGGCCGGCGCCTCGACAACCGGCTCCGGCGCCGCAGCGGCAGGCGCTTCAACGGCTTCGGCGCCCCCCGGCTCGGCAAGGCGCGACAGCGCCGCCAGCAGCTCGGGGGTGGCTGCGGTCACTTCGGCACGCTCGCGCACCTGGCCAAACATGCTGTTGACCGTGTCCAGTGCCTCGAGCACCACATCCATCAGTTCCGCGTCGACCCGGCGCTCACCTTTGCGCAGGACGTCGAACACGTTCTCGGCGATATGGCAGCACTCCACCAGCTCGTTCAGCTGAAGGAAGCCGGCGCCCCCTTTTACAGTGTGGAAACCGCGAAAGATCGCATTGAGCAGGTCGGCATCGTCGGGCCGGCTTTCCAGCTCGACCAGTTGCTCGGACAGTTGCTCAAGAATTTCGCCGGCTTCTACCAGGAAATCCTGGAGGATTTCTTCATCGGCGCCGAAGCTCATCAAAGGTGCTCCTTAAAAACCCAGGCTGGACAGCAGATCATCGACATCGTCCTGACCGGACACGACGTCTTCACGCTTATCGGCATGAATCTGCGGACCTTCACCCCGAGTCGGATGTTTTTCTAGATCTTTTTCTGCGCGCAGTTGATCGTGGTCATGCTGGATACCGGCAAAACGGTCGACCTGGCTGGCCATCAGCACCAGTTTGAGCAGGTTGCTTTCCACCTCGGTGACCAGGTTGGTGACGCGCTTGATCACCTGGCCGGTCAGGTCCTGATAGTCCTGGGCCAGCAGAATGTCGTTGAGGTGGCCGGCGACCTTGCGATTACCTTCGGCGCTGTGCGTCAGGAAACTGTCGACGCGCTTGACCAGCTCCCGGAACTCCGGCGCGGCCACTTCACGGCGCATGAAGCGCTGCCAGTCGGTGCTCAGGGCCTTGGCCTCGCTGGCCAGGTCGTTGAGCACCGGGGTGCTTTCCTCGACCAGGTCCATGGTGCGGTTGGCCGCGCCCTCGGTGAGCCTGACCACGTACGACAGGCGCTCGGTCGCGTCGGTTATCTGCGACACCTCCTCGGCCTGCGGCATGGTCGGGTCGATCTGGAAACTGACGATGGCACTGTGCAGCTCGCGGGTCAGCTTGCCGACTTCCTGGTACAGGCCGCGATCGCGGGTCTGGTTCAGCTCGTGAATCAGCTGCACCGCCTCGCCGAAACGGCCCCGTTCCAGGCTTTCGACCAGCTCCTGGGCATGTTTCTTCAGGGTCGATTCGAACTCGCCCAAAGACGTTTGTGATGAATCCATGGCGCGCCCCCTGACGTGACTCAGCCGTTGACGCGTTCGAAGATCTTCTCGATCTTTTCTTTGAGCACCTGGGCGGTGAACGGCTTGACCACATAGCCGTTGACGCCGGCCTGGGCCGCTTCGATGATCTGGTCGCGCTTGGCCTCGGCTGTCACCATCAGTACCGGCATGCCTTTCAGCTTGTCGCTGGCACGCACCTTGCGCAGCAGGTCGATACCGGACATGCCGGGCATGTTCCAGTCGGTCACCAGGAAGTCGTAGTGGCCGTTTTCCAGCATCGGCAGCGCCGTGGTGCCGTCATCGGCTTCTTCGGTGTTGGTGAAGCCCAGGTCACGCAACAGGTTCTTGATGATCCGCCGCATCGTCGAAAAGTCGTCAACGATGAGGATTTTCATGTCTTTGTTCAAGTAGACCTCCAAGCAGTCTCAAACGCGCTCGGCTGCGAGCGCGCATTCAATCAAATCGGTGCAACATGGAAAACGCACGTGGAAAACGACTGCAACGACACCGGGCTCAACGCGCCCGCCATTCCCCCAGGCGGCTGCGCAGGCGCGCGGCACACTGGCTGTGCAACTGGCTGACCCGCGACTCGCTGACCCCAAGCACCTCTCCGATTTCCTTGAGGTTCAGCTCTTCGTCGTAGTACAGCGCCAGTACCAGGCGTTCACGCTCCGGCAGGTTGGCGATGGCCTCGGCCAGGGCAACCTGGAAGCGCTCGTCCTCCAGGCCACGCGCAGGCTCGACGTGGCCACTGGCGCCATCCTCATGCAGCCCTTCGTGCTCGCCGTCCTGCAACAGGTCGTCGAAGCTGAACAGGCGGCTGCCCAGGGTATCGTTCAGGATCCCGTAGTAATCATCGAGACTCAATTGGAGTTCGGCAGCAACTTCATGATCTTTAGCGTCGCGGCCGGTTCTTGCTTCCACTGCACGCATCGCGTCACTGACCATGCGCGTGTTGCGGTGCACCGAACGCGGTGCCCAGTCGCCCTTGCGCACTTCGTCCAGCATGGCTCCGCGGATGCGGATGCCGGCGTAGGTTTCAAAGCTGGCGCCCTTGCTGGCGTCGTACTTGTTGGCCACTTCCAGCAGGCCGATCATGCCGGCCTGGATCAGGTCCTCGACCTGCACGTTGGCCGGCAACCGCGCCAGCAGGTGGTAGGCGATGCGCTTGACCAGCGGGGCATAGCGTTCGATCAGCTCGTACTGGGCGTCTTTCGACGCCCGGCTGTACATCTTGAAGCCGCTGGCATTCATAGCACAGGTCCCGCGCTGGTGGGCCGCACCAGGCGCTCGACAAAGAACTCCAGATGGCCGCGCGGGTTGGCCGGCAGCGGCCAGCTGTCGACCTTCTGGGCAATCGCCTTGAAGGCCAGTGCGCACTTGGAGCGCGGGAAGGCTTCGTAGACCGCACGCTGCTTCTGCACCGCCTTGCGCACGCACTCGTCATACGGCACGGCACCCACGTACTGCAGGGCAACGTCAAGGAAGCGGTCGGTGACCTTGGTCAGCTTGGCGAACAGGTTGCGCCCTTCCTGCGGGCTCTGCGCCATGTTGGCCAGCACACGGAAACGGTTCATGCCGTAGTCGCGGTTGAGCAGCTTGATCAGGGCGTAGGCATCGGTGATCGAGGTCGGTTCGTCGCATACCACCAGCAGCACTTCCTGGGCGGCGCGAACGAAGCTGACCACCGAGTCGCCGATACCGGCTGCGGTGTCGATCACCAGCACGTCAAGGTTGTCGCCAACTTCGCTGAACGCCTGGATCAACCCGGCATGCTGGGCCGGGGCCAGGTGCACCATGCTCTGCGTGCCCGAGGCCGCCGGCACGATGCGCACACCACCCGGGCCCTGCAGCATCACGTCGCGCAGCTCGCAGCGCCCTTCGATGACATCGGCCAGGGTCCGCTTGGGTGTAAGGCCCAGCAGCACGTCGACATTGGCCAGGCCCAGGTCGGCGTCGAGCAGCATGACCCTGCGGCCAAGCTCGGCCAGCGCCAGGGACAGGTTCACTGAAACGTTAGTCTTGCCGACGCCACCTTTGCCACCGGTCACGGCGATCACCTGTACGGGATGCATGCTACCCATGTCTGTTCTTTACCTTGTCTCGCTGGGACTCAGGCCACACGTAGGGCAATTCTGCGTACCCTTTGGCATAGCTACCTTGCACACGCTTCATCATCAACCCGCTCGCCGTGGGTTGTGATAGAGATCAGCGAACATGTCGGCCATGGCCTCTTCGCTGGGCTCGTCCTGCTGCTGCACATTGACCGCGCGGGTAACCAACTGGTGCCCCCGAGGCAGGTGCAGGTCGTCAGGAATGCGCGGCCCATCGGTCAGGTAGGCCACTGGCAGTTCATGACTGATGGCAAGACTCAGCACGTCGCCAAGGCTCGCCGTTTCATCGAGTTTGGTCAGGATGCAGCCGGCCAGGCCGCAGCGCTTGTAGCTGTGGTAGGCGGCGGTCAGCACCTGCTTCTGGCTGGTGGTGGCCAGTACCAGGTAGTTCTTCGCGGCAATGCCACGCCCAGCCAGGGTTTCCAGCTGCATGCGCAGGGCCGGGTCGCTGGCCTGCAGGCCGGCGGTATCGATCAGCACCACGCGCTTGCGCAGCAGCGGCTCCAGCGCCGCGGCCAGCGACTGGCCCGGGTCGACATAGGTCACCGGCACGTTGAGGATACGACCCAGGGTCTTGAGCTGCTCCTGGGCACCAATGCGGAAGCTGTCCATGCTCACCAGCGCCAGGTTCTGCGCGCCGTACTTGAGCACGTAGCGGGCGGCCAGCTTGGCCAGGGTGGTGGTCTTGCCCATGCCGGCCGGGCCGACCATGGCGATCACCCCGCCCTCTTCGATCGGCTCGATCTCGGGGATTTCGATCATCCGCGCCAGGTGCGCCAGCAGCATGCGCCAGGCGTGGCGTGGCTCATCGATCTCGGCGGTCAGGTCCAGCAACTCGCGGGCGATCGGCCCGGACAGGCCGATGCGCTGCAGCCGGCGCCAGACGGTGGCCTGTTGCGGCTTGCTGCCCTGCAGCTGATTCCAGGCCAGCGAACCGAGCTGCACTTCCAGCAGCTCGCGCAGGCCCGACAGCTCGGAGCGCATGGCATCGAACAGGCGCGGGTCGACCGGTGCCGACGCAGGGGCTGCAGCAGCGGCCTCGGGAGCATCGACATGGGGTTCGATCAACGGCTCGGCGGCGGTCAGCGACTGCCCGGCGAACAATTGGCGGTTGTTGTCGCTGGTGTCCGGGCGGTGGTCCAGCTCGGCCTGGGCAGTGGCGATGCGCGTATGGGTCTTGCGCAGCTCTTCTTCCAGCTCGGCGTTGGGCACACGCGGGGCCAGGGCGGACAGCTTGTAGTCCAGCGCAGCAGTCAGTTCGACACCGCCGGCGATGCGGCGGTTGCCAATGATGGCGGCATCGGCGCCCAGCTCATCGCGGACCAGCTTCATGGCCTGACGCATATCGGCGGCGAAAAATCGCTTAACTTGCATTATCCCCTACCTCAGCCGTTAGGGCCCACGGTGGCAACGATGGTGACTTGCTTGTTGTCAGGTATTTCCTGATACGCCAGAACATGCAAATTCGGTACAGCCAGGCGACCGAAACGCGACAGCATGGCACGGATCGGGCCGGCGACCAGGAGGATGGCCGGCTGGCCCTGCATTTCCTGGCGCTGGGCCGCTTCGATCAACGAACGCTGCAGCTTCTCGGCCATGCTCGGCTCCAGAAGAACACCATCTTCCTGACCTTGCCCGGCCCTTTGCAGACTATTCAGCAAAATCTGTTCCAACCTTGGCTCCAGGGTAATCACTGGCAGCTCCGACTCAACGCCGACAATGCTTTGCACGATGGCGCGACACAATCCGACGCGCACCGCCGCCACCAGCGCGGCGGTATCTTGACTCTTGCCGGCGTTGTTCGCGATCGCCTCGGCGATACTGCGAATATCGCGCACTGGCACCTGTTCCGACAACAGCGCTTGCAGCACCTTGAGCAGGCCTGACAAGGAAATGACACCAGGCACCAGTTCTTCTGCAAGTTTAGGCGATGCCTTGGCCAGCACTTGCAGCAGCTGCTGGACCTCTTCGTGGCCGATCAGCTCGTGGCAGTGCTTCTGCAGGATCTGGTTGAGGTGGGTGGCCACCACGGTACTGGCGTCGACCACGGTGTAGCCCAGCGACTGCGCCTGGGAGCGTTGGCCAACGTCGATCCACACGGCCTCCAGACCAAACGCCGGGTCACGTGCGGCAATACCGTTGAGGGTACCGAACACCTGCCCCGGGTTGATTGCCAGCTCGCGGTCCGGGTAGATCTCGGCCTCGGCCAGGATCACCCCCATCAGGGTCAGGCGATAGGCACTGGGCTGCAGGTCGAGGTTGTCGCGGATGTGCACGGTGGGCATGAGGAAGCCCAGGTCTTGCGACAGCTTCTTGCGCACGCCCTTGATCCGCGCCAGCAGCTGGCCACCCTGGTTGCGATCGACCAGCGGGATCAGCCGGTAGCCAACCTCCAGGCCGATCATGTCGATGGGCGTGACGTCGTCCCAGCCCAGTTCCTTGGTCTCCAGTGCGCGCTGCGGCGAGGGCAGCAGGTCCTGCTGGCGCTGCGCCTCCTGCTGCGCCTGCAGCCTGGCTTTCTGCTGTTTCTTCCACACCAGGTAGGCACCGCCACCGGCCAGCAGGCCGAGGCTGAGGAAGGCCACGTGGGGCATGCCCGGCACCAGGCCCATGACGATCATCAGCGCGCCGGACACCGCCAGGGCCTTGGGCGAATCGAACATCTGCCGGTTGATCAGCTTGCCCATGTCCTCGGAGCCCGAGGCCCGGGTAACCATGATCGCGGCAGCGGTGGACAGCAGCAGTGATGGCAATTGCGCCACCAAACCGTCACCGATAGTCAGCAAGGCGTACACCTTGCCGGCGTCGCCGAAGCTCATGCCGTGCTGCAGCATGCCGATCAGCATGCCGCCGATCAGGTTGATGAACAGGATCAGCAGGCCGGCGATGGCGTCACCGCGGACGAACTTGCTGGCACCGTCCATCGAACCGTAGAACTCGGCTTCCTGCGCCACTTCGGCACGACGGTGCTTGGCCTGGGCCTGGTCGATCAGGCCGGCATTGAGGTCGGCGTCGATGGCCATCTGCTTGCCGGGCATGGCGTCGAGGGTGAAACGCGCGCTCACTTCCGAGATACGCCCGGCGCCCTTGGTCACCACCACGAAGTTGATGATCATGAGGATGGCGAACACCACGCCACCGACCACATAGTTACCGCCGATCACCACCTCGCCGAAGGCCTGGATCACCTTGCCGGCAGCACCGTGGCCCTCCTGGCCATGCAGCATGACCACCCGGGTGGAGGCCACGTTCAGGGCCAGGCGCAACAGCGTGGCCACCAGCAGGATGGTGGGGAACGCCGCGAAGTCGAGCGGGCGCAGGGCGTACACGCAGACCAGCAGCACCACGATCGACAGGGCGATGTTGAAGGTGAAGAACACGTCGAGCAGGAACGGCGGTATCGGCAACATCATCATTGCCAACATCACCAGCAGCAACAGCGGCACACCCAGGTTGCCCCGGCCGAGCCCGGCCAGGTTGTTACGGGCGTTGCTGATTAACTGAGTGCGATCCACCGCGAGTCCTCTTGATGCAAAACTTTGACGCACAGGGGGCGCCTGGCGCTGGCTTTGCAAGAAGCTTTCCAACTTTGCTCGACGGGGGATTTATGTTGCCTGTTCCGGCCTCTTCGCGGGTGAACCCGCTCCCACAGGGACCGAACAGCCTTCAAGGCCTGCTGAGGACCTGTAGGAGCGGGTTCACCCGCAAAAGGGCCAGAAGCCCTGATGCAAGGTCAACTGTCGCGGCGCAGGTCCGGCGGAATCGGCAGGTCATCCTTCAGCGGCTCCGGCCGCTTGCCCTTGCCAGCCCGGTATTGGCGGATCTGGAACACATAGGCCAGCACCTGCGCCACCGCCAGGTACAGCCCGGCAGGGATTTCCTGCTCAAGTTCGGTGGAGTAGTAGATCGCCCGCGCCAGGGCCGGCGATTCGAGGATCTGGATCTTGTGCTCCACACCGATTTCGCGAATCTTCAGGGCCATGAAGTCGGTACCCTTGGCCAGCAGCAACGGCGCCGCCCCACCCTTCTCCGGGTCGTACTGCAGGGCCACCGCATAGTGCGTCGGGTTGGTGATGATCACATCGGCCTGCGGCACCGCCGCCATCATGCGCCGCTGCGACACCTCGCGCTGTAGCTGGCGAATACGCTGCTTGACCTCGGGCTTGCCCTCGCTGTCCTTGTACTCGTCGCGCACTTCCTGCTTGGTCATCTTCATTTTCTTGTGCGTCTGCCACAGCTGGAACGGCACGTCCGCCGCAGCAATCAGCAGCAGCCCGGCCGACATCCACAGCGCACTCCAGCCAACCACCTGCAGGCTGTGGATGATCGCCTGCTCCAGCGGCTCGTTGGCAATCGACAGCAAGGCCTGGCGGTCGTTGACCAGGACCACCACGGCCACCACCAGGATCACGAAGAACTTGGCCAGCGCCTTGAGCAGCTCGGTCAGAGCATGCATCGAGAACATGCGCTTGATCCCCGACAACGGGTTCATGCGGCTGAACTTGGGCTGCAACAGGCTGCCGGAGAACAGGAAACCGCTCAGGGCGATAGGCGCCACGAAGGAGATCACGAACAACAGGATCAGCACCGGCTGCGTCGCCCATATCGCCATCTTGCCCGAGGCCAGCAGGAAGGCGCCCATGGCCCGGTCGTCGACGATGATGTCGCGGGTCAGGCTGAAGTTCATGCGCATCATCTCCAGCAGCGTCTCGGCCAGGTGGCCGCCGAACGCCAGCAAGCCACCGGCGCCGGCCAGGGTCACCGCCACCGTGTTCAGCTCCTTGGAGCGCGCGATCTCGCCTTTCTCGCGGGCATCGCGCTTGCGTTTCTCGGTGGGGTCTTCTGTCTTGTCCTGACCGCTCTCGCTTTCCGCCATGCTCAGCGCGCCCTCGCCAGTTCACGAAGCCATTGCAGCGCTTCGCTGGCCAACGCCTGGTAGTGGGACAGCACATCGGCCAGGCCGACCCAGAAAATGAACATGCCCATGACCAGGGTCAGCGGGAAACCGATAGAGAAGATGTTCAACTGCGGTGCGGCGCGAGTCATCACACCGAAGGCAATGTTCACCACCAGCAGCGCGGCGATCACCGGCAGAATCAGCAGCAGGCCGGCGGCGAACACCCACCCCAGGCGCCCGGCCAGCTCCCAGAAGTGGTTGACCACCAGCGCGTTGCCCACCGGCAAGGTGGTGAAGCTTTCGGTCAACACCTCGAACACCACCAGGTGGCCGTTCATCAGCAGGAACAACACGCTCACCAGCATGGTCATGAACTGGCTGATCACCGTGACGTTGACACCATTGGCTGGGTCGACCATCGAAGCGAAGGCCATGCCCATCTGCACCGCGACGATCTGCCCGGCTATCACGAAGACCTGGAACAGCAGCTGCAAGGCCAGGCCGAACAGCGCGCCGACAATGATCTGCTCGGCGCACAGCAGCAAACCACGCAGGCTCAGCGGGTCGAATTCCGGCAGGGGTGGCAGCGCTGGCACGATCACCACGGTAATCGCCACCGCCACGTACAGGCGCACCCGCGCCGGCAGCATGCGAGTGCCGAAGATCGGCATGGTCATCAGCACCGCGGTCACCCTGAACAACGGCAGGATGAAGGTGGCGACCCAGGTGCCGATCTGCGTGTCGGTCAGCTCAAGCATCGCCGCGTCAACCGATCAGCTGCGGGATGTTGGTATAGAGGCTGGTGATGTACTCCATGAACTTCTGCACCAGCCACGGCCCGGCGATGATCAGCGTGATCAGCATCACCAGCAGGCGCGGCAGGAAACTCAGGGTCTGTTCGTTGATCTGCGTGGCAGCCTGGAACATCGCCACCACCAGGCCCACCAGCAGGCTCGGCACCACCAGCACGGCGACCATCAGGGTGGTCAGCCACAAGGCATCACGGAACAGGTCGACAGCAACTTCAGGTGTCATCGGCGGCTCTCCTTGACGGCGTCAGACGCCGCCGAAACTGCTGGCCAGGGTGCCCATGATCAGCGCCCAGCCATCGACCAGCACGAACAGCATGATCTTGAACGGCAGCGAGATGATCAGCGGCGACAACATCATCATGCCCATGGCCATCAGCACACTGGCCACCACCATGTCGATGATCAGGAACGGAATGAAGATCATGAAACCGATCTGGAACGCGGTCTTCAGCTCGGACGTGACAAACGCAGGCACCAGAATCGTCAGCGGCACCTGGTCCGGGCCGGCGATATCGGTGCGCTTGGACAGGCGCATGAACAGGTCGAGGTCGCTTTGCCGGGTTTGCGCCAGCATGAAGTCCTTGAGCGGCCCCTGGGCCTTGTCGATGGCCTGCTGGGCGGTCATCTGCTCCTTCAGGTACGGCTGCAGCGCGTCCTGGTTCACCCGGTCGAATACCGGGGCCATGATGAACATGGTCAGGAACAACGCCATGCCGGTGAGCAACTGGTTCGACGGTGTCTGCTGCAAGCCTAGCGCCTGGCGCAGGATCGAGAACACGATGATGATGCGGGTGAAGCTGGTCATCAGGATGACGAACGCTGGGATGAAACTGAGCGCCGTCATGATCAGCAGGATTTGCAGGCTGACCGAATATTCCTGCTGCCCGTCCGGGGTATTGGACAGGGTAATGGCCGGGATCGACAGCGGGTCGGCGGCCAGGGCCAGCGGCGCAACCAGCAGCAGCGCCACACCCAATAAAGAGCTCAACAACGTACGCAGCGCGCCGCTCATCACAACTTGTCCTTAGGGTCCTTGCCCATCAGCTCCATCAGCCGCTGGGCAAACTCCGGCGTCGCCTGGCGGGCGCTTTCCGGCACTTCCACGGGTTCGGCCAGCACATGCAGGGCCTCGATGCTGCCGGGGGTATGGCCGATCAGGATCTGCTCCTTGCCCACCTGCACCAGCAGCAGGCGGTCACGCGGGCCGATGGCCCGGCTGCCGACGATCTCGATCACCTGCCCGCCCTTGACCGCCGTGCTCTGCAGACGCCGCAGCAACCAGGCCAGGAAAAAGATCAGGCCGACCACCAGCAGCAGGCCGAAGACCATCTGCGCCAGTTGCCCGCCGAGGCTGCCAGGCGCAGCTACCGGGGTCGCCGCCGGCGTAGCCGCGGCCAGGCAAGCCTGGCTGGCGAGCAGCGCGGCGAAGGCCGCGATGGCGCGCATCGTGCCCTTCACTCAGCGCAGCTTCTTGATACGTTCGCTGGGGCTGATCACGTCGGTCAGGCGGATGCCGAACTTTTCGTTGACCACCACCACTTCGCCATGGGCGATCAGCGTGCCGTTGACCAGCACGTCAAGCGGCTCGCCGGCCAGGCGATCGAGCTCGATCACCGAGCCCTGGTTGAGCTGCAGCAAGTTGCGAATGTTGATTTCGGTACTGCCTACTTCCATGGAAATGCTCACCGGAATGTCCAGGATCACATCCAGGTTAGGGCCTTCCAGGCTGACGTTTTCGCTCGGCTTCGGCGAGCTGGCGAACTCCTCCATCGGCAGGCGACCCGCGCCGCCGGTGCTGCTACCGGTGTCGCCACCCAGCAGTGCATCGATGTCAGCCTGGCCGGCTGCACCGGTTTCTTCCAGTGCCGCAGCCCACTCATCGGCCAGTGCCTGGTCCTCTGGGGAGGTGATCTCGTTTTCGTTAGCCATGGTTTCCTCGACAGGCATTCAATTCGTTATGAGCGACCGGCACGCCGTCAGCGGCGTTCGATCGGGTCGATGATCTGCAGCGCCAGGTTGCCCTTGTGCGAGCCCAGGCGCGCCTTGAACGACGGCACGCCGTTGGCGCGCAGCACCAGATGCTCGGGCAGCTCCACCGGGATCACGTCGCCAGGCTGCATGTGCAGGATGTCGCGCAGCTTCAACTGGCGCCGGGCGACCGTGGCAGACAGCGGCACGGCCACGTCCAGCACGTCCTCGCGCAAGGCCTTGATCCAGCGCTCGTCCTGGTCGTCGAGGTCGGACTGGAAACCGGCATCGAGCATTTCCCGCACCGGCTCGATCATCGAGTACGGCATGGTCACGTGCAGGTCGCCGCCACCGCCGTCCAGCTCGATGTGGAAGGTGGACACCACCACCGCCTCGCTGGGGCCGACAATGTTGGCCATGGCCGGGTTGACCTCGGAGTTCATGTACTCGAAGGTGACCGGCATGATGGCCTGCCAGGCTTCTTTGAGGTCGACGAAGCACTGGTCCAGCACCATGCGCACCACCCGCAACTCGGTGGGCGTGAACTCACGGCCTTCGATCTTGGCGTGGCGGCCGTCGCCACCGAAGAAATTGTCCACCAGCTTGAACACCAGCTTGGCGTCGAGGATGAACAGCGAGGTGCCGCGCAGCGGCTTGATCTTGACCAGGTTGAGGCTGGTCGGCACGTACAGCGAGTGTACGTATTCGCCAAACTTCATCACCTGCACGCCACCCACCGCCACGTCGGCGGAGCGGCGCAGCAGGTTGAACATGCTGATACGGGTGTAACGGGCGAAGCGCTCGTTGATCATTTCCAGGGTCGGCATGCGACCCCGCACGATACGGTCCTGACTGGTCAGGTCGTAGCTTTTGATGCTGCCAGGCTCGGATGCACTCTCGGTCTGCACCAGCCCGTCGTCAACGCCATGCAACAGGGCATCGATTTCATCCTGGGACAGCAGGTCCTGTACGGCCATTGCGGACTCCTACTGCAATACGAAATTGGTGAACAGCAACTGGTCGACGACCGGCCTGCCGACTTCCTTCTGCGCCACTTCCTGGACCACCGCGGTGGCCTTCTGGCGCAGCATTTCCTGCCCCACCGGGCTGCCGGCCAAGGTGTCGAAGCCTTGCCCGGAGAACATCATCACCAGGTTGTTGCGGATCACCGGCATGTGCACCTTGAGGGCATCCAGGTCGGCCTGGTTGCGCGCTTGCAGGGTGATGCTCACCTGCATGTAGCGCTGGCGACCGTTCTGGTTGAAGTTGACCACGAAGGCCGGGGCCAGCGCTTCGTAGATGGCCGCAGGCTTGACGTTGCTGGCTGCAGGTTCGGCGGCCGGGGCCGGCTCGCTCTTGTGCATGATGAACCAGGTAGCGCCCACCGAAAGGCCGATCGCCAGCAACAGGCCCACTACGGCCAGCAGGATCAGCTTGAGTTTGCCTTTAGTGGCGGGGTCTTTGACTGCTTCGCTCTTCGCCATGCCAATAATCCGTCGTCCATCGGGGGTTCAAGGGAGGATGGCTTGGCTGAGCAAGTGTTATGCCAGATTTTGCAGAGGATTGGTTCCAGCAGGTTTTGCGGTGCTGCCTTCTTCGCGGGCACGCCCGCTCCCACAGGTAATGCACAGGATTCGAAATCAATGAAACCCCTGTGGGAGCGGGCGTGCCCGCGAAGAGGCCGGCTCAGGCCAACGGTTATCAGGCGTAGTAATCGACCGCACTGTCACCCACTACCACCTGCTGCTCCACAGGCCGGGCGCTATCGACCGTCTCGGTGTCCCCCTGCTCGGCCCGGCGCGCCGCCACCCCGGACAGGTTGCTGCCTTGCGCCTGCCCCTGCTGCTGTTGCTGCCCGCGCGACTGGTCGGCCACGTTGACATCCGGCTGCGCCAGCCCTTGCTGGGCGAACAGCTCGCGCAGGCGGTGCACCTGGCTGTCGAGGGCGTCACGCACGCCGGCGTGGCCGCTGATGAAGGTGACCTGGGTCGACTGGTCCGTCGCAACATTGACGCGAATGTCCAGGCGGCCCAGTTCCGCCGGCTCCAGCTGGATATCCGCCGACTTGAGGTTCTGGCTGGACAGGTACATGACCCGGTTGACCAGGCCCTCGGCCCAGGCGTTCTGGTTCATCGGCAGCGGCTGGTGCAATGGGCTGGCATTGGCCGGCACGGCATTGGCGGTCTTGGCCGTGGCGGCCTGGGTCAGGTTGGCCAGGCGGTTGGCGAAATCGTCGACGCGCGTATCGCTGCCGGCGCTCTTGGTGTCCTTCAGGCCATCTTCGAGCAAGGCACCAAAGGCCCTGTCGCCAGGCTCACCTTTTTCACCCTCGGCATGCTCGACCAGATTCGCCAAGGTATTGACGGCCACCTGCCCCTCCTCGCCTTGAGCCTGCGCAGGGTCCAGGGCATGCGCCGAGGTCGCCCCCTTGGCCTGGGCGCTGTGCTCCAGCGCCAGACGCAAGGTCGGCAGGTTGGCCAAAGGGTCGGCGTCAGGGTCGAAGGCTTCCTCGGCGGCCGGCTCCTCGGGCAGCGCGGCCGTGACCGACGTCTGCACCTGCGCCGTGGCGGCTTGAAGCACCGGTGCCACCGCCTCGGCCTGGGCCTGGATCAGTTGTGCGCCTGGCTGGGCGTCGGTGATCTGGCCGGCCACCAGGCTGGCATCGCGCAAGCCGGTATCGGCCTGGACCTGGTCATCGGCTGGCAATTGTTTGCCGTCATCGGCAACCGCGGGCTTGTCGGCAGGGTCTTTCTTGCCGCTCTGCGCCGCCTCGGGTTTGTCCTTGGGCCTGGCCTGAGCCACCTTATCGTCCTGCCCGGCGACTTTGTCGCGACCCTGCCTGGCCATCACCTGACCGAAGCCGTCACCCTTGTCGCCCGGCGCCTGCAGCGGTTTGTCGGCCTGTGCGTTGGCCGAACGCGAGGTCTTGGCAACAGTGTTGCCTTGCAGCAATGGGTTGGGTGCGACAGGCATCGAGCGGTCTCCGCGCCAGAAACAAAAAAATCATCCAGCCACAGACAGGCAAGACTCGCGCCAAGTCGTGTATCAACCCGCCGAAATGCGTTGCTGCTCACCTCGGTAGAAGCGCTGCACCTCAAGGAACTCCTGGTCGATACGGTTGATCAAGTCCTCGATGCCATACAGCGGGGGCCGCCGCGCGCGCTCCTCCAGCTGCTGGCACAGGCTGGCCAACGCAACTGCGCCCATGTTGCTGCTGCTGCCCTTGAAACTGTGGGCCGCGGAACCAAGCTCTTCGGCACTTTTGGCCGCGTGCAGCTGGCCCAGGCGCCTTTCGGAGTCGTCGAGAAAAGTCTGCACCAACTGCAGGTAGCCCTCTTCCATGACCTCACGCAGGTCACTGAGCACCTTGTGGTCAATATGCATGTCAGTCACTTGTTCACTCCTTGATCAAGCCAGATTATGCCCGAGCCAGCCCGCGGCTCACCAGACGAACTCCACATGCGCGCAGCGCCCGCCCTCACTCCAGCGCGCACTGCTGGTCAGCCGCCGCACCAGGTTCAGGCCACGCCCGCTCAGCCCCTGCTCCAGCGCGGGCCGCGACAGCACCCGCTGCACATCGAACCCGGCACCACTGTCACGGACCTCGATCTTCAGACGCCCACCCTCAGCAAGCGGTTCAACCTTGAAATCGACGCGCACGTAACCGTCGGTCAGCAACCCCAGGCGCCGGGCGCGCTCCTGATAATAGTCGGCAAAGCCCTGCCCATCGCACTTGAGCTGCGAGTCCAGGCCTAACACACCATGCTCCAGGGCATTGGAATACAATTCGCTGAGCACACTGTGCAGGTTGCCGGTACGCGCGCGCAGGCCGTGAATCTCTTGCAACAATTGCACCAGGTACGGCACCGGGTTGAAGCGTTTGAGGCTCTCGCCCCGCACCTCGAACCCCACCGACCAGTCCAGCGGGCTGGAGCGGCCGCTATCAGAGTAGATCATCGGCGCCGGCACCCGCTCCTCGGCGCTGAACATCCGGATGTCGCACAGGCTGATGTCATCGCGCGGTCGCCCGCCAAAGCGCTCCAGGGCCTGCATCACTTCGTCGAACAGCCGTACCGGGTCACGGTTGTCGGCCAGCACCCTGCGCAGGCGCTGCACGCCGAACAGGCGTTCCTGGTCGTCGGCAGTGTCGAGCACGCCGTCCGACAGCAGCAGCAGGCGCTCGCCGGGCGCCAACGGCAACACCTCGGTGCTGTCATCGAAACGCTCGGCATCCAGAATGCCCAGCGGCAGGTGTCGTGAACTCAGCGCCGACAGCACCTGGCCATCCACCGCCAGGCGATAGCCGTCAGGCATGCCACCGTTCCACACTTCCACCGAACCGCGCTGCATGCTGAGGTTGAGCAGCAGCGCACAACAGAACATGTCCACCGGCAGGATGCGCTTGAGCTTGGCGTTCATCTCGCGCAGGACCTGCGCCATACCGTAGCCCTTGGCGGTCATGCCGTAGAACACGTCGGCCAACGGCATGGCCCCTACCGCCGCCGGCAAGCCGTGGCCGGTGAAATCGCCGAGCAGCACGCGCATGTCGCCGGACGGGGTGAACGCGGCCAGCATCAGGTCACCATTGAACAGCGCATAGGGCGATTGCAGGTAGCGGATGTTGGGCGCGGTCAGGCACCCGGAGTGGGCCACCTTGTCGAACACCGCCTTGGCCACTCGCTGCTCGTTGAGCAGGTGGTGGTGGTGCCGGGCAATCTGGTCGCGCTGCTCCAGCACGGTGGCCTGCAACCGGCGCAGGCGGTCCATGGCGCGGATCTTGGCACCAAGGATCACCGCACTGTAAGGTTTGGCCATGAAGTCATCGCCACCGGCCTCCAGGCAGCGCACCAGGCCCTCCTCCTCATTCAGCGAGGTCAGGAAAATGATCGGCACCAGCGCCTCGCCGGCCAGGGCCTTGATCTGCCGCGCCGCCTCGAAACCATCCATCACCGGCATCAGCGCATCCAGCAGCACCAGCTGCGGGCGCCGCTCGATGAACAGCGCCACCGCCTGCTCGCCGTTATCCGCGGTGAATACCTGATGGCCCTGTCGGCGGACGATCTGCGCCAGCAGCATGCGGTCGGCGGCACCGTCTTCGGCGACCAGCACGGTCAACGCCTGTTCGGCCGGCATGTCGGCGCTCAACTGATATCGAAGAGTTTTTCGAAATTGGAGATGGCGAGGATCTTGCGCACATCGGAGCTGGCATGTACCACGCGCACATCCGACTCATCGCCGCCCGCGTGGTCGCGCAGCAACAGCAGCATGCCGAGTGCGGAACTGTCGAGGTAAGTGGTGTCCTTCAGGTCGACGACCACCGAATCGGGCCGGCTGGGCTGGCGTTCGTAGGCGTCACGGAATTCCTGATGCTTGCCGAAATCGAAACGCCCCTTGATCTTGATCGTCAGTTTTTTCCCGTCCTGCGAAAAATCAGTCTCGACTGCCATGCTAGCGATTCCTTCGATGATGGCGGATGCAACTCCTTAAAGGTTTAGCAGGCGGTAATAGGGGTGGCAAGTATTCGTCATAGGCTTTGCAGCGCCTGCAAGGTCGAGCGCCGCCCGCGCGGCGCTTCGCGGGACAAGCCCGCTCCCACATTTGTTGCAACGTGCCGAACCTGTCAGGCCATGGTTGTCAGCCTTGTTGCCTTGACGCGATTTCCCGGCTGGCGCTACCGCCGTCTCGCCAGTCTCAAACACTTCATCAAGGCGGGCAACGCCTCTCTCACAGGCATGGCCACGTTGCAACAAATGTGGGAGCGGGCTTGCCCCGCGAAGCGCCGCGCGGGCGGCGCTCGATCTCACTGGCGCAGAAAGTGCCAAGGCGAATACCTGAAACCTATAGGTGATTCTGCCGCGGCAGGCGTTGTGACAGCTCGTCGAGCAAGCGCTGCTCGCGCTTGTCTTCGGCGCGCCGGGCTTCGTCCAGGTAGCGCTGCACCAGCTTGCGCAAGCCTTCGACCCGGGCGTAGGCCTGCTGCCAGGTGCCGCGTGCGTTGTCGAGGTTGTTCTGGTGCCAGACCAGGCTCTGGCGCTGCTGGGTCATGGCCGTTTCCAGCTGCCCGAGGAAGCGCTGGTAATTGACCAGCCAGCTGCCATTGACCCCCTGCCCGCCACGGTTGATCCACTGCAGCTGGTAATCCTCACGAAACCGCTCGAGCTCGGCCAGCTTGGCCTGGGCTGTGGCCACCTGCTGCTGGAAATGCCCGAGGCGCTGGGCTGCCTTGCGCTCGGCCTCCTCGGCCATGTCCACCACCGGCGCCAGGCGCGCGGCGCGTCCGGGCAGCGCCACGGCCTATCAGCCTGCCGGGGGCGTGAAGATCGCCCCCAACTGTTCGCGGCTTTGCGCCATGCCCACGTTTTCGCGCAGGCCCTGGCGCAAAAAATCCACCAGCTTCGATTGCAGGGCAATGGCCAGGTCGGTTTCCGGGTCGCCACCGGCCACATAGGCGCCCACGCTGATCAGGTCGCGGCTTTGCGACAGGCGCGACCACAACTGCTTGAACTTCTGCGCCTGGCGCAGATGGTCGGCATCGACCACCTGGGGCATGACCCGGCTGATCGAGGCTTCGATGTCGATGGCCGGGTAATGACCCTCCTCGGCCAGCCGGCGCGACAGTACGAAGTGGCCATCGAGTACGCCGCGCGCCGAGTCGGCAATCGGGTCCTGCTGGTCATCGCCCTCGGACAAGACGGTGTAGAACGCGGTGATCGAACCACCCCCCGGCTCGCCATTGCCCGCCCGCTCCACCAGCTTGGGCAGCTTGGCGAACACCGACGGCGGGTAACCCCGGGTAGCCGGCGGTTCGCCGATGGCCAGGGCAATTTCCCGCTGGGCCTGGGCGAAACGGGTCAGCGAGTCCATCAGCAGCAACACGTTCTTGCCCTTGTCGCGGAAGTACTCGGCAATACGTGTGCAGTACATGGCGGCGCGCAGGCGCATCAGCGGCGCATCGTCGGCGGGCGAAGCCACCACCACCGAGCGCTTGAGGCCTTCTTCACCCAGAATATGCTCGATGAATTCCTTGACCTCGCGGCCCCGCTCACCGATCAGGCCAACGACGATGATCTCGGCTTCGGTGAAGCGGGTCATCATGCCCAGCAACACCGACTTGCCCACACCGGTACCGGCGAACAGGCCCAGACGCTGGCCGCGACCGACGGTCAACAACCCATTGATGCTGCGAATGCCAACGTCCAGCGGCTTGCTGATGGGGTCGCGGTTCAGCGGGTTGATCACTGGGCCGTCCATCGGCACCCAGTCCTCGGCCTTCATCCCGCCCTTGCCATCCAGCGCGCGGCCAGCGCCGTCGAGCACCCGGCCGAGCATGCTCATGCCCATGGGCAGGCGACCGCCGTCATCCAGCGGCACCACACGGGCGCCGGGGGCGATACCGACGATGCTGCCGACGGGCATGAGGAATACCTTGGGCCCGGCAAAGCCCATGACTTCGGCTTCGACCTGCACCGGGTGGTAGCTGTCGTCATTGATCACCAGGCAGCGGCTGCCGACTGCGGCGCGCAAGCCTTCGGCTTCCAGGGTGAGGCCGACCATGCGCAGCAGGCGGCCTTCGACGATGGGCTGGACCGGCAGTTCGATGGCCTCGGCATAACTGCCCAGGCGCTTGCCGAAACTGGTGCGCTCAAGGTGCATCTGGGCTGTCCACGGTGCGGTCTGGCGGGGTGTCCAGGTCTATCGACATGTCCGGTGCCGCCGGGTGCAGCGAATGGTCGTGCAACTGGTCGAACAGTTGCGCCACGGTCTTCTCGATGCGAGTCTCCATGGTCGCGTCGATGCGACTGTGGGCGGTCTCGATGCGGCAACCGCCCGGTAGCAGCGCGCTGTCTTCCAGCAGCCGCCAGCTTTCCTCATGGCGTTCGCGCAGGGCCTTGGCCAGCTCGAAATCCTGCGGGTTGAGGTGGATGCGGATATTGTCCGCGCCCATGGGCAGCAGCTTGAGCGCTTCGCGCAGTACCTGGGTGATCTGGCTGGAATCGCCCCGCAGTTCGCGACCGATCACCTGGCGGGTCATGTGCGCCACCAGGTGGACCAGGGCTTTCTCGATCTGCGTGTCTTGTTCGGCGATCGGCTCCATCAGGTTGGCCATCAGCCGTTCAAGGCTTTCCAGCTTGGCTTTCAGGGCCTCTTCGGCTTCCTGGCGAACCTTGAGCTGGGTGCTGTGGAAGCCCTCGCGCTCACCGGTGGCGAAGCCTTCGTTGTAGGCTTCCTGGCGGATGGCCTCGAGTTCTTCCAGGGTCAGCGGCTGGACTTCTTCCAGCGGCACTTCCTCGACTTCTTCCTCGATGACCTCGGGTTCCGGCTCTGGTTCGGGTTCAGGCTCCGGTTCCGGGTCGAAGCTGGGCAGCGCCCACACGTCCACGCCCTCGAGGTCGCGGGCGCGGATCAGGTCGCTGGGGTGATGTTCTTTGGTGGGCATGCTGTCATGTTCTCAAACCATGTTCAGCCGACACGGTCCCTGTGGGAGCGGGTTTACCCGCGAAAGCGTCGGCAGCGACAACCTCTATCGCCAGGTCCGACGCCTTCGCGGGTAAACCCGCTCCCACAAGGGGCGGCGTCGGTCTTCAGATCGCGAATACCTTAGATCATTTCCTCGGCACCCTTGCCGCCGAGCACGATCTCGCCGGCCTCGGCCATGCGGCGGGCGATGGTGAGGATTTCCTTCTGCGCCGTTTCCACATCGCTGACCCGTACCGGCCCCTTGGCCTCCAGGTCGTCGCGCAGCAGCTCCGAGGCACGCTTGGACATGTTCTTGAAGATCTTGTCCTTGACCCGCTCGTCGGCGCCCTTGAGCGACACCACCAGCACGTCGGACGACACTTCGCGCAGCAGCGCCTGGATGCCACGGTCGTCGACATCGGCCAGGTTGTTGAAGACGAACATCAGGTCTTCGATCTGCTCCGACAGGTCGCTGTCGATCTCGCGGATCGCGTCCATCAGTGCACCTTCCACCGAGCTGTCGAGGAAGTTCATGATGTCGGCAGCACGCTTGATGCCGCCCAGGGTGGTACGCGCCGCGTTGGAGTTGCCCGAGAACTGCTTCTCGAGGATCTGGTTCAGCTCCTTCAACGCCGCCGGTTGCACGGTGTTCAGCGACGACACGCGCAGTACGATGTCCAGGCGCACCTTGTGGTCGAAGTTGCTCAGCACTTCGCCGGCCTGGTCGGGGTCGAGGTAGGCGACCACGATGGCCTGGATCTGCGGGTGCTCGTAGCGGATCACGTCGGCCACGGCGCGCGGCTCCATCCACTTGAGGCTGTCCAGGCCGCTGGTGTTGCCACCGAGCAGGATGCGGTCGACCAGGCCGTTGGCCTTGTCCTCGCCCAGGGCCTGGTTGAGCATCTTGCGGATGTAGGCATCGGAGCCCACGCCCAGGCTGGTCTGGTCGCCGACGATTTCGACGAACTCGCTCATCACTTGCTCGACCTGGTCACGGTGCACATTGCCCATCTGCGCCATGGCCACGCCCACCCGCTGCACTTCCTTGGGCCCCATGTGCCGCAGCACCTGGGCCGCATCGGTCTCGCCCAGCGAAAGCAGGAGGATCGCCGCCTTGTCGACGCGGCTCAGCTTGGCGGTAACGGCTCGGTTATCACTCATCGGCGTTGATCCACTCTTTCACGACCTGGGCAACGCGGCCCGGGTCTTCGGCCACCAGGCCTTTGATTGCGTTGAGCTGTGCCTCGTAACCCTCGCTCGGGCTAGGCAGCAGAATGCTTGTCGGGCCACCCAGGCTGACGCGGTCGTTGGCCAGTTCGCCATCCAGACCCATCATGCCGCCCAGCTCCATGTCGCTGTCCGGGGCAGCCTGCTTGCCGCCCCCTGTAATGTTGTTCAACACCGGCCGCAGCACACCGAACACCAGCACCAGGATGAACACTACGCCCAGCACCTGCTTGACGATGTCCCAGAACCACGGCTGCTGGTAGAAGGCGATGTCGGCGATCTCTTCGCCACGGTCGGCGGCGAATGGCACGTTGATCACCGTCACGCTGTCGCCACGGCTGGCATCGAAGCCGACCGCATCCTGCACCAGGCGGGTGAAGCGTGCCAGGTCCTCGGCGCCCCACGGCGCACGGGTGGTGTCGCCGGTGGCCGGGTCGATCTTGACCTGGTCGTCCACCACCACCGCCACCGACAGGCGGGTCATGCGCCCCTGCTGCTGGCGGGTGTGGCTGATGGAACGGTCCAGCTCGAAGTTCTTGGTGCTTTGCTGGCGCTTGTCCGACGGGTACGGCGCGAGCATTGGCTGACCGGTGGCCGGGTCCATGATCTGCTGGCCGTTGGCATCCACCAGCGGCTGGCCAGGCTGGATGGCCGCGGCCGGGGTAGCGGCACCACCAGTGGTCTGCGGTGCCGAGGCAGGGCCTGGCGGCTGGTTGCTCAGCGCGCCGGGCACACCTTGCGGGCCCTGGCTGCTGGCACGTTGCTCGTCGACCGACTGCTCGCTGCGCAGCGCCGGCTGGTCGGGGTTGAACTGCTCGGAGGTGGACTCGACCGCGCTGAAGTCGAGGTCGGCGGACACTTCGGCCTTGTAGCGGTCATTGCCCAGCACCGGCTGCAGGATGTTGTGCACCCGCTGGGTGAGCATGCTTTCCACCCGGCGGCTGTAGTCGAACTGCTTGCCTGCCTGGGTCAGGGCGGTGTCCTGGATCTGCTCGGACAGCAGGTTGCCCTTCTGGTCGACCACGGTGACCTGGGACTTGTCCAGTTCCGGCACGCTGGTGGCGACCAGGTTGACGATGGCCATCACCTGCCCGGCTTCCAGGGCACGGCCCGGGTACAGCTCGACCAGTACCGAGGCACTGGGCTTGCGTTCGTCACGCACGAACACCGAACTTTTCGGGATAGCCAGGTGCACGCGCGCGCCCTTGACGTTGTTCAGGCTGGACACGGTACGCGCCAGTTCGCCTTCCAGGCTGCGACGGTAACGGGTGGCTTCCATGAACTGGCTGGTGCCCAGGCCCTGCTCCTTGTCGAGCAGCTCGAAGCCGACATTGCCATCGCTCGGCGCCACACCGGCAGCCGCCAGCTTCAGGCGCGCACGGGAGAGGTCGTCGGCCTTGACCAGCAGAGCGCCGGAATTGGGCTCAACGTTGTAAGGGATGTCGGCAGCGGCCAGGGTGTCCATGACCTGCTTGGTGTCCATACCCGCCAGGCTGCCGTACAGCGGGCGGTAATCGGGTTGTTGCGACCACAGCACCACGGCAAAGCCGATCGCCACGCTGGCGGCCAGGCCGACCATGAGGCCGATCTGACGCAGCATGGGCATCTGCGCGATGTTTTCCAGAAACGCCATGCCGAACAGCGGTGGTTTGGCCGCTGGCGGGCCGCTTTTGGCGGGGGCGTTGTCGACGACTGCTTCAGCCATGGTTTACATCCATCCTCAAACCGGCATCTGCATGATGTCCTGGTACGCCTGGACCAGCTTGTTGCGTACCTGGGTCAGGGCCTGCATCGACACGCTGGCCTTTTGCGAAGCGATCATCACGTCGGTCAGGTCGACGCCACTCTTGCCGATCTCGAAGGCGTTGGCCAACTGGGTCGAAGCCTGCTGCGTCTCATGCACCTTGCCGATGGCCTGGCCGAGCATGTCGGCAAAGGTACTCTGCCCCGGCGCCAGCTCGGGGGCTGCGGCCACCTTGGGCAGCGACATGGCATCGGCCTGCATGGCCCGCATGTCCAACATCAGACGATTGAATTCAACACCTTGGCTCATGACCCTTCTCTCTCCTGCGGCCGCATTTTTTTGACAGTCATGCGGCGAATAGCCAACCTAAAGCAACAAAGGTGCCAGCCTACAGGGCTCAGGCAACATAGCCCTGTGGGAGCGGGTTCACCCGCGAAGAATGCGACACGGTGTATGGCACCGGCTTCGCCGGTGTTCGCGGGTAAACCCGCTCCCACAAGGGCCGCACGCGCAGCAGGATGCAGTGTCAATCAGCCGAACAGACTGGCCTCGACGTCGAATCCGGCATCACGCATCTGTGCCAGCTTGTAGCGCAAGGTGCGCGGGCTTATCCCCAGGCGTTCGGCCGCCTCTTTGCGGCGACCGCGCTCGGCGCGCAGGGTGTCGATGATCATCTGGTACTCATGACGACGCATGTCATCGCCCAGCCCGCCAGCCTCGACCACCACCTCAGGGGATGGCTCGATGCTAGCCGACAATGGAATGGCGCCTGCCAGACAAAAATCCGCCGCCTCGATCACCCCGCCCTGCTGCAGGATCAGCGCCCGTTGCAAAGCGTTGTCCAGTTCGCGCACGTTGCCCGGCCAGGCATACGTCTGCAGGCAGGCCCGGGCCTGGGGCGACAGGCGAACCGGGGCATGCTTCATCTTCGCCACATGACGCGCCAACAGGCGCTCGGCCAGTTGCAGGATGTCCCCTGGGCGTTCGCGCAGCGGGCGCCAGGCCAGAGGGAACACCGACAGGCGGTAGTACAGGTCTTCACGGAAACGCCCGGCAGCCACTTCGCCAGCCAGGTCACGGTTGGTGGTGGCCAGCACGCGGATATCCAGGCTGATCGGCTTGCGCCCGCCTACCCGCTCCACCTCGCGCTCCTGCAGCACGCGCAGCAGCTTGGCCTGCAAGGCCATTGGCATTTCCGAGATTTCATCTAGCAGCAGAGTGCCGCCTTCGGCCTGCTCGAACTTGCCGGCCTGGGCAGCAATGGCGCCGGTAAAGGCACCCTTCTCGTGGCCGAACAGAGTGGCCTCGAGCATGTTGTCAGGGATGGCCGCGCAGTTGATTGCCACGAAGGGCTGCGCCGCCCGCGGCGACTGCTGGTGAATGTAGCGCGCCAGCACTTCCTTGCCGGTGCCGGACTCGCCGGAAATCAGCACGGTCGAGTCACTGCGCGCCACGCGCGCGGCCAGCTCCAGCAGCTGACGACTGGCCGGCTCGCACGCCACCGGGCCTTCTTCTTCAACCACCCGCCCGGCGGCATGCCGCTCGACCAGGCTGAGCAACGCCTTGGGCTCGAACGGCTTGACCAGATAGTCGGCGGCCCCCTGGCGCATCGCCTCGACGGCACGCTCCACCGCGGCATGCGCGGTCATCAGCAACACGGGCAATTGCGGGTGCTGGCGGCGCAGCTGGGCCAGCAGTTGGTGCCCATCCATGCCAGGCATGTTCACATCACTGACCACCAGGCTGAAAGCCTCTTCCAGCACCGCCTCCAGCGCCTCCTCGGCACTGCCCACCGCCAGGTAGTCGAAACCGCCGATTTCCAGGGTATCGCCCAATGCCTGGCGCAATACGCGGTCGTCCTCGACCAGCAGTACCTTGATCGCCACTACATGCCCTCCGCCAGTTGCCCGTCGATCAACGGCAGCTCCACCCGCACACAGGTGCCACGACCGACCTTCGAACGCAGGCCGATCTTGCCCTGGTGCGCGCGCACCACCGCCTTGACCACCGCCAGGCCCAGGCCAGTGCCAGTGGCCTTGGTGGTCAGGAACGGCTCACCCAGGCGGCCGAGCAGGTCTGCGTCGATGCCACTGCCGGCGTCGCTGATGCACAACTGCAGGCTACGCTCGCGGCGGAACAGGTGCACTTTCAGTCGCGCCGGGCCGTCGCTGGCTTGCAGCGCATTTTCGATCAGGTTGAGCAGGGCACCGACCAGGGTGTCGCGGTTGCACAGCAGTTCACCCAGGTGGCTGTCGCACTGCCAGCGCACCGCGTGCCCTTGCACATGCGCTTGAGCCGCTTGCTGCAAGGCCTGGAACAGGGCTTTTGGCGTGACCCGATCACCCAGCGGCAGCTCGCCACGGGCGAACACCAGCATGTCGCGCACCTGGTGCTCCAGTTCGTGCAGGCGTTCTTTCAGGGTACCGGCAAAGCGCTGGCGGGTTTCCGCACCCAGGTCTTGTTCAGGGTCAGCCAGGTGGCTGGCGTAGAGCATGGCCGCCGACAGTGGTGTGCGGATCTGGTGCGCCAGCGAGGCGACCATGCGCCCCAGCGACGACAGGCGCTCGTGGCGGGCCAACTGATCTTGCAGACGGCGGGTCTCGGTCAGGTCGTTGAGCAGCACCAACTGGCCAGGCTCGGCATCCAGCGAGCGGGTGGCAATGGACAGACGGCGACCGTCGCGCAGCGAGACTTCGTGACCATCATCCTTGCGCGGGGCAAAGCTGCGGGCGATCACCTGGCGCCACAGCTGGCCAACCAGCGGCTCGCCGAGCATTTCGCAGGCGGCCGGGTTGGCTTCGCGTACCAAGCCCTGGCCATCTATCACGATCACCCCGCCGGGCAGCAGGTCCAGCAGGTTCTGCAGGCGGTTGGCCAGGCGTTCCTTTTCGCCAAGTTCGTCGATGCGCTGGGCGCTGACCACTGCCAGCTCACCCTTGAGCTCGCTGACCCGGGCTTCGAGCAGGCTGTAGGACTGGCTCAGCTGGCTGGATACCTGATTGAACAGGGCGAAGGCCTGCTCGACACCCTGGCGACTTTCCTGCTCGACCGGGGTTCGCCCCTGCGGAACGGGGGCTCGGGATACGTGGGCGGCCTGGGGCATCTTGCTCTCTCGCGTGGCTGACCGTCATAAAAACGGTGTGGTGCCAGCGATGTAGCAATAGCCGTGCCGGAGATGGGGGATTTAACGCATGGCTTGAGATTTGTGGCGGGGCGCAAATCGAGCGCCGCCCGCGCGGCGCTTCGCGGGTATTCGCCTTGACACTTTCTGCGCTTGTGAGACCGAGCGCCGCCCGCGCGGCGCTTCGCGGGACAAGCCCGCTCCCACATTTGTTGCAACGTGCCAAACCTGTCAGGCCATGGTTGTCAGCCTTGTTGCATTGACGCGATTTCCCGGCTGGCGCTACCGCCGCCTCGCCAGTCTCAAATTCTCCACCAAAGCGGGCTACGCCTCTTCCACAGGCATGGCCACGTTGCAACAAATGTGGGAGCGGGCTTGTCCCGCGAAGCGCCGCGCGGGCGGCGCTCGGTCTCACAAGCACAGAAAATGCAACGGCAAACACACTCGGCCTTACAGACAAAGAAAGTGCAACGGCAGCCCAGCCCCCAGATGACTCAGATCCATACGGCGTCCCAATGCGGATAATCACCGACCCTGCTTGCCAACCCCGCCCGCAAGGGGTTGCAAATCACATATCTCGCCACTCTGCGAATGTCCTCCTCTCGCCGAATGGCATGGTCCTGATAGCCCGCTTGCCACACTTTTTCGCGCTTAATTCCTCGGCGATACAACGCATGACTGCTGCGCGACTTGAAGCGTCGCATCAAGCTGCATAATGTCGAATCGCTGAGCTGAATCAACCAATGGAGATGGTCCGGCATGACAACCCAGGCCAATGACTGACACGCACCTTCACGCTCAGCTTGCCGAAGCTGCTGAATGACCGCTCGGGCTAGCCAAAAATCCGTGAAAATTCGCTTTCGATTATTCGTTACGGTTGTTAGTAGATACAGGCCACCGGGCATAGAGAAGCGGCCACGGCGCAAGAGATGAGATTGAGCACGCTCCATGTAATCTCCTCGCACAAAGGTTCAAGAACCATAGGCGTATGCGAAGGGCCGGGGCACTGAAAAGTATTGCGGAATGTGGAGTGGATGGGGCGCGGCCAGGAGGAGCCAACAGTTTCTGCGCCTGTGAGATCGAGCGCCGCCCGCGCGGCGCTTCGCGGGTATTCGCCTTGACACTTTCTGCGCTTGTGAGACCGAGCGCCGCCCGCGCGGCGCTTCGCGGGACAAGCCCGCTCCCACATTTGTTGCAACGTGCCAAACCTGTCAGGCCATGGCTGTCAGCCTTGTTGCATTGACGCGATTTCCCGGCTGGCGCTACCGCCGCCTCGCCAGTCTCAAACTCTCCACCAAAGCGGGCAACGCCTCTCCCACAGGAATGGCCACGTTGCAACAAATGTGGGAGCGGGCTTGTCCCGCGAAGCGCCGCGCGGGCGGCGCTCGATCTCACAGGCGCCATCAAGACCAAGCCGAACACCTCGGCCCGGCCGTCAATCCTCCGCCTGTTCCTCGCCACCCTGACGGCTCATGCCGTACTTGCGCATCTTCTCGACCAGGGTGGTACGACGAATGCGCAAACGTTCAGCCGCGCGCGCAACGATACCGTTGGCATCGTCCAGCGCCTGCTGGATCAGGCCCTGCTCCAGGCTACCCAGGTAGTCCTTCAGGTCCAGGCCTTCAGGCGGCAGCATGGCGTGGCCGCTGAAATTCGGCGTATGGCCGTTGATCGCCACACGCTCTTCCAGGTCGCTGCGCAGGCTGTCGACCATCTGCTCGTCTTCGTCATCGACGTAACGGAATTTCTTCGGCAGCTCGGACACGCCAATCACCCCATAGGGGTGCATGATCGCCATACGCTCGACCAGGTTGGCCAGCTCGCGCACGTTGCCCGGCCAGCCATGGCGACACAGCGACATGATCGATGCCGAGTTGAAGCGGATGGAGCCGCGCTTCTCGTGCTCCATGCGCGAGATCAGCTCGTTCATCAGCAGCGGGATGTCTTCCACCCGCTCGCGCAGCGGCGCCATCTCGATGGGGAACACGTTGAGGCGGTAGTACAGGTCTTCGCGGAACGTACCCTCCTCGATCATGGTCTCGAGGTTCTTGTGGGTCGCGGCGATGATGCGCACATCGATGCTCTGGGTCTTGTTGCTACCCACGCGCTCGAAGGTACGCTCCTGCAGCACGCGCAGCAGCTTGACCTGCATCGGCAACGGCATGTCGCCGATTTCGTCGAGGAACAGGGTGCCGCCGTTGGCCAGCTCGAAACGCCCGGCACGGCTGGTGATCGCCCCGGTGAAGGCGCCCTTCTCGTGGCCGAACAGTTCGCTTTCCAGCAGTTCGGCCGGGATCGCGCCGCAGTTGACCGGCACGAATGGCGCTTCGCGGCGCTTGGAATGGTAGTGCAGGTTGCGCGCAACCACTTCCTTGCCGGTGCCGGACTCACCCAGGATCAGCACGCTGGCATCGGTATCGGCCACCTGCTGCATCATCTGCCGCACGTGCTGGATGGCACGACTGGTGCCAACCAGGCTGCGGAACAGGTTGGGTTCGCGCTGGCGCCCACGCTCGCGCGCCTGGTCGTACATCTCGCGATAGACCTGGGCACGGTGCAGCGAATCCAGCAGTTGGCTGTAGCTTGGCGGCATTTCCAAATTGGAAAGCACCCGGCGGCGAAGGTCTTCCGGGAACTCCGCAGAAGAAATTTCACCTAAAAGCAGAACTGGAAGGAACTCATCCCACCCTGCCACTGTCTTAACGAGCCCAAGGAGATTGCCCGGAGCGTTTACAGTGCCAATGAGCACGCACAGCACTTCGCGACTCGAAGACAACGGCTCGACCACTTGCTGCCAGTCCTGGCTGGAGCAAGCGAGGTTTTCTTCGCCGAGAAAGTTCAGCACCACCGCCAGGTCGCGGCGGCGTGCGCTGTCGTCGTCGATCAGCAGAATCTTGGTTTCACGCCACATGCAATAGCAACTTCCCTAGTCATATCGGCGCCCGAAGGCGTGCTCGACATCATTCCGACTGAATGGTCAGTGTTCGGACGTCTGAAATTCGAAAACAGCCACTAGTAAAGTCAAAAAGGCCCGCACAGTCAAATTTATGGCGCCTTTCATTCAGTTGTGCGCATCTTAACTGAAGAGATGGTAAACCTTCGAAGCATTTTTCGCCTGATTGATCTGCATCATCTCTTCGGCAATAGCCTGGCGTTCACCGGTTGTCACATCGATCAGACTACGGTAGACCTGCAGCACCCCTTCCAGCTTCTCGCGCAGCAACGCCTGGTCCATCGCATGGGTTTTCAGCACCTCGTCGATGCACGCACGGCAGGCCACATCCAGCTTGGCAATGGCATCCCAGTCACGCTCACCCAAGGCGCCGATCAGGGCATCGCAGGTGTCATCGAGGCGTTGCAGTGCGTTCACGGTATTCTCCTTGCCGTCAGCTGGCGGGCTGGGCGTCGGCGATCCCGTCCCAACCGCTTTTAACGGTAATCAGCAACTGGGCAACTTCATCGATGATGCCGGCATCGTTGTCGACGTTGGCCTGCATCAGGCGATTGGTCATGTACACATACAGGGCGTCGAGCTTCTCGACATACTCCGGGTTTTCGCTTTTTTCAGGCGACAAACCATCGCGCAGGCCGATGATGATATCGATCGCCTTGCCGAGCATCAGGCCCTTCTCCGCGATGTCGCCGCGCGCCATGGCGCCTTTGGCCTGGGCCATGCGATCGAGGCCGCCTTCCATCAGCATCTGCACCAGGCGATGGGGCGTGGCTTCGGAAATCTGGGCATGGGAATTGACCTTCTGGTACTGACGAAGGGCTCTCATGGGATTCATCTTGCGACCTCGTGACGGGCAGACTTAAAGGGGTGATATTCCCTGTATCGGGCAGGCGGTGCAAAACTTTACCGGCCGATGACATGAAGCCGGGCATCATGCCCGGACTTCATGCAATGTTCACGGATTAATCGTCGCTATTGGCTTTGTTCAGCGCGTTGAGGGTACTCAGCACCGAGTTCTGCTGCTGGCGCAGCTGGGTGACCAGGGTATCCATGTTGTTGTACTTGTCCTGCAAGCTCTTTTGCAGGGCTTCCATACGCGCATCCAGGGTGTCCTGTTCGGTCTTGAGCTTGGTCAGGCTCTCGCTCAGGGTCTTGGAGCGCTCGGCAAGGGTACCGGTGCTGGCCTTGGCAAACGGCTCGGTCACCTTCTGCAAACGCGCCAACAGGCCGTCCTTGCCATTGAAGATACTGGTCAGGTCGGCCGCATTGCTGGTAGCCGCCTTGTCCCACTTCTTGTCGTCCAGGCTCAGCAGGCCGCCGTCCTGGGACGAAGTAACGCCGAACGCGGCAAGGGACTTCAACGTGCCATTGCCGGATACGGCATTGAGCTCTTCACGAATGGACGTCATCAGTGCACGCATCGACGCATCACCCGTCAGCGCTGCTGCGGTCATGGAACCATCGGCGTTCTTGGTGACTTTGGTTTCCGTGTTGAGCACCGTCAGCAAAGCATTGTAGGTATCGATGAAGCCTTTGAGGCCGGACTTCAGCGCGGTGCTGCTGGTACTCAGCGAGAGCACGGTGGGCGTCAGCTCCCCGCTCGTGGCGTTTTTCGGAGACGTGCCGACCAGCTTGATGTTCAGGCCGCTGACCGCATCAGTGATGTCATTGGTCTTGGACTTCATGGCAATGCCATCAAGCGTGTACTCGGCATCGGTGGGGGGATCGATGACGGTGTAACCGGTATCGATGCCGGAATTTCCCGAAAGCGTGATATCGGAACCCACACCCATCTTGGTCGAGGTGATGATCAAACGCGAGCCCGAGGCATCCGTCAGCACGTTGGCACTCAGGCCCGCCACGCCGAACTGGCTGTTGATGCTGTCCCGCACCTGCTGCAGTGTCGCGCCCGGCGGAACGCTGAGGTCGTAATCCTTGCCACTCTGGCTGATCTTCAAGGTGGTCGGAGTGGAGCCGGAATTGACTACCGAGCCGGCGCCGCCGGCATAAACCTTGGTCGACACTTTCGAGGCAGTCGCAAGCTTGCTGACCACCAGCGAGAACGAACCGTTAGCCGCCCCCGTGCCCATGGTCACGGTCGCAACCTTCTCATCCGAGGATTTCAAGCTCAGACCACCGAAGCTATTGCTATCGGTCATGTTGGTCAAAGCGCCGCGGAAGGCATCCAGGGCCGACTGAATCTTGCCGATCGAGGACAACGTGGTGGTTGCCTTCAGCGTTTGGGTATTGATCTGCGCCTGCTTCGGCGCCTTCTGCGCGGCCACCAGGGATTCCACGATCGCCTGGGTATCGATGCCCGAGCCAATACCGCTGACTGTTGTACCTGCCATCATTGCTCTCCTTGTTCAGTAGCTGCCGGATCCTTGGCGAATGAATCCATCAAAAAATCGACAGCAACAAAAATCATGCCAGCCTATACCTGATCATCGAACAGCAGGCTGCCGGCTTCACTCAGGCTCTGGGCGAGCTTCAGTGCCGTTTCCGACGGAAGTTGTCGGATCACTTCTCCCGACTGGGTGGCAATCACCTTGACCACGACCCGACCGGTGGAATCATCAATGGAAAAATCCAGCTGACGCTGGCTCGACTGGACGAAATCCCGGATCTCGTCAACTGCCTTTTCCAGGTCTTCGCGCGAGTGTGGCTGTTTTTTTTCGGGGGCCGCAGCCTCCTGCACCTTGGCAGGCACCAGCGGGTCCCGATCAGCGACAGGCGCCGGGGGCAACGTAGAGGGATACACCTGACCCAGCTTGACACTCATGTCCATGTTTCGAACTCCTCATGTCAAAAAGGGTGAAAGGGCACGTAAACGCACCCTTTCACCCTTTACTCAGGCGCCTGAATTACTGGAGCAGTTTCAGGACCGAGGATGGCAGCTGGTTAGCCTGCGACAGGATTGCAGTCGAAGCCTGTTGCAGAGTCTGCTGCTTGGTCAGCTCGGCAGTTTCCGAAGCGAAGTCCACGTCCTGCACGGTGGAGCGGGCAGCGGTGGAGTTCTTCTGGATGTTCTGCAGGTTGTCGACGGTGGTTTGCAGACGGTTCTGGGTAGCACCCAGGCCCGAACGGACGCTGTCGATCGAACCGATGGCCTTGTCGATAACGGCCAGGGCGTTCTGGGCATTGGTGGCATCGGTAACGTCGGTTTGAGCGATAGTGGTCTTGGCCGACGAAACAGTGGCGCTACCGAACAGGGCGGATACACCGGTACCAGCGTCGCTCAGCGAGTAGCCTTTAGCCGAGTCCAGGGAGATCTGGCCGTTGACTACGATGGCCGCAGCGCCCAGGGCAGCAGGGGTAGCGAAGTTGCCAGAGCCATCTTTGGCACCGATCAGGATATTCGCTTGGGCGTTGGCATCAGCACCGGAGAAGCTCAGGTTCTCGCCGGTGTCCGACTTGACGCTCAGGCTCTTGTTCACTTCATCATAGTTGACGCTGATACCCAGCTTGGCAGCGTTGGATTTCAACTGGTCGGCCAGGCTGGCCAGATCGGTTACACCAACGAAGTCGACAGTACCGCTGCTGCCGACAGCCAGCTTGAAGTTGGAAGGCGTCGCAGCACCAACATCGAGCTTGACTTCAGTGCTTGCACTTGCAGTCAAACCACCAATCGAACCATTCAGATCGGCTGCGATGGTCTTGGCCGAAGCACCTGCGGCGTAAGTAACAGTCTTGGTCTGGCCGTTACCAGTAACAGTCATGCTGCCAGCAGCCAGGCCGGTCGCGCTTGGGGCGATCGCAGTGCTCTTGATCTGCTGAGAACCAATGTTGCTAGCGGCAACGTTGTCCAGCGACAGGTTGATGGTTTCGTTGGCGTTGGCGCCGACCTGGATGGCCTTGGTGCCGTACGAGCCGTCCAGCAGCTTCTGGCCACCGAAGGTGGTGGTGGTGGAAATACGGTTCAGTTCGGCAGTCAGAGCCTGGTATTCGTCGTTGTTCGACTTACGGTCGTCGGCGCTCAGGGAGCCAGTAGCCGAGGACAGGGCCAGGGTACGCATTTTCTGCAGGATGTCGGTCGAAGCCTGCATTGCACCTTCAGCGGTCTGGGCAATGGAGATACCGTCGTTGGCGTTCTTCACTGCCTGGCCCAGGCCGTTGATCTGGCTGGTCAGACGGTTGGCGATCTGCAGGCCGGCGGCGTCGTCTTTAGCGCTGTTGATGCGCAGACCCGAGGACAGACGCTGCATCGAAGTGGTCTGAGCGTTGCTAGCCTTGGTCAGGTTGCCCTGAGTAGTGATCGACGCAATGTTGGTGTTTACAGTTAAAGCCATGACGAAATCCTCGTTGGATGGGTACTGCGGCTTCCGGCCTTGGCAACCGCCGGATTGGCCTAGAGAACCTTCGTAATAGTTATCGTCGGGTGCGCGGGTTGCTTGAGGGCCTTTTTGAAAAAAAAATGCTGGCATGGGGCCAGCCCTGAGAAATCAAGGGGTTAAGGGCGGTTTATTGGCGTCAAAAACCGTTCTAGAGCAGGCTAAATGCCATATCAGTTGCACCCTCCCCTGTGGGAGCGGACGCGCCCGCGAAGAAGGCAACTCGGTGGTTGGCACCGGCTTCGCCGGTGTTCGTGGGCATGCCCGCTCCCACAGAAACCGTGTGACGGCCACGATTTTCTTTCGAGCATTAAAAAAGCGCCGGGCGGTGGCCGCCGGGCGCTTTTTTTGGACTGCTGGGGATCAGTCGCGGTACAGGATGGCCGAGCCCCACGACAGGCCCACGCCAAAGCCGCTGATCGCCACGCGCTTCCAGCTGCCGTCGAGCATGTGCTTCTGCAGCAGCAGCGGCACGCTGGAGGAAACGGTATTGCCGGTTTCCAGCATGTCTTTCACGAACTTCTCCGGGTGGTCCTCTTCGAAACGCCGGGCCACGGCATCGACAATCGCCGCACTGCCCTGGTGGATGCAGAAGGCGTCGATATCCGACGACTTCAGGCCACTGGCATCCAGCAGTTCGTGCAGGTGCGCCGGCACCTTGACCAGGGCAAAGTTGAACACCTGGCGGCCGTTCATGAAGAACTTGCCATCACTGACCTTGAGGTGCTCGGCGCCGGAACCGTCGGTGCCGAAGCGCGCCTGGCCCAGGTTCCATACCGCGTTTTCACCCATCCAGGTGGCCGTGGCCGCATCACCGAACAACATGGTGGTGTTGCGGTCTTCCGGGTCGACGATCTTCGAATACGGGTCGGCGGTGATCAGCAGGCCGTTCTTCAGCCCTGCCGCTTCCATGAAGCCCTTGATGGCGTACAAGCCGTACACGTAGCCGGAGCAGCCCAGCGACACGTCGAACGCCGCCACACGGGTGGACAGGCCGAGTTTGCTCTGGACGATGGCGGCGGTGTGCGGCAGGCCTTCTTCGTCACCGTTCTGGGTGACCACGATCAGCGCATCGATCGATTGCGGGTCGAGGTCGGGGTTGCTGGCGAACAGCGCCTGGGCGGCTTCCACGCACAGGTCGGAGGTTTCCTGTTCAGCGGCCTTGCGCGGCAGGAACGACGCGCCGATCTTGCCGAACATGAACTCTTCGTCCTTGCCGAACTTCGCACCCTGGACATAGTTGTCCAGGCCAGCGGTGGGCACGTAACTCGCAATGCTTTTGATGCCAATCATTCTGGCTTCCCAATGAAAACAGCCAAAGACCACCACTCGATGAATTGAGGGCGCCAAATACCGGAACGTCACCGCTGGGGGTTGAAGGCAGTGCTCGCCTGCGCACCGGTAACAAAATGCTGCAACAGCTGCTGCATAGAATACAGGGAAGATGACCGTTTTGACTCATTGGTCACATTGAAATGCTACGAAAGCCGTGGCGAGGGTGTGCGGACTGGGCGTTTCGCAGGCAGGAAAAAGGCGGGGCCGCTTTGCGCCCCTTCGCGGGCACGCCCGCTCCCACAGGTTTGGCATGAGCTTGAGGCCCATGCAGTTCCTGTGGGAGCGGGCGCGCCCGCGAAGGGCTGCAAAGCAGCCCCATCTTTTTAAACCACCGATCAGAGCTTGTTGAACAGGCTCAGCTGAGAAATGCGCGAGAAGGCCAGTTGCGAGGCTTCGAGCATGGCCTGCTGCAAGGTCAGGGTGATGGCCGCCTGGGACATGTCGGTGTTGCCGATGGCGTTCTGGGTAGTCTTGTTGGCCAGGCCCAGGCTGGTGTTCTCCTGGCGCTGGATCTCCAGCGAGTTGCCACGGGCACCGATCGAACCGCGAGTGATGTCAATTTGCTCACGAGCGCTGGCCAGGTTAGCGATTGCCGAAGCCACCGAATCCTTCAACGCATTGGCCTGGCCAATACCGGTCACCGGCGTGTCCAGCGCCGCGCGCAGCTGACTGAGGGTTTCCAGCACGTTCTGGTTCTGGTGGGTGTTGGCCGTGACCGCAAACTGGTCACCCGCCTGCGGCGAACCGGAGACCTGGTAGGTCACACCGGCCACCGTCAACGCCGGCGCAGTGAAGGTGCCCGTGGCTACCGGCTTGCTATCGGCTGTCATCGGCTGGGCGTAGAACTCGTAGCTGCCCGGCCCGGTGAACTTGATCACCGCACCATTGCTGGGGAAGGTGCTGCGATAGGCGGCCTGGTCGGTTACGGTGCTGCTGGTGACCTGGGCGCTGGAAGTGTTGCCTGCGCTGCGGGTGGTGTTGAACGAATCCGGACGCGCCGCCAGGGAAAATTCACGCCCCGCCACGGCGGCATCGGCATCGGCGCCCTCCTCCAGGGTGACGGTGATTTCGAACTCCACGCCACGCAAGGCAATGCGGTTGGCACCTTCGGTCTTGCTGTCGAAGGTACCGTTGGTGGCGGTTTCAGCAGTGACGTCGTTGCCATTGGCGTCGGTAATCACGTACTGGGTCGCACTGGTGAAGGTCAGCTTGTACGGCTGGCCCGCAGTGAAGCTGTTGTTGTAGCTGCTGCTCGAGGTCATCAGGCCTGGCGATACCCCGACCACGCCATCGTCGGTGGCCGGCACCAGCAGGGTCGACTGGGTGCGGCTCTTGTTGCTGGCCGAGTCGAAGATGGTGAAGCCGGTGTCGTTGGTCGCCAGGTTCAGGGTGTCGGACACCTGCAGGCTCAACTGGGTCTGGTCACCGTGGTAGCTGTAGGTGCCGTCGGAGTTGCGCACATAGGGCGGCGAGGTGCTCTTGGAGCCGCCGAACATGTAGTCGCCATTGGCATCGCGCGAGTTGAGCAGGCCGAAAATGTTTGCCTCGATCTCTTTCAGCTCGGTGCTGATGGCCACGCGGTCGGAATCGGTAACCCCGGCACCACCGGCGCGGATTGCCAGCTCACTGGCACGCTGCATGGCATCGTTGATGGTGGAGAGCACGCTCTCCTCCTGCAGCAGGGCATTGCTCACCGTATTGATGTTGCTGCTGTACTGGTCCAGCAGCGACTGCTGCTGTTGCAGCAGCAACAGGCGCGCAGCGCCGACCGGGTCATCGGCCGCAGTCTGGATGCGGATACCCGACGTCACCTGATCGTTGGTCTTGTTCATGCTGGAGAAGTTCTTGGAGTAGCTGCTGGCGCTGGACTCATAGAACTGAGCGGTGGAAATACGCACGAGAGTCTACTCCTTACAAGGCATTGATCAGGGTGCTGAAGGTTTCTTGCGCCGCCTTGATGATCTGCGACGACGCTGTGTAGTAATGCTGGAACTTCACCAGGCTGGCCGCCTCGTCATCCAGGTTCACCCCGGACACCGCGCTGCGGCTTTCGCTGGCGGACTTGAGCACCGCCTGGGTCGCCGTGGTGTCGATGGTGGCCTGGTTGGCCTTGGCCCCCACGCGCTCGACCAGCGAGGCATAGGCCGAGGTGAAGCTGGTGCCGCCGCCAGAGCCGGTGTTCACCGTCGACTTGGTCTGCAGGCCCAGCAGCGCCGTGGCATTGCGGTTGTCGGCCTTGCCGTCGGCATTGAACGACAGGGTGAAGCTGTCGTTGGCCGCCGGGCTGCCACCGATGGTGGTCTCGACCGCGAAGGTGCGCGGGTTGCCACTGCCGTCGAGAATCGGGTTGCCAGCAGCATCGAGCATCGGCACAGCCACCGACAGTTTGTTGTCGGTACCTGGCACCACGCTGCCGGTGCCTATCTGGGTACCTTTGGCATCGTACAGCTTGTAGCCCTGGGAGCCGCCACTGGCGGCGTCGAACACCACACGCACCGGCATCGAGTCGCGAATCGCCTGCTGCACCAGCGCGGTATCGGCACCGCCATAGATGTCCAGCGATTCGCCCAGCGTCGGCTGGGTGATGGTGCCGGTGCCGCTATTGCCACTGCCCGCCGTGGCACTGATCGGCCCGGCGAAAGCCAGCTTGTTGGCATCGGTGAGGGTGGTGGTGATGCTGCCGGCTGCCGCACGGGTGGGGATCACCTTGAAGCTGTCCCCTGCCGCCAGGCCACCGCCATTGAGCGACAGGCTGAAGCCGTCGATCACCGGCGCCGGGTCGGCGCTGAGGTCGAAGGTGCCCATGTCGGTGCCGTCGGAACGGCGCACGCTGTACTGGTTGGCGCTGGTGAACTTCACCTCGTAGTCGTAGGTGGTCAGCTTGCCACTGTCAGCAATGGTCACATCGAGGTTGCCAGAGCCGGAGCTGTTGTTCGACGAGGCCAGGCTGCGCTGGGCAATGGCGGTGGCACTGTTGATGCTGGAGAACAGCGAGCTGCCGAACTGCCCGTTGGCATCCAGGCCCTGGCCCAACTGGCTGTTGATGCTGTCGGCCACCACCAGGGCGACACGGCCGAGCTCGTTCATCGACGGCGTCAGCACATCCTGGCGATAGCGCAACAGGCCGCCGATGGTGCCACCGGTAATCACCGAGGTCACGTCGGAGCTGAACGACTCGTAGTTGATGCGCAGGCTGGCCTGGCTCTTGTCGGCAGCACCCGGCTGCACCGACAGGGTATTGGCCTTGTTGCCGGTGACCAGCGACTGGCCACTGCCCAGGTATACGTCGTAGTTGCCGTCACGCTCCTGCACCGTCACACCCACCAGCTCGTTGAGCTGACGCACGGCTTCGCTGCGCGCATCCAGCAGGCTGTTGGGGGTATTGCCGGTGCCACTGGCCGCGGCGATCTGCTTGTTGTACTCGGCGATGCTGCCGGTGAGCTTGTTGACTTGTCCCGCCAGCGTATCGAGCTGGGAGTTGATCACATCGTTCTGCTGGCTCAGCTGGGTGGACACCGCATTGAAGCGGTTGCTCAAGGTCTGCGCCTGGGTCAGCAGCAACTGCCGCGAGGCGACGTCACCGGGCTTGGCCGCTGCGGTCTGCAGGGCCGAGAAGAATGCGGTAAGGACCGAGCTGATACCGGTGTCACGGTCGGCCAGCAGCTTGTCGACGGTGGTGATCTGGTCCTGGAAGGCGACCGAGTCGGCCTGCAGCGAGGTGGCGGTCTGCAGCTGGTTGTCCAGGTAGGCACTGTAGATGCGGCGCACGTCCGACAGCGTGGTGCCGGTACCCAGGAAGCCCGCGCCGATGTTGTGCGAAGGGCCCGCTGCCTGAATCGTCTGCTGGCGCGAATAGCCACTGGTTGCGGCGTTGGCGATGTTGTTACTGGTTACCGACAATGCCGCCTGGCTGGCACTCAGGCCACTCAGGCCGATAGAAATCAGGCTCGACATGATTTAGTCCTTTTATAGATTCGTGGTTCTGCCAGCCATGGCGTATTGCGGGGTTGCTTGCATTTGCCGGGCGATGCTGATGATTTTCTTCGCATAGCCCGGGTCGGTCGCATAACCTGCCTTTTGCAGCTCTCTTGCAAACTGCTCAGGGTTATCGGCCGAATCCAGTGCATCTTGATAGCGGGAATTGCTCTGCAACAGGCTTACCAGGTCGTGGAAGCTGTCCTGGTACGAGTCGTAGCTGCGGAACGCCGCCGTTTCCTTGACGAACTGGCCGTCACGGAACTCGCTGGTGATCGCCCGCGCCTGCTCGCCCTGCCAGTTACCGGTGGCCTTGATGCCGAACAGGTTGTGGCTGCTGCTGCCATCGGTGTTGCGCATTACCGATTTGCCCCAACCGGTTTCCAGGGCGGCCTGGGCCACCAGGTAGCGCGGGTCGATACCAATGCGTTTGGCGGCCTGTTCGGCCATCGGCAGCATGGTGGCGACGAATTCGTCACTGTCGGCGAAAGCCTTGTTCGGTGCCAGTGGCGGCTGGGCCACGGCGCGGCCGAGGATGCGCAGGCCGTTGTCCGGCACGGCGAAGGCCTGGGCTACCTGCTGGCCGTCACGGGCCGATACGGCAGCGCTGTTGGTGGTGGCCGCCGACGGCACGATGCCGGCCAGCAAGCGGTCAGTGAGTTTGCTCGGCAACGCCAGGCGCCGCGAGTTGAGCGCGGCAACGTCGTTGCGGGTAGCTGCCGAATCATTGGCATGCACCGGCTGCGCCACCTTGTTGCCCCACAACGCCGGGCCACCGCCCTCGGCGCGCGGGAACGGGCTGGTATTGATGGATGTGCTGCGGCCCTTGGTCAGCTGGCGCACCAGCACGTCCTGCAGGCCGATACCGCCACCTTCGCGGGACATGCTCACAGCCAGCTGCTGGTCGTACATGTCGCGGTACTGCTTCACCGTTTCGGTGTTCATCGGATTGTCGTCGGCCAGCACGTCGCTGGCCTTGCGCGAGGCCTTGAGCATTTCGCTGATGAACAGCGATTCGAACTCCTGGGCCACCTTGCGCACGTTGGCTTCGCTGTCGCGATCACCCACCTTCAGCGAGCTGAGGCGGTTGAGGTCGGTGTAGGCGCCGCTGTCGACGCTACCGGAAACCAGGCTTTTGCTGTTCATCCGCGCCGTCCTCAGATCACGATCAGGTCGGCCTGCAAGGCGCCGGCCTGTTTCAGGGCTTCGAGGATGGCCATCAGGTCGCTGGGCGCTGCGCCCACCTGGTTCACCGCGCGGACGATCTCATCCAGCGTGGTGCCCGGGCCGAACTTGAACATCGGTTTGGCTTCCTGCTCGGCGTTGACCCGCGAGCGCGGCACCACGGCAGTCTGGCCGTTGGAGAACGGCCCCGGCTGGCTGACGATCGGGTCTTCGGTAATGGTCACGGTCAGGCTGCCGTGGGTCACCGCGGCCGGCGACACCTTGACGTTCTGGCCGATGACGATGGTGCCGGTACGCGAGTTGATGATGACCTTGGCCACTGCCTGGCCCGGGTCGATCTCGAGGTTCTCGAGAATCGACAGGTAGTCCACGCGCTGGCTCGGGTCCATCGGCGCAGTGACCCGCACCGAACCGCCGTCCACGGCCTGGGCCACGCCTGGGCCGAGCAGGTCGTTGACCTTGTCGACGATGCGTTTGGCGGTGGTGAAGTCGGGGCGGTTGAGGTTCAGGGTCAGGCTGTTGCCCTGGTTGAAGCCGCTCGGCACTGCACGCTCGACGGTAGCACCGCCAGGAATACGACCAGCCGACGGAACGTTGACGGTGATTTTCGAACCATCGCGGCCCTCGGCATCGAAGCCGCCCACCACCAGGTTGCCCTGGGCCACGGCATAGACGTTGCCGTCGATACCTTTGAGCGGGGTCATCAGCAGGCTGCCGCCGCGCAGGCTCTTGGAGTTACCGATCGAGGACACGGTAATGTCCACCACCTGGCCTGGCTTGGCGAACGCCGGCAGGTCGGCATGCACCGACACGGCCGCGACGTTTTTCAGCTGCACGTTGCCGGAGCCGGCCGGCACCTTGATGCCGAACTGCGACAACATGTTGTTGAAGGTCTGCAGGGTGAACGGCGTCTGGGTGGTCTGGTCACCCGTACCATTGAGCCCCACCACCAGGCCGTAACCGATCAGCTGGTTGGAGCGCACGCCAGAAATGCTGGCAATGTCCTTCAGGCGCTCGGCCTGGGCGCCAAAGGCACAGGACAGAAGCAGGGTTGCGGCAATCAGCTGCCTCACGTTGAACATGGTCATCCGTACTCAGAAAGGCCAAAGCGGGCTGATGAAGAAGCGGTCCAGCCACCCGGGCTGGCTGGCATCGGCGAACGAGCCGGTACCGGAATAGGTGATGCGTGCATCGGCCACACGGGTGGACGGCACGGTGTTGTCGGTGGCGATGTCGTCGGCGCGGATCATGCCGGCAATGCGCACCAGCTCTTCGCCGGTGTTCAGGGTCAGCCACTTCTCGCCGCGCACGGCGATGATGCCGTTGGGCAGCACTTCGGCCACGGTCACGGTAATGGAACCGGTCAGGGTGTTGCCCTGGGTGGCCTTGCTGTCGCCCTTGGTGGCGCGCTCGCCGCTATAGCCGGCCTCCAGCGACAGGTCACCACTGCCGAACGGGTTGTTGGTGCTCGGCGTGCTGCCAAACAACGAGGTCAGGCCGATATTGGCGTTGCTGTTCTTCTGGATCTGCGAGCCGGCGTTCTTGCTGGCCGATGTGCGCTCGTTGAGGGTGATGGTGATGATGTCACCCACCCGGAACGCCTTGCGGTCGCTGTACAGGTTCTGCTCGAAACCGGCCTGGTAGATCGAACCGTTGTTGGCCGCTGCCGGCAACGGGGTGCGCGGCAGTACCGGCGCGTAGTACGGGTCGTTGGGCTTGGGCGTCGGCGCGACGCAACCTGCCAGCAACACCGCCCCCCCCAGGGCGAAAACGGACAACAGACGATTCATGACGCTTACCTCACGGGTGCAACAGAGTGACTGGGTTAGAGCTGTTGAGTGACGAACGACAGCATCTGGTCAGCGGTGGAAATGACCTTGGAGTTCATCTCGTAGGCACGCTGGGTAGTGATCATGTTCACCAGCTCTTCCACGGTGCTGACGTTGGAGTTTTCCAGGGTCTGCTGCAGGGTGGTGCCGAAACCGTTCAGGCCCGGGGTGCCGACTTGCGGCGCGCCACTGGCGGCGGTCTCAAGGAACAGGTTGTCGCCGATCGCCTGCAGGCCGGCCGGGTTGATGAAGTCGGCGGTCTGGATGTTGCCGATCACCTGCGCTGCCGGGTTGCCGGCGGTGGTGATCGACACGGTGCCGTCCTGGCCCACGGTGAAGGTCTGTGCATCGTTCGGCACGACGATGGCAGGCTCCAGGGCGTAACCGTTGGCGGTGACGATCTGGCCGTCGGAGTTCAGGTGGAAGGTACCGTCACGGGTGTACGAAACCGTGCCATCCGGCTGCAGGATCTGGAAGAAGCCACGACCGTTGACCGCCATGTCCAGCGGGTTTTCGGTGGTCTGCAGGCTACCGGCGACAAAGCTTTTCTGGGTGCCAACGATGCGCACACCGGTACCGACCTGCAGGCCCGAGGGCAGCTCGCTGTCCTGGGTCGACTGGGCGCCGGGCTGACGACGGATCTGATACAGCAGGTCCTGGAACTCGGCACGGTCACGTTTGAAACCGGTGGTCGAGACGTTGGCCAGGTTGTTGGAAATGACCGTCAGGTTGGTGTCCTGGGCGGACAGGCCGGTTTTAGCGACCCAAAGAGCCGGAAGCATGTTGATTCTCCTCGTGCGCCTGTTTTACGGCACCCGTTCAAAAGTGATTAGCCGATTTGCAAAACCCGAGCCATGGCTTCGTCGCCTTCCTTGGCCGTGTTCATCATCTTGACGTGCAGTTCGAACTGGCGGGACAGCGCCAGCACCGAGGTCATTTCCTCGACGGCATTGACGTTGCTGCCTTCCAGGAAGCCCGACACCACCCGGACATTGACGTCGGCGGCGGCCGGCTGGCCGTCGCGGGTATGGATCAGGCCATCCAGGCCCTTGGTCAGGCCTTTGGTGTCCGGATTGACCAGCTTGATGCGGTCGACCTCGGCCATTACCCGCGGGTCTTCACCCATGGAGCGAATGCTGATGGTGCCGTCGGCCCCCACTTCCACCTTCTGCTCCGGCGGAATGGCGATCGGGCCACCGTTGCCGATCACCGGCATGCCGTTGCCGGCACGCAGCACGCCAAGGGCGTCGATGTTCAGGCTGCCAGTACGCACGTAGGCTTCGCTGCCATCGGGCGCCTGCACGGCAATGAAGCCCTTGCCGGTCACCGCGACGTCCAGGTCGCGACCGGTCTCGACCAGCGGGCCTTCGCTGAAGTCGGTGGCCGGGCGCTCGGTCATGGCAAAGGCGCGCGACGGAAAGCTGTCGCCGAACACCGGCATCGAGCGCGCCTGCTCCAGGTCACGCTGGAAACCGTTGGTGGAAATGTTCGCCAGGTTGTTGGCGTGGGCCTTCTGCGCCAGCGCGTTCTGGCTGGCACCGGTCATGGCCACATAAAGCAACTTGTCCACAGTATCTCCTCTGCGCGTAGCTGCCGCGCTGTCACTGCGCAGGTTCAAAGCAATAATCGAACCAAGTCTGAAAGCCCTTGTTTACAGGGGTTTCAGCGTGGTGAGAGGCAATAAACGTCAGTTTGTCGGCGGATGTTTGCCGTCTGCGGCAAGGGTTTGCTCAGAAGGTGCGGCAAGCGGCGTTGTTGTAGGGGCCGGAATGGCGCACCCAGCCTTCGCCCGGGCTGCTGGCCGAGCACATGTAGCGACCGGTAGCCAGGCTTTGCCATTGGTAGAACGGGGCGGGAGCGGCCGCGAGTGGCAGGGCCATGGCCAGCAGGGCTGTGAGCATTAGCCGTTTCATGCGTTGAGACCTCGAGAATTTGGGGCCGCTTTGCGGCCCCAATAACCATCAGGTCATCTGGATGATGGTCTGCATGATGGTGCTTTCGGTGGAGATGGTCTTGGCGTTGGCCTGGTAGTTGCTCTGCGCCTTGATCAGGTTGACCAGCTCGCCGGTCAGGTCGACGTTGGAATCTTCCAGCGCACCGCCAGTGATCTGGCCCAGGGTGCCGGTGTCCGGGGCGCCGATCACCGGTACGCCCGAGGCGTAGGACTCTTTCCAGCTGGTACCGCCAACCGGGGTCAGGCCCTGCAGGTTGGCGAAGTTGGCGATGGCCACCTGGCCGATGACCTTGTCCTGGCCGTTGGTGAAGTTGGCGAACATGTTGCCGCTTTGATCGATGGTCAGACCCGACAACTCGCCGGTAGCGAAGCCATCCTGGCTCTTGGCGGTGGTGGCGCTTGCTGCGTTGTACTGAGTGGTGCCGAGCATGTCCAGGTTCACCCCGGCCAGGTTGGCAGTGGCGCCGTTCGGGCTCCATACGCCGGCAGCGTTCTTCTGTGCCGGAATCCAGTTGTCGAGGGTGAAGGTCTTGTCGGCGGCGATGGTCATGCCACCGGCTACCGGGCCTGCAGTCATGGCAGCAGTATCAAGGGTGCCGTCGGACTTGAACGGCAGCTTGTTGGCCAGTGGCGTGGTCGAGGTCGGGTCGGCGGGGTTGCGACCGTCGATGGTGGTGTACATGGTCCACGAATTGCTGGCGGCATCCTTGACGAAGTACTGGTTCAACTGGTGCGCGTTACCCTGGCTGTCGTACACATCGGTGTTGAACGTGTAGTTGTAGCTGCCGGTATTGGCAGGATCGAACGGCGTAATGGCCGGTGCGGTAGCACTGGAGTTCAGGTTGACATTCTCGGAGATTTTTCCGGTCGGGTTCGGCGTCAGGTTCGAGGTATCGATCTGCAGGTTGGTCAGCACGCCCTGGATGATCTTGCCGTTGGCATCCACGGCATAACCTTGCAGGTTGGCGCCCGACGAGCTGACCACGTAACCGTCCTTGTCGCTGTAGAACGCACCGGCACGGGTGTAGATCTTCGAGCCGTTGTCGTTCATCACGAAGAAGCCGTTGCCATCGATGGCCATGTCCAGCGCCTGGCCGGTGCCATTGATGTTGCCCGGGGTGAACATCTGCGACACGGCAGCAGTCTTCACGCCAGTACCCACCACGTTCTTGCCGGCACTGGTGCCGCGCACGGAGTTGGAGTACTGGTCGGCGAACTCGGCACGCGACGACTTGAAGCCGGTGGTGGCAACGTTGGCAATGTTGTTGCCAGTTACGTTCAGGGCCTTGTTTGCTGCATAGAGGCCGCTAAGGCCGATATTGAAAGACATGTGTAACTCCTGTCGTTTTGCTCAGGCCCTAGATGCCGATGCTTTGGATTTTGGAAAGCGCAACACTGCCCAGCCCAGCCAGGTTGAGCGTCATCTCCGAACCGTTGGTACCCATGGTCACACTGGTGACCGAGGCCGGCAGGTTGGTGGTCATGGTGGTGGCCTTGCCGTCGATCGAAGCGGTGGCCTTGAAGGTATAGGTACCTGCCGCCACGGCTTCGCCGTCGTCATTCAGGCCATCCCAGGTAAAGTCGATCTTGCCGGCTTTCTGCGTACCCAGGTCGATGGTGCGCACCAGTTTGTCGTCCTTGTCGTAGATACCAACCGAGGTGGCAGTGCTGGACGACGTCAGGTTGACAGTGCCTTTCATGTCCTTGCTGGTGTCGACCACAGCCTTGTTGGTCTCGACAATGACATTGCGCCCGACCAGCGACGAAGCCTGCAGGGCCTGGGATGACTGCAGCCCCGCCGCGATATAGGTCACCGAATCATTCAGCGACTGCATGCTTTCGAGGCTGCTGAACTGCGCCAGCTGTGCCACGAACTCGCCGTTTTCCTGCGGATCGAGCGGGTTCTGGTTCTTCATCTGGGTAACCAGCAGCTGCAGGAATGCATCCTTGCCCAGGGCGCTGCCGGCAGCGCCGGTGCTGCTGTCGGTTTTCGACGTCTGCTTCTGCAGCGAGGTCAGGTACGCGCTGCCGACCTCGGTTGTGGAATTGGTGGTGGTCATGTCGGCTTCCTATCACTGCCCCAGGGTCAGAACTTTCTGCATCATGCTCTTGGCCGTGTTCATCAGCTCGGCATTGGTCTGGAACGCGCGGCTGGCAGAGATCATGTCAGCCATTTCCTCGACCACGTTGACGTTCGGGTAGTAGACGTAGCCGTCCTTGTTCGCCGCCGGGTGGTTGGGCTCGTAACGGGCCTCCAGGGTGCTCTGGTCCTCGACGATGCCTTTTACCTGCACGCCCTGCCCTGCCTCGCCCTGGTCCTCGAACAGCGACTGGCTGCTGCCGGCCTGCGCGTCCTGGAAGGTGGTGGCGAACACCGGGTGGCGCGCGCGGTAGGTCTGGTCGATGCTCGAGGACACGGTCTCGGCGTTGGCGATGTTCGAAGCAACGGTGTTCAGGCGCGTGTTCTGCGCACTCATGCCGCTACCGGCAATGTTGAAGACACTGGAAAGGGACATGGTCATTCTCCCCGCAGGGCCGAAACCAGCCCTTTGAACTTACTGTTGAGCAAGGTGAAGCTGGCCTGGAAGCCGACGGCGTTTTCGGTGTAGTTCGATTGCTCGATCTGCGCGTCCACGGTGTTCTGGTCGATCGACGGCTGCGTTGGCGTGCGGTACTTGAGGGTATCGTCGGCCATGGCCAGGCCCTCGGCCTCGATATGACGGCTGTTGGTACGTTCGAGGCTGAAGCGGCCACCGCTCTGCTGCTTGTCGCTTTCGGCGGCGAGCACCGAGGCGAAGTCCATGTCACGCGCCTTGTAGTTGGGCGTGTCGGCGTTGGCGATGTTGTTGGCCAGCACTTCGGCGCGCTGGGCGCGGAAGCCCAGGGCCTTTTCGTGGATACCAAGCGCCTTGTCGAAGCTGATGCTCATGTCGGGGAAACCTTCGGAGGTTGACCGGAATATCGTTGGGCAAGGTATAGCAAGGGCTGTGCCAACCAACGGAAAGCCCGGAAATACGGGCCTGCAGGGCGCAGTGCTGTCATAGTGATGCCAGAAAAGCGGCAAAGGCCTTCCGCCTTGGGCGGCGAAAGCGGCAATTGCCGGGCGGCAAAAGCGGCAAAACAAAAAATTGACGTCAGCATTTTGCCTGAGCCGGCCTCTTCGCGGGCGCGCCCGCTCCCACAGGTAGAGTGCGAGCCTGAGGTTTGCATGGTTCCTGTGGGAGCGGGCATGCCCGCGAAGAGGCCGGCACAGACAAACAAAAAGGCCGGCAACTTTCGCTGCCGGCCCTCTTGGTTACTTGGCCTGGTAGATGATCCCCGGGCTGCACTGCACCATCTGGTAATGGTCCGGCAGCCCGTTCAGCGCCTCGGAAGCCCCGAGGAACAGATACCCACCTGGCTTCAAGGTACTGTGAATGCGCAACAGGATGTCCTTCTTCACCTGCGCCGAGAAGTAGATCAGCACGTTGCGGCAGAACACCACATCGAACTTGCCCAGACTGGCGTAGCTGTCGAGCAGGTTGAAGGCGCGGAACTCGACGCGACTGCGAATCGCCGGCTTGACCGCCCAGCGCCCCGGCCCCTTGGTGTCGAAGTAACGCTGCAGGCGCTCCTGGGACAAACCGCGGGCAATCGCCAGGCTGTCGTATTCGCCGGTCTTGCAGTTGGTCAGCATGGTGCCGGACAGGTCGGTGGCAACGATCTGCGCCCCCATCTTCAACTGGCCGAGGTTGCTGCGCTCGAACTCGTCGATGGCCATCGAGATGGAATACGGCTCCTGCCCCGACGAACAGGCCGCCGACCACATGCGCAGGCGCTGGCCGGGGTTGTTGCGGATGAACTCGGGGATGACCTTGTTCTTCAGCACCTCGAACGGGTAGGTATCACGAAACCACAGGGTCTCGTTGGTGGTCATGGCATCGACCACCTGCTCGCGCAAGCCGCCACGCGGCTGGACCTGGATGCGCTGCACCAGCTCGCCCAGGCTCTTGATGCCCTGTTGCTCCATCAGCTTGTTGAGACGGCTGGAAACCAGGTACTGCTTATTCTCGCCCAGCAGGATGCCACAGGCTTTCTCCAGGAATACCCGGAACTGTTCGAAATCCAAATTACCCGTAGACACTACTGCCGCCTCTTTTCAATCACTGGTGCCGGGGGCCTGCCCCCGGCCGCGTCAATGCGTTGCCTTGATCCGGTCGACCACCCGCTGGGCCAGGTCGTCCGGTTTGAACTTGGCCAGGAAGTCATCGGCACCGACCTTCTTGACCATTGCCTGGTTGAACACCCCGGAAAGCGAAGTATGCAGGCAGATGTGCAATTTTTGCATGCGCGGATCGCTGCGGATCTCTGCCGTTAGCGTATAGCCATCCATTTCCGGCATTTCAATGTCCGAGATCATCATCAGGAACTCTTCTTCCGGCTTCTTGCCCTCATCCACCAGCTGGCGCAGGTAGTTCAGGGCCTGGCGGCCGTCGTTGAGCGCCACCACCTCGACCCCCACGGTCTGCAGGCAGCGACTGACCTGCTTGCGCGCCACCGACGAATCGTCGACGGTAAGCACCCGCAGCAGCACGGCCTTGTCCTGCACCTCGGCATCGATCACCCCGTCCGACACCGACTCGGACGACGGCGCCACTTCGGCCAGCACCTTCTCCACGTCGATGATTTCGACCATGCGGTTATCCACCCGGGTGACCGCGGTCAGGTAGTGGTCGCGGCCGGTGCCCTTGGGTGGCGGATGGATCTCTTCCCAGTTCATGTTTACGATGCGCTCCACCGAGTGCACCAGGAAGCCCTGGGTCTTGGTGTTGTACTCGGTGATGATCACGAAGCTGTTGCGCGTGTCTTCCTGCAGCGACCGCAACCCGGTGGCCATCGACAAGTCGAGGATCGGGATGGTCGCCCCGCGAATATTGGCGACACCACGCACCACCGGGTGCGCCTTGGGCAGCAGGGTCAGCGCAGGGCATTGCAGCACTTCCCTGACCTTGAATACGTTGATGCCGTATAGCTGTTCACCATTGAGGCGGAACAGCAGCAATTCCAGGCGATTCTGCCCCACCAGCTGCGTGCGCTGGTTGACCGAATCCATCACTCCTGCCATGCCAGACTCCTTTATGTTTCAGCCTTTCGTTGCAACTCAGGTAGAGAGTCGGCACGGGCTTTGCTTTTTTGAGCGCCATGTACACGAAAACGACATTTTCCCGACGATTGACACGCCTGCTAACTGGCTCGCTGGCCATGCTGTGCCTGTTGCTGCCCGGCGTTCGCACAGTAGCGGACGCGTTTACCTTGCCTGAACAGCTTATCGGTGTCACCCAAGGGTTTCTTGAATTCAGCGTTGAAGATTACCTGGCCACCACCCAGACCGCCGGCCGCTACGAAATCCAGGTCAACCCGCTGGACCCGCGCTTGCGCATGCCGCTGTGCAGCCAGCAACTGGACGCCTCGCTGGAAAGCCCGGCCCAGCCGCTGGGCCGCGTCACGGTAAAGGTGCGCTGCGAAGGCTCGGCACCGTGGACCGTGTTCGTGCCGGCCACCGTGCGGCTGTTCCGCGACGTGGTGGTGGTGACCCGCCCGCTCAAGCGCGACAACGTGGTGGGCGAAGGCGACGTGGCCCTGCGCGAGCGCGATGTCGGCACCCTGGGCCAAGGTTTCCTCACCGAACTGGATCAGGCGGTGGGCATGAAGATGCTGCGCCCCACGGTGATCGACCAGGTCCTCACCCCGCAACACCTGGAACAGGCCGAGGTGGTACGCAAGGGCGACCACGTGGTGATCATCGCCCGCAGTGGCAGCCTGAGCGTGCGCATGCCAGGCGAAGCCCTGAGCAAGGGTGGCCTGAGCGAGCAGATCCGGGTGCGCAACCTCAATTCCAAACGGGTGGTCAAGGCCAGGGTGACCGGCCCCGGCCAGGTCGAGGTCAGTATGTAGCCAGCCCACGGATTTGCGCTGGCGGTAAGGAACCGCTTTTCCTAAACTGTGTCAGAAAACGGGTTCGCGAGCTTGCTGACAGGCGGCTATGCATTTGTGCCTAAAGTTTCTTTCGGGTTGGCCGAAAACAAGGCAAGCGTCCAAATACCCAGAGGTTTCTGATCATGGTCATCGACTTCAGTCGTTTGAATAACTCTCCGTCCGTCACGGGCGGCGTGCGCGGCAACACCGCGCCCGGCAGCGCCGAAAAACCGGCAGCCAGCCAGGAAGCGGCAACCGCCACCAGCGCCAGCGGAGAAGCGGTACACCTCAGCCAAGAGGCCCAGCAGTTGCAGAAGATCAGCGACAAGCTGCGCGACGAGCCGGTGGTCAACAGTGCCCGTGTGGCCCAGTTGAAACAGGCAATCGCCGACGGCAGCTACCAGGTCGATGCCGGCCGGGTCGCCAGCAAACTGCTCGATTTCGAAGCCCAGCGCTGACCGTTCGGCGCGCTGACTTCACGGACGCCAGAAAAGCCAAGAGTTAGCCATGCACGACACCACCTTGCTGCAACTGATCGAAGATGACATTGCCCCGATGCAGGAACTGCTGGACCTTCTGCAAAAGGAAGCGATAGCCCTGCATGGCCGCGACATGCCGCTGCTGGAGCAGATCCTGGCGCGCAAGCAGTCGTTGATCATCTTGCTCGAGCAGCACGGCCAGCGCCGCAGCCAGTTGCTCGGCAGCCTGGGCCTGAGTGCCGATCGGGCCGGTGTGCAGGCGGTGGCCGCGCAATCGCCCCATGGCGAAGCGATGCTGCAACGGCTCGACATGCTGTCGCAACTGATGGACAGCTGCCAGCAGGTCAATCAGACCAATGGCCGGATCATCCAGGTGCAGCAACACGTCACCAACAACCAGATCCGCATCCTCATGGGCGGCGATTCTCCGTCGCTCTACGACAGCCGCGGCAGCACCTCGCCGCTGGCCAAGCCACGGGCCCTCAGCCAAGTGTGATTTTTTCTATCAAGGCACGGAACATACTGGCAAAATGCCGTTAATTGCGTGTGTCGCTTTTGCCTGGAGAACGATAAGCCGTGTTCAATGAATCCGATGCCCCGCAGCCGCCAAAGGTGCTGAACACCCCTTTGGAGATTGCGGCCAACTTGCGGCAGCTGCAGGAAAGCCACGACCCCCTGATCATCACCTTCCATGACCGCAGCCAGCGTTTCCAGAGCTACGTGGTGCACGTGGACCGTGAAAGCAACACCCTGGCGCTGGACGAGATGATCCCGCGCGACGGTGAGAAATTCATCGAGAACGGCGAACACTTCCGCGTCGAAGGCTTCCACGATGGCGTACGCATCGCCTGGGACTGCAACCAGGAGCTGAAGATCAGTGAAGTCGACGGCCACCGCTGCTACCGCGGCGCCATGCCCCAGGAGATGACCTACCACCAGCGCCGCAACGCCTTCCGCGCCGCGCTGAAGCTGTCACAGCTGGTCGATATCATCCTCGATGGCGCCCACCTCAAGGGTAACGGCGCCCTGCGTGGCAAGCTGCTGGACATCTCCGCCACCGGCTGCAAACTGCGCTTCGAAGGCAATGTCGAGGATCGCCTGCAACTGGGCCAGGTGTACGAGCGTTTCAAGGCGGGCAACCCGCTGGGCCTGGTCGACACCATGGTCGAGCTGCGCCACCTGCACTATGAAGAGCGGATCAATACCACCTTTGCCGGCGTGCGCTTCCATAACCTCACCGGGCAGGCGCAACGCAAGGTCGAGAGCTTTGTGTACCAGCTGCAGCGTGAAGCGCGGCGGTTCGACAAAGACGACTACTGATCCTGCCGTGGATGGGCGTCATTGCAACGCCCATTCCCTTTGACCGCATTACCCTCACGCTGCAAACCTTCCCGCTGCCTTGAGCACAGCCCTGCGCCGATCGTACCTGCTCGCACTCACTACCGGGTGCCCTTTGAGCAGGAGGCTTCATGAACGCTAACAGTTTCACCGCAGAACTGGGTTCCGATCGAGGCACTATCGGGGTCGTTGACTCCACCCTGAATCCACGCCTGGACGGCTGGCTATGCCCGAGTAATCATGACCAATTCTCGCCCATGAGGTTTACGTTCACGCTGCAAGGTGAACATGACGGGGATAAGTCCTACCACATCAGCGCTGCAGAGGGTTGGGCCTATACCGGCGCATTGGTCCAGACAAGTACTACCGGGTGGGTGGGCCTTTACGGGCTGGGTGTCGTCGGCAGGCTTGTGGATTATGTGACAGCGGCCAACTCCCGTGGCCCGGATCCACGCTGGCGAATACGGACTCTGAGCGAATGGGACGGCGATTTGAAAACCTTGGGGAATGTGGAGTTTCATTTGCTGGACAGGTATGGCCAGGCGATGTCGATAGAATCATACAGGCACGACTCCGTCTCTCCGTCTGGTGAAATCGGCAAAAGAGCGACCGTCAGTTCTACATTTGCCAACTATGTGAGCGTGAACAAGGAAGCTCAGAAGAAGAAGATACGCTTCAAACTGCGCGACATCCGCGCCGCCTGACAGCTGCGGTTCGACAAAAACGAGCGATGATCGTCGGCCGAATGCAAAAACGCCACCTGCCAAGGTGGCGTTTTCATTTGTGCTTTTCCTGTGCTGGCCCTTTCGCGGGTGAACCCGCTCCCACAGGTAATGCGCTGCCCCCCAGAGTTGGTGTTACCCCCTGTGGGAGCGGGTTTACCCGCGAAGAGGCCGGCACAGGCTTACACCGATTTGCTTACCTCACCCTCCGGCTCAGGCGCCTTATCAGCCCCCTTCTCTTCCGCCTCGGTATCTTCGGCCGCCACCGGAGCCTGCATCATGTCCTGCACCGTCTGCTCATCCACCCGTGGGTCCAGCGCCGCCGACAACGGCGAACCGGCCGCCGGCATGGCCACGTGGCCCAACGGCGCATCCTGCACCTGGTGCAGCCCGGTGACCGCCTTCGGCCGAATGCGCCACACCAGCACCAGGGCAAAGAACACGAAAAAGGCATACAGCATCTGCGGGCCCAGCACCTTCATCAGCACGCCTGCGGCCAGCGGCCCGATGCACGCGCCTACGCCGTAGGTCACCAGCAGCATAGCGGTCAGCGATACCCGTCGCTCGCTTTCCACATGGTCGTTGGAAAACGCCACCGCCAGCGGGTACAGGCAGAACTGCAGCAACGAAATCACAAAGCCTATGCCGAACAGCAACTCCAGCGGCACGCTGGGCAGTATCGCCAGCGGCGCCGAGGCCAGCGCCAGGCCTACCGCCACGCTGCGGATCAGCACTGCCCGGTCGTAGCGGTCGGACAACCAGCCCAGCGGCCACTGCACCAGCAGGCCGGCAAAAATGCAGCTACCCATGAACAGGCCGACCTGCTCGGTAGTCATGCCCTGGCCGGCGGCGTACAACGGCGCCAGGCCATAGAACGAGCCGACGATCAGCCCCGAGCCCAGCACCGTGCTGAGCGACTGCGGCACGCGCTTGATGAAGAACTTCGGCTCCATTGGTGCCGGGCGCAACGGCGCCGGGTGAATGCGCCGGGTCATGGCGACCGGTACCAGGCACAGGGTGAAACACATGGCCACCAGCATCAGCAGCTCCAGGCCAAGCTGAGGGTGCACCACCAGAATCAGCTGGCCGAGCACCAAGCCCAGGTACGAGGCGATCATGTAGCCGCTGAACACCGCGCCGCGGTGCTTCACATCGGCCTGCTCGTTTAGCCAGCTCTCGATGACCATGTACTGGCACATCATCCCCAGGCCGACGATCATCCGCAGCCCGACCCAGGCCGGCAACCAGCTGGTCAGGCCATGGCCGAGCACCGCCGCACCGACGATACCGGCGCAGGTGGCATAGGCGCGTATGTGCCCGACCCGGCCAATCAACCGGTGGCCTACCTTGCCGCCGACCGCCAGGCCAAAGTAGTTGGCTGCCATCAACGCACCTACCCACAGGCTGTCGACATGGTCGGCAGCCAGGCGCAGGGCAAGGTAGGTACTGAGCAGGCCCGAGCCGATCAACATCATCAGCGCGGCGAAATACAACGACTGAAACGGCTTCCATATATTTCGCATAGGTCCCGTAAAGCTCCCTGTTCAGGTGGCGGGGTGCTAGAAGCATAAGGGGAAAAAACGCCCGGCGCAGGCCCCCGCTAGCGATTTGGTGCAGCGGGGGCGTATCCGGTGTCGGTCGTGTCGCGATCAGGCCTGTGCCGCCAGTACCCGACGCTCCCACGGCGTGATCTCGTCGAAGAAATCACTCAGCTCCAGGGTCTTGCTGGCGACATAGCCGTCGATGAACTCGCTGCCGAACAGCTCCCGCGCCAGCGCGCTACGCTTTAACCGCTCCAGTGCGGCATGCAGGGTGCACGGCAGGCTCAGGTGCTCCGGCACTTCGAACTCACCCTGGATGGCCGGCGACGGCTGCAGGCGCTGCTCGATGCCGTGCAGCCCGGCGGCTAGGCTGGCCGCGATGGCCAGGTACGGGTTGGCGTCGGCGCCGGGCAGGCGGTTCTCGACCCGCCGCGCCACCGGTGCGCTGGCCGGGATGCGCAGGCCTGCGGCACGGTTGTCCTCGGACCAGCAGGCATTGTTCGGCGAGGCATAGGGGTGGCACAGCCGCTGGTAGGAGTTGACATTGGGCGCGAACAGCGCAGTGAAGTCGGCCATGCACACCTGCAGGCCGCCAATGAAATGGTGGAAGGTCTCGGTCGGCAAACCTTGCTCATCGCTGAACACATTACGCCCGCTGCCCACCTCCACCAGGCTCTGGTGAATGTGCATGGAGCTGCCGGGCGTGCGTGCCAGCGGTTTGGCCATGCACACCACGGTCAGGCCGTGCTTGAGCGCCACTTCCTTGAGCAGGTGCTTGAACAGCAAGGTCTGGTCGGCCAGCAGCAACGGGTCGCCGTGCAGCAGATTGATCTCGAACTGGCTGGTGCCCATTTCGTGCATGAAGGTGTCGCGCGGCAAGCCGAGCGCGGCCATGCACCGGTACACCTCCTTGAAGAACGGGCGCAGGCCGTTGTTGGAGCTGACACTGAACGCCGAATGGCCCAGCTCGCGGCGGCCGTCGATGCCCACGGGCGGCTGGAACGGCTGTTGCGGGTCGGTATTCGGAGCAAAGACAAAGAACTCCAACTCGGTCGCCACCACTGGCGCCAGGCCCAGCGCCGCATAGCGGGCGATCACGGCTTTGAGCTGCCCCCGGGTGGACAATGCCGAAGGCCGGCCATCCAGTTCGTTGGCATCGCAGATCGCCAGGGCACGGCCGTCGTCGCTCCAGGGCAGGCGGTGGACCTGGCCGGAGTCAGGCACCAGCGCCAGGTCGCCGTCGTCGCTGCCGTAGAACTTAGCCGGCGGGTAGCCGCCCATGATGCATTGCAGCAGCACACCCCGGGCCATCTGCAGGCGGCGGCCTTCGCGGAAGCCTTCGGCGGTCATCACCTTGCCGCGCGGGACGCCGTTGAGGTCGGGAGTGATGCATTCGATTTCATCGATGCCCTGCAGGTGCCCGGTGTTCATGACGCTTGTCCTTGTTGTGGTCGGCTGACAACAACATAGGCTGGGGGTGTTTAAAATATCAAGCAGCACTCTCGATACCGCGTGGCTCTCTTCGCGGGCATGCCCGCTCCTACAGGGACCGCGCTGGCCTTGAGGGCAGTGGTACCGCTGTGGGAGCGGGCGAGCCCGCGAAGAGGCCGGCACAGGAGACAGCTATTCCCGCAAGGTCATGCCATTGGCCGGCAGTGGCAAGGCGGTCTTGTAGCGAACCTGTTTGAGGGCAAAACTCGAACGTATGTTGGCCACCCCCGGCAACCGCGTCAGGTAGTCGAGAAAACGCTCCAGCGCCTGGATGCTCGGCAACAACACCCGCAGCAGGTAATCCGGGTCGCCGGTCATCAAATAGCACTCCATCACCTCGGGCCGTTCGGCAATTTCTTCCTCGAAGCGGTGCAACGACTGCTCCACCTGTTTTTCCAGGCTTACATGGATGAACACGTTCACATCCAGCCCCAACGCCTCGGGCGACAGCAAAGTCACCTGCTGGCGGATCACCCCCAGTTCTTCCATGGCCCGCACCCGGTTGAAACAGGGCGTGGGTGACAGGTTCACCGAGCGGGCCAGCTCGGCGTTGGTGATGCGGGCATTTTCCTGCAGGCTGTTGAGAATGCCGATATCGGTACGATCGAGTTTGCGCATGAGACAAAATCACCGGTTTTTTGTGTTTATACGGAATGTTTATCTGCCCCGCTCGGCAAAGGCAATCAACTTGAGAGAAAAATTCTCCTGCCGGGCCACTAAGATGTAGGGGACGCTGACCTACCAGTCACAAGCCGGTACTCAGCGGCGGCCGCTTCAGAGCTCACAAAAACAAATACCCGAGCGAGCGTAAAAAGCATGAACGAGTACGCCCCCCTGCGTTTGCATGTGCCCGAGCCTACCGGCCGGCCAGGCTGCCAGACCGATTTCTCCTACCTGCGCCTGAACGATGCAGGTCAAACCCGCAAGCCCCCTGTCGACGTCGATGCTGCCGACACCGCCGACCTGGCCTACAGCCTGGTCCGCGTGCTCGACGAGCAAGGCAACGCGCAAGGCCCATGGGCCGAAGACATCGACCCGCAAGTTCTCCGCCAAGGCATGCGCGCCATGCTCAAGACGCGGATTTTCGACAGCCGCATGGTGGTCGCCCAGCGCCAGAAGAAGATGTCCTTCTACATGCAGAGCCTGGGTGAAGAAGCCATCGGCAGCGGCCAGGCCCTGGCGCTGAACCGCACCGACATGTGCTTCCCCACCTACCGCCAGCAAAGCATCCTGATGGCCCGCGACGTGTCGCTGGTCGAGATGATCTGCCAGCTGCTGTCCAACGAGCGCGACCCGCTCAAGGGCCGCCAGCTGCCGATCATGTATTCGGTGCGCGAGGCCGGTTTCTTCACCATCAGCGGCAACCTGGCGACCCAGTTCGTGCAGGCGGTCGGCTGGGCCATGGCCTCGGCGATCAAGGGCGATACCAAGATCGCCTCCGCGTGGATCGGCGACGGCGCCACCGCCGAGTCGGACTTCCACACCGCCCTCACCTTCGCCCACGTGTACCGCGCTCCGGTGATCCTCAACGTGGTCAACAACCAGTGGGCGATCTCCACCTTCCAGGCCATCGCCGGTGGCGAGTCGACCACCTTCGCCGGCCGTGGCGTGGGTTGCGGCATCGCCTCGCTGCGGGTTGACGGCAACGACTTCGTCGCTGTGTACGCGGCCTCGCGCTGGGCCGCCGAACGCGCCCGTCGCGGCCTGGGCCCATGCCTGATCGAGTGGGTCACCTACCGTGCCGGCCCGCACTCGACCTCGGACGACCCGTCCAAGTACCGCCCGGCCGATGACTGGAGCCACTTCCCGCTGGGCGACCCGATCGCCCGCCTGAAGCAGCACCTGATCAAGATCGGCCACTGGTCCGAAGAAGAACACCAGGCCGCCACTGCCGAGCTCGAAGCCGCGGTGATCGCCGCGCAGAAGGAAGCCGAGCAGTACGGCACCCTGGCCAACGGTCACATCCCGAGTGCCGCCTCGATGTTCGAGGACGTGTACAAGGAAATGCCTGACCACCTGCGCCGTCAACGCCAGGAACTGGGGGTTTGAGATGAACGACCACAACAACAGCATCAACCCGGAAACCGCCATGGCCACCACTACCATGACCATGATCCAGGCCCTGCGCTCGGCCATGGATGTCATGCTCGAGCGCGACGACAATGTGGTGATCTACGGCCAGGACGTCGGTTACTTTGGCGGCGTGTTCCGCTGCACCGAAGGCCTGCAGAACAAGTACGGCAAGTCTCGCGTGTTCGACGCGCCGATCTCCGAGAGCGGCATCGTCGGCACCGCCGTGGGCATGGGGGCCTACGGCCTGCGCCCGGTGGTGGAAATCCAGTTTGCCGACTACTTCTACCCGGCCTCCGACCAGATCGTTTCCGAGATGGCGCGCCTGCGTTACCGTTCGGCCGGCGAATTCATCGCCCCGCTGACCCTGCGCATGCCCTGCGGCGGCGGGATCTATGGCGGCCAGACTCACAGCCAGAGCCCGGAAGCGATGTTCACCCAGGTGTGCGGCCTGCGCACTGTCATGCCGTCCAACCCGTATGACGCCAAGGGCCTGCTGATCGCCTCGATCGAATGCGATGACCCGGTGATCTTCCTCGAACCCAAGCGCCTGTACAACGGCCCGTTCGACGGCCACCACGACCGCCCTGTCACCCCCTGGTCGAAGCACCCGCAAAGCGCCGTGCCCGATGGCTACTACAGCGTGCCGCTGGACAAGGCAGCCATTACCCGCCCCGGCAATGACGTCACCGTGCTGACCTACGGCACCACGGTGTACGTGGCCCAGGTGGCTGCCGAAGAAACCGGTGTCGACGCCGAAGTGATCGACCTGCGCAGCCTATGGCCGCTAGACCTGGACACCATCGTCGAGTCGGTGAAAAAGACCGGCCGCTGCGTGGTGGTACACGAAGCCACCCGTACCTGCGGCTTCGGCGCCGAACTGGTGTCACTGGTGCAGGAACACTGCTTCCACCACCTGGAGGCGCCGATCGAGCGCGTCACCGGCTGGGACACCCCCTACCCTCACGCACAGGAATGGGCTTACTTCCCAGGGCCTTCGCGGGTAGGTGCGGCATTGAAAAAGGTCATGGAGGTCTGAATGGGCACGCACGTCATCAAGATGCCGGACATTGGCGAAGGCATCGCGCAGGTCGAGTTGGTCGAGTGGTTCGTCAAGGTCGGCGACATGATCGCCGAAGACCAGGTGGTGGCCGATGTCATGACCGACAAGGCCACCGTGGAAATCCCTTCGCCGGTCAGCGGCAAGGTGCTGGCCCTGGGTGGCCAGCCGGGTGAAGTGATGGCGGTCGGCAGCGAGCTGATCCGTATCGAAGTGGAAGGCAGCGGCAACCACGTGGATGTGCCGCAAGCCAAGCAGGTGGAAGCCCCTGCCGCCCCGGCGGCCACCAAGCCAGAGCCGCAGAAGGAAGCCAGACCGGCTGCGTGCCAGGCGCCTGTCAATCACGAGGCAGCCCCGATCGTGCCGCGCCAGCCGGGCGACAAACCGCTGGCCTCGCCGGCGGTTCGCAAACGCGCCCTGGATGCCGGTATCGAACTGCGTTACGTGCATGGTAGCGGCCCGGCCGGGCGTATCCTCCACGAAGACCTCGACGCCTTCATGAGCAAGCCGCAGAGCGCTGGCGGGCAAGCATCGAGTGGCTATGCCAAGCGCACCGACAGCGAGCAGGTGCCGGTGATCGGCCTGCGCCGCAAGATCGCCCAGCGCATGCAGGACGCCAAGCGCCGGGTCGCGCACTTCAGCTATGTGGAAGAAATCGACGTCACCGCGCTGGAGGCCCTGCGCCAGCAACTCAACAGCAAGCACGGCGACAGCCGCGGCAAGCTGACCCTGCTGCCGTTCCTGGTGCGCGCCCTGGTCGTGGCGCTACGCGACTTCCCGCAGATCAACGCCACCTATGACGACGAAGCCCAGGTCATCACCCGCCATGGCGCGGTGCATGTGGGCATCGCCACCCAAGGTGACAACGGCCTGATGGTGCCGGTGCTGCGCCATGCCGAAGCAGGCAGCCTGTGGAGCAATGCTGGCGAAATCGCCCGCCTGGCCAACGCTGCCCGCAACAACAAGGCCAGCCGCGATGAGCTGTCCGGTTCGACCATCACCCTGACCAGCCTGGGTGCCCTGGGCGGTATCGTCAGCACGCCGGTGGTCAACACCCCGGAAGTGGCGATCGTCGGCGTCAACCGCATGGTCGAGCGGCCTGTGGTGATCGACGGCCAGATCGTGGTGCGCAAGATGATGAACCTGTCCAGCTCGTTCGACCACCGCGTGGTCGATGGCATGGACGCCGCGCTGTTCATCCAGGCCGTGCGCGGCCTGCTCGAACAACCCGCCTGCCTGTTCGTGGAGTGAGCATGCAACAGACTATCCAGACTACCCTGTTGATCATCGGCGGCGGCCCTGGCGGCTACGTGGCTGCCATCCGCGCCGGGCAACTGGGCATCCCCACCGTGCTGGTGGAAGGCCAGGCACTGGGCGGCACCTGCCTGAACATCGGCTGCATCCCGTCCAAGGCGCTGATCCACGTGGCCGAGCAGTTTCACCAGACCTCGCGCTTTGCCGGGCCGTCGGAGCTGGGCATCAGCGTCGCTTCGCCGCGCCTGGACATCGGCCAGAGCGTGGCCTGGAAGGACGGCATCGTCGACCGCCTGACCACTGGCGTTGCCGCCCTGCTGAAAAAGCACGGGGTCAAGGTGATCCATGGCTGGGCGAAGGTGCTCGACGGCAAGCAGGTCGAGGTCGATGGCCAGCGTATCCAGTGCGAGCACCTGTTGCTGGCCACTGGCTCCAGCAGTGTCGAACTGCCGATGCTGCCCCTGGGCGGGCCGATCATTTCCTCGACCGAAGCCCTGGCGCCGAAAGCCCTGCCGCAGCACCTGGTGGTGGTGGGCGGCGGCTATATCGGCCTGGAGCTGGGCATCGCCTACCGCAAGCTGGGTGCGCGGGTCAGCGTGGTGGAAGCGCGCGAGCGCATCCTGCCGACCTACGACAGCGAGCTGACCGCCCCGGTGGCCGAATCGCTGAAGAAGCTGGGTATCGCCCTGCACCTGGGCCATAGCGTCGAGGGTTACGAAGGCGGCTACCTGCTGGCCCGTGATGGCCAGGGCGGGCAACTGCGCCTGGAAGCCGACCAGGTACTGGTGGCCGTGGGCCGCCGGCCGCGCACACAAGGTTTCAACCTGGAGTGCCTGGACCTGAAGATGAACGGCGCTGCCGTCGCCATCGACGAGCGCTGCCAGACCAGCATGCGCAACGTCTGGGCCATCGGCGACGTGGCCGGTGAACCGATGCTGGCGCACCGGGCCATGGCCCAGGGCGAAATGGTCGCGGAGATCATCGCCGGCAAGGCACGCCGTTTCGAACCCAGCGCAATTGCCGCGGTGTGTTTCACCGACCCGGAAGTGGTAGTGGTCGGCAAGACCCCGGAGCAAGCCAGCCAGCAAGGGCTGGACTGCATCGTCGCGCAGTTCCCGTTCGCCGCCAATGGCCGGGCCATGAGCCTGGAATCGAAAAGCGGTTTCGTGCGAGTGGTGGCGCGCCGTGACAACCACCTGATCCTGGGTTGGCAGGCGGTTGGCGTAGCGGTTTCCGAGTTGTCGACGGCGTTTGCCCAGTCGCTGGAGATGGGCGCCTGCCTGGAGGATGTGGCCGGCACCATCCATGCCCACCCGACACTGGGTGAAGCGGTACAGGAAGCAGCACTGCGCGCCCTTGGGCACGCCCTGCATATCTGACACTGAAGCGGCCGAGGCCGATTTGGCCCGCTGCGCCCAAGGCGCCGCGGGTCTTTTTTCATTCAGCCCTTACGGCGGTCCAACACAAAACCTGAAACCACCGCGGTCTCTGTGGGAGCGGGCATGCCCGCGAAGCCCCCAACACGGTGTTCGCGGGCGCGCCCGCTCCCACAATGATCGCGATCTATTGGGCTATCGCGTTCTTGCCGTTCCCCTTGGCCCGGTACAGCGCCTTGTCGGCACGCGCCAGCAGCGCATGCCGGTCCTCCCCTTCCTCCCATTGCACCACGCCATAGCTCATGGTCAACCGGCAGTCGCCCACCGGCTCCACCTGCGCCATCGCCTGGCGCAAGCGCGCTGCCACCTCCAGCGCCTCACCCAGCGAGGTCTGCGGCAGTACGATGATGAACTCGTCACCACCCCAGCGCGCCAACAGGTCCAGCTCACGCAGGCAGGTATGCAGGTTGTCGACCACCCGTACCAGCGCCGCATCGCCACGGGCATGGCCATAGCGGTCGTTGATCGGTTTGAAGTCGTCCAGGTCCATGGCTATCAGCGACAACGGCTGGCGGAAGCGCTGGGCACGCTCGCACTCCAGCTGCAGCGCCTTCTCCAACCGATAGCGGTTGGCAGTGCGGGTCAACGCATCGCGCTCGGCCAGCTCGCGGTTTTCGTCCAGTTGCCGCTGCAACTGCTGGTTCACCCAGGACAGCTCGCGGGTGCGCTCGGCCACCTGGCTTTCCAGGGACTGGTTTCTCTGTTCCAGCTGCGCCACCAGGCGCTTGTTGGCGTCGATATTGCGGTGGGCACCGAGCATGCGCGCCACCGAGCCGTCCTCGTTATGGGCAATGATGTAGCCGCTGTCCTCGATCCACAGGTAGCTGCCATCGTGGCAACGACAGCGGTATTCGATCAGGTAGTGCTCATTGCGCTGATTGATGTACGCCTCGAAATGCGCCATTACCCGCGGGTAGTCCTCCGGGTGGATCACGCTTTCCCAGGTGAGCACCGAGTTGGCCATGGAGTGGCTGGGGTAGCCGAGCATGGCGTACCAGCCCGGGTTGCGATAGACGTAGCCGGTATTGGCATTCCAGTCCCAGATACCATCGCTGATCAAATCGAACAGCGTATGCAACTGCTGCTCACTGAAGCCGGCGGGTACCGGCCGGGTTTCCTGACTCATGGATGCTCTCCCTGATGCCCAGCAACTGCGCTCCGATCAAGGGGCTGCCGACAGTGGTGGTCATTGCCGCAGGCGGCAAGGTCATGCCTCTGACGGGCAAGCATATGCCCAGCGTGGTGCCATCGGAATACCCCACCGCCCTGTTTTCGCGGTGTTGACGACTGGCATGGCATTTGCCACGCCACCCTGCCAATCACCTTTCCAAGGAGGACCCCATGACGATTGCCATCACCGGCCTCGGCTGGCAGGCCACAGTGCATCAGCAACAACGCACCAGCAACGAGCAAACCCTGGCCGATGTACCGCAGTTCCGCCCGCCGGTGGCCGCCGGCAATGCCACGGCGCAACAGAACAGCCAGGGCAATACTGCGCAGCAGGATGCCGAGGACGCCCGCGAGGAAGCCTTTGCCAAGCTCAAGGTACAGCTGCAGAACCCCGAGGCAGCCGCCAGCCAGCAGGGTAACGTGGCGACCACAGAAACCAGCAGCGCCCGCCAGGCCTTTCACGACTACATGGAAAAGACGCCGGGCGAGTTGATCAAGGAGAAGCTGTTGCGTGAGTTGGGCCTGACCGAGGACGAGTACAACGCCTTGCCGCCCGAACAGAGGAAAAAGATCGACCAGCAGCTTGCCCAACGCATGCAGGAAGACGTGGAGATAAAGACTCAGGCGAAGATCAACGCCCAGGCCGCCCCGCGGGAAACCGCCGAGGATGAGCAGGACCTGGCAGCGCGCACAGTTCAAGCCTGACGCCGCGATGAATGGCACCGGCTTCGCCGGTGTTCGCGGGCACGCCCGCTCATTGAACTGCACATGACTCATTGAATGGCAGGGGCGTTGTGGGAGCGGCTTTAGCCGCTCCCACAGGGTACGCGGATTGCCTGCAATTTCAGTTATCTACGCGACAGCGCAGCCCAAAGGGCTGGGCCATCTCCCACAGATACTGCACAGGGCTTGAGGGCGCTCAAGCCAACTGCAACGACGCCTCTTCCACAGCGGCCACCTGGCAGCGTTGTGTCCAACTTTCACACGCATTAACGTGGGGGTAGCGCCGTTGCACCGTCTGTACATTCAAGGAACTCAAATGCCGTATCCAAGCGGGACCCAAGCGTTCAGGCAGGGGGCCCACAGCGCCCTGCCGTTGACCTCCGGCATCGTGCCCTTCGGCCTGATCACCGGGGTCACGGCGATCGGCATGGGCCTGTCGCCGGCCGATGCCATCGGCATGACCCTGCTGTTCTACTCCGGTTCGGCGCAGATGGTGGTGATGCAGTTGATGCAAAGCGCCGCCCTGCCGGTGACCATGGTGGTCACCGCGCTGGTGATCAACCTGCGCTTTCTGATGTACAGCGCCAGCCTTGCGCCGCACCTGGGCCAGCTGCCACGTCACCGCAAATGGCCCATGGCGTACATGCTGTCAGACCAGTCCTTTGCCCTGTGCACACTGAAGATGGGCTCGGGTGGGCTGGGGCAGTATGCCTACCCCTACTATGCCGGTACGGCAATCACCATGTTCTTCGGCTGGAACCTCTCGGTGTTGGCGGGCATGTACCTGGGCGCGAGCATTCCTGAAGACTGGTCGCTGGGCTTCGCCATCCCGTTGTCGTTCCTGGCATTGCTGATACCTGGTATTCGTAATGCTGCCACCCTCGGTGCGGCGCTTACCGGGGGCGTGCTGGCGGTACTGGCAGCCAATCTGCCCTACAACCTGGGCCTGCTGACCGGCGCGCTGGGCGGCATCATTGCCGGGCTGGCCATCGAAAGCTGGCAAAAACAGCAAACCGGGCCTGAAGCCAACACCGAGCAGGAAGCATCATGAGCGAAACGACCCAGTGGATAACCTTCATGCTGATCGGCCTGGGCACCTTCGCCATCCGCCTGTCGTTCATCGAGCTGCACACGGTGCTGCGCATCCCCCCACTGTTTCGCCGTGCCCTGGCGTATGTGCCGGCCAGCGTACTGGCGGCATTGGTACTGCCGGCCGTGGTGTTCCCTGACCGGCTGGCGGGGTTCGACTGGATGAACCCGCAGATACCCGCAGCGATACTGGCCGCGCTGGTAGCGTGGCGTACGCGCAGCACGATGCTGACGCTGATCGTGGGCATGGGAGCGCTGTGGGCTTTGAAGCACTTGGGGGGCTAGGAAAACGCGATGAGAAATGGCGTCCCAGGCAGGAATTGAACCTGCAACCTTCCCCTTAGGAGGGGGATGCTCTATCCAATTGAGCTACTGAGACGCAAGTGCCGACAGCGAGCGCTGCACAGCGGGACGGCCAGCATGTTAACCAGCATGCTGGCATTTGTCATGCCTCAACCGGGCTTTTTCGCGTAATCCTTTTCTGCCAATGCTACACCTGCGGCAACACACCTTCATCACGCAGCAGCGTGAACAATGCCGCGACCGCTGCTTCCAGGGTGGTGGAGTTGTCCAGCACATGCACCGACGGATCGGCCAGCGCCTGCAAACGGTCATTACGTGCCAGGCGCTGCTCGACTTCCTCTGCGCTTTCCCGGCCGCGGGCCAGCAAGCGCTCGCGCAGCACCTCGGCCCTGACCTCGACCAGCACTGCCAACAGGTTCGGGTAACGCTGGCGCGCCTCGGCCAGGTACGCCCGCGAACCATTCACCAGTACCGCCCTGCCCGCCGCCAACCACTGGTCCACCTGTTGCGGAATACCGTAATCCAGGCCATTGGCACGCCAATGCATGGCGAACGCCCCCTGCGCGCGCAGTGTTTCGAACTGCTCGGGCGTGACCCCATGGGCGGCTTCGCCCTTGGCTTCGGCCGAACGGGTAATAACGCGACGGGCGACTTCCACCCCGGCGGCGGCCAGTCGCTCACGTGAAGCGTCGATCAGGGAATCTTTCCCTGACCCCGACGGTCCTATAAGAAATATTAACCGGCCTGTCCCTGTTTGGCGGTCGCTTGCGTCATGTTGCATAGCCACTATGCTCTATGAAAGGGAAACCGGCGCATTCTAGGGGTTTTCCAAGCCTTTTGCTGCGTTTTACCAGTTTTTGACGGCAAAAGTCTGACAGTTTGGCAAGCCGGCGCATGTAAAACTTTTCAAACCAGTACTCATTTCTGATAATTGGTACTGGCATAAAGCCTTTATCCGGCTCACTATTTGTCACAGAATTGACGCCAAGGAAACGGCGACCATGAGGCAAGATGAGCATCCATTTTTCACCGACGGTTGAACATTTTGTCGTCGTCACGGTCGTACTACCACCCCGTGCGGCCAATTTGAGAACCGCTTCCCCTGAACCAAAATCCGGTCAATTTATATGCGCCCAATGAAACAGGCTATTTATTCGAGCCGCACCGCTGACAAGTTCGTCGTCCGCCTGCCAGACGGAATGCGTGAGCGCATTGCCGAGGTAGCGCGCAACCATCACCGCAGCATGAACTCCGAGATCATCGCGCGCCTGGAACAGAGCCTCATCCAGGAAGGTGCGTTGGGTGACGAGCTGAGCATGCGTCTGGACAGCCCCGAACTGTCCCTGCATGAACGCGAGTTGCTGCAACGCTTCCGCCAACTGTCCCACCGCCAGCAGAACGCGCTGGTTGCCCTCATCGCTCACGATGTGGAAATGGCCGCCGACGCCTCCTGAGGTTTGCAGCGAACATGAAAAAGCCAGCGTAAGCTGGCTTTTTTGTGGGCTCACCACGGCTGTGGGATCACTATCTCCGTGGGAGCGGCCTTGTGTCGCGAAAGGGCCGCAGAGCGGCCCCACGATTTCAGCAGCGCCGCTCAAATTTCCGGGGCTGCTTCGCAGCCCTTTCCGACACAAGGCCGCTCCCACAGAGACCTCATCAGCGTCTGGAAGTTAATCGGTTACAGCAGGAACAGTGTGGCCAGGCCGAGGAAGATGAAGAAGCCACCGCTGTCGGTAACGGCAGTAATCATCACACTCGACCCCATCGCCGGGTCGCGCCCCAGACGAGTCAGCGTCATCGGGATCAACACCCCCATCAAGGCTGCCAACAGCAGGTTCAAGGTCATCGCCGCGGTCATCACCAGGCCCAACGACCAGCTGCCATACAGCCAGAATGCCACCGCACCGATCACCCCACCCCAGATCAGGCCGTTGAGCAGCGATACCGCCAGCTCCTTGCGCATCAGGCGGCTGGTGTTGCCCGGCGACACCTGGTCCAGCGCCATGGCACGCACGATCATGGTGATGGTCTGGTTGCCGGAGTTGCCACCAATACCCGCCACGATCGGCATCAACGCAGCCAGGGCCACCAGCTTCTCGATCGAACCTTCGAACAGGCCGATCACTCGCGACGCAACGAAAGCGGTAATCAGGTTGATGGCCAGCCAGGCCCAGCGGTTGCGCAGCGAACGCCAGACCGAGGCGAAGATATCTTCCTCCTCGCGCAAACCGGCCATGTTCAGCACTTCGCTTTCGCTTTCTTCACGAATCAGGTCGACCATTTCGTCGATGGTCAAGCGGCCGATCAGGCGTTCGTTCTTGTCCACAACCGGCGCTGACACCAGGTCATAACGCTCGAAGGCCTGCGCCGCATCATAGGCATCTTCCTCGGGGTGGAAGGAGACCGGGTCGGTCGCCATGACCTCCGCCACCTTCTTCTCCGGGTCGTTGACCAGCAGGCGCTTGATCGGCAATACGCCCTTGAGGATGCCGTCATAGTCAACCACGAACAGTTTGTCGGTGTGGTTCGGCAGCTCTTTCAGGCGGCGCAGGTAGCGCAACACCACTTCCAGGCTGACGTCTTCGCGGATGGTGACCATCTCGAAGTCCATCAGCGCACCGACCTGCTCCTCGTCGTAGCTCAGCGCCGAACGCACGCGCTCGCGTTGCTGGGCATCGAGGGTTTCCATCAGCTCGTGAACAACGTCACGCGGCAGCTCAGGCGCCAGGTCGGCCAGCTCGTCGGCGTCCATTTCCTTGGCGGCGGCGAGCAGCTCGTGATCGTCCATGTCGGCGATCAGCGATTGCCGCACGGCGTCGGACACTTCCAGCAGGATGTCGCCGTCGCGATCCGAGCGCACCAGCTGCCAGACCGTCAGGCGGTCTTCCAGGGGCAAGGCTTCGAGGATGTAGGCGATGTCGGCGGGGTGCAGGTCATCGAGTTTGCGCTGCAGCTCGACGAGGTTCTGGCGGTGGACCAGGTTTTCCACCAGGTCGTTGTGGGCGCCCTCCTGACGGTGGGTCAGGTCTTCGACCACGCGCTGGCGTTGCAGCAGTTCGACCACCTGGGCCAGGCGGTCCTGCAGGCTTTCCTGCGCTTTTTTTACTTCTACTTCAGTCATAGGCGAACTCCACTCCCAGCAGCGGAGCACGCCGGGAGAATCAATCGGTCAGATCTTTCTGTATGAATCTTGTTAGCGAGTAACTACTGGGTAAGTCCATGGTGGTTTTCCACAAGCCCCGGCGGGGCTGACGGGCGCAATCATACACTGCTAGAGCTGTCAGATCGCTTAAAATTTTGGCCAGAACAATCGTTTGCGTGATAAAGCTGGGACAACGCTCGAAGCTATCAGTGCGACGGCGGGTCTGGCGGTCAAGTTACATTTGTTGTGTGCCTGGAAGTGTATGCGGTGCCTGATCGATCTTGGGGCTGCTTTGCAGCCCCCAAAGGCACATGCTCAATCTACAGAAGAGCTTAGATCGACATCACCAACAATTCATTGGCGCAGAAAAACAAAAAGCCCGCTCAATTGAGCGGGCTTCTTGATTGGGTGTGGCGGACTCAGGAGGATTCGAACCTCCGACCGCTCGGTTCGTAGCCGAGTACTCTATCCAGCTGAGCTATGAGTCCGTGGTGGTAGTTTTAGACCAGGTTACCACTGGTTGGTTGAAGCGCCTTTGCAAGCAGAGCCACTTCAAAAAGTGGCGGACTCAGCAGGATTCGAACCTGCGACCGCTCGGTTCGTAGCCGAGTACTCTATCCAGCTGAGCTATGAGTCCGCGATGGTAGTTTTAGACCAGGTTACCACTGGTTGTTTGAAGCAGCCTTGCAAGCAAAGCCACTTCAAAAGTGGCGGACTCAGGAGGATTCGAACCTCCGACCGCTCGGTTCGTAGCCGAGTACTCTATCCAGCTGAGCTATGAGTCCGTGTCTTGCCGCGCATTATAGGTCGCTGAAACATTTTTGCAAGAACTTTTTCGTTTAAAATCAACTACTTAGCGTTCTTACTGTTTACAGCGCCCTAAGCGAATAATGGCGGTGAAGGGGGGATTCGAACCCCCGATACCCTTATGAGGTATACTCCCTTAGCAGGGGAGCGCCTTCGGCCACTCGGCCACCTCACCGCAACACGAGGCGAATATTAAACAGGCTCTTCCTCGTTTGCAACCCTTTTTTTGAAAAAAACTTCAAAAAAATTAAAGGCTTGGCTCCTCGTCCTTCTCTTTCTTGATCCGCAGGTAGATTTCTTCGCGGTGCACAGCCACTTCTTTCGGGGCACTGACGCCAATACGCACCTGGTTGCCTTTGACGCCGAGCACCGTCACGGTGATCTCGCCGTCTCCAATGATCAGGCTCTCGGCGCACCGACGAGTCAGAATCAACATAGCTTTCTCCTTACGCAAAACATTCAGGGGTAACAGTCTTGGGTGTCGCGGCCTGGTCGTGGACGACGACCAGGGCCCGGTTGATCGCCACACAGGGCAGGACAGGCCTGCGTGGCGAGCAGAAACGCGAAGGGCGCGGCAAGCCGCGCCCTTCCAGGCAGCGTATTACTCGCTCTGTCGTGCCGGAGCGTCGAGCTCGAACGCGGTGTGCAGCGCGCGTACGGCCAGCTCCAGGTACTTCTCTTCGATCACGACCGAAACCTTGATCTCGGAGGTGGAGATCATCTGGATGTTGATGCTCTCCTTGGCCAGGGCTTCGAACATGCGGCTGGCAACACCGGCGTGCGAACGCATGCCGACGCCGACGATCGAAACCTTGGCGATCTTGGTGTCGCCGATCACTTCACGGGCACCGATTTCGCGGGCAGTGTTTTCCAGCACGCTCTGCGCCTTCTCGTACTCGTTGCGGTGTACGGTGAAGGTGAAGTCGGTGGTGTTATCGTGGGCAACGTTCTGCACGATCATGTCGACCTCGATGTTCGAGGCGCTGATCGGGCCGAGGATCTTGAAGGCCACGCCCGGGGTGTCCGGCACGCCGCGAATGGTCAGCTTGGCTTCATCACGGTTGAAGGCGATACCGGAAATGATCGGCTGTTCCATGGATTCCTCTTCATCAATGGTAATGAGGGTACCCGGACCCTCCTTGAAGCTGTGCAGCACGCGCAGCGGAACGTTGTACTTGCCGGCGAACTCCACCGAACGGATCTGCAGCACCTTGGAACCGAGGCTGGCCATTTCCAGCATCTCTTCGAAGGTGATCTTCTCCAGGCGCTGGGCCTGTGGCACAACGCGCGGGTCGGTGGTGTAGACGCCATCGACGTCGGTGTAGATCTGGCACTCGTCAGCCTTCAGCGCAGCCGCCAGGGCCACGCCCGTGGTGTCGGAGCCGCCACGGCCCAGGGTGGTGATGCTGCCGTGCTCGTCGACGCCCTGGAAGCCCGCCACCACGACCACGCGGCCTTCCTTGAGGTCGGCACGAATCTTCTGGTCGTCGATCTGCAGGATGCGCGCCTTGTTGTGCGCGCTGTCGGTGAGAATGCGCACCTGGTTGCCGGTGTAGGACACCGCTGGCACACCACGCTTGATCAAGGCCATGGTCAGCAAGGCAATGGTGACCTGCTCACCGGTCGACACGATCACGTCCAGTTCACGCGGAACCGGCTGATCGGTGATCTGCTTGGCCAGGTCGATCAGGCGATTGGTTTCACCGCTCATGGCCGACAACACAACCACCAGGTCGTCGCCCGCCTCACGGTGTTTCTTGACCTTATCGGCTACCTGCTCGATCCGCTCGATGGAACCGACAGAGGTGCCGCCAAATTTCTGTACGATCAACGCCATTTCAATGGTGCCTCAGCCCATACAGGGCCCCAAAAAACAATCCAACATGAAGAGGCCGGCAGGAGTGGCCTGTGTGGCTAATTCTTGCACCCAAATTCGAGTGCCAGGATTCGCCGTACAGGCCACTAGACCGCCGGCCCCCTCATCTCAAAGTCCCTGCTCTGCGAATGGCACGGCCAGCGCCAGGGCCTGGTCCAGTGCAGCGACGTCGACGCCACCACCCTGGGCCATGTCCGGACGGCCACCGCCCTTGCCACCCACCGCCGCAGCGGCTTGTTTCATCAGATCGCCAGCCTTGAGTTGGCTGGAGAGGTCCTTGGTCACACCGGCCACCAGCACGACCTTGCCCTCATGCTCGCTGCCCAGCAGGATCACTGCATGGCCGAGCTTGTTCTTCAGCTGATCGACCAGCGCCAGCAGGGCCTTGCCGTCCTGCCCATCCAGGCGGGCGGCGAGCACCTTGGCGCCTTTGACCTCAACGGCCGCGTTGGAGAGATCGTCCCCGGCGGCGCTGGCGGCCTTGGCCTGCAGCTGTTCCAGCTGCTTCTCCAGCTGGCGGTTGCGCTCGAGCACAGCCGACAGCTTGTCGATCAGGTTGTCGCGGTTACCCTTCACCAGCTGTGCGGCTTCCTTGACCTGCTCTTCGGCAGCGTTCAGGTAGGCCAGCGCAGCAGCGCCGGTGACCGCTTCGATACGGCGCACGCCAGAAGCCACGCCGCCTTCGCTGATGATCTTGAACAGGCTGATGTCACCGGTGCGCTTGGCGTGGATACCGCCGCACAGCTCCACCGAGAAATCGCCGCCCATGCTCAGCACACGCACGGTGTCGCCGTACTTCTCGCCGAACAGCGCCATGGCACCCTTGGCCTTGGCGGTTTCGATGTCGGTCAGTTCGGTTTCCACCGCAGTGTTCTTGCGCACTTCGCGGTTGACGATGTCTTCCAGGGCCTTGATCTGCTCTGGTTTCACCGCCTCGAAGTGGCTGAAGTCGAAACGCAGGCGCTGGCTGTCGACCAGCGAGCCTTTCTGCTGTACGTGCTCGCCCAGTACCTGGCGCAGCGCTTCGTGCAGCAGGTGGGTGGCGGAGTGGTTCAGCGAGGTGGCGTGCTGCACGTCGGCATCGACCTTGGCCACGACTGGCGAACCGATCACCAGCGCACCGCTGGCAACCACGCCGTGGTGCAGGAAGGCACCGCCGGTCTTGGTGGTGTCGCGCACGTCGAAGCGCGCAGCACCGGCCTGCAGGAAGCCGGTGTCACCCACCTGGCCACCGGATTCGGCGTAGAACGGCGTGCGGTCGAGCACGACCACGCCTTGCTCGCCTTCGCCCAGCTGGTCGACGGCCTGGCCGTCCTTGTACAGGGCGATGATCTTGCCCTGGCCTTCAGTGGCATCGTAGCCGAGGAACTCGGTGGCGCTGTCGACCTTGACCAGGCTGTTGTAGTCCATGCCGAAGGCGCTGGCAGAACGGGCACGCTCACGCTGGGCGTCCATCTCGCGTTCGAAGCCGGCCTCGTCGATGGTCAGCTCGCGCTCGCGGGCGATGTCGGCGGTCAGGTCCATCGGGAAACCGTAGGTGTCGTACAGCTTGAACACCACGTCGCCCGGCACTACCTCGCCCTTGAGCTGGGCCAGGTCCTGCTCGAGGATGCGCAGGCCCTGCTCCAGGGTCTTGGCGAACTGTTCTTCTTCAGCCTTGAGCACGCGCTCGATGTGCGCCTGCTGGCTGTTCAGTTCCGGGAAGGCCTCGCCCATTTCAGCAACCAGCGCGGCAACGATCTGGTAGAAGAAGCTGCCTTTGGCGCCCAGCTTGTTACCGTGGCGGCAGGCACGGCGAATGATGCGGCGCAGCACGTAGCCACGGCCTTCGTTGGACGGAAGCACGCCGTCGGCAATCAGGAAGCCGCACGAACGGATGTGGTCGGCGACCACTTTCAGCGAGGCCTGGCCGTCATTGCTGCAACCGATGGCCTTGGCCGCGGCCGCCAGCAGGTTCTGGAACAGGTCGATCTCGTAGTTCGAGTGCACGTGCTGCAGCACGGCGCTGACGCGCTCCAGGCCCATGCCGGTGTCCACCGACGGCGCTGGCAGCGGGTGCAGCACGCCGTCGGCGGTGCGGTTGAACTGCATGAAGACGTTGTTCCAGATCTCGATGTAGCGATCGCCGTCTTCTTCCGGCGAGCCGGGTGGGCCGCCCCAGATGTCCGGGCCGTGGTCGTAGAAGATCTCGGTGCATGGGCCGCACGGGCCGGTGTCGCCCATGGTCCAGAAGTTGTCGGAGGCGTATGGGGCGCCCTTGTTGTCGCCGATGCGCACCATGCGCTCGGCCGGCACGCCGACTTCCTTGGTCCAGATATCGTAGGCTTCGTCGTCAGTGGCGTAGACGGTGACCCAGAGCTTTTCCTTGGGCAGGTTCAGCCATTTTTCCGAAGTCAGGAAGGTCCAGGCGAAAGTAATGGCGTCGCGCTTGAAATAGTCGCCGAAGCTGAAGTTGCCCAGCATTTCGAAGAAGGTGTGGTGACGCGCGGTGTAACCGACGTTTTCCAGGTCGTTGTGCTTGCCACCGGCGCGCACGCACTTCTGGCTGCTGACGGCACGGGTGTAGGCACGCTTCTCCGCACCGAGGAAGCAGTCCTTGAACTGGTTCATGCCGGCGTTGGTGAACAGCAGGGTCGGGTCGTTGTTCGGGATCAGCGAACTGGAGGCGACTCGGGTATGTCCCTGCTCTTCGAAGAAGCGAAGGAAGGCTTCACGGATTTCTGCGCTTTTCATAGGTTCTTCCACGGAAACGGCGGCCGTTTGGGCTAATACGTCGAATCGACGAAACGACGGCAAAGGGCGCCATTATAGCTAGCCTGAACAGGAGATACAGCGTGTTTGTACACCAGAACAGCAATCGGCGGATGAAAAGGCGTTCATGGACATGACCAACACCGCAAAGCGAGCCTGACGGGTTAGGCAGGCTATACATAAACAACACCTGAGCCCCCGGGCGCGATGGGAGGATGCTCCCCCATCCCTGATTCCGGAGCACACGATGCCTGAGCCAGATCTGTCCAAACTCCACTCGGACCCACACCCGCTGCCCCACAAGGCCATCCTGGCCAATCCGAACCCGATCTACTACATCGACGCTCGCCGACCTGGTTACGCCCAGACCGCTTTCGACAATGAAAAGAACCCTCAGCAGCAGACCGAGGTCAAGTACATCCAGGCTGACACCAATGTGCGAATCACCCTGGAGCGCACCTATCCATTGGGGCGGCGCTATCACCGCAACACACAGAACAGCGAGCTGCTGGTCTTCAACGTGGCCCCGCGCGTGCTGCGCCCGGAAGAGCAAAAAAAGCGGGTACGTATCGCCCCTGGCGAATGCCTGCTGGAAGTGACCATCAACGATGCAGTATTCATGGTCGCCGCGCATACCGCTCAAGCCATTGCCATTCGCCTCACGGATGGCAATCACCACCTTGTCATCGCCCCGGAGGTGAAGAAGACGGTGCTGATCGACATGATAGGGAGCGGCAACAAAATCGAGACAGGCGCAGGTATCGTCCACATCGATGCCCACACCGGCACGCACCAGATTGTGGCGGGTAGCGGCCCGGTGCTCATCGACAAAGGCAACGCGGTTGTCAACGTTACGGGGCACCGCTTGCTTGGCCGTGAATCTTCCAGGGTAGAGCTCTACCGCAATACCGAAAACGATGCGCAACTGGCCAGACCTGTCGCGGCCGAACACCAGTCCCTGGGCAACGTCGGCATCCGAGTGACAGGTAGCGACCATTTCCGGCAAGCGGTTCAGGACGCACTGGAGCTACTGCGCAAACTCCCCTGCGGCCAGGCGCTGCTGGCGGGCCTGGATGAAAAAGCCGGGCAGTCCGGGAACCCGATCAGCGTGATCGAAGCTTCCAGGCACCAGTTCACCGCCTATACACCCAGCGATCATGAAGAGGATGAAGACGAAGGCCACTTCATCATCGATGAAAGCCAGAGCAGCTGGGGTTACAGCGGTGGCACCCTGGCCTACAACCCAGGCTGGTCGACCGCTGCGCAACTGCCACTACTCGACCTGTACCGCTGCCTGTGCCAAGGCTGGAACTCGGTGTCAGGAACCGTCTTTCCAGGCCAGACAGAGGTTCAAGGAAAAAACGGCGTTTACCCGGTGGACAACCTGCTGCTACAGAGCATCGGCTTGCCTACCGATTGCAAGTTCACATTCGACACCAGCACCGCCCTGAACACCAATCCACCCGACTTCACTGAAAACGGGCTACGGCAGGCGCTACAACTGGAGCTGCGCACACAGGCGTAAGCCCCGGCCATTGCGGCAAGCTCAGCCTAGTCGCTGACCGGAGTCGGGCACGATCAGAATCCCCGCCCTGAGGCCATTCTTGACCTTGGGGTTGGGGAAGATGATGCGTGCCCCTTCCTCCTCGACCACCCAGCGTGTTTCGGCCAGGTCTTCGGCCAGCAGGTAACCCTTGCTCAGCTCGGAGAAATTCTCGATGTCCGCCGGCAAGTGCAGGTGGAAGCTGTCGCTGTGCTTGATGATCTCGCGGGAGACACTGAACAGTTGCAGGCCATCCAGCGAGCTTTCGCCCTGCGGCTCGGTGTCTTCGATGATGTGGATCAGCCGCGCTTCCAGCTTGTCGAGGTTGACCAGCTCGTTCTGGCCGAACGGTCGAGCCTTGCCCAGCTCCAGGGTGAAGGCTTCGGCCTCGAGCTGCTCGTAGGTGAAGGCGCTGAAGGTAATGGAAGACTTGCTTTGCAACAACACCGCCTCCATGCCCGCCGCCGCCAGGCGTGCCAGCTCGCGACGGGAGTGCTTGCGCCCCTCTTTATAGGGGTACAAGGCGAACTGCTCGATCTTCGAGCCTCGGATGGCAGTATGCAGGTCGTAATGCAGGCGGCTGCGCCCCGGCTTGCTGAAGAACACCCGGGCGAACTGTTCCAGCTCGGCGGCACGCAATGCCTCGAGGCCACTGGACAGCTCGTGGCGCCCGTTGAACAGGCGGTTGATGTCCTGCTCGATGAAGCGCTCGCCCTTACGGATCGCAGCCGGGTTGCCGAACAGGAACAGCACCCGCGCCTTGGGTAGGATCTTGCCGTTGGCCACGCCATGCAGCAGCCGCTCGAGCAATTCGATCGGTGCCGTTTCGTTGCCATGGATGCCGGCGGACAACAGCAAGTCCAGCCCGCAATCCTCGTTTTCGGCCGGGCGCACTTCGAGCGCGCCCTCCCCCAGCCAGCGCAAACGCGCGCCCTTGGGTGTCACTTGGGTCTTCTCGGCCGGTTCGTGATCGGTGAGGGTCAGCTCAAGCAATTTGCCAAGGGCGAGCATAGGGACTTCCTTAGTGGTGGTGGCCGCAGTCAGGGCCATGGACGTGATCGTCGTCTTCAGCGACTTCAGCCGGCTCCATTTCCAGCTGCAGGCTGACCAGGTTGGTGGCCATCGGACGCAACAGCAGGTTGGCGTACTCGGTGTCGTCTTCCTCGACATCCACGCCGATCAGCAGCTGGCCACGGCCATCCTGCTGAATCCACACTTCCTTGCCCTGCCAGACCACGGCAAAGCGGGTGCAGGAAGTTTCCAGCTGGGTGCCGTCTTCATCTTCGAGGATCAGGCGCAGGGCGTCGGTCATTGCAAAGTCTCTCTTCAAGGTTGGCGTTGGAACGGATACACCGAGCCCAACTTCAGGATCTGGGTCAATTCGTCCAGTGCCGTACGGCATTCCACCAGTAGCTGCGGGTCGGCCAGGTCCGCTTCGCCAAGGCGATCGCGGTAGTGCTTGTCGACCCACTGCACCAGGGTGTCGTACAGCGAGGCGGTCATGATAACGCCTTGGTTGACCGCTGCCAGTTCCGTTTCCTTCAACGCCACGCGCAAACGCAGGCAAGCCGGCCCACCGCCGTTCTGCATGCTCTGCTTGAGGTCGAACACCTTGACCTCCTTCACCGCGCCGCCCTGGGCGGTCAGCTGGCCGAGGTAGGCCCAGACCCGCTCGTTGTTGCGGCACTCTTCCGGCACCACCAGCAGCATGGAGCCGTCGTCGCGGCTGAGCAGCTGGCTGTTGAACAGGTAGGAACGCACCGCGTCCTCCACCGTCACCGCTGCCCGCGGCACGCAGATGGCCTGGAAGTTGCCACCCTTGCTGGCCAGTTTAGCCCGCAGCTGGCCAAGTACCGCGTCGGTCTCGAGGAACGCGTCCTCGTGGTAGAACAGCACCTCGCCGTTGCCCACCGAAATCACATCGTTGTGGAATACGCCCTGGTCGATCACGGCCGGGTTCTGTTGAGCGTAGACCACGCCGTCATCGCTCAGGCCATGCAGCCGAGCCACGGCCTGGGAGGCTTCCAGGGTTTGCCGGGCCGGGTACTTCTGCGGTGCCGGGAAGCGGCTGTCGAAGGCACTGCGGCCGTAGACGAAGAACTCCACGCCGGCCTCGCCGTACGCACGGCAGAAGCGCGTGTGGTTGGCTGCGCCCTCGTCACCGAACTGCGCCACGGCAGGCAGCGCTGCGTGGTGGGCAAAGTGTTTGTCGTTGCTGAACATGGCACCCAGCACGCGGCTGGTGGTCGGGTGCTCGATGCTGCGGTGGTACTTGCAGTTGAGGTTGGCAGCAGTGAAGTGCACGCGGCCGTCGGCGGTGTCGGCACTGGGGCTGACCGTGGCGGCGTTGGCCACCCACATGCTCGAGGCCGAGCAGCTGGCCACCAGCAATGGCATGGCCTCCCTGGCGGCGCGCTGGATCACTTCGGCATCGCTGCCGCTGAAGCCCAGGCGGCGCAGTGCGGCCACGTCCGGGCGCTCCTGCGGCGCCAGCACGCCCTGCTTGAAGCCCATGTCGGCCAGCGCTTTCATCTTCGCCAGGCCCTGGCGCGCAGCTTCGCGCGGGTTGGAAGCCTGTTGGCTGTTGCTCTGCGAAGCCACGTTGCCGTAGGACAGGCCGCCATAGTTGTGGGTAGGCCCCACCAGGCCATCAAAATTCACTTCGTAGGATTTCATCGGCTAGGCTCCGTGACCTGTTGTTATAGGGTGACGCCCGGCGTCAGGGTTGCCGGCAAGGCAAGGCTGGCGGTCTCCAGCGAAGCCACGGGGTACGCGCAGTAGTCCGCCGCGTAATAGGCGCTGGCGCGATGGTTGCCACTGGCACCCACGCCGCCGAACGGCGCACTGCTGGCGGCACCGGTCAGTTGCTTGTTCCAGTTGACGATGCCTGCGCGACTGCGCAGCCAGAAGTACTGGTAACGGGCACGGGAATCGGACAGCAAGCCGGCGGCCAGGCCGTACTGGGTGTTGTTGGCCTCATCGATGGCAGCATCGAAGTCGGCGTAGCGGATCACCTGCAACAGCGGGCCGAAGAACTCTTCGTCCGGGCGCTCGGCCACAGCGGTGACATCGACGATGCCTGGGGTCAGCAGTGCTGCGTCGGCCTGCGGCTGGGTCATTTCCAGCAGTTTCACGCCCCCCTTGGCGACCAGTTCGGCCTGGGCCGCAATCAGCGCCCGCGCCGCCTGCAGCGAAATCACCGAGCCCATGAACGGCGCCGGCTGCTGGTCGAACGCGCCGACCGAGATGGATCTGCTCACCTCGACCAGCCGCGCGATCAGCGCATCGCCCCAGGCGCCTTGCGGTACCAGCAGACGACGGGCGCAGGTGCAGCGCTGGCCGGCGGAAATGAACGCCGACTGGATAATGGTGTACACCGCCGCATCGAGGTCCTTGACCTCATCCACCACCAGCGGGTTGTTGCCACCCATTTCCAGGGCCAGGATCTTGTCCGGGCGGCCGGCGAACTGCTGGTGCAGCAGGTTGCCGGTGCGGCTGGAGCCGGTGAAGAACAGGCCATCGATACCCGGGTTGGCGGCCAGCGCCACACCGGTTTCACGCGCGCCCTGCACCAGGTTGAGCACACCCGCCGGCAGCCCGGCGGCAATCCAGCAATTGACGGTCAGTTCGGCGACCTTGGGCGTCAGCTCACTGGGCTTGAACACCACGCAGTTGCCCGCCAGCAGCGCCGGCACGATATGGCCGTTGGGCAGGTGGCCAGGGAAGTTGTACGGGCCGAACACCGCCACCACACCGTGGGGCTTGTGCCGCAGCACGGCCGTGGCATCGGCCAGCGGGCCGCTCTTTTCGCCGGTGCGCTCGCGATAGCTCTGCACCGAGATCGCCACCTTGTTGATCATGCTGGTGACTTCGGTCGCCGACTCCCACAGGGGCTTGCCGGTTTCCTCGCCAATGCACTGGGCCATCGCTTCGGCATGCGCCTTCAGTTGCGAGGCGAACTTCTCCAGCACATCGATGCGCGCGTCCAGGCTCAGCTGCGCCCAGGCCGGGAAGGCATGGCGCGCAGCCTGCACGGCAGCCTCCACCTGGCTGGCGTCGGCGCCCTGCCCCTCCCATACGACAGCTTGCGTCACCGGGTTGAGCGACTGCAGGGTTTCGCCCTGGCCGGCCTGCCAGTTGCCTGCGATGTAATGCGTGGTCATTTATTTGGCCTCCCGGCTTGCCGACAGCGGCACCGCGCGCACGTTGTCGCCGGCACCCATGCGCAGGCGCTTGGCCGTCAAGGGGTCGACCACCAGGGTACCGGCGGCCAACCGCGCAGGTGCAGCCGTGATGCGGCAGTCGTCGCGCTTGCGGTTGTGAATGATGTAAGGAGTGGCGTCATCGCCCGGTGTGCCCACGGCCAGCACCAGGGTCTGGCTTTCGCGTACGGCGCGGATCTTGTCGGTGTCGCACTCGATGGCAGGGCCGGCATCGAAAATGTCGACGTAGCCTTGGTAGTTGAAGCCTTCCTGCTTGAGCATCGCCAGCGCCGGTTCGGTGTCTTTGTGCACACGGCCGATCACGTTGCGCGCTGCCTCGGACAGGAAGCAGGTATACAGCGGGAACTTCGGCATCAGCTCGGCAATGAACGACTTGTTGCCCACGCCGGTGAGGTAGTCGGCCTGGCTGAACTCCATCTTGAAGAAGTGCCGGCCCAGGCTTTCCCAGAACGGCGAGCGGCCCTGCTCGTCGGACATGCCGCGCATTTCGGCAATGATCTTCTTGCCGAACAGCTCGGGGAACTCGGCCATGAACAGCATGCGCGCCCGCGACAACAGGCGGCCATTGAGGCCGGAGCGGTAGTCGCTGCGCAGGAACAGCGAGCACAGTTCGGAATTGCCAGTCAGGTCGTTGGCCAGGAACAGGGTGGGGATTTCGCGGTAGATCTTCAGCTCCTGCGAGGCGCTGACGGTCAGGCCGACCCGGTAGTTGTACCAGGGCTCGCGCAGGCCGACGGCACCGGCGATGGCACTGATGCCAACCACCAGGCCTTCGTCGTTTTCCAGCACGAACAGGTAGTCGGTGTCGGCGCGCTCGGCTTCGCCACGGAAGCTTTTTTCCGCCCAGCCAACGCGATGCCCCAGGCGCTCTTCGTTGGCCGGCAGCGTGGTCAGCCCGGTGGTCCCGGTGCTGCGTGCCAATTCGATCAACGCAGGCAAATCGCTGCTGCGTACAGGACGAACGATCATGCTATCTCCTTGTGCGACGGCGGCAGCCGGCGCGAAACTCTGCTAACGCATCAATCCGCAAACGTCTGTTGCCAGACCTCAGACCGCGACCAGGCGCACGCTGGCACCCTCGCCCACCCCCAGCGCCTCGGCGGCAGCCAGGTTCAGGCTGACCGGCTTGCCAGGCACCCAGTCCAGGTCCAGCAACACTGCGCGGTAGTCCTGCAACTGGCCGTTGCACACCAGGTATGGGCGCCCGCCCTTGACCGGCGCGTCCTCGATCTTCACCGGCACCACCCGGCTCTGGGCGATCGAGCGGATACCCGAGGTACGCGCATGCAGGGTCGGGCCACCGTCGAAGATGTCGATGTAGTGCTCGGTCTCGAAGCCTTCGCGCATGAGGATGTCGAAGGTAATCTGCGCACGCGGGTGCACCTGGCCCATGGCCTCTTGCGCCAGGTCCGGCAGCAGCGGTACGTAGATCGGGTAGTGCGGCATCAGCTCGGCGAGGAAGGTGCGGCTCTTCAGGCCGCACAGGCGCTCGGCGTCGGCGTAGTTGAGGTCGAAGAAGTTGCGGCCGATGGCATCCCAGAACGGCGATTCACCCTGTTCGTCGCTGTAGCCGACGATCTCGGTCACCACCGAGTCGGCGAAACGCTCCGGGTGCGCGGCCATGAACAGCAGGCGGCCACGCGAATTGAGCTCGGCCCAGGCACTGTTCACCAGTTCCGGCAGCACATAGAAGCTGGTCAGCAGGCTGTTGCCGGTCAGGTCGTGACACAGCGACAGCACGTGGATCTTGTTGTGGATCTTCAGCTCGCGCGAGGCATGCACGAAGGTCTCGTTACGAAAGCTGTAGAACGGCTCGGAATAGCCGGCCGAAGCGACGATGGCCGAGCAGCCGGCCAGCTTGCCGGTTTCGCTGTCTTCGAGCACGAAGAAGTAGCTTTCTTCACCGTTGAAGCTGACCTCGGCGGCGAAGGAAGTCTCGGAAGCGGCGATCTTGTCGCCCAGGCGAGCAGCGTCGTCCGGCAACGAGGTGACACCAATGGGGCTGTCTGCAGCCATGCGCTGCACTTCGTTCAGATCAGCCATTTGCGCGGGGCGCATCACCAGCATGGTGTCACTCCTTTGGAATACGGGCCGCTCACGGCGGCACGGAAAAACGGCAGGTGCATTGGCACCTGCACTGGAATCGGGTATCACCGGCCCAGGCACGGGCTGAGCCTGCGCCGTGGCCGGTGAGGGGACAGCAGGCGGATCAGCCCTGGGTCAGGGTAGCCACGGCGCGCTCGAAGCGGTCCAGGCCTTCATCGATGTCGGCGTCTTCAACCACCAGGCTTGGCGCGAAGCGGACCACGTCCGGGCCGGCCTGCAGCACCATCACGCCTTCTTTCTCGGCAGCGTTGAGCACGTCCTTGGCCTTGCCTTTCCAGGCCTCGGTCAGCACGCAGCCCAGCAGCAGGCCAACGCCACGCACCTGGCTGAACAGGTTGTACTTCTGGCCGATCTGCTCCAGACGGGCCTTGAAGCGCTCATGCTTGGTCTTGATGCCGCCCAGGGTTTCCGGAGTGTTGACCACGTCCAGCACCGCGCAGGCAACGGCGCAGCCCAGCGGGTTGCCGCCGTAGGTGGTACCGTGGGTGCCGACAGCCAGGTGCTTGGCCAGCTCGGTGGTGGTCAGCATGGCGCCGATCGGGAAACCGCCGCCCAGGCTCTTGGCGCTGGTCAGGATGTCCGGGGTCACGCCGTAGTGCTGGTAGGCATACAGCGAACCGGTACGGCCCACGCCGGTCTGCACTTCGTCGAAGATCAGCAGGGCGTTGTGTTCGTCACACAGTTTGCGCGCGCCTTCCAGGTAGGCCTTGTCGGCCGGCACCACGCCGCTCTCGCCCTGGATCGGCTCGATCACCACGGCGCAGGTCTTGTCGGAAATCTGTGCCTTCAGCGCTTCCAGGTCGTTGTACGGCACATGGCTGATGCCGGTGATCTTCGGGCCGAAGCCGTCGGAGTACTTCGGCTGGCCACCGACGCTGACGGTGAACAGGGTACGGCCGTGGAAGCTGTTCAGGGTGGCGATGATTTCGTGCTTTTCCGGGCCGAAGCGGTCATGGGCAACGCGACGGGCCAGCTTGAAGGCGGCCTCGTTGGACTCGGCGCCGGAGTTGCAGAAGAACGCACGGTCGGCAAAGGTAGCGTCCACCAGCTTGTGGGCCAGGCGCAGGGCCGGCTCGTTGGTGAACACGTTGGATACGTGCCAGAGGGTGTTGGCCTGCTCGGTCAGGGCCTTGACCAGTGCCGGGTGGCAGTGGCCCAGGGCGTTGACCGCGATGCCACCGGCAAAGTCGATCAGCTCGCGACCTGACTGGTCCCAAACACGGGAACCCTCGCCTCGCACAGGAATGAAGGCCGCCGGAGAATAGTTGGGGACCATGACCTGGTCGAAATCGGCACGTTGCACCGGGGCTTGCTCAACGGACATCTGAGTCTCCTGAAGAGGAACGCTGGCCTGGAAGTGGCGAGCGATGGGGGGATTGTAAGGACTGATCCGCGCCTGTCCTTGCGGCCAAGCGACAACTTGTTACAGCGCAAAACCCAGTTTTGACAAGGCTTTCGGCAATGCGACAAACACTGTCGCAATCGCGCAGTGTACGGGAGAGAGGGGGCTGGGTGAACGGGTGTTCACATGTAGAAGCGTGGTTGCCTGTGTTGGCCCATTCGCGGGCACGCCCGCTCCCACATGGACCGCACAGGTTTCAAACACCGCACAGCCCCGAGAGAAATGGTGCTGCCTGCACTGGCCCCTTCGCGGGTGAACCCGCTCCCACACGACCTGCGCAGGATTTGAAGCTTGTGCGCCCCCCTGTGGGAGCGGCTTCAGCCGCGAAAGGGCCGGCACAGGATAAGGAAATATCAGCCTTTTTCGGCAGGCGCCGAGCTCAGTTCGAACGGGCTGCTGCTGCGCCGCTGGTTACGGTCTTCGCGCGGCGTTGCGCCAAAGAAGTTGCGGTAGGCACTGGAAAAATGCGGCCCCGACGAGAAGCCGCAGGACAGCCCGATCTGGATGATCGACTTGCTGGTCTGCATCAGCATCTGGCGCGCCTTGTTCAGCCGCAGCTCCAGGTAATACTGGCTCGGCACGCGGTTCAGGTACTGCTTGAAGATGCGCTCCAGCTGCCGGCGCGAAACGCACACGTGCTGGGCAATTTCGTCGGTGGTCAGCGGTTCTTCGATGTTGGCCTCCATCAGCAGCACCGCCTGGGTCAGCTTGGGATGGCTCGAACCCAGGCGGTTCTGCAGCGGAATGCGCTGGCGCTCGCCACCCTCGCGGATGCGCTCGACCACCAGCTCCTCCGACACCGCCCCGGCCAGCTCCGCCCCATGGTCACGGGCCAGCACCGCCAGCAGCAGGTCGGTCACGGCCATGCCGCCACAGGCAGTCAGGCGATCGCGGTCCCAGTCGAACAGGTGGCTGGTGGCGATGACCTTGGGGAAGCGCTCGGCAAAATCATCCTGCCAGCGCCAGTGCACCGCAGCGCGGTAACCGTCAAGCATGCCCAGCATCGCCAGGGGATAAACCCCGGCCGACAGGCCGCCGATCATGCAGCCACTGCGCGCCAGCTGCTTGAGCGCCGCCGACAACGCCGCCCCCACCGCCGATGGCGGCTCGTCGGCCACCAGAAACAGCTTGTGACACCCATCCAGGCGGCCATTCCACGCCTCGCCCGGCAGACGCCAGCTGCCCTCCTGCGCCGGCTCCGCCTGCAAGAAGACCAGTTCATAGGCCACCTCCGGATGCACCCGCTGCGCCACCAGCAACACTTCCTCGGCCAGCGCCAGGGTCAGGGGCCTGGTGCTGGGCCAGATGAGAAAACCGATTCGCTGGGTGGTCATAGGGTGCGGTCCGAAACCTGAGGTCGTTCGAGTCTGTGCGCCGGGTCAGGCTGCGCTCGCCGCGCAGCATGCCCTATTCTGGTGCAAAAATGCAGTTTTTACTTCAGGCTGCCGGAGAGGAACTGCTTCAGGCGCTCCGACTGCGGGTTGGCCAGCACTTCGCGCGGGCAACCGGTTTCTTCCACCAGGCCCTTGTGCAGGAACACCAGCTGGTTGGACACCTCGCGGGCAAAGCCCATTTCGTGGGTCACCACCACCATGGTGCGGCCTTCCTGGGCCAGCGCCTGCATCACCTTGAGCACATCGCCCACCAGCTCCGGGTCCAGCGCCGAGGTCGGCTCGTCGAACAGCATGACCTCCGGCTCCATGGCCAGCGCCCGGGCAATGGCCACCCGTTGCTGCTCACCGCCGGACATGTGCCCAGGGAAGGCGTCCTTGCGGTGCGCGACACCAACCTTGGCCAGGTAGTGCTCGGCCTTTTCCAGGGCCTCCTTGCGGTTCACGCCCAGCACATGGACCGGCGCTTCGATGATGTTTTCCAGCGCAGTCATGTGCGACCACAGGTTGAAGTGCTGGAAAACCATCGACAGGCGCGAGCGCATGCGCTGCAGCTGACGCGGGTCGGCAGCCTTGAGCGCGCCGTCCTTGCCCGGCACCAGCTTCAACTCTTCATTGTTGAGCAGGATCTTGCCGGCGTGCGGCTGCTCCAGCAGGTTGATGCAGCGCAGGAAGGTCGACTTGCCCGAACCGCTGGAGCCGATAATGCTGATGACATCGCCTGCCTTGGCCGACAGGGACACGCCCTTGAGCACTTCATGGCTGCCGTAGCGCTTGTGCAGGTCTTGGACTTCGAGTTTGTACATGCTGTCGATTCTCACAAAGCGGTCAGTGCTTGCGCGGCGCCAGGTAGCCGAGCCAGCGGCGTTCGGCCATCTTGAACAGGCGCACCAGGATGAAGGTCAGGCACAGGTAGAACACGCCCGCCGTGATGTAGGCCTCGAAAGGCAGGTAGTACTGGGCATTGACCGTGCGCGCAGCGCCAGTGATGTCGATCAGGGTGACGATCGACGCCAGGCTGGTGGTCTGCAGCATCATGATCACTTCGTTGCTGTACTGCGGCAGCGCCCGGCGCAGGGCCGACGGCAGCAGGATGCGCCGGTACATCTTCATGCGCGACATGCCCATGGCCTTGGCCGCCTCGATTTCGCCATGGGGCGTGGCCTTGAGGCTGCCGGCGATGATTTCGGCGGTGTAGGCGCTGGTGTTGATGCCGAATGCCAGGCAGGCGCAGAAGGTAGCGCTGGACAGCAGCGGCCAGAGGAAGCTTTCGCGCACCGCCTCGAACTGCGCCAGACCGTAGTAGATCAGGAACAGCTGCACCAGCATTGGCGTGCCGCGGATCACGTAGGTGTACAGCCACGCCACGAAATTGACCGCTGGCTGCCTGGACACCCGCATCAGGCCCAGCGGAATGGCCGCCAGCAGGCCGAAGAACAGCGAAATCGCCAGCAGCTTGAGGGTGGTCAGCAGGCCGCCGAAGTACATCGGCAATGCCTCCCAGACGACGTTGTAGTCGAAGATCATAGTTCAGCCACCTTGACGCCCACCGAGTAGCGGCGCTCGAGATACTTCAGGGCCAGCAGCGAGATGCTGGTCAGCACCAGGTACAGGGCCGCCACCGCCAGGAAGAAGGTGAAAGGCTCGCGGGTGGCGTCAGCCGCCTGCTTGGCCTTGAACATCATGTCCTGCAGGCCCACCACCGAGATCAGCGCGGTGGCCTTGGTCAGCACCAGCCAGTTGTTGGTGAAGCCCGGGATCGCCAGGCGAATCATTTGCGGCACCTGGATGCGGAAGAACACCTGGCGGTTGCTCATGCCGTACGCCACGCCCGCTTCGGCCTGGCCTTTCGGAATACCGAGGAACGCACCGCGGAAGGTTTCCGACAGGTAGGCGCCAAAAATGAAGCCCAGGGTACCGATACCCGCGATCAGCGGGTTCAGGTCGATGTAGTCTTCATAGCCGAGCAGCGGCGCCACCCGGTTGATGATGTCCTGACCGCCGTAGAAGATCAGCAGGATCAGGACCAGGTCCGGAATGCCACGAATCACCGTGGAATACAGATCGCCCAGCCAGGCCAGCCAGCGCACCGGCGACAAGCGCAGCGCCACACCGATCAGGCCGAGCACGATGGCCAGGGCCATCGACGACAGGGCGAGCTGAAGCGTCAGCCACGCCCCGTCGAGGATGACTGCCCCGTAGCCTTTCAACATGATGAGGTCCTCGACCTAGAGAATGAAAAATGGTGCAAACCTCAGAGCCTCTGCTGTTTGCACCATTGCACAGGTGAAACCCGACGTCTTAGTTCGAGTCTGGACCGTAGATATCGAAGTTGAAGTACTTTTTCTCGATTTCTTTGTACTTGCCGTTGGCACGGATGGCGTCGATGGCCGCGTTGATGCGGTCGACGTTGGCCTTGTCACCCTTGCGCACGGCAATGCCGATGCCGTCACCGAAGTACTTGGCGTCGGTGAAGGACGGGCCTACGAAGGCGAAGCCCTTGCCGGCGTCGGTCTTGAGGAAACCGTCTTCCAGCAGGGTGGCGTCAGCCACGGTGCCATCGAGGCGGCCAGCCGCAACGTCCAGGTAGATTTCGTTCTGGGTGCCGTAAGGAACCACGGTCGCACCTTTGGCGCCCAGCACTTCCTTGGCGAAGCGGTCATGGATCGAGCCGCGCTGCACACCAATCTTCTTGCCTTTGAGTTCATCCAGGCTATCGCTGACAGCGGTGCCTTCCTTCATCACCAGGCGCGCCGGGGTCAGGTAGTAGCGCTTGGTGAAGTCGACCGATTTCTTGCGGTCTTCGGTGATCGACATGGACGACAGGATGGCGTCGATCTTGCGCACTTTCAGCGCCGGGATCAGGCCGTCGAACTCCTGCTCGACCCAGGTGCACTTGGCTTTCATCTCTTCGCACAGGGCGTTGCCGATGTCGTAGTCAAAACCGGCGATGCTGCCGTCTGGCTGCTTGAAGGCGAAGGGTGGGTAAGCGGCTTCGATGCCGATTTTCAGCGGCTTTTCATCGGCCTGCGACACCAGGGAAAACACGGACAGCGCCAGGGCGCCAAGCAGTGCGAGCTTCTTCATCAGGTAACTCCATCGGTACGGGGCAATACAAGGCAGGTAACGGCTGCCCGATATGCGAATGGGTACAACGCGAGCCGCGCAGGGTTCGACCAAGGCCGCAGACCACGAGCGAGTGAGTGGCATTTTAACGACAGCCCGGTAGTCGATATTTCTTCAAAGCGACAACTACTTACAGAAGCGCTTGAAACCGCAGCGGGCAATGTTGACAGCCATTGCAAAATATGCAAAAGCGCAAGAAATAGAACCTATAGACCTAGCAATTCCCGGGCCTATTATTGGCAAAGCCTTGTAGTACGGCAAGTGCAGCGTGCTGTGTTGCAAAAAATGGCTGCGGGAACGCACCGAAACGGGCCGCAATTGTTTCCTGGCGCCCCGATAGGGTGCGGGGCCGGTGACAGAACAGTTACCGATGAATGTCGGGTAACAGTAAAGCAAAAAACCCCGCCGGTTGCCCGGACGGGGTTCTTATTGGCTGATCTCACAGGTACAGCACACGCCTTACCCTGTGGGAGCGCACAAAGCCTTCAGCGTGCGCCCTGCTTCGCTATCAGGCCGAAGCCAGGCTCATGGCCTTGTGGGTATCGATCAGGTGCTGCACCACACCCGGGTCGGCCAGCGTCGAGATGTCGCCCAGGGCACCGTACTCACCCGTGGCAATCTTGCGCAGGATGCGGCGCATGATCTTGCCCGAACGAGTCTTCGGCAGCCCCGGCGCCCACTGGATCACATCCGGCGAGGCGATCGGGCCGATTTCCTTGCGCACCCAGTTCTTCAGCTCCAGGCGCAACTGCTCGCTGGCCTCGACACCGGCATTGAGGGTGACATACACATAGATACCCTGCCCCTTGATGTCGTGCGGCACACCCACCACCGCTGCCTCGGCCACTTTCGCATGCGCCACCATGGCGCTTTCGATCTCGGCAGTACCCATGCGGTGACCGGACACGTTCAGCACGTCATCCACGCGGCCGGTGATCCAGTAGTAGCCATCCTCGTCGCGGCGCGCACCGTCGCCGGTGAAGTACATGCCACGGAAGGTCTTGAAGTAGGTGTCGACGAAACGGTCGTGGTCGCCGTACAGCGAGCGCGACTGCCCCGGCCAGGAATCGAGGATTACCAGGTTGCCCTCGGCGGCACCTTCGATCAGGTTGCCCAGGTTGTCCACCAACGCTGGCACCACGCCGAAGAACGGACGGGTTGCCGAGCCCGGCTTGAGGCCGGTAGCGCCCGGCAGCGGGCTGATCAGGATGCCGCCCGTCTCGGTCTGCCACCAGGTGTCGACGATCGGGCAACGCTCCTTGCCCACAGCCTTGTAGTACCAGTTCCAGGCTTCAGGGTTGATCGGCTCACCCACCGAGCCAAGCAGACGCAGGCTGGAGCCATCGGCACCGGCAACCGCAGCCTCGCCCTCGGCCATCATCGCGCGGATGGCGGTTGGCGCGGTGTACAGGATGTTGACCTTGTGCTTGTCGATGATCTTCGACACACGGGTGATGTCCGGGTAGTTCGGCACGCCCTCGAACAGCAGGGTGGTGGCGCCATTGGCAAGCGGGCCGTAGACGATGTAGCTGTGGCCAGTGACCCAGCCCACGTCGGCGGTGCACCAGTACACCTCGCCCGGGCGATAGTCGAACACGCGCTCATGGGTCAGCGCGGCATATACCAGATAGCCACCGGTAGTATGCAGCACGCCCTTCGGCTTGCCGGTGGAACCGGAGGTATAAAGGATGAACAGCGCTTCCTCGGCACCCATCTCTTTCGGCGCGCAGTGGCTGGAGGCCACTTTCATCAGGTCTTCGTACCAGATGTCACGGTGCTGGTGCCAGGCAATGTCGCCACCGGTGCGCTTGCACACTATGATTTTCTGCACGCTGTTGGTTTCAGGGTTGGTCAGCGCCAGGTCGACGTTGGCCTTTAGCGGGGTACGTCGGCCGCCGCGCACGCCTTCGTCGGCGGTGATCACGACCTTGGACTTGCAGTCGATGATACGGCCGGCCAGTGCCTCGGGCGAGAAGCCGCCGAACACCACCGAATGGATCGCGCCGATACGGGCACAGGCCAGCATGGCGACCACGGCCTCGGGGATCATCGGCATATAGATGGTGACCACGTCACCCCGGTGCACATCCTGGCCACGCAGGGCGTTGGCGAACTTGCAGACCTGCTCGTGCAGTTCGCGGTAGGTGATGTTGCGGTGCTCGGAAGGGTCGTCGCCTTCCCAGATGATGGCCAGCTGGTCGCCGCGCTGTTCGAGGTGGCGGTCCAGGCAGTTGGAGGACACGTTCAGAGTGCCATCGGCGAACCATTTGATATCGACGTGATGGTCATCGAAGGAGGTCTGCTTGACCTTGGTGAACGGCTTGATCCAGTCGATGCGCTGGGCCTGCTCGCGCCAGAAGCCGTCCGGGTTGATCACCGATTTCTGGTACATGGCCTTGTAGGTGGCCTCGTCGGTCAGGGTGGTGGCCGCAACCTCGGGACGAACGGGATACAGTGGAGCCGCACTCATCTGTGTTACCTCGGTGTAATAGTTGTTTTTGTATGGAACCGTTTGTAACTGTACCAGAGCGACAAAAACCATTCGACGTTGGTAGTAATTTGGTACGCCCGTTCTGACAAAGCGCTCTGGAATGCGCCTTCCAGCCCTGACGAGGAAAAATGGGGCCGTTTGCCCGAGGATTGTTACAGATTCTGTCAAAACACTTTATCAAAAGAGCCACTGTTTCAGCCTGGGCCCCAGCCATAAAATTCACCTCGCCAGCAACGGCAAGGCGATTAACAACTGGTAACAGCCCCCACGAAGGCAACGTTAATCCCCATCCAAACCCGATAGTTAAAACCAGCAATACTCGCGGCGCCATAAGCGCCGCGTGCCCCCTCACGACCTTAGACAGGTAAATAGAAAATGAAAGCTTTACTGGTATTGGTACTTGGCAGTCTTTGCGGCGCGGCGATGGCCGGCGAAGCCAAAGATGCCGAGCAGATTCCGGTTGAACAATACAGTTACTCGCAGCACCTGGACATTGCCCGTGTCATTTCCATGAGCGAAGTGCCCAATGTGTGCGAAGTCGTGCCAGCGCGCATGACCTACGAGGACTCCAAGGGCCAGAAGCACATTCTCGAATACCGCGTGATGGGGAACGGCTGCTCCAACGGCTGACACCTTGTGAATTGGGGGCCCTGCGGGCCCCATTCGCGGGTAAACCCGCTCCCACAGGAACAGCGCCTGCCTTGAGTCCAGCGCTATACCTGTGGGAGCGGGTTTACCCGCGAAGCAGCCACCGACTGATTAACAGGTTATTAATTAACGACTACTTAATCCGCTGACTTGCCCAACGAATAATCTCTCAACTTGTTGGCAATCGTGGTATGTGAAACACCCAGTCTTTTCCCTAAAGCCCGACTACTCGGGAATTCCCCCATCAAACTTTCCAGCACCGCTTTTTCAAAGCGCCCGACAATCTGCGAAAGATCCCCGTCCAGCGAAAACTCACCCAGCGGTTGACGCACACCATAATCCGGCAAACGTATATGTTCACTTTTAACCACACCGCCTTCGCATAACGAAACTGCCTGGAACAACACGTTTTCCAACTGCCTGACATTACCCGGCCAATGGTACTGGCTAAGTTTGTCCATCGCTGCCGGCGCCAGGCGCGGCATGGCGCAGCCGATCTGCCGGCTGGCCTGATCGAGAAAGTGCTGCACCAGCCCTTCCAGGCCATCCATGCATTCGCGCAATGGCGGAATGTGCAGCGACAACACATTGAGCCGGTGATACAGGTCCTGACGAAACTCGCCACGGGCACACAACTCGGACAAATCCACCTGGGTCGCGCAGATCACCCGCACATCCAGGTACACCTCTTCATCGCTGCCTACGCGGCGGAAGCAGCCATCCTGCAGAAAACGCAGCAGCTTTACCTGCAGGCGCGGGCTCATCTCCCCTACCCCGTCAAGGAACAGCGTGCCACCGGCGGTCAGCTCCAGCAGCCCCAGCTTGCCCTCGGCCCGCGCCCCTTCGAAGGCCCCGGGGCCGTAACCGAACAACTCGGTCTCGGCCATCGACTCGGGCAACCCGGCGCAATTGAGTGCCATCAGCGGCGACTGGCCGCGCGGGCTGGCCAAGTGGCAGGCACGCGCCAGCAACTCCTTGCCGGTGCCGGTCTCACCCTCGATCAGCAATGGCGCATCCAGCGGCGCCATGCGCCGCGCCTCACGCACCACCGCCGCCATCACCCGCGAACTCTGGAAGATACTGTCGAAACCGCGCAGCTCCTGCTTGCGCACGTTGTAGATGCGCTCACCGATACGGTCGGCGCGGTGCAGGGTCAACACTGCACCGGCCAGTGCCTCGCTGTCGTCGTGCTCGGACTGCAGCGGCGCGATATCGGCCAGGAACACATCACCCTTGACCTTGATGCGCAGGCCGTTGATGCGCGACTTGTTGGCCCGCACCAGCTCCGGCAGGTCGAAGTCCTCCACATAACGCGCCAGCGGCATGCCTGGCACCTCGTCCACCCGCACCCCCAGCAGCTGCGCAGCGGCACGGTTGGCGGCGACGATGCTGCCACCCATGTCGATCGACAGCACCGGGAAGTCCAGCGCCCCCAGCAGCGCATTCAGCTCCATGTGCCGACGCTCGCTGGGCATCAGCCCCACACGCTTGACGCCGAACACTCCGGCGATGGCCTCGAACTTCGGCCGCAGCGCCTGGAACTGCAAATTGATCAGGTTCGGGCAATGCAGGTAGATGGCGTTGCCATGGTCACCACCCACCTCGCCGCGCAGCACGTTGATGCCGTATTCCACCAGCAGGTTGAGGATGTCGCGCAGGATGCCAATGCGGTTCTGGCAATGCACTTTGATACGCATGAGGGCTCTCGAAGCGCCAATGTTTTTCAACATCGCGCGGAAAAGTCGTAAAGATAAGCTGACAAAAACAGCCGAAGCATCAGCCAGATGCCTCGGATTTTCCGACACCTGCGCCTTTTTGTAAAATTATCGTTACGAAATCACCCCCAGTAGCCGACCCCGCCAGTGGCCCACCCCCGTGCAAAGCGGCCAGCGAAGGGATATTCCTTAGGCATGTCCTGCACATAACAAGAAAAGCCCTCACCAGGAGAGCCACATGAAACAGACGCAATACGTGGCACGCGAGCCCGATGCGCATGGTTTTATCGATTACCCGCAGCAAGAGCATGCGGTATGGAACACCCTGATCACCCGTCAGCTGAAAGTGATCGAAGGCCGCGCTTGCCAGGAATACCTGGACGGCATCGACCAGCTCAAGCTGCCCCATGACCGCATTCCGCAACTGGGCGAGATCAACAAAGTGCTGGGCGCCACCACCGGCTGGCAGGTTGCCCGGGTACCGGCACTGATCCCCTTCCAGACCTTCTTCGAACTGCTGGCCAGCAAGCGCTTCCCGGTGGCCACCTTCATCCGCACCCCGGAAGAACTGGACTACCTGCAAGAGCCCGACATCTTCCACGAGATTTTCGGCCACTGCCCGCTGCTGACCAACCCCTGGTTCGCCGAATTCACCCACACCTATGGCAAGCTCGGCCTGGCCGCGACCAAGGAACAACGCGTATACCTAGCGCGCCTGTACTGGATGACCATCGAGTTCGGCCTGATGGAAACCGCGCAGGGCCGCAAGATCTATGGTGGCGGTATCCTTTCGTCGCCAAAAGAGACCGTCTACAGCCTGTCTGGCGAGCCTGAGCACCAGGCCTTCGACCCGATCGAGGCCATGCGCACACCGTACCGCATCGATATCCTGCAGCCGCTGTATTTCGTACTGCCGAACATGAAGCGCCTGTTCGACCTGGCCCACGAAGACATCATGGGCATGGTTCACAAAGCCATGCAGCTGGGCCTGCACGCACCGAAGTTTCCACCCAAGGTCGCTGCCTGAGCGACCTTGCCGATAACAACTCGAACCGGAAAACACCACATGAATGCCTTGAACCAAGCCCATTGCGAAGCCTGCCGCGCCGACGCACCAAAGGTCACCGACGAAGAACTGGCCGAGCTGATTCGCGAAATCCCGGACTGGAACATCGAAGTACGTGACGGCCACATGGAGCTGGAGCGCGTGTTCCTGTTCAAGAACTTCAAGCACGCCCTGGCGTTCACCAATGCCGTGGGCGAGATCGCCGAGGCCGAAGGCCATCACCCGGGCCTGCTGACCGAGTGGGGCAAGGTCACCGTGACCTGGTGGAGCCACTCGATCAAAGGCCTGCACCGCAATGATTTCATCATGTGCGCGCGCACCGACAAGGTGGCGGAGACGGCTGAAGGCCGCAAGTAACCGCTTGGGAATTGGGGCCGCTTCGCGCCCCTTCGCGGGCTTGCCCGCTCCCACAGGGACCGCGTAATCCTTGATTTTCGCGATCACTGTGGGAGCGGGCAAGCCCGCGAAGGGGCGCGAAGCGGCCCCAGTTTTTTGAAGGAAAAATGTCCGCTGTTCGCCCGCAAAACCGACAAACGATCGGTAAAAAACCCAAACTGTCATCCAGACTTGTGTATCCTGCCCCAGCTTTGCGAAGCTTCAAACGCGCCTGGCGCAGACTTTTCACTCACACTTGCGAGGAACGACGAGATGCATGAAATCCCGAATCTTCCCTTCCCAAGCCTGAACCCAGAAGAGCCAACCGTGACCGTTCACGCCGAACCGGCAACTGCCGTCGAGCAGGATGGTGACGATCAATCCAGCGCTGACCAGGAATAACCGCGCATCCCCCGACTGTGTGAAAACGGCTGACCTGCGGGCCACCCCCGTCATCACGTTTTCACACCGTCCAGAATCCACGTAGGCCCTCATGCCCCACTCACCGCGCCCCCTTGCGGTCACCCTGCAAGTCGTCTCCATCGTCCTCTTCACCTTCATCGGCTACCTGAACATCGGCATCCCGCTGGCCGTATTGCCCGGCTATGTGCACAACGATCTGGGCTTCAGTGCCGTGGTCGCGGGCCTGGTGATCAGCGTGCAATACCTCGCCACCCTGCTCAGCCGCCCCACCGCCAGCCGCATCATCGACAACCACGGCAGCAAGAAGGCGGTCATGTATGGCCTGGCCGGCTGCGGGCTCAGCGGGGTGTTCATGCTGGCCTGCGCCTTCCTCACCCACCTGCCGTGGCTGAGCCTGGCCTGCCTGCTGCTAGGCCGCCTGGTGCTCGGCAGTGCCGAAAGCCTGGTGGGCTCCGGTGCGATTGGCTGGGGCATTGGCCGGGTGGGCGCTGAAAACACGGCCAAGGTCATCTCCTGGAACGGCATCGCCAGCTATGGCGCACTGGCCATCGGCGCCCCGCTGGGCGTGCTGATGGTCAAGGGCCTGGGGCTGTGGAGCATGGGCGTGAGCATCATCCTGCTGTGTGCGCTCGGGTTGCTGCTGGCGTGGCCCAGGCAAGCCGCGCCGATCGTCAGTGGCGTGCGCCTGCCGTTCCTGCGGGTGCTGGGCAAGGTGTTCCCGCACGGCTCGGGGCTGGCCCTGGGCTCGATCGGCTTTGGCACCATCGCCACCTTCATCACCTTGTACTACGCCAGCCACGGCTGGGCCAATGCAGCGCTGACCCTGAGCCTGTTCGGCGCCAGCTTCATCAGCGCGCGACTGCTGTTCGGCAACCTGATCAACCGGATTGGCGGGTTCCGGGTGGCGATCGCCTGCCTGTCGGTGGAAACGCTTGGGCTGCTGATGTTGTGGCTGGCGCCCAACGCCGAAATGGCCTTGGCGGGGGCCGCGCTGAGCGGGTTCGGCTTCTCGCTGGTGTTCCCGGCACTGGGGGTGGAGGCGGTGAATCAGGTGTCGGCGGCCAACCGCGGGGCGGCGGTGGGGGCGTATTCGCTGTTCATCGATTTGTCGCTGGGGGTGACCGGGCCGCTGGTGGGCGCGGTGGCGGCGGGGTTCGGTTTTGCTTCGATGTTTCTGTTTGCCGCGGCGGCGGCGGCTTGCGGGTTGGTGTTGAGCCTGTATCTGTATCGGCAGGCGCGCCGGGGACGAAACAGCGCGCAGGAAACCTGAATTTGTAGTGCCTGCACCGGCCCTGTCGCCGGCAAGCCAGCTCCCACAGGGACCACATGAACCAAGGCTGACGCGACACCTGTGGGAGCTGGCTTGCCGGCGATGGGCTGCAAAGCAGCCCCGGGGGCCTGAAGGTCAGCGCCGGGCGTACTGGAGCACCACTTCCAGCGGGTGGCGCATCTGCCGTTCGGTCATGCGCTTGACCTGGCTGCGGCACGAGTAGCCCGTGGCCAGCGGCTCGCCTTCCTTGTCCAGCTTGGTCGCCCACGACTGCTCGAAGATGGTCCGCGAGGTGTCCTGGTTGCGCGCCTCGTGCCCATAGGTACCGGACATGCCGCAGCAGCCAGTCGCCTCGGTCACCAGCTTCAGGCCCAGGCGAGCGAACACCTGCTCCCACTGCCTGGTGCTGGCCGGCACGTTGGTCTTCTCGGTGCAGTGCGCCATCAGGCGGAAATTGCCCGGCGCGGTCGCTGCCTGCTCCGGCAGCACATCCATCAACCACTCCTGCGGCAACAGCACCTGCGGGCAACCGTCCAGGCCCGGTACTTTCTGGTACTCCTGGCGATACACCAGGGTCATCGCCGGGTCCAGGCCCACCAGCGGCACGCCGCAGTCGGCCAGGGCCTTGAGCTGGGTGGCGTTGCGGATCGCCGCCTTGGCGAACGCACCGAGGAAGCCCTGCACGTGCAGCGGCTTGCCGTTGGCGCTGTAAGGCGCCAGGAACACCCGGTGGCCCAGGCGGTGCGCCAGGTCGATGAAGGCCGACAACAGCGGCGTCTCGAAGTAACGGGTAAAGGCATCCTGCACCAGCACGATGCTGCGCTCGCGCTGGGCCGGGGTCAGTTCACGCAGGGCCGGCACGCTGGCCACGCCGACGCGGCAGCGGGTCAGGGTAGCCTGGAAGTTGAAGCGGCTGATCAGCGGGCTGTCGACCATGCCGACCTTGTCGGCCAGCAGCTTGCTCACCCACTTCGAGCCCATCACCGCGTTGTACAGCCCGGGCGCATGGGCCAGGTACGGGATGGTGAACTCCAGCGAGCCGATCAGGTAGTCACGCAACGGGCGCTGGTAGCGGCCGTGGTACAGCTCGAGGAAGCGCGAGCGGAAGTCCGGCACGTTGACCTTGATCGGGCACTGCCCGGCGCACGACTTGCACGCCAGGCAGCCGGCCATGGCGTCGTACACCTCATGGGAGAAGTCTTCCTGGCCCTGGCTGCGCGCGCGGTTGTTGCGCAGCCGCGCCGGCAGGCCCTTGAGCCAGGACACCTTGTTGCGCGCTGCCGCCAGCACGTCGATGTTCGCCTCGCCCTGCAGGCGCAGCCATTCGCGCATCAGCGAGGCGCGGCCCTTGGGCGAGTGCTGGCGTTCACGGGTGGCCTTCCACGACGGGCACATGGCGTCGTTGGGGTCGTAGTTGTAGCAGGCGCCGTTGCCGTTACAGTGCACGGCGCTGCCGAAGTCCTGCCACACGCGCTCGTCGATGGTACGGTCGAGGTCGCCGCGCAGGGTCACGCCATCGACCGGGGTCAGGCCCTCGGCACTGCCCAACGGGGTGCAGATCTTGCCCGGGTTGAGCTGGTTGTGCGGGTCGAAAGCGCCCTTCAGGCGCTGCAGCGCCGGGTACAGCTCGCCGAAGTACTCCGGCACGTATTCCGAGCGCAGGCCCTTGCCGTGCTCGCCCCACAGCAAGCCTCCGTAGCTTTTGGTCAGTGCCGCCACGGCGTCGGAAATCGGCTTGACCAGTGCGGCCTGGGCAGGGTCCTTCATGTCCAGCGCCGGGCGTACGTGCAGCACGCCGGCATCGACGTGGCCGAACATGCCGTAGGCCAGGCCGTAGCCATCCAGCAGCGCACGGAAGTCGGCAATGTAGTCGGCCAGTTGCTCTGGCGGTACCGCGGTGTCTTCCACGAACGGTTGCGGGCGTACCTCACCCTCGACGTTGCCCAGCAGGCCCACCGAACGCTTGCGCATGGTATAGACGCGGGTTACCGCTTCGGCACCCTCGGCCAGGGTGTGGCCCAGGCGCTCGACGCTGGTGTCGCTCTGCAGGTGCTGGATGAACGCCTGCACCTTGGCATTGACCTCGGCCGGCTCGTCGCCGCAGAACTCCACCAGGTTGATGCCCAGGGTCGGGCGCTCGGGGTCGGCCGGGAAGTACTCGGCGACGCTGTGCCAGACGATGTCCTTCATCGCCAGCATCAGCACCTTGGAGTCGACGGTCTCGATCGACAGCGGCTTGTGCGCCATCAGCGCATTGGCGTCACGCAGGGCATCCATGAAGCTGGTGTAGCGCACGTTGACCAGCACGGCATATTTGGGGATCGGCAGCACATTGAGCTTGGCCTCGACCACATAGCCCAGCGAGCCCTCGGCACCGCACAGCACGCTGTTGAGGTTGAAGCGGCCCTGCTCGTCGCGCAGGTGCGCCAGGTCATAGCCGGTCAGGCAACGGTTGAGCTTGGGGAAGGTGGTTTCGATGAGATCCGCCTGGGTTTCCTGGATCTGGCGCGCCATGCGGTACACCTCGCCGACCCGGCCGGGCGCGGCACAGGCCTGTTCCAGCGCGGCATCGTCGATCGGCAGGCTGTGCAGGCGCTCGCCACCGAGCAGCACGCTGTGCAGTTCCAGTACGTGGTCACGGGTCTTGCCATAGGTGCAGCTGCCCTGACCGCTGGCATCGGTGTTGATCATGCCGCCGACAGTGGCGCGGTTGGAAGTGGACAGCTCGGGGGCGAAGAACAGCCCGTGCGGCTTGAGCGCGGCGTTGAGCTGGTCCTTGACCGTACCGGCCTGTACCCGTACCCAGCGTTCCTCGACGTTGATTTCGAGGATCTTGTTCATGTGCCGCGACAGGTCGACGACGATACCGTCGGTCAGCGACTGGCCGTTGGTGCCGGTGCCACCGCCGCGCGGGGTCAGCTTGACCTGCTGGAAGCGCGCCTCGGCCATCAGCGTGGCGACCCGCGCCACATCGTCGGCGTCCAGCGGGAACACCGCCGCCTGCGGCAAGCGCTGGTAGATCGAGTTGTCGGTGGCCAGCACCGTGCGGGTGCCGTAGTCGGCACTGATCTGGCCACGGAAGCCGCTGTTGCGCAGGGCTTCGAGGAATTCGGGGTAATTGGCGCTCGGGGCAATGGTAGGCAGCTGGGCGATCATCGAAGGATGGCCTCTTGATATTGGCTAATCACGGGATTCCTGTCGTTCCGGCATGGATAATGACATGCAGGGATGACGTATAAGCCAATGTTCCTGTAGTTTCGCTTCAGGGGCAAACGGATAATCCTGCCGCTATCGATGACTTTCATGAATGAATTACCGCCACCTGACCCCATCCATGTCGCTGCTGCTGGCTTTCGAGGCCGCCGCCCGGCATGAAAGCTACACCCGCGCCGCCGCCGAGCTGTCGCTGACCCAGAGCGCGGTCAGCCGCCAGGTGCAGGCACTGGAGCAGCAGCTGGGCCTGACCCTGTTCCGCCGCGAAGGGCGCCAGGTGCAGCTGACCGATGTAGGTCGCCTGTACCAGCGCGAGCTCAGCGAGGCACTCGGGCGCATCCGCAGCGCCACCTTGCAGGCACTGGCCTACCAGTCGGGGGTGGGCACCTTGCGCCTGGCCACCCTGCCCACCTTCGGCTCGAAATGGCTGCTACCACGGCTGCATGCGTTCTACAGCGCCCACCCGGGCATGCTGGTGCACATTCATTCACGTATCGAAGCCATCAACTTCGACACCAGCGAAATCGACGCCGCCATCGGCGTGGCCAGCCACGACCTGCCGGGGCTGGTCTGTCATCGGCTGCATGCCGAGGAACTGGTGGTGATATTACCGCCGGAGGCTGGCGCGGACAGCCAGGGCTGGAGCCCGGCACGCATCAGTGAAGAGGTGCTGCTGAATGTGGCCAACAACCCGCATGCCTGGGGCGAGTGGTTCTCGCACCATGGCCTGGCGCACCGGGCGATGCGCCTGGGGCCGAGCTTCGAACTGACCTCGCACCTGATCCAGGCGGTACGAGCCGGGATTGGCATCGGCCTGGTGCCGCGCATACTGGTGGAGGAGGAACTGGCCAAGGGTGAGCTGTACAGCCCTGGGGGGGCATTTGCCAGCCAGCGCAGTTATTACCTGATCTACCCGCCGAGGAATGAGGCGTTGCCGTCGCTGCGGGCGTTTCGTAGCTGGTTGCTGGAGCAGATCTGATTTCTGGCTGTGCCGGCCTCTTCGCGGGTAAACCCGCTCCCACAGATGTAGCGCTGCTCTCGGGTCAGGTGATATCCCTGTGGGAGCGGGTTTACCCGCGAAGAGGCCGGTACAGGCAATAAAAAACCCGAAGCCAGTTCCTGACTTCGGGTTTTTCATACGCTACCTGTAGCGCCTTATCGGGCCACGCTACCAGCCGCCCCAACAGCCTGCGCCTTGCGACGCGGCTTGATCATGTAGGCCACGAACATGGCGAACAGCCACACCGGGATTGCATACACGGAAACCTGGATACCCGGGATCATCAGCATGATGCCCAGGATCAGCACCACGAACGCCAGGCAGATGTAGTTGCCATAGGGGTACCACAGCGCCTTGAACAGCGGCTTCTGGCCGGTGCGGTCCAGGTGCTGGCGGAACTTCAGGTGCGAGTAGCTGATCATCGCCCAGTTGATCACCAGGGTGGCCACCACCAGCGACATCAGCAGTTCCAGCGCATTCGACGGCATCAGGTAGTTGAGCAGCACGGCAATCAGGGTCACGGCTGCCGACACCAGGATCGAACGCACCGGTACACCGCGGCTGTCGACCTTGGCCAGCGCCGCCGGGGCGTCACCTTGTTCGGCCATGCCCAGCAGCATGCGGGCGTTGCAGTAGGTGCCGCTGTTGTACACCGACAGTGCCGCAGTCAGGACCACGAAGTTCAACAGGTGAGCGGCCACGTCACTGCCCAGCAGCGAGAACACCTGTACGAACGGGCTGCTGCCGTAGCTGCCACCGGACGCATCGATGCTGGCGACCAGGTTGTCCCACGGGGTCAGCGACAGCAGCACCACCAGGGCACCGACATAGAAGATCAGGATACGGTAGATGACCTGGTTGATCGCCTTGGGGATCACGGTCTTCGGCTTGTCGGCCTCGGCGGCGGTGAAACCGAGCATTTCCAGGCCACCGAAGGAGAACATGATGAAGGCCAGGGCCATCACCAGCCCGCTGACACCGTTGGGGAAGAAGCCGCCATGCGACCACAGGTTGGCCACGGTGGCTTCAGGGCCGCCGCTGCCGCTGGTCAGCAGGTAGGCACCCAGGCCGATCATGCTGACGATGGCCACCACCTTGATGATGGCAAACCAGAACTCGGCCTCTCCGAAGAACTTCACGTTCATCAGGTTGATGGCGTTGATCAGCACGAAGAACGCTGCCGCCGTGACCCAGGTGGGGATCTCCGGCCACCAGTAGTGAACATACTTGCCGACCGCCGAAAGCTCCGACATGCCCACCAGGATGTACAGCACCCAGCAGTTCCAGCCTGACAGGAAGCCGGCGAAACCACCCCAGTAGGTGTGGGCGAAATGGCTGAACGAGCCGGCCACCGGCTCTTCGACGATCATTTCGCCGAGCTGGCGCATGATCATGAAGGCGATGAAGCCGCAGATGGCGTAGCCAAGGATCATCGACGGGCCAGCGGATTTCATCACGCCTGCCGAGCCGAGGAACAGGCCGGTACCAATCGCACCACCGAGGGCGATCAACTGGATATGGCGGTTCTTCAGGCCCCGCTTGAGCTCGCCTGAATGCATGTTTTGTCCACTCATGAACGAAGTCACCTGCATTGTTTTTATCTGTGACGGAATCGGACCCACCGCGCTCGTGGCGCAGCGGAATGGGCAAGGTGATTACCTTGGGTTTCTTGACCTCAGGTGCCGCCGGGGCGGGTCAACCAGGCGTGATCAAGAGTGCGCGGTACGCAAAGGAGTCACAGGTAAAACGCGGCGCACTGTATACCCCTGCAAACGCGCAGGCGTCAACGCGTTGCATCGTTTCCTTGGGAAAAAACGCAGCGATCCTGTGGTGTGGGCCTTGAAAGGCGGAGTGATCGGCGTACATGGCGCCTCCATTTGTTGTTTTGTCAGCCTGGCTCTGTGGACAGGCTTTTGCACACGGCAATGACGGCTATAACACCGTGGGGCGGGGGTTTGGGCAAGGGTGGGCGGGGGCGGGGCGGCGGCTTTGGCGCGTTGGCGGCGGCAAGGTTTGTTTACACAGCCGGGATCAATCTGAAATCAGGGCTGAATTCGGCCACAAATGTACAAATTTCTTTACAGGGTGGTTCGAGAACTTGCCAGTCGTCCGAAAAATTCTTTTTGTTCAATATCTTGGGGCCGCTTTGCGACCCTTTCGCGACACACGGCCGCTCCCGCATGTGACGCGTTTTATTGTGGGAGCGGCCTTGTGTCGCGATGGGCTGCACAGCAGCCCCCAAATTCTCACAGGCATAAAAAAACCAGCCCGAAGGCTGGTTTCTCATTGCTGCACAGGCCAATCAGCCACGCGGCTTGCCGCGGCCACGGCCTGCCGGCTTGTCGCCTTCAGGCTTGCCCGGACGCTTGCGCATCTCGCTCGGGCGCTCGGCCACGGTGCTGCCACGGCCGCTCTTGCGTGGAGACTCTTCACGCGGCTGGCGCGCCGGGCGTTGCTCGGCTGCAGCGCCTTCGTGAGCCGGGCGCAGGTTGCGCACGCGCTCGCCACGGCCCAGCGGACGGGTGGACTTGCGCTGCAGGCGCTCCATCTTGTCCTTGGCCTTGAGCTTCATGGCTGGCAGCGCCACCGGCTGCAGGCCCACTTCAGCGGCGAGGATGTCGATTTCGCCCTGGGTCATTTCACGCCAGCGGCCCATCGGCAGGTCGGAGTTGAGGAACACCGGGCCGAAACGCACGCGCTTCAGGCGGCTGACCACCATGCCCTGGGACTCCCACAGGCGACGCACTTCACGGTTACGGCCTTCCATCACCACGCAGTGGTACCAGTGGTTGAAGCCTTCGCCACCGGGAGCTTTCTGGATGTCGGTAAACTTGGCCGGACCATCTTCCAGCATCACGCCGGCCTTCAGGCGCTCGATCATCTCGTCGTCGACCTCACCCCGCACACGTACCGCGTATTCACGGTCCATCTCGTAGGACGGGTGCATCAGGCGGTTGGCCAGTTCACCGTCGGTGGTGAACAGCAGCAGGCCGGTGGTGTTGATGTCGAGGCGGCCGATGTTGATCCAGCGGCCTTCTTTGGGCCGTGGCAGGCGGTCGAACACGGTCGGGCGGCCTTCCGGGTCGTCACGGGTGCAGATTTCGCCATCGGGCTTGTTGTACATGATCACCCGGCGGGTGGCCTCGGCGGCCTCTTCGCGCTTGATCAGCTTGCCATCCACGGCAATGGCGTCGTGCAGGTCGACGCGCTGGCCGAGGGTGGCCTCGACACCGTTGACCTTGATGCGGCCCTGGCTGATCCAGGCTTCGACGTCACGGCGCGAGCCAACGCCGATGCGCGCCAGCACTTTCTGCAGCTTTTCGCCGGATGGAGGGGTGATTTCGGTATCTTGCAGGTCTTGCTCACTCATCTGGGCACCTCCCGGTGTAGGAATGAAATAAGGGTTCTGGCGACGAACGCGCCAAAAGGCCGCGCATCATACGCGGTTCGGCGGGGGAACGCACTGGAGGGTAGAGGGTTTTGTGGGCTTTGCGAGGGATTTCTGCCTAATGGTGATGTGTTGCCGGTTCCGGCCCTTTCGCGGGCTCGCCCGCTCCCACAGGTACCGCGCAGCCCTCAGGACCTGTGATATCCCTGTGGGAGCGGGCGTGCCCGCGAAGAGGCCAGCACAGACAACAAAGGAATCAGGGCAGTGACTTGCCCTCTTCCTCCACCGAGGCCTCAGGCTCTTCCTCACGCAAATCATCAAAATCGGTCTTCAGCCCTTCTTCCATGGCATCCAGTTCCACCAGCAAGCTTCGGAAGCTGGTTTCCTCCTTCGGCTCAACAACCTCTTCCTCCTCCCCAAGGCTGGCATCGGCCAACGCCTGCAAGTGGGCCGGCACCGGCGCATCGTCCGGGTCGAGCAGCGGCTCCGGTTCCATTTCGCGCAGCTCGGCCAAGGCCGGCAGCTCATCCAGGCTCTTGAGGTTGAAGTGGTCAAGAAACGCCTTGGTGGTGGCAAACATCGCCGGCCGGCCGGGCACTTCGCGGTAGCCGACCACGCGGATCCACTCGCGCTCCATCAGGGTCTTGATGATGTTGCTGTTCACCGCCACGCCACGCACATCCTCGATTTCGCCCCGGGTGATGGGCTGGCGATAGGCGACCAGGGCCAGAGTCTCGAGCAGCGCACGTGAATAACGTTGCGGGCGCTCTTCCCACAGGCGCCCGACCCAAGGGGCATAGTCCTCGCGAATTTGCAGGCGGTAGCCGCTGGCCACTTCCTTCAACTCGAAAGCGCGGCCGTTACACGACTTGCCCAGCACCTCCAGGGCCTGCTTGAACACCTTGGGTTCGGGGCGCTCGGCCTCTTCGAACAGTTCGTACAGGCGCTCCAGGGATTGCGGCTTGCCCGAAGCCAGCAGAAAGGCTTCGATCAGCGACGCCAGGTCGCGGGGTTCATTCAGGTTCATCAGGTTCTTCAACAAGCGCCGGGCGGAGCCGCACGTGAATGGCGGCGAAAGGTTCATTCTGCACCAGTTCGATCAGCGATTCCTTCACCAGCTCAAGAATCGCCATGAAGGTCACCACCACACCCAGCTTGCCCTCCTCGGCGGCGAACAGCTCGACGAATGGCACGAAACCGCCGCCTTTCAGGCGTTCCAGCACCTGGCTCATGCGCTCGCGGGTGGACAAGGTCTCGCGGGTGATCTGGTGGCTTTCGAACAGGTCGTTGCGGCGCATCACCTCGGCCATCGACACCAGCAGCTCTTCCAGGCTGACCTGGGGCAACAGCTTGCGCACCTTGGCCTGCGGCGCCTCCAGGCGCGGCACCACCACCTCGCGGCCGACCCGTGGCAACGCATCGATGCCTTCGGCGGCGGCCTTGAAGCGCTCGTATTCCTGCAGGCGGCGGATCAGTTCGGCGCGCGGGTCACCCTCCTCCTCCTCGACGTCGGCCGAGCGCGGCAGCAACATGCGCGACTTGATCTCGGCCAGCATGGCAGCCATCACCAGGTACTCGGCGGCCAGCTCCAGGCGCACGCTCTTCATCAGCTCCACGTAGCCCATGTACTGGCGGGTGATTTCCGCCACCGGGATGTCGAGGATGTCGATATTCTGCTTGCGGATCAGGTACAGCAACAGGTCCAGCGGGCCTTCGAAGGCTTCGAGGATGACTTCCAGGGCGTCCGGCGGGATGTACAGGTCCAGCGGCAGCTCGGTCAGGGCTTCGCCATAGACCAGGGCCAGTTGCAGCTGCCGAGGCGTCTCGGCCTGTTCGGCCGGTGCCTCGGGCGTTTCCACCTGGCTCACGCGTTGACCAGGAATGGCGTGGGGTCGCCGCAGCCTTCACGGACCAGTTCCGGTTCATCGCCGGACAGGTCAATGATGGTCGATGCCTTGAGGTCACCGAAACCGCCGTCGATTACCAGGTCGACATGATGCTCCAGGCGCTCGCGGATCTCGTGAGGGTCGGTCATCGGCTCGTCATCACCCGGCAGGATCAGGCTCACGCTCATCAGCGGCTCGCCCAGCTCGGCCAGCAAGGCCAAGGTGATGGCATGGTCCGGCACGCGCAGGCCGATGGTGCGGCGTTTTTCGTGCAGCAGCAGGCGCGGGACCTCGCGGGTACCATTGAGAATGAAAGTGTAAGGCCCGGGCACATGGGCCTTGAGCAGGCGGAAAGTGCCAGTGTCGACCTTGGCATACAACCCCAACTGCGACATGTCGCAGCACATCAGGGTGAAGTTGTGGGTCTTGTCCAGGCCACGCAGGCGGCGCACCCGCTCGATCGCTGCCTTGTTACCGATCTGGCACCCCAGGGCATAGGCCGAGTCGGTCGGATACACCACCACGCCACCCTTGCGAATGATCTCGACGGCCTGTTTGATCAGGCGCACCTGCGGATTCTCCGCATGAATCTGGAAAAATTGGCTCACGTAGTCGTCCTGTTCATACCGCCAAAGGCTGTTCATGGCTGAATCGGCGCCACAGAGGTGGCAGGTCCTCGGGCAAAGGCCGGTAGGCACCGATCTCGCCCCAGGTGCCGGGGCCGTGGAAGTCACTGCCGGCACTTGCCAGCAGGCCGAACTCACGGGTGAGGATGGACATCGTGCCCACCTGCTCGGCTGGCATCATTCCGTTGACCACTTCAAGTGCCTGCCCGCCTGCCTGAATATAGTCGGCAATCAGCCTTCTGCGCTTGCTGCGGGTCAGATCGTAGTGCATGGGGTGCGCCAGGCTCACCCAGGCATTGGACTGGCGCAGGGTGGCGACGGTTTCATCGAGGGTCGGCCAGTGCTGCTTGACGTCCCCCAGCTTGCCGGCGCCCAGCCATTTGCGAAACGCCTCGCCGCGGTCCTTGACGTGCCCGGCACGCACCAGGTACTCGGCAAAATGCGGGCGCGCCGGCGCATTGCCGCTATCGCCCAGCTCGTGCTGCACGGCGCGGGCGCCTTCGAGGGTACCGGGCATGCCCTTGGCCGCCAGCCGTTTGTCGATTTCTTCGGCGCGCAACCAGCGGCCACGGTGCAGCGCTTCGATCGCCGCCAGCAGGGGCGGTGCGTCGAGCGGGAAGTCGTAGCCCAGCACATGGATGGTCGCGCCACCCCAGGTGCACGACAGCTCCACCCCGCTGACCCAGTGCATGCCCTTGTCGCAGCAGGCCTGGCGCGCCTCGGGCAGGCCTTCGATGGTGTCATGGTCGGTCAGTGCCAGCGTTTGCACCCCGTGCTCATGGGCCCGGGCGACCAGTGTCGAGGGCGACAGGGCGCCGTCGGAGGCCGTGCTGTGACAGTGCAGATCAACATTCATGGAGGAGCGCTTTCGCTGGAATCGATGTTTGTTATTATGCCGTCACATCCCGATTCTGGCTGCCATTGTGAAACAATTCATCGATTTCATCCCGCTGCTGCTGTTCTTCATCGTCTACAAGCTCGACCCGCGCCCTATGGAAGTCGCCGGCCACAGCTTCGAATTCGGTGGTATCTACAGCGCCACGGCCATGCTGATCATCAGCTCGCTGGTGGTCTACGGCGCGCTGTTCCTGCGCCAGCGCAAGCTGGAAAAGGGCCAGTGGCTGACCCTGGTGGCCTGCCTGGTGTTCGGCGGCCTGACCCTGACCTTCCACAGCGAAACCTTCCTCAAGTGGAAGGCGCCGGTGGTGAACTGGCTGTTCGCCCTGGGCTTCGCCGGCAGCCACTTCGTCGGCGACCGGGTGCTGATCAAGCGCATCATGGGCCACGCCCTGAGCCTGCCCGATGCCATCTGGGCCCGCCTGAACCTGGCATGGATCGGCTTCTTCCTGTTCTGCGGCGCGGCCAACCTGTTCGTCGCCTTCACCTTCCAGGACTTCTGGGTCGACTTCAAGGTGTTCGGCAGCCTGGGCATGACCGTGATATTCCTCGTGGCGCAGGGCGTGTACCTGTCGCGCCACCTGCACGACGACCCATCTACCTCCAAACCCAAGGATTGACATGCTCTACGCCATCATCGCCAGCGACGTCGCAAACTCCCTGGAAAAGCGCCTGGCTGCCCGCCCGGCGCACATCGAACGCCTGCAGCAGCTGAAGGCCGAGGGCCGCGTGGTACTGGCCGGCCCGCACCCGGCCATCGACAGCAACGACCCGGGCGAAGCGGGTTTCAGCGGTAGCCTGATCGTTGCCGAGTTCGAATCGCTGGCTGCGGCACAGGCCTGGGCCGATGCCGACCCTTACATTGCGGCCGGTGTGTACGACAAGGTGGTGGTCAAGCCGTTCAAGCAAGTACTGCCTTGATCTGAGACCGCGTGGGCTTCTTCGCGGGTAAACCCGCTCCCACAGGGACGGCGCAGGCTTCAAGCTTGCACTTTCCCTGCGGGAGCGGGTTTACCCGCGAAGAAGGCCACGCGTTACCAGCAGTTATACTGTTGCCATCAGTCTGCGGTATCTTTGCCACTGGCGGGCCGATTTAGCCGCCGTCAATGGTTGAATTGAGTGAGTCATGAGCGAGCTGTTACTGATTGATGATGACCAGGAGCTGTGCGAGCTGCTCGGCAGCTGGCTGACCCAGGAGGGATTTACCGTGCGCGCCTGCCACGATGGCCAGAGCGCCCGCCAGGCCCTGGCTACGCATGCCCCGGCAGCCGTGGTGCTGGACGTGATGCTGCCCGACGGCAGTGGCCTGGAACTGCTCAAGCAGTTGCGCAGCGAGCATGCCGAGCTGCCGGTGCTGATGCTCTCGGCCCGCGGCGAGCCGCTGGACCGCATCCTCGGCCTGGAACTGGGCGCCGATGACTATCTGGCCAAACCCTGCGACCCGCGTGAACTCACCGCTCGCCTGCGTGCCGTGCTGCGCCGCAGCCACCCCACCGCCACCACCAGCCAGGTGGAACTGGGCGACCTGGTCTACAGCCCGGCTCGTGGCGTGGCCAGCATCGATGGCCGCGAAATGACCCTGACCCTGTCCGAAAGCCGCATTCTCGAGGCCCTGCTGCGCCAACCCGGCGAGCCGCTGGACAAGCAGGAACTGGCGCAGATCGGCCTGGGCCGCAAGCTGACCCTGTACGACCGCAGCCTGGACATGCACGTCAGCAACCTGCGCAAGAAGATCGGCCCCCACGCCGATGGCCGGCCACGCATCGTCGCCCTGCGCAGCCGCGGCTATTACTACTGCCTCTGAACATCTTTACCGAGCCTTTACCATCCGCTGACCGCGCTTGACGGTGATCTCCCTAGACTGTGCTCATCCGGTAACCACCGGCCTATGTAAAGGAGAGACACCATGCGCAAGACCCTTATCGCCCTGATGTTCGCCGCCGCCCTGCCGACCGTGGCCATGGCCATGCCTGAAGGCGGCCCGCGCCACGACGGCCCGCATCATCGCGGTGATGCGCCTTTCCACCAACTGGACCTGAGCCGTGACCAGCGCCAGCAGATCGGCAAGCTGATGGGCGAGCAGATGAAACAGCGCCGCGACATCACCGAGCGCTACCTGTCCAAGCTGCCGGCCGCCGACCAGAAAGCGATGAAGGACGAACTGCAGGCCAACCGCGACAAGACCGACAGCGCGGTCCGTGCCCTGCTCAAGCCTGAGCAGCAGAAGAAGTTCGACGAACTGCAGAAGGAACGCGCCGCACAGAAAGCAGAATGGCAGGAGTTCCAGGCCTGGAAAGCTGAAAAAGGCAACAAGGCCCAGTAAGCTGTCCGCCCGATGCCCGGCTCGCCTCAGTGCGAGCCGGGCGTTTCTCGTTTGCAGGAGGTGCACTTGCGTTCACTGTTCTGGCGCATCCTGGCCAGTTTCTGGCTGGCCATCACCCTGGTTGCGGGCCTGTCGATCCTGCTGGGCCATATGCTCAACCAGGACGCCTGGATCCTCAGCCGCCACCCGGGCCTTAATACCCTGGCCAGCAAGTGGGCCAAGCATTACGAGCAGGAAGGCCTGGCTTCGGCACAGCACTTCCTGGAACGGCGCAAGGACCGCTACAAGATCGACGTGCAGGTGCTCGATGACAGTGGCGAAGCCGTGGTGCCCGGCACCTTCCCGCGCCGTGCGGCGGCCTTCGAGGCACGCCAGCACAATGACCAGCGGCGCCTGCCGTGGCGCCGGCTGACCGAGGAATACACCAGCCCCGACACCGGCGAGACCTACCTGCTGATCTACCGCATCCCCCACCCGGCGCTGGATGCCTGGCACCGCGAAAGCCTGTTGTGGCCGCTCAGTGCGCTGGGCATTGCTTTGGTGGTGCTGACCCTGTTCAGCCTGCTGGTTACCCTGTCCATCACCCGCCCGCTCAGCCGCCTGCGCAGCGCCGTGCATGACCTGGGCCAGACCACCTACCAGCAGAACAGCCTGGCGCAGCTGGCGGCGCGGCGTGACGAGTTCGGCGTGCTGGCCAAGGACTTCAACAAGATGGGTGCGCGCCTGCAAAGCACCATCGGCAGCCAGCGCCAGTTGCTGCGCGATGTGTCCCATGAACTGCGCTCACCACTGGCCAGGTTGCGCATCGCCCTGGCCTTGGCCGAGCGCGCCGAGCCCGAGCAACGTGAAGCCCTGTGGCCACGCCTGACTCGCGAATGTGACCGCCTGGAAGACCTGATCAGCGAAATCCTCGCCCTGGCGCGGGTCGATGCCGAACAGGCTCACGCCGAACCGGTAGACCTCAATGCCCTGCTCGGCAGCGTGCGCAAGGACGCCCAGCTCAGCGCACCGGAGCAGGACGTGCGCCTGGAGGCACAGCCTGGGTTGACCTTGCAGGGTTGGCCCACGCTGATCGAGCGTGCCGTGGACAACCTGCTACGCAACGCCCTGCGCTTCAACCCGCCGGGCCAGCCGATCGAAATCAGCGCCGTGCGCGAGCAGGAGCGTATCGTGTTGAGCGTGCGCGACCATGGGCCTGGGGCAGCGGCGGAGCACCTGGCGCAGTTGGGCGAGCCGTTCTTCCGTGCGCCGGGGCAGGACGCGCCGGGGCATGGGCTGGGGCTGGCGATTGCTCGCAAGGCGGCCGAGCGGCATGGTGGCAGCCTGGTGCTGGAGAACCATCCGCAGGGTGGATTTGTAGCTCGGCTGGAGTTGCCTGTGACTGAGGCAACCGGCAGTTGATAATGTAAAGGCCTCTGGCCTCTTCGCGGGTAAACCCGCTCCCACAGGTACTGTGCAAGGCCTGAAATTTGTGCCACACCTGTGGGAGCGGGTTTACCCGCGAAAGGGCCAGCAGCCCTGATAGAGCAATCAGCCCAAGGCTGCGTTACTCGCCCCAGGCACTGACGAAATCAGCGGTTTCCAGAATGGGCGCCGTACGCGGCTCGGTCAGCGGCGTACCAACATACAGGTAACCGATCAGTTCCTCGTTCTCGGCCAGCCCCAAGCCCTTGTGCACGTGGGCATCGAAGGCCATGTCCCCGGTACGCCACACCGCACCGATACCTTGCGCATGCGCCGCAATCAGGATGCCGTGCGCCGCACAGCCCGCCGCCAGCCGCTGCTCGGACCTGGGCACCTTGAAGTGATCCTGCAGCTTGGCAATCACCACGATCAGCAACGGCGCCCGCAGGGGCATGGCGCGGGCCTTGTCCAGGGCAGCCTGGCTGGCATCCCCCTTGTGCTGCAACGCTTCGGCGAACAGCTCACCCAGCTTCTCGCGGCCCTGGCCTTCGATGGTGAGGAACCGCCACGGCCGCAACTGGCCGTGGTCCGGGGCGCGCAGGGCGGCCTGGAACAGCGCCTCGCGCTGGGCGGCATTGGGCGCCGGGTCGGTCAGGCGTGGCACGGAAACACGGTTGAGCAATGCGTCGAGAGCCTCCATCGGCTACCCTCCTGGCAGGTAAATGTGCGGCCATTCTAGCGTTTACATCACCAGACCCATAGGTAGAATGGCGCCCTTCCGTTTCGAGTCAGAGCAGATCACATGGCGTTGCCGACCTTAAGGATCATTGGTTTCATCATCGGCATCTTCCTGATTACCCTCGCCGTCAGCATGGCAGTGCCCATGGCGACCCTGGTGATCTTCGAACGCACCCGTGACATGCCGTCGTTCCTCTGGTCGAGCCTGATCACCTTTGTCGCCGGCCTGGCCCTGGTGCTTCAGGGTCGCCCCGAGCATGTGCACCTGCGCCCGCGCGATATGTACCTGCTGACCGTCAGCAGCTGGCTGGTGGTGTGTGTATTCGCCGCCCTGCCGTTCCTGCTGACCCAGCACATCAGCTACACCGACGCCTTCTTCGAAAGCATGTCGGGTATCACCGCCACCGGTGCCACCGTGCTCAGCGGGCTCGATAACATGTCTCCAGGCATCCTGATGTGGCGTTCGATGCTGCACTGGCTCGGCGGCATCGGCTTCATCGGCATGGCGGTTGCGATCCTGCCGCTGCTGCGCATCGGTGGCATGCGCCTGTTCCAGACCGAATCGTCCGACCGCTCGGAGAAGGTCATGCCGCGCTCGCACATGGTCGCCAAGTCGATCGTGGGGGTATACGTCGGCTTCTCGATCCTGGGCGCGCTGGGCTTCTGGTGGGCCGGCATGAACCCGTTCGATGCAATCAACCACGCCATGTCGGCGATCTCCACTGGCGGGTTTTCCACCTCCGACCAGTCGCTGGCCAAGTGGGATATCCCGGCCGTGCACTGGGTCGCGGTGGTGGTGATGATCCTCGGCAGCCTGCCCTTCACCCTCTACGTGGCCACCCTGCGTGGCAACCGCAAGGCACTGATCCGCGACCAGCAGGTGCAAGGCTTGCTGGGCATGCTGGTGGCCACCTGGCTGGTGCTTGGCACCTGGTACTGGGCCACCACCAATCTGCACTGGCTCGATGCCCTGCGCCACGTGGCGCTGAACGTGACCTCGGTGGTCACCACCACCGGTTTCGCCCTGGGTGACTACAGCCTGTGGGGCAACTTCTCGCTGATGCTGTTCTTCTACCTGGGCTTCGTCGGCGGCTGCTCCGGCTCGACGGCAGGTGGCATCAAGATCTTCCGCTTCCAGGTCGCCTACATCCTGCTCAAGGCCAGCCTCAACCAGCTGATCCATCCGCGCGCGGTGATCAAGCAGAAGTACAACGGCCACCGCCTCGACGAAGAAATCGTGCGTTCGATCCTGACCTTCTCGTTCTTCTTCGCCATTACCATATGCGTCATGGCGCTGCTGCTGTCGTTGCTTGGCGTAGACTGGATGACCGCCCTGACTGGCGCTGCCGGCACGGTCTCGGGTGTAGGCCCGGGCCTGGGTGAAGTGATCGGCCCGTCGGGCAACTACGCCACGCTGCCGGACGCTGCCAAGTGGATTCTCGCCAGCGGCATGCTGCTCGGCCGCCTGGAAATCATCACGGTGCTAGTGTTGTGCATGCCGGCGTTCTGGCGCCACTGACCACCTCGGGCTCCGCGCCCAGACGCGCGCGGTACTCACCAGGCGTGGCATCGTACCAGCGGCGGAACGCCCGGTAGAAGTTGCTGGGGTCGGCAAAGCCCAGCAGGTAGGCGGTCTCCATCAGGGTCATGCCTGGCTGCGCCAGGTACTGTTCGGCCAGTTCGCGGCGGGTGTCATCGAGCAGGGTCTGGAAGCTGGTGCCTTCTTCCTGCAACCGCCGCTGCAAAGTGCGCTGCGACAGGTGCAGGGCCTGGGCCAGGGTTTCGCGCTTGGGCTCGCCCTGCGGCAGGATACGGCACAGCACCTGGCGCACGCGGTGGGTGACCCGGCTTTCCGAGAAACGCGCCAGGTATTCGCCGGCAAAGCGGTCATGCAGGATGGCCATGGCTTCATTGGCGGTGGGCAGCGGTGCCTCCATGTCGGCGCGCTCGAACACCAGCGCATCGTGCGGCGCACCAAACACCAGCGGCGAATGAAACGCCGCTTTGTACGGTTCGATATTCTTTGGTTGCGGCCCCTGTACCAGCACCCGGCGCGGTTGCACCGGCCGACCGCTGAGCCAGCTGCACAGCGCCAGCGCACAGGCCAGCGATGCTTCGGCACTGTGCCGGGTCGGCGGCAGATGGTCGCCATGTACGGTCAGGATCAGCGAATAGCCCTCGGGGCCGAGAGAGAAGCTGAGGTCGGAGCTCTCGGCGATGATGCGCTGGTAACGCACCAGGCGCTCGAAGCCTTCGGCCAGGGTGCGGCTGGACATCAACGCATAACCCACCACATGGAACGATGCCGGGCGCACCACCCGCGCCATGTTCAGGCCTATGGCCTCGTTGCCCGACAGTTCCACCGCCAGTTGCCACAGGCGGGTCATGGAGTCCTGGGGGAAGCGCGCGTCGGGGTCGTCGAGCGCAGCGAAATCCAGCCCCAGCTGCTTGAACATGGCCCGGCAGTCCAGCCCTTCCAGTTCGAGTGCCTTCACGATCCCTGATGCCCAGCTGGCCGACGTGGTTCTTTCGCTCATGACAGGCATTTTATGCTGACCGCTCCTGCGGTGAACCCCACGGATATTCAATTGGCGCCTATTGTCACTGATAGGCCTCGCCAGTCACTCTAGACTCGAATCAGGCTCCACGCCGTGCATCTTGTCCAGAAGTATTAATACCGGAGCACTGCCATGAACCGCACAGCGCAGTTTCGCAGTTTTGCCGAGTTCTACCCTTATTACCTGGGGGAGCACAGCAACCCCACCTGTCGCCGCCTGCACTTTGTCGGCACCAGCCTGGTGATTGCTTTGCTGGCCTATACCATTGGCAGTGGCAAATGGTTGCTGCTACTGGCCTTGCCGGTGTTCGGCTACGGCTTTGCCTGGGTCGGGCATTTCTTTTTCGAAAAGAACCGGCCAGCGACCTTTACCCATCCGCTGTACAGCCTGATAGGGGATTTCGTGATGTTTCGGGATATCCTGCTGGGCAAGATCAGCCTGTAGATTTTTTGGGGCTGCTTTGCAGCCCCAGGGCCCTCAAGCCCTACGCCTGTTCGCGCACCGCCGCTGCTGCCTGCGCCTCTCGCGCCTGCGCCTGCGCCAGCCGATAAAGCTCGATCGTGCCATCCCAATGCTCGATCAGCGCCGTGCACGATTCCACCCAATCCCCACAATTGAGGTACTCCACCTCCCCCACCTGGCGAATCTCGGCATGGTGGATATGCCCACACACCACCCCGTGAAAACCACGGCGGGTGCACTCATGGGCAATGGCATCCTCGAAGTCGCTGATGAAGTTCACCGCGCCTTTGACCTTGTGCTTCAGGTACGCCGACAGTGACCAATAGCCGTATCCATAGCGGGCACGCCAGTGGTTGAGCCAGCGGTTGAGCACCAGGGTGAACTCGTAGGCACGGTCACCGAGGAACGCCAGCCAGCGGTGGTAACGGGTAATCACGTCGAACTGGTCGCCATGGATCACCAGCAGGCGGCGGCCATCGGCGGTGAGGTGCTCGGCCTCGTCCACCAGTTGGATGTTGCCGAGGATCAGCCTGGAGTAACGGCGCAGGAATTCGTCATGGTTGCCGGTGACGTAGATCACCTCGGTGCCCCGCTTGCTCATGGTCAGCAACCGGCGGATCACGTTGGTGTGGGCTTGTGGCCAGTAGATACCGCCGCGCAGCTTCCAGCCATCGATGATATCGCCCACCAGGTAGATGCGGTCGGCCTGGTACCCCTTGAGGAACTGCGACAGGTGTTCGGCCTGGCAGTCGCGGGTGCCCAGATGCACATCGGAAATCCACAGGGTACGCACGCGTTGCTTGCGCGAGGGGCGGGACAGTTCGGCATGGGTCATGGGCAGGCTCCGGCGCAGTTTGCTGGAGACTGGCAGGCGCGGATGACAGCGCAGTGGCAAAACCGTTACGAGTGATGGGTTGCAGGGAATGAGGCACAATGCGCTTCTGCCCTGCGAGGACGACGCTACCCATGACCGCCGGCCCGATCCTCTCGCTGCGCCATTACCGCGACAGCCTGATCGCCCACAGCCACGAACACCCGCAACTGGTGTTCGGCCTGCGCGGCCGCCTGGAGTTCGAGGTGCAGGGGCATGGCGCCGGGATCGATCGGCAGGGGCTGATCGTGGTACCGGCGGGTGCCCATCACACCTGCGCCAGCGATGGCGGCAGCGATTGCCTGGTGCTGGATGTGCCCGGGGACCACTGGTTGCGCGAGCAACTGGGCGAACATGCCGATGCCAGCCGCCGTCTGCTCGACCGCCCCGGCGCCCTGGGCCTGGATGAGCGCCAGCAGCAGCTGGTGGACTGGCTGGCGGCCAGCCCCATGCATGACCCATTGATTGCCCGGCAAGGGGCAGCGCTGCTGCTGGCCAGCCTCAACCCCACGGCGGCCGCCAGGGTCAGCGCCAGCCAGCGCCTGCCCTATGCTGCCTTCGATGCGCATATCGAGCAGCATGCCGCCTACCCGCTGCAAGTGGCTGACCTGGCGCGCATCGCCGGGTTGTCCAGTGCCCGCCTGCATGCGCGCTTTACTGCGGAGTGCGGGATGACGCCGATGGACTACATTCGCCAGCGGCGCTTGCTCAAGGCGCGGCGCCTGGTGGTGCAGACCTTGCTACCGATGGGCGAGATTGCGGCGCAGGTGGGGTACAGCTCGCAGAGTGCGTTTTCGGCGGCGATGTTGCGGGCGTTCGGGTGTACGCCGTTGGCATTGCGGCGAGAGTCTGGCGACAACTGACGCCAGTCTTGCGACAGAACGCGTTTGCCTGAGCCTGTACACTTTGCCTGTGCCGGCCCTTTCGCGGGTAAACCCGCTCCCACAGGTACTGCACCGCTTTCAAAGCCTGTGCAGTACCTGTGGGAGCGGGTTTACCCGCGAAAGGGCCGGCACAGCCAGTAGAGATCTTGAGCAAGGACCACCCATGAACCACCGCACCGCCCTCGGGGCCCTGCATATCGGCGCGCTGTTCTTCGGCCTCACCGGCGTCTTCGGCAAACTGGCTACCAGCGCCAGCCCGGTGATAATCGTCTTCGGCCGCGCCGCCTTCGCCGTGCTCGCCCTGGCCCTGTTCGCCAGCCTGACCGGGCCGGGCTGGCAACGCCTGAGCGGCCAGGACGCCCGCCGCCTGCTGCTCGGCGGTGTGCTGCTGGCCGGCCATTGGGTCAGCTTCTTCATCGCGGTAAAGGTTGCCGGCGTGGCCATCGCCACCCTCGGCTTCGCCAGCTTCCCGGCCTTTACCGTGATCCTCGAAGGCCTGCTGTTCCGCGAGCGCATCCGCCGCAACGAGGCTGTGCTGGTATTGCTGGTCAGCATTGGCCTGGTGCTGGTCACACCGGCATTCGACCTGGCCAGTGAAGCTACCGGCGGCCTGCTCTGGTCATTGCTGTCGGGGCTGCTGTTCTCCCTGTTGTCACTCACCAACCGCGCCGGCTCCGGCCGCCTGCCCGCAGTGCAGGCGGCGCTGTGGCAGAACCTGGTGGTGGGCTTGTGCCTGCTGCCGTTCGCAGCACCGGACCTGGCCGGCGTAACCACCATGGACTGGCTGTGGATCGCCCTGCTCGGCATCTTCTGCACCGGCGTGGCACACAGCCTGTTCGTCGCCAGCCTGTCGGTGATCAAGGCGCGCACCGCCGCCGTGGTGTTCGCCATGGAACCGGTCTACGGCATAGCCGTGGCCTGGGTGGTGTTCGCCGAAACCCCGACCTTGCGCATGCTGCTGGGCGGCGCACTGATCATCTTCGCCATCGTGCTGTCCAGCCGCCTGGCCGCCGAGCAACCGCCCAGGCAGCGGCCACTGGCCGAGGGCGCCTGATTCAGCGGTCGTTGTGGCCCAGGTCGCGTTGCGGGTCGATCTGGTCACGCACCCGCTGCTTCAGCACCTTGGCCTCGGGGAAGCCCCCGTCGGCCTTGCGCTCCCAGATCTGCACACCATTGCAGGTGATGCGGAAGATACCGCCGGTGCCAGGCTCCAGCGCCACTCGGCCAAGGTCGTCAGCGAAGGTGCTGAGCAGTTCCTGGGCCAGCCAGGCGGCACGCAGCAGCCATTGGCACTGGGTGCAATATGTGATGACGATTTCCGGTTTGCTGTCGGCCATGGTGAGGCATCTCCAGGTGAGGGGCCGCTTATACTAGCGGTCTTTAGCCCACGGTTTGAGACTCACGATGCGCCGTTTGCTGTTCTGTTTCCTGCTTACCCTTACCTCCCTCACGGTATTCGCCGCGGAAGCGGCCAGGCCCAAGGTTGGCCTGGTGCTGTCGGGTGGCGCGGCCCGTGGCCTGGCCCACATCGGAGTGCTCAAGGCCCTGGAGGAACAGGGTGTGCGCATCGACGCCATCGCCGGCACCAGCATGGGCGCAGTGGTCGGCGGCCTGTACGCCTCGGGCTACAGTGTCGATGAGCTGGAAAAGCTCGCCACCACCCTCGACTGGCAACAGGCACTGTCCGATGCCCCGCCGCGCAAGGACGTGCCATTCCGGCGCAAGCAGGATGACCGCGACTTCCTGGTCAAGCAGAAGCTCAGTTTTCGCGACGACGGCAGCCTGGGCCTGCCGCTGGGCGTGATCCAGGGCCAGAACCTGGCGCTGCTACTGGAAAGCAAGCTGGCGCACACCGCCGACACCCGTGACTTCGACAAGCTGCCCATTCCCTTCCGCGCAGTGGCCACCGACATCGCCAGCGGCGAAAAGGTAGTGTTCCGCCGTGGCCACCTGCCCCAGGTGATCCGCGCCAGCATGTCGATCCCGGCGGTGTTCGCCCCGGTCGAGCTGGACGGCCGGCTGCTGGTGGACGGCGGCATGGTCGACAACATCCCGCTGGACGTTGCCCGCGAAATGGGTGTGGACCTGGCCATCGTGGTCGACATCGGCACCCCGCTGCGTGACCGCAAGCAGCTGGCCACGGTGGTCGACGTGCTCAACCAGTCGATCACCCTGATGACCCGGCGCAACTCGGAGGAACAACTGGCCAGCCTGCACCGTGACGACATCCTCATCCAGCCGCCGCTGACCGCCTTCGGCGTCACCGATTTTGGCCGCGCCCGGGAAATGATCGAGGCCGGCTACCGCGCCACCCGCCTGCTCGACCCGCGCCTGCTCGCCCTGCGCCAGCCCGAAGGCGACAGCAGCCTGGCCGTGGCCCGTTCGCCACGCCAACGCACGCCGACGATCACCGCGATCAGGATCGAGAACGACTCCAAGGTCAGCGACGACGTCATCCGCTCGTACATCCGCCAGCCCATCAATGCCCCGCTGGAGCTGGACCGCCTGCAGACCGACATGGGCACGCTGTATGGCCTGGACTACTTCGACCGGGTGCAGTACCGCGTGGTGCACAAGGGTGACGACAACACCCTGGTGATCAACGCCCGTGGCCGCCGCGGTGGCACCGACTACCTGCGCCTGGGCCTGAACCTGTCGGACGACCTGCGCGGCGACAGCGCCTTCAACCTGGGCGCCAGCTACCGGGTCAACGGCATCAACAGCCTCGGCGCCGAATGGCTGACCCGTGGCCAGATCGGCGACCAGCAGGAACTGTACAGCGAGTTCTACCAGCCGCTTGACGTGGGCTCGCGCTATTTCATCGCGCCCTACCTGGACTTCGGTTCGCAAAACATCGAAGCCACCCTGGACAACGACCCGGTCGCCGAATACCGCCTGGAGCGTTACGGCTTCGGCCTGAACGTGGGGCGGCAGATCGGCACCAACGGTGAAGTGCGCCTGGGCGTGGGCAAGGCCTGGGGCGAGGCCGAGGTGCGCATCGGTGACCAGGACCTGCCCAAGGTCAGTTTCAACGAAGGTTTCTACGAGCTGAAGTACTCGTTCGACACCCTCGACAATGTGTACTTCCCGCACCGCGGCGAGGATATCGGCCTGACCTTGCGCAAGTATGACCAGTCGCTGGATTCCGACCAGGACTACCGGCAGTGGATGTTCAACCTGGACAAGGCCCTCAGCAGCGGGCCGAACACCTTCGTGCTGGGCGGGCGCTACGGGCGCACGCTGGATGAGACCGAAGTGGTGACATCGAGCTTCGTGCTGGGCGGGGCGCGGGAGCTGTCAGGCTTCCGCCAGGACTCGGTGTCGGGGCAGAACGTGAGCCTGATGCGCATGGTCTACTACCGCCGCCTGACGCCACGAGCCTACGTGCCGCTGGACTTCCCGCTGTACATCGGCGGGTCGCTGGAGCGTGGGCGGGCGTGGAACAACGATAACGAATTCGACAGTGGCTACATCAATGCGGCGAGCATCTTCCTGGGGCTGGAGACGCCGCTGGGGCCATTGAACCTGAGTTACGGGGCCAACAGTGCGCATGAGCAGGCGGTGTACCTGAACCTGGGGCATACCTTCTAGGGCTTCATCGCTTTCAGGGCCGGTGAGATCCCTGTGGGAGCGGGTTCACCCGCGAAGCAGGCGACGCGGTGCATGGCACCGGCTGCGCCGGTGTTCGCGGCTAAAGCCGCTCCCACAGGGACAGCGCCAACTTGAAGGCCGCAAAGCGGCCCCAGGGCCCCTCAGGATTTTTCGAGGTTGGCCAGGATCCTGGCATGCACCCGCATGCACACCTGCAGTTCCGCCTCGTCCACCCCGGTGAACAGCTCCACCCGCAGTTGATTGGCAATGGTTTCGATCTGGTCGATCAGCGGCTTGGCCGGCGGGCACAGCACAATCTTCTTCGCCCGCCGGTCTTCCAGCACCGCCTGCCGGCGTACCAGCCCCTGCGCTTCCAGGCTGTCGAGCAGGCGCGCCAGGGTCGGGCCTTCGACACCCACGCTCTGGGCCAGCTCGCGCTGGGTCGGGGCATCTTCGAAACGGGCCAGGTGCAGCAACACCAGCCAGCGCGCCTGGGACAGGTTGAGCCCGGCCAGGCGGCGGTCCAGCTCGGCACGCCAACCGCGGGACATCTGGGCCAGCTGCATGCCGAAGCGGTGTTGATTGTCGGTCAGGGGCATAAGCAACTCATTGAACAGATCTAATTATTAGGCAGCTAACCATGGCCCGTCCCACGAGGCAAGGCTCGGGCACCCTGGAATGTTCGATAATCGTCAAAAAACATGACGAAGGTCAGCAGATAACCGTTCTGACCTCGATCCTGTCGCCACTCACAGTTCGAACTCGGCCGCCAGCGCCGCCCGCACGCAGTAGAGCACGCCCTCCGGCACCCGGGCCCCGAACAGCGGCGCAATCGCCGACACCGGTGGCAGCTCGCCCTCGCCATCGAGGAAGGCATCCTGCACTTCCATCAGCAGGTCTTCCGGCAAGTCCAGGGCCTGCTCCAGGCTCAGCTCCTGGCGGCCCAGCGCCTCGGCCAGCAGGCTGTAGACGTTCTTCTCGCTGCAGTTGAGCTGCCCGGCGATCTGCGCCGGGGTCATCCCGGCGCGGGCCAGGCTGACCAGTTCGTGGCGCAGGTCCAGCACCACCTTCGGCGCCTCGTCGGTGCCGCCGCTGTTGTTCAGCACCTCGAGGAAGGCCTGGCCATAACACTCCAGCTTGCGCGCCCCCACGCCGCTGACCTGGGCCATGTCGCTGAGGCTGACCGGCTGGCTGCGCAGCATCTCCAGCAACGTCGAGTCGGGGAAGATGACGTAGGGCGGCACACTGTGCTCCTCGGCCAGCTTGCGCCGCAGGGTGCGCAGTGCTTCCCACAGCTCGCGCTCTTCGGCACGCACCAGCTGGCTGGCCGGGCTGCCGCCACTGGACGACGAAGTCTTGGCGGTAGTCTGTGGCTTGAGGTCTCGGCGCAGCTGCAAGGTCACCTCGCCACGCAGCAGCGGCCGGCAGCTGTCGGACAGGCGCAGGCCGCCGTAACCCTCCAGGTCGATGTCGACCAGGCCGCGTGCCACCAGCTGGCGGAACAGCGAACGCCACTCGACCTCGGCCAGGCCTTTGCCGACGCCAAACACCGAGAGCTTCTCGTGGCCGAAATTGCGCACCTTCTCGGTGTCCTTGCCCAGCAGCACGTCGACCAGGTGACCGACGCCGTAGCGCTGACCGGTGCGGAACACCGCCGACAGCGCCTGGCGGGCCGGCTCGGTGGCGTCCCAGGTCTGCACCTGGTCGACACAGTTGTCGCAATGCCCGCACGGTTGCTCGAGGGTTTCGTCGAAATAGGCCAGCAGCGACTGGCGGCGGCAGCGGGTTTCTTCGCACAGGGCCAGCATGGCGTCGAGCTTGTGCTGCTCGATGCGCTTGTGGCGCTCGTCACCTTCGGAGTTCTGCAGCATCTGCTTGAGCATCACCATGTCCTGCAGCCCGTAGGCCATCCAGGCATCGGACGGCAGCCCGTCACGGCCGGCACGGCCGGTCTCCTGGTAGTACGCCTCGAGCGACTTGGGCAGGTCAAGGTGGGCGACAAAGCGCACGTTGGGCTTGTCGATGCCCATGCCGAAGGCGATGGTGGCGACCATGATCAGCCCTTCCTCGTTGAGGAAGCGGTGCTGGTTGGCCGCGCGCGTCTCGGCAGCCAGGCCGGCGTGATACGGCAGCGCCGGGAAGCCCTGGTCACAGAGGAAGGCGGCAGTTTCGTCGACCTTCTTGCGTGACAGGCAATAGACGATGCCGGCGTTGCCGCGGCGCTCACCAAGGAAGGCCATCAGCTGCTTGCGCGGCGCCTCCTTGGGCACGATGCGGTAGAAGATGTTGGGCCGGTCGAAACTCGACAGGAAGCGCTCGGCGCCTTGCAGGTGCAGGCGCTGGACAATCTCTTCGCGGGTGCGCATGTCGGCAGTGGCGGTCAGCGCGATGCGCGGCACATGCGGGAACAGCTCGGCCAGTTGGCCCAGTTGCAGGTATTCGGGGCGGAAATCGTGGCCCCATTGCGACACGCAGTGGGCCTCGTCGATGGCGAACAACGCGATATCCAGGTCGCGCAGGAAGTCGAGCATGCGCGGCTGCACCAGGCGCTCCGGCGCCAGGTACAGCATCTTCACTTCGCCACGGCGCAGGCGCCCGGCCAGGTCACGCTGCTGCTCCGGCGTCAGCGTGGAGTTCAGCGCGGCAGCCGGCACACCGAGTTCGTCGAGCGTGGCGACCTGGTCGTCCATCAGCGCGATCAGTGGCGAAACCACCACCGTCAGGCCTGGGCGCAACAACCCCGGCACCTGGAAACACAACGACTTGCCGCCACCGGTAGGCATCAGCACCAGGGCATCGCCGCCATTGGCCACGCAGTCGATGATCGCTGCCTGGCGCCCGCGGAAACTGTCGTAGCCGAAGACGTCCTTGAGAACGCGCTGAGCCTGTTCGAGCATGTGCAACTCCACAAATCGCCGTACCATCCTGGATACAGGCTGGACGAAAAACCCGCCCCGCACACGCCAAATGCGTAAGCGGTTTTTGCCAGGCAGCCGGCAAAACCTGCCCCTGGATGAAAAATCGCGGAGTATACCGCAGCACCGCCCCGCGCAGGGCACCACGGCGATAGACGTTCCCTTTGCCCCGCCGCCGTCGCAAGGTGCTAGAATTCGGTATCGTTTATTCCCCAAGGTAGCCCTGTAATGTCCTTCGCCGAGCAACTGACCCGCCTGCAAGCCTTCCTCGACGCCGACGAGCTGCACGAAGAAGCGCTGGACTATGTCGCCGCCCACGGCTACCTCACCGCCCTGTCGATCAATGCCGAGGAAGTGCCCGAGCGCGAATGGATCGACGCCCTGTTCGCCGAAGAGCCGCACTACGCCAGCGACGCTCAGCGCACCGAGATCGAAGCCACCCTGGTGGCGCTCAAGGCGCATATCGCCCGCCAGCTGGCCAGCGACGACGAGTTCGAGCTGCCGTGCGACCTGGACCTGACCGACGAGCCGGACGATTCCGACCTGCGCGGCTGGTGCATCGGCTTCATGGAAGGCGTATTCCTGCGTGAAGAGGCCTGGTTCGAGAACGCCGAAGAAGAAGTCAGCGAGATGCTGCTGCCGATCATGGTCGGCTCGGGCCTGTTCGACGAGCAGCCAGAGTTCGCCGATATCGCCAGCAACACCAACCTGCAGGACGACATGATCGTACAGATCCCCGAAGCGCTGACTGCGCTGTTCCTGCTGCTGCACGCCCCTGACGAAAAGCCGGCGCTGCTCAAACCACGCCACCACTAAGTCGCCTATGCGATACCTGCTGCTGGCCACCGGCTGGCTCAGCGTCGCGTTGGGGGTGTTGGGGATTTTCCTGCCGGTACTGCCCACCACCCCGTTCCTGCTATTGGCGGCGGCCTGCTTTGCCCGCAGCTCGCCGCGCTTTCACCACTGGCTGGTCCATCACCCGAAGCTCGGGCCGTGGATCCGCGACTACCTCAGTGGTGAAGGCATCCCCCTCAAGGGCAAGGTCTACGCCATCGGCCTGATGTGGGCCAGCATCGGCCTGTCGTGCTATCTGGTGCCGCTGTTCTGGGCGCGCACCTTCATGTTGACCAGCGCCGTACTGGTAAGCCTGTATATCCTCAGCCAGAAAACTCTGCAGAAGCCAAAGTGACAATATTTTGTCGCCAAATATCAATTTCGCCTAACTGATATTTCTCTTATCCGAAATAGTTCTGGAACCGCGCACGAACCCTGTATCCATTGGCTTTCACGGCTTTTAACGGTGCCGCAGCCTGTGTTTTTTTCGCGAACCAATTAGACAATATATGTCTTATATGGCAATTTGATATGAAGAAATCTTCTTATCTATCGCGTTGAATGTACTTAGCTGTGTTGTTAAAAACCTGCAACACTATACGCGGTAACTTTATCGTCATTTTTTTGGCGAGCAGCAGGATCAATTCCAGGATCAGGGAGATGTACCATGCGCGTTTTGAACCCCATCACCAGTGCATTACTGTTGGCCCTGGCGAGTGCCAACGTACAGGCGATGTCGATCACAGAGGCTGTCCAGAGCGCCGTGGACTACCATCCGCAAGTCAGCTCCAATCGCAACAGCAAGCTGTCGGCCGATGAAGATGTGAAGTTTGCGCGTGGTGGCTACTACCCTTCCGTGGATTTGGTCGCCGGCTATGGCCGCCAGCGTTCGGACAACACCACTACCCGTGCCGAGGGCAACCACAACAAGGAAACCCTCAACTACACCCAGTCCGAACTGCGCCTGCGGCAGATGATCTTCGACGGCTTCAACACCGCGAATGAAGTGGGCCGCACCGAAGCGGTCTCCACCTCCCGCGCCTACTACACCCAGGCCGTCGCCCAGGATGTCGCCCTGCGTGCAGTCGAGGTGTACCTGGAAGTGCTCAAACGCCGTGAACTGGTAGCCCTGGCCAGGAACAACCTGCAAGCCCATCTGCGCGTCAACGACCAGATTGGCCTGCGCAACGAGCGCGGTGTCGGCAGCACCGCCGACCTTGACCAGTCCCGCGCACGTCGCGCCCTGGCAGAAAACAACCTGGACACCGCCGAAGTCGACCTGGCCGACGCCGAGGCCAACTTCTTCAGCGTCGTCGGCCGTATGCCGGACGAGCTGGAAAGCCCGCAGACCATCAAGGGCGAGGTGCCTGGCACCCTCGATGAAGCCCGCGACGGCATGCGCCAGAACAACCCGTACATCAAGTCTGCCCAGGCTGACGTGAATGCTGCCGAGCAGCAATACGAAGTGGCCAAGTCGACCTTCTACCCACGCTTCGACGCCATTCTGGCCACTGGTGCCAACAACAACACCGGCGGCGAGAAAGGCCACAACAACAACGACTGGCAAGCTGGCGTTGAAATGAACTACAACCTGTTCCGCGGTGGCAGCGACAAGGCTCGCCTGCAGTCCGACGCGCACAAGATCAACCAGGCCCTGGACATTCGCAACAACGCCCTGCGTGAGCTGACCGAGAACCTGAGCCTGGCGTGGAACGCCATGAACAACGCCAGCAAGCAGTTGCCAACCGCGCGTGAATACGCCGAGACCACCAAGCGCGTGCGTGCCGCCTACCAGGACCAGTTCGGCCTGGGCCAGCGCACCCTGCTCGACCTGCTCGACAGTGAAAACGAGCTGTACAACGCCGACCGCCGCTACACCGAGGTGCGTTATACCGAGGAGTTCTCGCGCTACCGTGTACTGGCGACCATGGGTGAGCTGCTGAGCAAGCAGCGTATTTCGCTGCCGCCGGAAGCGCTGGCTACCACCGAAGTACGCACCGAGGCGCGTTTGCCTGAGATGCGTTGATCGGGTTCGAGATCGCCGGGGCCACTCCCACAGGAGGATCAACTACTGTGGGAGCGGCCTTGTGTCGCGAAAGGGCTGCAGAGCAGCCCCCTTGCGCTCACTCGGTGCCATGGTTGCGCTGGAACGTCTCCTCGCCCATGGCCCTGATCTGCCCTTCGATCAACGCCTCGAACGGCGCCAGCAACGCATCGAAGCAGGCCGGTTGCTCCAGCGCATCGAGCGCCCCCACCACCGCCTCGATAGTCGACAGCGCCCCCGCCTCCGGCGCCTTGCGCAGCCGGTAGCGTGAAGGCGCGACCGCCCCCAGCGTCACCCGCGGCAACGCCACCAGCACCGGGTTCAGGTACAGCAGCTTGCGCGCCTTGCGCCAGGTACCGTCGGGCACGATCAACAGCAAGGGTTTGTCGTCCGTCTCGCCATAGGCCTGCAGCACCTGGGCGTCGTCACCCGGGAACAGCAGGGCCGGCCGGTAACCGGGGGTAGCCAGCAGTTCGTTCAGGTCATCGAACACCTCACCTACCCGCAACTCGGCATTGTTCAGGCCAAGGGCGGCCAGGCGGGCAGTGTTCAGGGCATGGGCGGTTTCACTGGGGTGCTGCAGCAGGATGACGCGGGTGCGGCTGTCGAGCGCGGGGATCAGTGGGCAGAGGCAATGGTCGAGCGGGCGCTGGCAGCGCTCGCAGCGGGGTCTGGGCATGGGGTTCTCCTTGGCGGGAACAGTTTGCCACAGAACCGGGGCCCGCTTTGCGGGCCTTTCGCCCTGTAGGAGCGGGCTTGCCCGCGATGCAGGCAATGCGGTGGCTGGCACGGGCTTCGCCCGTGATCGCGGGTAAACCCGCTCCTACAGGGCGAAAGGGCTGCAAAGCAGCCCTAGCGATCTCAACGGTTGAACCGCTCCGCCAAGCTATGCAGGTACTCTGCCATGCGCTCCAGGTCCTGGCTGATTTCCGCGCCCTGCCTGGCCTGCCCGGCACTCTGGTCGCACAGCTGGGCAATCCTCACGATCTGCTGGTTGATGTCCTCGGCTACATGGCTCTGCTGCTCCGACGCCGTCGCCATCTGCTGGCTCATGCCAGTGATGCGGCTGACCGCCTGGGCAATCCCGCTCAATGCCGCCTGCACAGCCTCGACACTGTGCACGCTGTCCCGCGAGATCTGCTCACCACGGTTCGCCGTACTGACCGCACGCTCTGCCCCGGCGCGCAACGACGCGATGATGTGATGGATTTCCTCGGTCGAGGCACGAGTGCGCTGGGCCAACGAACGCACCTCATCCGCCACCACGGCAAACCCGCGCCCCTGTTCGCCGGCGCGTGCCGCTTCAATGGCGGCATTGAGCGCCAGCAGGTTGGTCTGCTCGGCAATCGAAGTGATCACATCGACCACGCTGCCGATCGACTGGGTCTGCTCGGCCAAGGCGTTCACCGCCTGGCCAATGTCATTGACGGCATCGCTCATGCTGCCCATGGCTTTCAGGCTCTGCAGGGCCAGCTCGCTGCCCTGCTGCGCCAGCTGGTCGGCATCACCCGCTGCATGCGCCGTGCTCTGCACGTTGTGGGTAACCTCCTGGATGGTCGCCGCCATCTGCGCAATGGCGGTGGCGGACTGGTCGGTCTCGTTGCGCTGGCGGTCGAGCATCTGGGCCTGGGCATCGGACAAGTCGGACGACTGCGCCGCCCGCGACTTCACCCCGACCCCGGCATCCACCAGGCGGGTCAAGGCCGTTTGCAGGCGTGCCTCCTCACTGATGATCGCTAGGTCGAGCTGGCCCTGCAGGCCCGGGTTATCGCTGTAGGTCAGCGCCACCAGTGGGCTGGTGAAGGCCTTGGGATGCTCGGCCAGCGTGTGGCGGATAGCCTGGTTCTGCCGGTGCTCGACCAGATACCAGGCCAGCAGCAGGCTGGCCATCAGCACCCCGAGCGCCGCATAAGTCGGCAGCCACAGGTAGCCTGCCGCCGACAGCAGGCCCGCACCGATCAAGGGCCACCCGTGGCCCAGGCCATGCCCCAGCCGGGCCGCCCACGGCACCGCCGCGCGGCCGGCCCGCAAGCGTGCGTACAACGCCTCGGCGCGGCGGATCTGCTCGCGGGTGGGCACCGAGCGCACCGACTCGTAGCCGCTGATACGGCCCTGCTCGTAGATGGCCGTGACATAGGCACTGACCCAGTAGTGATCGCCGTTTTTCGCCCGGTTCTTGACCACGCCCATCCAGGGTTTGCCCTGTTTGATGGTTTCCCACATGTGGCCGAACACCGCTGGCGGCATGTCCGGGTGGCGCACCAGGTTATGGGGTTGGCCGACCAGCTCGTCGTAGGTGAACCCGCTGATCGCCACGAAAGCGTCGTTGCAGTAGGTTATGCGGCTGTTGAGGTCCGTAGTGGAAATCAGGCGTTGATCGTTAGGAAAAGTTCTTTCGTGCTCAGTGACGGGCAAATTCATGCGCATCTTGGGCAATCCTTGCAGGATTAAAGGGAGATAGTCATCAACACACGCAAGTGTGATGTATAGCAGGACGCCATTATGTTGTCGGTCAGCGGCGCCAACTATTTAGCGCACACCGACGAAATACAGGCATGCGCCGTACCTCAGCCGACGTTGAGCTGACTCTTGAGCAGGTCGCGGAAAGTCTGGATCAACGGCTCGCGGCTGCGCCCGCGGCGAATGATCAGCGAGAACGGTGCCTGGTAACCGAAAGTGGACGGCGACAGCACGCGCAAGTCGCCCTTGTCGACCCAGGCCTGGGCATAGTGCTCGGGCAGGTAGCCGATGTAGGCCCCGGAGAGAATCAGGATCAATTGCGCTTCCATGCTCTCCACCGTCGCTGCGCTGTGCTTGAAGCCATGCCGGGCCAGCTCGGCCTGGCTCCAGTAGCCCCGTCCGACCATGCGCTGCTGGGTCACCACCGGCTCGGGAATGCGCCGTTCGGCATACAACGGGTGGCGGCTGCTGCAGTACAGCCAGTGCTGCTCACGGTAGAGCGGCTGGTAAAGCAGCCCGCTCATGCGCGAGGAAAACGCCCCGATGGCAAGGTCCAGGCGGTTGTCCTGCACGCCCAGCTGCAGCTCGTAAGGGCTGGACACCGACAGGTGCAGGTGCACCGCCGGGTGCTCCTGGCTGTAGGCGCCGATGGCTTCGGCCAGCGGCAAGGCCCGGTCACCGACGGTGGAGTCGATCACTCCCAGGTTGAGGGTGCCACGCAACTCGCCCTTCAGGGCGGCTGCATACTGCTCGAAACCGTCCAGCTCGGCCAGCAGGCGCAGGGTCTCCTGATGGAACAGCTCGCCCTTGCTGGTCAGGCTGAAACCGCCACGGCCGCGGTGGCACAGCACGATCCCCAGGGCGCCTTCCAGCTGGCTCATGTAGGTGCTGATGGCCGAGGTCGACAGGTTCAGCTCGCGCTGGGCGTTGGCGAAACCCTGGTGGCGCACCACGCTGACGAAGATGCGCAGCAGTTTCAGGTCGGGCAGGGTCGAGGCCATGGTGCAACGTTCCGCAAGGGTATTTGCGCGCAGTCTAACCGCTCTGCCGGCTTTTAGTTCAGAAATTCCTGAACTAAGTATTTGCCGGTAGCGATTTTTCCCCGGCACTACCTTCAGCAGACTTGGCCGAAATGTCCCTGCCCGCCGACAAGACCACTCCTGGAAGGCGCGCGGCGGCACAGGTTCGAACAAACAGAACAATCGACCGACTGATGAGGCCCACCGTGGACAAGATCCTCCACCAACCACTGGGCGGCAACGAAATGCCGCGTTTCGGCGGCATCGCCACCATGCTCCGCCTCCCCCACCTGCAAAGTGCCCAAGGCCTGGACGCCGCGTTCATCGGCGTGCCACTGGACATCGGCACCTCGCTGCGCTCCGGCACCCGCTTCGGCCCGCGGCAGATCCGCGCCGAATCGGTGATGATCCGCCCGTACAACATGGCCACCGGGGCTGCACCGTTCGACTCGTTGTCGGTGGCCGACATCGGTGACGTGGCAATCAACACTTTCAACCTGCTGGATGCCGTACGCATCATCGAAGAAGCGTATGACGAGATCCTCGAGCACAACATCATCCCGCTGACCCTGGGTGGCGACCACACCATCACCCTGCCGATCCTGCGCGCGCTGCACAAGAAGCACGGCAAGATCGGCCTGGTGCACATCGATGCCCATGCCGACGTCAACGACCACATGTTCGGCGAGAAGATCGCCCACGGCACCACCTTCCGCCGCGCCGTGGAAGAAGGCCTGCTCGATTGCGAGCGCGTGGTGCAGATCGGCCTGCGCGCCCAGGGTTACACCGCCGATGACTTCAACTGGAGCCGCCGCCAGGGCTTCCGCGTGGTCCAGGCCGAAGAGTGCTGGCACAAGTCGCTGGCGCCACTGATGGCCGAAGTGCGGGAAAAGGTCGGCGGTGGCCCGGTGTACCTGTCGTTCGATATCGACGGCATCGACCCGGCCTGGGCACCAGGCACCGGCACCCCGGAAATCGGCGGCTTGACCACCATCCAGGCGATGGAGATCATTCGCGGCTGCCACGGCCTGGACCTGATCGGCTGTGACCTTGTCGAAGTCTCCCCGCCTTACGACACCACCGGCAACACCTCGCTGCTCGGTGCCAACCTGCTGTTCGAAATGCTCTGCGTGCTACCAGGCGTAGTGCGTCGTTAATACCGCTACACCCCGGCAGGAGCCATGAGGGAGGGCCACAGAGGCCCGCCAACAACACGACAAGACCGCCGGGCGCCGTGAACCCGCCCGCGTGGTCGATCTCGCCATAATAAAGATAATCGGGAGACCCCCAATGGCCTTGGACATCATTGTTGTAATGATCTATACCGTCGGCATGCTCGGGCTTGGCTGGTATGGCATGCGGCGCGCGAAAACCCATGAGGACTACCTGGTGGCCGGGCGCAACCTCGGCCCGGTCCTGTACATGGGCACCATGGCCACTACCGTGCTCGGTGGTGCGTCTACCGTCGGCACCGTACGCCTGGGCTACGTCCACGGCATCTCCGGCTTCTGGCTGTGCGCAGCCCTGGGCCTGGGCATCATCGCCCTCAACCTGTTCCTGGCCAAACCCTTGCTGCGCCTGCGCATCTTCACCGTGACCCAGGTACTGGAGCAGCGCTACAACCCGACCGCACGCCAGGCCAGCGCCGTGATCATGCTGGCCTACGCACTGATGATCGGCGTCACCTCGACCCTGGCCATGGCCACCGTATTGCAGGTGCTGCTGGACCTGCCGTTCTGGGCCTCGCTGCTGCTGGGTGGTGGTGTGGTGGTGCTGTACTCGACCATTGGCGGCATGTGGTCGCTGACCCTGACCGACATCGTCCAGTTCGTGATCAAGACCGTCGGCCTGATGTTCATCCTGCTGCCAGTGTGCCTGTACAAGGCCGGTGGCTGGGACACCCTGGTGGCCAAGCTGCCGGCGGCCAGCTTCCAGCTGACCACCATTGGCTGGGACACCATCATCACCTACTTCCTGATCTACTTCTTCGGCATCCTCATCGGCCAGGACATCTGGCAGCGGGTGTTCACTGCCCGTGACGAGAAGGTCTGCCAGCGTGCCGGTACCACTGCCGGTGTGTACTGCGTACTGTACGGCCTGGCCTGCGCCACGATCGGCATGGCTGCGCACGTGCTGATGCCCGACCTGGCCAACCCGAACAATGCCTTTGCCGAGATGATCAAGACCACCCTGCCCGATGGCATCCGTGGCCTGCTGATGGCAGCGGCGCTGGCCGCCATGATGTCCACCGCCAGCGCCGGCCTGCTGGCTGCGTCGACCACCCTGACCGAAGACCTGCTGCCCAAGCTGCGTGGCGGCAAGCAGTCGAGCCTGGGCGTCAGCCGCCTGTTCACCCTGCTCACCGGGCTGGTGGTGCTGGGCATCGCCCTGATGGTGAACGATGTGATCAACGCCCTGACTTTGGCCTACAACCTGCTGGTCGGCGGCATGCTGATCCCGCTGATCGGGGCGATCTTCTGGAAACGCGCTACCACCGCCGGGGCGATCGCCAGCATGTCGCTGGGCTTCGCTACCGCGCTGCTGTTCATGTTCAAGGATGGGCTGGAGGCCAATACGCCGATCTACTACAGCCTGGCGGTTGGCCTGGTGAGTTTTGTGGTCGTTAGCCTGATGTCGCGTAAATCGGTGGCGGCGGTGAAACTGGCCTGATCTACAGCCTGAACTGGCCTCTTCGCGGGCTCGCCCGCTCCCACAGGGATACCACAAGCCTTGAAATTCATGGGGTACCTGTGGGAGCGGGCAAGCCCGCGATGAGGCCGGTACAGGCAACACAACTGGCAGACACGAAAAGGCCGCTGCACCCACCCAGGTGCAGCGGCCTTTGTATTTATCAGCGACGACGCGGTTGGCGTTTGCGCTGCTCCTCATCAGTCGGGATCGGCACCGGCTGCAAGGGTGGTGGAATCAGCCCCAAGGCGACAGCCAGGTCGTGGAGCCAGTTGGACAGTGGTTTATTCATAATGCCCCCTTGACGGGTCAGCCTCACGGCAATTCAATCCTGCGATGTTTCATACAGATCATAGCCCTATGTCCTGTATTACGCATGCCTCTACACCTACAGATACGGGCCATTTTGATACGGATCAAGCCGTAGCGGCGCATTCCGACGACTGGTTAATCGTTTCGCTTTGTTGCAGGTCGATCCAGGCCTGCAAATTCGCCCCGCGCATGCCCTGGCGCCACATCAACCAGGTGACCGCCTGATCGAACGGTGCCTGCAGTTGGTGCACCCGCACCCGGTCGCGCCCGGGCAGGCTGTCGAGCATCGACCGGGCCATCATCGCCACCCCCGCGCCGGCGATCACGCAGGCCAGCATGCTCTGGTAAGACTCGATCTCCATCACCCGGCCCATGGGCGTATGGGCATGGGCATACCAGGCCTCCAGGCGCATGCGGTACGAGCAGCCCTGACGGAAGGTGAACACCGCCTTGCCCGCCACATCCTTGGCAGTATGCACCACAGGATGCTCAGGGCTGGTGATCAGCACCAGTTCCTCCTCGCACAACGGCACGCCATCCAGCCCCGCCAGGCTCGGCGGCCCGTCCACCAGGGCCGCGTCCAGGCTGTGGTTGAGCAGGCCTTCCAGCAGTTCGCCACTGGGCGCGGCGCGCACCTGCAGGTTCACCGCCGGGTAGGCCTGATGATAACGCGCCAGCAACGCCGGCAAATGGGTCGCTGCCGTGCTGTACATGGTCCCCAGCACGAAGTCCCCGGCCGGTTGGCCACCCCGCACGGCGGCCAGCGCCTCGTCGCGCAAGGCTGACATGCGGCTGGCGTAGTCCAGCAGCACCTTGCCCGCCGGCGACAGCTGCAGGCGCTGGCGCTCGCGCAGGAACAGCTCGACACCCAGCTGCTCTTCGAGCTGGCGCAAGCGCGTCGACAGGTTCGACGGCACCCGATGCAGGCGCTCTGCGGCGCGGGTGACCGAACCCTCCTCGGCCACGGCCTGGAAGATACGCAGCTGGCTGAATTCCACGGCATTCTCCAAAACAGAACAACTTGATCATCATTATTCAATTTTATTGAAAAAGAAACCGCCCTAACCTGCCAGCCATCGCTTACATCCGCGCAGGAGACTTGCCATGTCGCCACTCATTCAACTGCTGGCCAGCGCCGTGGCGCTGATGATGGCCATGGGCATCGGCCGCTTCGCCCTTACCCCGCAACTGCCGCAACTGATTGCCGAAGGCCAGTTCGACCTGACGGTCGCCGGGCTGGTGGCAGCGGCCAACTACCTGGGTTACTTCATCGGCGCGGTCGACGCCATGTTCGCCCGCGCGCCGGGCCAGGTGCGCCTGCGCCTGCATGGCGGGCTGTGGCTGTGCGTGCTGCTGACCCTGGCCTCATGGGCCGCCGACGGGTTCTGGAGCCACCTGTTGCTGCGCTTCGGCACCGGCGTGGCCAGCGCCTGGGTGCTGGTGATGATCACCAGCCTCAGCCAGCAGGTAGCCAATGCCAACAACCGCCAGCGCCTGGGTGCCCTGGTGTTCGCCGGGCCCGGCCTGGGCATTGCGCTGACGGGTTTGCTGGCGCTGGTGGCGCATTTGTGGGGGCTGGGCTCGGCAGCACTGTGGCTGATCTATGCCGTGGCCGCGCTGGTGATGCTGCTTGCGCTCCGGCCTTGGCTGCCGCGGGCGCTGCAAGCGGCGCCGGTGCCGTCGGCTGCAGGCCAGGGCCCGACGCGCAGTGTCGGCATCGGCCGCCTGGGGCTGGTTTATGCGCTGTATGGCGTGGGTTACATCCTGCCGGCCACCTTTCTGTCGCAGATGGCCAACCAACAGTTCCGCGGGCAGTGGCTGGCCGACCTGTTCTGGCCGGCGTTCGGCCTGGCGGCGGCGCTGGGGGTGCTGCTGGTGAGCCTGCGGCGTGGTGGCCGCACCTCGACCTGGTTGACCGCCACCCTGTGGTTGCAGGGGCTGGGCGTGCTGGCCTGCCTGATGGGCGGGGGTGTCGGGCTGGCGTTGGGCGTGGTGCTGTGTGGCGGGCCGTTCCTGGCCTGCATGCAGCTGGTGATGCAGCGCTCGCGGGAGCTGGCGCCGCATGCCACGCAGCGCAATGCCGGGCTGCTGACGGCGTGCTTTGCCCTGGGGCAGTTGAGCGGGCCGTTGCTGGCCGCGCTCAGCAGCCATTACAGCGGCGGGCTGCAGCCGGCGCTGATGGTGGCGGCGGGAGGGTTGGTGGTGGCTGGGGGGTTGGTGCTGTTTGCCGGCTCTGCACCGCAGGGCAGCGCCTGTCAGGCCAAGGCTGCATCCTGAATTGCAGTTGCCTGTGCCGGCCTCTTCGCGGGTAAACCCGCTCCCACAGGTACTGCACAGGTCTTGAGGATCGTGCCCCCCTGTGGGAGCGGGTTTACCCGCGAAGAGGCCGGCACAGGCTACAGATTACCCAACAAGCTTACGCAGTTGCTGCTTCACCCAAGGCTCGGCACTCACCAGGATCACCCCCAGCAGCACCATCAACGCGCCAACCACAAAGTTCAGGCTCAGCGGCTCATCCAGCAGCAACACGCCAAAGGTCACCCCGAACAGCGGGGTGATGAACGAAAACACCGCCAGGTTCGACGCCAGGTACTTGCGCAGCAACCAGAACCAGGTCAGGTAGCTGATGAACGACACCACAATCCCCTGGAACAGCACGCTACCCATCGCCAACGGTGTAAACGACACCGCGCCGATCTGCCCACTGAGCAAGGCAATCAGCAGCAACCCGGCAAAGCCCACCGCCAACTGATAGAACAGGGTCAGGGTGGCCGGCGCTTCCGACAGCCGCGAGCAACGCACCACCACCGTGGTCGCGCCCCAGGCCAGCCCGGCAATCACGCCAAACGCATCCCCCAACAGGGTGCGCCCATCCATGTGCTCGAACGACATACCGCCGGCAAATGCCATGGCAATGCCGCCGAAGGCCAGCAGAATCCCCAGCCATTGCAGCAGCCGCAGGCGTTCGCTGGGCAACCGGAAATGCAGGCCCAACGCGGTGAACACCGGCGCGGTATAGAGGAACACCGACATGTGCGCCGCCGAGGTCAGCTTCAGCCCCTCGGCAATGAACAGGAACTCCAGGCCGAACAGCCCGCCCGCCACCACCCCGGCACGCCAGGTGCTGCCGACCTGCTCCCAGCCACCACGCCAGCACAGCATCAGGCCCACCAGCACGGCGGCGATCCCGTTGCGCAAGGCCGCCTGCATCACCGGGGCGATATCGACAGCGGCGGTCTTGATCAACACCTGCTGGCAGCCCCAGATCAGGCACAGCCCCAGCATCACCTGGAAGGCAAAGGCATCAGGGTTCTTGCGGACCGCGCTCATGGGCGGGCCTCTGAAATGGTCATTGGCATGGGCAAGGGCTCGGCAGTGTTCAGGAACTACCGATTATCGGGTTTCCATGGCCGCCCTTGCCAGCCTCAAAACGACCTCAGGCAATCTGCGCCTTCGCCGACACCTGCTCGAAGGTGGTTTCGTCCAGCGCGTCCTCCTGCTCGTCCAGCACCTGGCGCGGGTGCTCGAAGCCGGGGATGCTGCTGTCGATCAGGCTCAGCAGCCGCGAACCGCGCTCGGTCAGCACGAAGTTCTCGCCATTGCCACCGTCCTCTTCGGGCCGGGTTTCGATAAAGCCACGTTCGAACAGCAGCCTTTCGTACTCGCAGGCACGGGTTTTCAGGTGGTCCAGGTCGCCCACCGGCTCCCCCTTGGCAGCCAGTGCCGCAGCGTGCTGCTCGGCATAGGGGCGTGGCGTGAAGCTGTGACCGGCGCCGTTCTGCACCTCGTGCAGCAAACGCTCGATCAGGTCCCAGTCGTAGGCGATGCTCATGACTACGGGCTCCTGCTGTGGACGGAAGGGGTACACAGGTTGGGACCTGTCGAGGTTGCCCGGCGTTCCGAAATATCTCAGCGCTGGCGTTGTTGCGCTTGCATGTACTGGCGCAGCAACTGGTTGATCCGGGTCTGGTAGCCACTACCCTGCTCTTTGAACCAGGCGAGGACATCGGAATCGAGGCGAATGGTCACCGTCTGCTTGGCTGGAACTCGCAGCTCGGCCTCTCGGAAGAAATTTTCATCCAGCTCAGGAATATCCGAGGTATCAATAGCCTGGTCGTCCTGTCGAGCCAGGCGACTCCAGTCAGTTTTCGATGCTTTGGTCATAATGTTTGGCCTCCCATCTGGTGGCTTTGCATGCAGAAATGATGCGAATGACATCACCCTGCCTTTCCGTGTACACGACCACGCCTATCAGACACTTCAGCCAGCCCAGGCAGACCCAGCGTTCCTCATCGTGGTCCGGATTGTCATCGCGGCGAATCAGCATCGGGTGATTGAACATATCCGGAACATCGCTGAAGTCGATGCCGTGCTTGCGGATGTTTATCTGGTTCTTGGCATCGTCCCATTCAAAGAACATGGGACGCTCCGTATTTACATCTGTACATACGATACCTCCTGATCCAGGCCAAGGCTAGGGAGCGATCGCCCACTCTTCAATAGCTTCAGGAGGTTTTGGGAAAGGGATTACAACCTGGAGGGAAGTAGCCTGGCCAAATGGCTCACAAGGCTAGGTCAGATGCCCGGCTGCGGACAGGCTGACCATGAAGTGCCACCGGTCGAAGGCGCTGAACTAACGGCCAGGCACATGCCTCCACCGGGCATTACCACCGCCGGAGGTAGGAAGGATGAAACTGCTGCTGCCCATTGCCTGCGCCACTGCCCTGTTCTGCGCCCTGCCCGCCTGGGCCTGCACACCGGAAGAAGCGACGCAGAAACGCGAAGAGCTGGCCGGGTTGGTCACCCAGTTGACCGAGCAGAACCCGCAGAAGGCCAAGGAGATCAATGACGAGCTTCAAGGGATGGAGCTTGGGACGGCGAGCAAGGATTTGCCCGACAAGTGTCAGCTGATCGACAAGCGGATCAAGGAGTTGAAAGAGGCGGAGAAAAAGGCTGAATAGTGGCCGCCTGTGCTGGCCTCTTCGCGGGTAAACCCGCTCCCACAGGGATCGCACAGGCCTGGAAGCCTGTAGGGTCGCTGTGGGAGCGGGTTCACCCGCGAAGAAGCTAACACCGTTACCGAGCGTTACTCAGCCGCAGGCTTGCGCTTCTTCAGCGGCGCCAGGCCGTCAGCGCTGGCCAGCGGTGCGTTGGCCTTCGGCTTGGCGGTTGGCTTGCGCTTGGCGGCTGCCTTCTTGTCACCGGTCTTCTTCTCGACCTTTTTCTTCTTGCTGCCCGCCGCCTTGCCCGAGGCCTTGACCTTCTTCGGCCCACTGTAGGTGCCCTTCACTTCCTTGATTACCCGGCGCTCGAACTGCTGCTTGAGGTAGCGCTCGATGCTCGACATCAGGTTCCAGTCGTTGTGGGTGATCAGCGAGATCGCCAAACCTTCGCCACCGGCGCGGCCGGTACGGCCCACACGGTGCACGTACTCGTCACCGCTGCGCGGCATGTCGAAGTTGATCACCAGGTCGAGGCCGTCGATGTCCAGGCCACGGGCCGCCACGTCGGTAGCCACCAGCACCTTGGAGCTGCCCTGCTTGAAGCGGTCCAGGGCCAGCTTGCGGTCCTTCTGGTCCTTCTCGCCATGCAGCACGAAGGCCTTCACGTCCTTGGCCACCAGGTGGCCGTAGATACGGTCGGCCAGGGCGCGGGTGTTGGTGAAGATGATCGCCTTGTCGAAGGTTTCGTTGGCCAGCAGCCACTGCACGATCTGCTCTTTGTGCTGGTCGTGGTCGGCGGTGATGATCTGCTGGCGGGTGCCTTCGGCCAGCTGCGAAACGCTGTTGAGCATCAGGTGCTCAGGGTCTTTCAGCACCTTGCCGATCATGTCGCGCAGGGCCGCACCACCGGTGGTGGCGGAGAACAGCAGGGTCTGCTGGCGGTTCTCGCACTCCTTGCACAGGCGCTCCATGTCCTCGGCGAAGCCCATGTCGAGCATGCGGTCGGCTTCGTCGAGGATCAGCACCTGCACGTGGGACAGGTCGAGGTTGCCGGCGTTCAGCTGCTCCAGCAGGCGGCCCGGGGTGCCGATCAGCACGTCCGGCACCTTGCGCAGCATGGCGGCCTGTTCCTTGAAGTCTTCACCACCGGTGACCAGGCCCGACTTGATGTAGGTGAACTGCGAGAACAGCTGCACCTGCTTGAGGGTCTGCTGGGCCAGTTCACGGGTCGGCAGCAGGATCAGCGCACGGATCTCCACGCGGCGCTCGCGCAGGTCGACCAGGCGGTTGAGCAGCGGCAACACGAAGGCTGCGGTCTTGCCGCTGCCGGTCTGCGCGGTCACGCGCAGGTCACGCCCTTGCAGGGCCAGGGGGATGGCCGCGGCCTGCACCGGGGTTGGCTCGACAAAGTTAAGCTCGGCCACGGCTTTAAGCAGGCGTTCGTGCAGGGCGAATTGGGAGAACACGGAGGTAACCTCAGGCAAGTGCGGGAAATTCAGTTGCATAGGGTAACGTTTTCTGCCGCCTTAGCCGAATTTCTTTTGGCAACTTTGTCGCCATACGCGCTCTAATGGCGCTTCGTTTGGCAACAAGACTGTACGCAAGCCCATGGATATCCAACGAATCTGGCGTGACTCCCTCGACCTGTGGGGCACCCTTGACCAACATCCGATGTTGCACGCGGCCATCGGCCTGGCGGTGCTGCTGCTGGTTTCCCTGGTCATCGGCCGCCTGGCGCGCTTCCTGGTGCTGCATGGCGCCCGCCTGCTGGCCCGCCAGCCAGCGCTGAAGTGGCTGGATGACCTGCGCAACAACAAGGTGTTCCACCGCCTGGCGCAGACTACGCCGTCACTGGTGCTGCAGTTCGGCCTGAAACTGGTGCCCGAGCTGTCCGACACCGCCCAGCACTTCCTCGGCAATGTCGCCCTGGCCTTTACCCTGCTGTTCATGACCATGGCGCTGTCGTGCCTGCTGGATGCCCTGCTCGACATCTATGCCCGCACCGAACACGCCCGCACCCGCTCGATCAAGGGCTACGTGCAGCTGGCCAAGATGATGTTGTGGATCTTCGCCGCCATCGTCATCGTCGCCACCCTGATCGACCGCTCGCCACTGTTGCTGCTGTCGGGCCTGGGTGCCATGTCGGCGGTGCTGCTGTTGGTGTACAAGGACACCCTGCTGTCGTTCGTCGCCAGCGTGCAGCTGACCAGCAACGACATGCTGCACGTGGGCGACTGGATCGAAATGCCCCAGGTGGGCGCCGATGGCGACGTGGTGGACATCACCCTGCACACCGTGAAGGTGCAGAACTTCGACAAGACCATCGTCTCCATCCCTACCTGGCGCCTGATGAGCGAGTCGTTCCGCAACTACCGCGGCATGCAGCAGTCCGGTGGCCGGCGCATCAAGCGCAGCCTGTTCATCGATGCGGCCGGGGTGCGCTTTCTCACCCGCGAAGAGGAACATCGCCTGAGCCAGGTGCACCTGCTGGCCGACTACCTGGCCGCCAAGCGCCAGGAACTGCAGCGCTGGAACGAGGCCATGGGGCCGGTGGCCGAGCTGTCGGCCAACCGCCGCAAGCTCACCAATATCGGCACCTTCCGCGCGTTTGCCCTGGCCTACCTGAAGAACCACCCCAACGTGCACCCGAACATGACCTGCATGGTGCGGCAGATGCAGACCACCGCCGAGGGCGTACCGCTGGAGATCTACTGCTTTACCACCACCACGGTGTGGGCGGATTACGAGCGGATTCAGGGGGATATCTTCGATTACCTGCTGGCGGTGTTGCCGGAGTTTGGCTTGAGCCTGTATCAGCAGCCGAGTGGCAACGACATGCGGGTGGGGTTGAGCGGGCGTGTATCGCAAGAGCCTGTGCCGCGTCGGCTGGAAGAAATGAGCGAGGCTTGAGATTGCCGGGGCTGCTTCGCAGCCCATCGCCCAGCCCTTTGGGCTGCGCTGTCGCGTAGATAACTGAAATTGCAAGCAATCCGCGCACCCTGTGGGAGCGGCTTTAGCCGCGAAGAATCCAACGCGGTGCATGGCACCGGCTGCGCCGGTGTTCGCGGCTAAAGCCGCTCCCACAGGGCCCCTGCTAATTCAATGAGTTATGTGCAGTTCAATGAGAGCTGGCTTGCCGGCGATGGGCCGCAAAGCGGCCCCAAATTGCTTGATTGACAGGCATTACGCCTGAGGGGTGTTTAAGCAGCCCCTTTCCGTGCCAAGGCCGAGTCAGGGGTGCGCATTCCAGGTTGTCGAAAGCGGCTTGCTCTCGCGTCCATGGACCATGCAATACAGCGCGCCAGCCAGGATCAACCCCATCGCCCAACTGATGTCCGCCCCCAGCCACTCGGCCACGAAGCCCGTGTAGAACGACAGCTTCATGAACGGGATGGTACCGATGATCGACACGGCGTACACCGCCAGGCTTCGACGATTGAAGCAGCCATAACGCCCCTTGGCGTCATACAGCGCCCCCACATCATAGTGGCCGCGGCACACCCAGTAGTAATCCACCAGGTTGATCGCGCTCCATGGAATCAGCAGGTACAGCTGGCCGATCAGGATGTCGGCAAAGAACGTATCGAAATTGTACTGGGTGGCGATGGCGATCACCGTTGCCGCTGCGGTCAGGCCAGCCATTACCAGGGCCTTGGCAGTCGCGGTCACGCGCCGGATGGTCTTGAAGGCGCCAAAGATCGTGACCGACGACATGTAGGCACTGTACAGGCACAGGACGTTGTACTGGATCACCCCCAGCGCAATCACTGCCAGCGCCAACGGCGCCCACGGGCCAAACAACGCGGCAATGGCTGTGGCCGGGTCATGCCCCAGTGCCGAGGGCAGCTCCACGGCTACCAGCGCGCCCAATGCCATCATGGCGAAGGAGCCCAGCGCACAACCGCAATAGGTGGCCCAGAACGTGGCGCGCGGGTTGACGTTGGCCGGGAGGTAGCGCGAGTAATCGGCCACATACGGGCCATACCCCAGCGTCCACGAGGCCGACTGGGCAACGATCAGGTTGAACGCGGTGAACGAAAAGCCGGTACTCACCGCCGTTGTGGTTGCCATGTCGCCGGAGTGCAGCAGAATCAGCACCAGGGCACCAGCAAAAACCAAGGTGGACAACAGGCTCATCCACGCCCCGAGGCGGTGGATGAGTTCGTAGCCGACAAAGCCGATGACAAAGGTCAGCAAGCCGACCACCACGATCGCCTGGTCATCGCTCATGGGCACCAGAGCCTGCAGGGCATTGCGCATCAGCACGCCGCTGGCGGCGAGGAACAGGACTGCGGCGGTGACCATCACCAGCAGCGGGAGCGCCGCGCCATGGACACCGAACTGGGCCCGGCTCTGGATCATCTGTGGCACGCCCAGGTGTGGCCCCTGGGCAGAGTGCGCGGCCATGAACACGGTGCCGATCAGGTTGCCGACCAACAGGCCCAGCAAGGTCCAGCCCAGGCTCAGCCCCGAGGCCACGCCCAGGGTGCCGACCATCAGGGCGGTTATCTGGAAGTTGGAGCTGAACCAGATGGTGAACAATCGTTTAGGCGTGCCATAACGCTCAGCGTGTGGGACAAATTCGATACTTCGCGTTTCTAGCTTCACGCCGGTCTCCCGATTTTATTTTCATGATTATCGGGTAGGTACCGGCGGGATTTGGGTTCAGTAACGAACGCGTCATAGCTGACTGCGCCATGGCTTGCTTGATAACGTCAGGGTACCCAGGCGGCTCATCCACACCGACGCCAGGATCACCGCCCCGCCGATGAACAGCCTGCCCAGTGGTTCGTCCTGGTTCCAGATCAGCAGATTGAGCAGCAGCCCTACCGGCACATGCAGGTTGTTCATCACCGCCAGCGTGGCCCCAGATACCAGGCACGCGCCCTTGTTCCACCAGTACAGGCCCAGCGCCGTCGGGCACAGCCCCAGGAACAGCAGCACCAGCCACTGCACGTTGGTGGTTGGCAGGTGCTGGACGTTGCCAAACAGCAGGAAGGCCGGCAACACCACGATCAACGCGCCCAGGTAGAAGTAGCCAAAACGCTTGTAGTGCGGCAAGTCGCTGGGGTGGCGTGCTACCAGGTGGCGGTACAGCACCTGGCCGGCGGCGTAGGTGAAGTTGGCCAGTTGCAGCAGCAGGAAGCCGATGAAGAACTCGCCGCTGATGGTGTCGAAGCGGATCACCGCCGCGCCGGCCACCGCCACCAGCGCTGCCACCAGGGCCCACGGGTTGAAGCGCCGGTTCATGGCGTCTTCGATCAGCGTCACGTGCAACGGCGTGAGGATGGTGAACAGCAGCACCTCCGGCACGGTGAGCACGCGAAAGCTCAGGTACAGGCAGACGTAGGTGATGCCGTACTGCAGCGCACCGATCAGCAGCATCGCGCGCATGAAGCGCGGCTCGACCTGGCGCCAGCGAGTCAGCGGCAGGAACACCAGGCCAGCCAGCACCACGCGCGCGAGCACGGCAAAGTAGCTGTCGACGTGCCCGGCCAGGTACTCGCCGATCAGGCTGAAGGAAAACGCCTGGATCAGCGCGACGATTATCAGGTAGCCCATGGTTGCCTCTCGTGGATCAAGGCCGCGACCTTAGCGGGTTGCGATGAATGAGTTCAACCATGAGGAATGTGGGGCTGTGCCGGCCTCTTCGCGGGTCAACCCGCTCCCACAGGGACACCACTGATCTCAGGTGCCGTGATATTCCTGTGGGAGCGGGTTTACCCGCGAAGAGGCCGGCACAGGCCCCCACAAAATTCACAGGCATAAAAAAGCCCGGCCATGCGGGCCGGGCAGGTACACCCAAAGGAGCAACAACAGGTGTCAGGGTTGGGAATTCGCTAAGCTTCAGGCCACCGCCGCCAGCTTGGCCTTGGCCTGGTTGACGCCCTTCTCGTGGAACTCGCCGCTCATGTTCAGGCCTTCGGCATGGATGAAGTCGACATCGTGAATGCCGATGAAGGCCATTACCTGGCGCAGGTACGGTTCCTGGTGGTCGCTGGTGGCACCGGCGTGGATGCCGCCACGGGCCGTCAGGACGATGGCGCGCTTGCCGGTCAGCAAGCCCTGCGGGCCGGTGGGGGTGTACTTGAAGGTGATGCCGGCACGCAGCACGTGGTCCAGCCAGGCCTTGAGGGTGCTGGGGATGGTGAAGTTGTACATCGGCGCAGCCATCACCAGCACATCGGCAGCAAGCAATTCATCAGTCAGTTGGTTGGATCGGGCCAGCGCTTCCAGTTCGGCAGCGCTGCGCTGTTCTTCAGGCTTCATCCAGCCACCCAGCAGGTTGGCGTCCAGGTGCGGCACCGGGTTCACTGCCAGGTCGCGCACGCTGATCTGATCGGCCGGGTGGGCGGCCTGCCACTGCTGGATGAAATCACGGGTCAGCTGACGGGAAACGGAATCCTGCTGGCGGGCGCTGCTTTCGATGATCAGTACGCGGGACATTGGGGGTGCCTCCATCGGCAAAAAGGGTTGCGATTCGATGGAGGTGAGATTACGGCTTGACCTATCGATAAAAAAGCGTAAAAAAAGGGTTCAATCTATCGATTTATCAGCTTATTCTGCAGTGCAGTTCAAGGCGATCCGTAGTTTGATGATCTGCCGGTTGAACTTGGCGGTGACATCGACACTTTTCCCGGCCGGTACCATCACCCGGCGCACCCGTGGTGCTTCCGGGCCGTTTCGGAAGGTCACCTTGCACGCGGCCGGTACCTGCCCATAGTTGTTGAGGGTGATGGCGCCAATGTCATAGGCCGTGTCATAGGCGGTGTAGTCGAGTTTGACCCCGGTCAGTTCCTTCTCCACGTCGATGGGATAAGCCATGGCCCCGAGGGGCAGGCACATCAGTATTGCCGCACAACATTTCTTCATGGGCCGCTCTCCTTGAAAGAGCGCAGCTTAGGACAACAGGAGCGAAAGATGAAAGCGCCGCGCGTAACCCTTGACCAGTGGCGAACCCTGCAAGCAGTGGTCGATCACGGCGGGTTTGCCCAGGCCGCCGAGGCACTGCACCGCTCGCAGTCATCGGTCAGCTACACCGTGGCCCGCATGCAGGAGCAACTGGGCGTGCCGCTGCTGCGCATCGACGGCCGCAAGGCGGTGCTCACCGAAGCCGGCAATGTCCTGCTGCGCCGCTCCCGCCATCTGGTCAAGCAGGCCAGCCAGCTCGAAGACCTCGCCCACCACATGGAACAGGGTTGGGAGGCCGAGGTACGCCTGGTGGTCGATGCCGCCTACCCCAGCGCCCGCCTGGTACGCGCCCTGGCCGCGTTCATGCCGCAGAGCCGCGGCTGCCGCGTGCGCCTGCGTGAAGAAGTGCTGTCTGGCGTCGAGGAAGTGATGCACGAAGGCATCGCCGACCTGGCCATCAGCAGCTACAGCATCGGCGGCTACCTGGGCGCCGAACTGAGCGCGGTGGAGTTCGTCGCCGTTGCCCACCCCGAACACAGCCTGCACCGCCTGGGCCGCGAGCTGACCTTCCAGGACCTGGAAAGCCAGTTGCAGGTGGTAATCCGCGACTCCGGCCGCGCTCAGCCGCGCGATGTCGGCTGGCTGGGTGCCGAGCAGCGCTGGACCGTCGGCAGCCTGGGCACCGCCGCTACCTTCGTCAGCAGCGGCCTGGGCTTTGCCTGGCTGCCCCGGCACATGATCGAGCGCGAGCTGCGCGAAGGCGTGCTCAAGCCGTTGCCGCTGGATCAGGGTGGCAGCCGCCACCCACTGTTCTACCTTTATTCGAGCAAAGAGAAGACCTTGGGCCCGGCCACGCAGATTCTCATCGACCTGCTGCGCAATTTCGACACCGCCCCACTGGACGTGCCCTTCGCAGCCCCCCCACAAGCCTGAGAGGACCGCGCCCATGGCCTATTTCGAACACGAAGGATGCGCACTGCATTACGAGGAATATGGCCAGGGCGAACCCTTGGTATTGCTGCATGGCCTGGGCTCCAGCTGCCAGGACTGGGAGCTGCAGGTGCCGGTGCTCAGCCGCCACTACCGAGTAATCCTCATGGACATCCGTGGCCACGGCCGCTCCGACAAGCCACGCGACGGTTACCAGATCGCCACCTTCAGTGCCGACCTGCTGGCCCTGCTCGAACACCTGCACACCGGCCCCGTGCACTTCGTCGGCCTGTCCATGGGCGGCATGGTCGGCTTCCAGTTTGCCGTCGACCACCCGCAATGGCTGCGCAGCCTGTGCATCGTCAACAGCGCCCCCGAGGTCAAGCGCCGCACCCGCAATGACTGGCTGTGGTGGCTCAAGCGCTGGGGCCTGGCGCGCCTGCTCAGTGTCGAAACCGTCGGCAAGGGCCTGGCCGAGCGGCTGTTTCCCAAACCGCAGCAGGCCGAACTGCGGCAGAAAATGGCCCAGCGCTGGGCACGCAACGACAAGCGCGCCTACCTCAAGAGCTTCGACGCCATCGTCGACTGGGGCGTGCAGGAACGCATCGGGCAGATCCACTGTCCTACCCTGGTGGTTGCCGCCGACCACGATTACACGCCGATACAACTGAAGCAGCGCTACGTCGCCCTGATGCCTCACGCCAGGCTGGTGGTCATCGACGATTCCCGGCACGCTACACCCCTCGACCAACCCGAGGTCTTCAACCAGACCCTGCTGCAATTCCTTGCAGCCGCTTCCACCTCTCAAGGATCTTTGAGCCCATGCTGAAAAAACTCCTGCTCACCGCCTGCTCGGTCGCCTTCGCCACCAGCGTCATGGCCTCCGACAAGACCCCGCACGTATTGCTGGACACCAGCTTCGGCCAGGTCGAAATCGAGCTGAATGCCGAGAAGGCGCCGGTCAGTACCAAGAACTTCCTCGAGTACGTCGACAGCGGCTTCTACAACAACACCATCTTCCACCGTGTAATCCCGGGCTTCATGGTCCAGGGCGGTGGCTTCACCGACCAGATGGTGCAGAAGAACACCCGCGCCCCGATCACCAACGAAGCCGGCAACGGCCTGCAGAACACCCGTGGCACGCTGGCCATGGCCCGTACCCAGGACCCGAACTCGGCCACCAGCCAGTTCTTCATCAACGTGGCCGACAACGACTTCCTCAACCCTGGGCGTGACCGTGGCTATGCCGTGTTCGGCAAGGTGACCAAGGGCATGGAGGTGGTTGACCAGATCGTCAATTCGCCAACCACCATCAAGAAAGGCATGCGCGATGTACCGGCCGACCCGGTCTACATCAAGTCGGCCAAACGCATCGACTGACCGCAGGCTTCACAGGGACGTGAAACCGCCTGAGGGCCGGATGAAACAGGAGTGTCGTCACCCATGCTGTACCGCCGTTTCGAACAACTGATCGACATCTTCCGCGACGCGCCCAGCGAGTCGCCGCCCGGCCAGGTCTGGCCGTTCTACCTGTATTACCTGCGCCAGGTGTGGCCGAGCTTTCTCGCCCTGCTGGTGGTCGGCCTGTTCGCCTCACTGATCGAGGTGGCGATGTTCAGCTACCTGAGCCGCATCATCGACCTGGCCCAGGGCACACCCAATGCCAACTTCTTCAGTGAGCACAGTGGCGAGCTGATCTGGATGCTGGTGGTGATCCTGCTGCTGCGGCCGGTGTTCTTCGGCCTGCACGATCTGCTGGTGCACCAGACCATCAACCCCGGCATGACCAGCCTGATCCGCTGGCAAAACCACACCTATGTGCTCAAGCAGAGCCTGAACTTCTTCCAGAGCGATTTCGCCGGGCGCATCGCCCAGCGCATCATGCAGACCGGCAACTCGCTGCGCGACTCCGCCGTGCAGGCGGTGGATGCGCTGTGGCATGTGCTGATCTACGCCATCACCTCGCTGGTGCTGTTCGCCGAGGCCGACTGGCGCCTGATGCTGCCGCTGCTGCTGTGGATCATCGGCTACATCGCCGCGCTGTACTACTTTGTGCCACGGGTGAAGGAACGTTCGGTTATTTCCTCCGATGCCCGCTCCAAGCTGATGGGGCGAATCGTCGATGGCTACACCAACATCGCCACCCTCAAGCTGTTCGCCCATACCGACTACGAACAGCAGTACGCCCGCGAAGCGATCAGCGAACAGACCGAGAAAACCCAGCTGGCAGCGCGCGTGGTCACCAGCATGGACGTGGTCATCACCACCCTCAACGGCTTGCTGGTGGTCGCCACCACCGGTCTGGCGCTGTGGTTGTGGAGCCAGTCGCTGATCACCGTCGGCGCCATCGCCCTGGCCACCGGTCTGGTGATCCGCATCGTCAACATGTCGGGCTGGATCATGTGGGTGGTCAACGGCATCTTCGAAAACATCGGCATGGTCCAGGACGGCCTGCAGACCATCGCCCAGCCGGTCACCGTCACCGACCGGCCCAACGCGCCAGCGCTCAAGGTCAGCCGCGGCGCGGTGCGTTTCGATGATGTGGACTTCCATTACGGCAAGGCCGCCAATGTGATCGAAGGGCTAGACCTGGACATCCGACCGGGCGAGAAGATCGGCCTGATCGGCCCGTCCGGGGCGGGCAAGTCGACCCTGGTCAACCTGCTGCTACGGCTGTACGACGTGCAGGGCGGGCGCATCCTCATCGACGGCCAGGACATTGCCGAGGTAAGCCAGGCCAGCCTGCGCGCGCAGATCGGCATGATCACCCAGGACACCTCGCTGCTGCACCGCTCGATCCGCGACAACCTGCTGTATGGCCGCCCCGGTGCCAGCGAGGCCGAGCTGCTCGAAGCAGTACGCCGGGCGCGGGCTGACGAGTTCATCCCGCAGCTGTCGGATGCCCTGGGCCGCACCGGCTTCGATGCCCACGTGGGCGAGCGCGGGGTCAAGTTGTCGGGCGGGCAGCGCCAGCGTATCGCCATTGCCCGGGTGCTGTTGAAGAATGCGCCGATACTGATCATGGACGAGGCCACCTCGGCGCTGGACTCGGAGGTGGAGGCAGCGATCCAGGAAAGCCTGGAGACGCTGATGCAGGGCAAGACAGTGATCGCCATTGCCCACCGGCTGTCCACCATTGCGCGGATGGACCGGCTGGTGGTGCTGGACAAGGGGCGGATTGTAGAAAGTGGCAGCCACAGTGAACTGCTGGAGCAGCAAGGGTTGTATGCCCGGTTGTGGCATCACCAGACCGGGGGGTTTGTCGGGGTCGACTGATTCCTGTACTGGCCTCTTCGCGGGTGAACCCGCTCCCACAGGGACCGCACAAATTTCACGGTCTGTGCAGTACCTGTGGGAGCGGGTTCACCCGCGAAAGGGCCGGCACAGGCAATATGAATGGATCAGTCCCGGCGATAGGGCAACATCCCCCGGGCTTCCTCGGCATAGGCCCGCACCCCTTCCCGCTCCTGCACCAGAAAATCCTCCACCGCCCGCCGCAACCCCGGGTGCAGCAGGTAGTGCCACGACCGCGTCAGCACCGGTTCGAACCCGCGAATAAGCTTGTGCTCCCCCTGCGCCCCGGCATCGAAGCGCTGCAACCCCTCGGCAATGGCAAAGTCCATGCCCTGGTAGAAACAGGTTTCGAAATGCAGCCGGTCGAATTCATCCAGGCACCCCCAGTAGCGGCCAAACAGGCTGTCGCCCCCCACCAGGCTCAGGGCCATGGCCACATCACGCCCACCCTGCCGCGCCATCACCACACGCAACGCCTCGGGCATGCGTTCTGCCAGCAGGCTGAAAAACGCGCGTGTCAGATAGGGCGCACGGCGGCGCACCGCATAGGTGTTGGCGTAGCAGCGGTAGACGAAATCCCACTGCGCCTCATCCAGTTCTCCCCCACGGTACCAGCGGAACTCAATGCCGTGCCCGGCCACCTGTTCACGTTCCTTGCGCATCTGCTTGCGCTTGCGCGAACTCAGGCTGTCGAGAAAATCCTGGAAGTCGCGGTAGCCGTGGTTGCGCCAATGGAACTGGCAACCCAGGCGCTCCATCCAGCCCGGCTGGCTGGCCAGTTGTTCGTCCAGCGCCGGCTCGGTGAAATTGATGTGCGCGCCAGACAGCCCACCCTTGCCCAGATACTCCGGCAACGCCTGCAGCACCAGCAAGCCATCGGCTGGGTCGGCGGCGAGCAGGCGCGGGCCGCTGACCGGGCTGAACGGCACGGCACCCAGCAGCTTGGGGTAGTAGGCGATGCCGGCCCGCTCACAGGCATCGGCCCAGCCATGGTCGAACACGTACTCGCCAAACGAGTGCCATTTGCGGTACGCCGGCAGCAGTGCCCGTACCTGCCCGTCCCGCTCCAGCACCAGGTGCTCGGCGGCCCAGCCGGTGCTGCGTGCGACGCTGCCGCTGTCCTCCATGGCACTGAGAAACGCATGGCGCAGGAACGGTTGGCCGGCCGGCACCAGGGCATCCCAGGTGGCCGCCGGAAGATCACGCAAATGGGCAAGGCTATACAGGCTGGTCACGGTTTTGGCTCGCTGTCTCAAGGTACCCAGTATCCCCAAGGAAGGCCCGTCACTCAAATCACCAACGCCGGGCCAGATCCTTTCATTCTCAATTACTTAACCGCAGTGCCACTAATTCGACATTAATCTGTCATTCGCCCCCGCAATACTTGCGCCTGTTTTCCGGAACCCCAGAACCTGTCTATTCAGGCCCTTTCCGAAGACATGCCAACACGGGGCGGGCGCTTGAGCCTCCCCCATCTTATTCAACAGGGAGAACCTTATGCGTCTTGTTTCTACACTTACCGGAGTGAGCCTCACCGGCATGATGCTGGCTCTGAGTACTCCGGCCAGTGCAGCTGTCGACGCCAAGCTGCTCGAAATGCTCCGCGCCAATGGCTCGATCAACCAGGCGCAGTACAACGAACTGCAGGCGGACCTGGCTCAAGAAACCAAGGAAAAGGCCGCTCAGAAAGCTCAGTCCGAACGGATGAGCTCCTTTGAACAGAAAGTGGCATGGGCCGCCAAGACTCAGATCAAGGGTGATGTGCGCCTGCGTTACGAAGACGTCAACGTCGACGACCCGATCGCTCGCAGCGGCAACCAGGACCGTGAACGTGTACGTGCCCGTGTCGGCTTCTACAGCGAGATCAACCCGCAGGTCGACGCCGGCGTGCGTGTGGCCACCGGCAGCAGCGCCGATGCCCGCTCGACCAACCAGAGCCTGGACAACTACTTCGAGAAGAAATCGCTGTGGGTTGACCTGGCCTACCTCGACTGGCACCCGACTGCCGTCCCGAACCTGCACCTGATCGGCGGCAAGATGCTGCAGCCATGGGTGAGCATGGGCGACATCATCTGGGACAGCGACATCAACCCGGAAGGCCTGGCCGCGACCTACAAGACCAACCTCGGCCCGGCCGAAGTGTTCGGCAGCATCGGCCACTACAACCTGAAGGACAACGTCGACGGCGACGGCGTGCAGTTCAAGCACGACGCACAACTGTACGCGGCCCAGCTGGGTACCAAGTTCAACGCGGCTGACACCGTCAAGGTCACCGTCGGTGGCAGCATCTACGGCTACGACAACGACAAGGAATCTGCTGCCCTGCGTTCGCTGGGCAACACCACCAACGAGTTCCAGCTGGTGGAAGGTTTCGGCCAGGTCGACTTCACCGGCTTCGCCATCCCGCTGTCGGCCTACGGCCAGTTCGTCAAGAACACCGAAAGCACCGATGGCAAGGACAAGGCCTGGCTGGCTGGCCTGAAGAGCAAGATCGGTGCCTGGAGCCTGGACTACAACTACCGCGACGTGCAGCGTAACGGTGTAGTCAGCCTGTTCACCGACTCCGACTTCGGTAACGGCTTCACCGGTTCCCGTGGCCACAAGTTCAAGGTGGGTTACGAAATCGACAAGAACTTCGCCCTCGGCGCGGCCTACATGATGGCCAAGACCGACTTCTCCAACCTGCCGAACAGCGATGCTGACGTAGACACGCTGCAGGTAGACCTGGAAGCCAAGTTCTAAGCGACACCCTGCACTGCTTCAGCTGAAGCGGGAAATGCCGACCCCATCCGGCATTTCCCGCTTTTTTTGCCTGTGACAAATGCACCGGCCTCTTCGCGGGTAAACCCGCTCCCACAGGGATATCACAGATTCGAATGCTGTGGTGTCCCTGTGGGAGCGGGTTCACCCGCGAAGAGGCCGGTACTGGCTTGCGCTCAATCAGCGCTTGCGCAGGATCACGCTACCAATCGAGTACCCCGCACCAAACGAGCTCAACACCCCCAGCGAGCCCTTGGCCAGGTCGTCCTGGTACAGGTGGAAAGCAATCACCGACCCCGCCGAACTGGTATTGGCATAACGGTCGAGAATCACCGGTGCATCTTCCTCGGCCACTTCACGCCCCAGCAGTTTCTTGACGATCAGGTGGTTCATGCTGAGGTTGGCCTGGTGCAGCCAGAAGCGTTTCACATCGCCTGGTTGCAGCCCGTTTTCCTGCAGGTGCTCACCGATCAGCTCGGCCACCTTCGGGCACACCTCGCGGAACACCTTGCGGCCTTCCTGGATGAACAGCTTGTCCGCCGCGCCCTCGCCCTCTTCCGCCGCGCGGTTGAGGAAGCCGAAGTTGTTGCGGATGTTGTTGGAGAACTCGGTCCACAGCTTGCTGCTGACGATATCGAACTGGTGCGCCGAGGTGGCCTTGTCGGCACGTTCGAGCAACACCGCGGTGGCGGCATCACCAAAGATGAAGTGGCTGTCACGGTCACGGAAGTTCAGGTGGCCGGTGCACACCTCCGGGTTGACCATCAGCACCGCACGCGCCTGCCCCAGGGCCACACTGTTGGCGGCAGTCTGGATGCCGAAAGTGGCCGACGAACAGGCCACGTTCATGTCGAAGGCAAAGCCCTGGATACCCAGCGCCTGCTGCACTTCGATGGCGATGGCCGGGTACGGGCGCTGCAGGTTGGAGCAGGCGACGATCACCCCGTCGACATCGGCAGCGCTGCGGCCGGCGCGCTCCAAGGCCTGGCGGGCAGCGGCCACGGCCATTTCGCAGAGCACCGACGGTTCGTCGTTGGAGCGCTCGGGCAGGCGCGGTTTCATGCGCTGCGGGTCGAGGATGCCGGCCTTGTCCATGACGAAGCGGCTCTTGATGCCCGAGGCCTTTTCGATGAACGCCGCGTCGGACAGCGGCGCCGCTTCGACTTCACCGCGCTCGATGGCAGCGGCGTTGTCCTGGTTGAACTGCTGCGACCAGGTGTTGAAGGAAGCCACCAGTTCTTCGTTGGAAATGCTCTGGGCCGGGGTGTACAGGCCGGTGCCGCTGATCACGACGTTATGCACGGTCGTTCCTCTGGTCAAAGGCCATCGCCACGGGGCGCTGGCTGGAAACATGACAGGTTAATGGCACTTTAGTGCCAATTTAAAGGCGAGGGCTGCGCCCTCGTTCGCGGGCACGCCCGCTCCCACAGGTACAGCACAGGCAGCGAACCTTGCACATCACCTGTGGGAGCGGGCGTGCCCGCGAAGGGGCCGCAAAGCGGCCCCAAATTGCATCAATATTGCCACATCTGCGGAAGTTTAGCCCTCCACCTGGCTCCATTGCTTGCTCAATCGCTTGTCGGAAATCGGCACCTTGGTCCCCAACTGCTGGGCGAACAGCGACACCCGATATTCCTCCAGCCACCAGCGGTACAGGGTCAACTGTTCATCGCGCTTGCCTTCCTGGGCATGCTTGTCGGCACGGGCCTTGTACTGCGCCCACAGGTTGGCCAGCTCGCCGCTCCACACCCGGTCCTTCTGCACCTGCGAACCCAGCTTCTCCAGGCGCAGTTCCACCGCCTTGAGGTAACGCGGCAGCTCCTTGAACCAGGCCCCGGGGGTTTCGCGCACGAAGCCCGGGTACACCAGGTTGCCCAGCTGTTGCTTGATGTCGTTCAGCGCCACCGCCTGGCTCAGGTCGATCTTGCCCTTGAAGCGCTTCTGCAGCCCATGCCACAGCTTCAGCACTTCCAACGTCTGCCGTGCCAGGCGCTCGGCATGCTCGGCCCAGCTGCCGCGCTTGCGCTCGGCCAGGCCAGCCAGGGCCGCACCATCGCGTGGCAGCGGCTGTTCGCCTTCAAGGATGCAGCTGTCCAGGCTGGCCAGCAGAATATCCTCGACCAGCGCCTCGACCCGGCCCATTTCCCGGTACAGCAGGCCCAGCTCGGTCAGTCCCGGCAGCTTGCCGCGCAGGTACTTGGCCGGCTCGGCCAACTGCTGCAGCAACAGGCGCTGCAAGGCGCGGCGGTGCTGGAACTCGGCTTCGGCCTGAGTCGAGAAGCGCCCCTCGCGCACGGTGCCGCCCTCCTCCACCAGCGCCGGGTACACGGTCATCGACAGGCCGGCGATCTTCTGCTGCGCGGTCTGCTTCACCTCGCTGAAAGCCTTGGCCTGCACCGGTTGCTCGCTCTTGGCGTCACGCGGCACGGCCAGCGCTGCCTGGCTGGCGGCGGCAAAGCGCGCGGTCAGCTCGGCCAGGTCGCGGCCTTCACCCAGGAACTTGCCCTGGCCGTCGACCACTTCGATGTTCATGCGCAGGTGGCCTTCAACCAGGTTGACCGACTCGTCCCAGGCCTCGTCAGGCACACGGGCGCCGGTCATGCGCAGCAGCTCCTGGCCCAGGGCCTGCGGCAATGCGCCCTGGCCAAAGGTCATGCGCGCCAGCGAGGCCTTGACGAAGTCCGGCACCGGCACGAAGTTCTTGCGCAGGGCCTTGGGCAGGTTGCGCACCAGCGCCACGCACTTGGCTTCCAGCAGGCCCGGCACCAGCCATTCCAGGCGCTCGCCCGGCAGGCTCGGCAGCAGCGGTGCCGGCACCCGTACGGTCACGCCATCGCGGGGGTGGCCGGGCTCGAAGTGGTAGCTCAGCGGCAGGCGCAGCTCGCCCACCTGCATGCTGTCGGGGTATTGCGCGGCGGTGACTTCGCTGGCCTCACGGGCCAGCACGTCTTCCTCGCGCATGATCAGCAGGTTGGCGTCCTTCTGGCTGCCCATGCGGTACCAGCTGTCGAAGGTCGCGGTCTGGTGGATTTCCGCCGGCAGGCGCGCTTCGTAGAAGGCGTACAGCGTCTCTTCGTCGGCGAGGATGTCACGGCGGCGGGCCTTGGCCTCCAGTTCGTCGAGCTCTTCCAGCAGGCGCTTGTTGGCCGCCAGGCACTTGGCCCGCGACTGGATTTCGCCACGCACCAGGCCTTCGCGGATGAACAGCTCGCGCGAGGTGACCGGGTCGATCGGGCCGAAATGCACCGGTCGACGGCCGACCAGGATCAGGCCGTACAGGGTGATCTGCTCGTAGGCCACCACCTGCCCGCGCTTCTTCTCCCAGTGCGGCTCGAAGTGGTTCTTCTTGACCAGGTGGCCGGCCAGCGGCTCGATCCAGTCCGGCTCGATCCTGGCCACCATGCGTGCGTACAGCTTGGTGGTTTCGACCAGTTCGGCAGCCATCACCCACTGCGGGCGCTTGCGCCCCAGGCCCGACGACGGGTGCACCCAGAAGCGCCGCTGGCGGGCGCCCTGGTAGTCGCCCTCTTCGGTCTTCTGGCCGATCTGGCTGAGCAGGCCGCTGAGAATGGCCTTGTGCATTTTCGGGTAGTCGGACGGGTCCTTGTTCACCGTCAGTTGCAGGTCACGGCAGATCAGCGCCAGCTGGCGATGGGCATCGCGCCATTCGCGCAGGCGCAGGTAATTCAGGAAGTTCTTGCGGCACCAGTTGCGCAGCGGGTTGGCGGTCAGCGCCTGGCGCTGTTCCTCGAAGCCACGCCACAGGTTGACCAGCGCGGCGAAGTCGGAATCCACGTCCTTCCATTGCGCGTGGGCCTGGTCGGCGGCCTGCTGACGCTCCGGCGGGCGTTCGCGCGGGTCTTGCACCGACAGCGCACTGGTGACGATCAGCACTTCCTGCAGGCTGCCCAGGCGGGCGCCTTCGAGCAGCATGCGGCCCAACCGCGGGTCAATCGGCAGGCGCGCCAGCTGGCGGCCGATCGGCGTCAGCTGGTTCTCGCGGTTGACCGCCGACAGCTCCTGCAGCAGGTTGAAACCGTCGCTGATGGCCTTGCCATCCGGCGGCTCGATGAACGGGAAGGCGTCGATCGCGCCCAGGCGCAGGTGCAGCATCTGCAGGATCACCGCCGCCAGGTTGGTGCGCAGGATCTCCGGGTCGGTGAACGCCGGCCGGCTGTTGAAATCCTCTTCGCTGTACAGGCGCACGCAGATGCCCGGCTCGACCCGGCCACAGCGGCCCTTGCGCTGGTTGGCACTGGCCTGCGACACGGCCTCGATGGGCAGGCGCTGGACCTTGGCGCGGTAGCTGTAGCGGCTGATGCGCGCGGTACCGGTGTCGATCACATAGCGGATGCCAGGCACGGTCAGCGAGGTTTCCGCGACGTTGGTGGCCAGCACCACGCGGCGCCCGGTGTGCGGCTGGAAGATGCGCTGCTGCTCGGCCGGCGACAGGCGCGCGTACAACGGCAGGATCTCGGTATGGCGCAGTTGCGCCTTGCGCAAGATCTCGGCGGCATCGCGGATCTCCCGCTCGCCCGGCAGGAAGATCAGTACATCGCCGGGGCCCTTGCCCTCACTCCGCTCGTGGTGCGCCAGCTCATCCAGCGTGGCGAGGATGGCCTGGTCGACGGTGAGGTCGTCCTCGATCTGGTTGCCCTCCTCGTCCTGCTCGCTGGTCAGCGGGCGGTACCAGGTTTCCACCGGGAAGGTACGCCCGGACACCTCGATGATCGGTGCGCCGTCGAAGTGTTTGGAGAAGCGTTCCAGGTCGATGGTAGCCGAGGTGATGATCAGCTTCAGGTCCGGGCGACGGTGCAGCAGAGTCTTCAGGTAGCCGAGCAGGAAGTCGATGTTCAGGCTGCGTTCATGGGCTTCGTCGACGATGATCGTGTCGTAGCGTTCGAGGAAACGGTCGTGCTGGGTTTCGGCCAGCAGGATGCCGTCGGTCATCAGCTTGACCAGGGTGTTGGCGTCGCTCTGGTCCTCGAAGCGCACCTGGTAGCCGACCAGCCCGCCCAGGGGCGTGCCCAGTTCTTCGGCGACCCGCGCAGCAACGCTGCGGGCGGCGATCCGGCGTGGCTGGGTGTGGGCGATCAGGCCATGGCTGCCACGGCCCAGTTCCAGGCAGATCTTCGGCAACTGGGTGGTCTTGCCCGAACCGGTTTCGCCGGCGATCACCAGCACCTGGTGTTCGGCCAAGGCCTTCTTGATTTCGTCACGCTTGGCAGCGATGGGCAGGCTGTCGTCGTAGCGCACGGTCGGCACGCTCTGCTGGCGCGCGGTGACCTGGGCGCAGGACGCTTGGACCTTTTCCACCCACTGCGCCAGCTTTGCCTCGTCTGGGCGCTTGCGCAGTTCGTGCAATTGCCGGCGCAGGCGATGGCGGTCGGCGATCATGGCGTGGTCGAGGTTTTGCAGCAGTTTGTCGATGGCGTGGTCAGTCATGGGGCTTTTTAGTGATGCAGGTGGGCCTGCTTTTTCATGATCGGCATTCGAAGGATGCGCGATTGTCGCAGATTTGTCGGTTCTCTGCTGCCTGTGCCGGCCTCTTCGCGGGTAAACCCGCTCCCACAGGTACCCCACAGCTCTCAGCCTTGATGCGATCCTGTGGGAGCGGGTTCACCCGCGAAGAGGCCAGTTGCAACAGCACATATGTTTAGCCAAATGCGATGTAAAGGTTGCCATTCACTGCTTTAATCAACCTTACGCCGCATGTGAGTATCAAAGGCATGACTCCCGTCCAGCCCATCGCCCCACCGCTATCCCGCCCTTCGCTGCCGAAGGCCCGGCGCCGTGCCGGTGAAAATCCGCTGGTCCACATCATCCTTGCCTTCTGGGCCCTGTGGCACTGCCGTCACGCGCGCCCACCGGATTTCTCGCTCACGCCTTGGTGACCCAACCCGGCCGTCGTCTGGCCGTTTGAATCAGCCGGGCCGCCTGCATGCGCGGTGGTCCTGTGCGCCCGTGAGCGAATCCATCATGCACTTTGCACCCGTAGAGCAGGCCAGCCGTTTTCTGGCCGACAACCCCGATATCGAGCTGTTCGAACTGTTCATCCTCGACGCCAACGGCGTACCGCGCGGCAAGCTGCTGCACCGCGAGGAACTGCTGGCCGTGTACCAGACCGGCCGGCCGCTGCCCAGCACCATCCTCGGCCTGACCCTGAACGGCGACGACGTGGAAAATTCCGGCCTGGTGTGGGACGTCGGCGATATCGACTGCCGCGCCTACCCGCTTGAAGGCAGCCTGGTGCGCCTGCCCTGGCGCCGGGTGCCGACCGCCGCAGTGCAGGTGAGCATGCACCCAAGCGAGGGCCTGCCGGCCAGCATCGCCGACCCGCGCCACGTGCTGCTGCGAACCATCGAGGCGTTGAAAGCCGACGACTACCATCCGGTGATGGCCTGCGAGCTGGAGTTCTACCTGCTCGACCAGCAACCAGATGCCCAGGGCCGCCCGCAACCGGCGCTGGACAACGATGGCGGTCGCCCACGCACCACCCAGGTGTATGGCCTGCGCGAACTGGAGCAGATCGAGCCGTTCCTCGCCGACCTCTATGCCGCCTGCAAAGCCCAGGGCATCCCGGCCCGCACGGCGATTTCGGAATACGCTCCCGGCCAGGTGGAAATCACCCTCGAACACGGCGACGCCCTGCAGGCGATGGACCAGGCCGTACGCTACAAGCGCCTGGTCAAAGGCGTGGCCCATGCCCATGGCATGCAGGCCTGCTTCATGGCCAAGCCGTTCGCGCAACTGGCCGGCACCGGCATGCACATGCACCTGAGCCTGGCCGACAGCGCCGGCAACAACCTGTTCGCCAGTGAGGACAAGGCCGGTACCCCGCTGCTGCGCCAGGCCGTGGCCGGCATGCTGCGCCACCTGCGCGACTCGCTGCTGCTGTTCTGCCCCAACGCCAACTCGTTCCGCCGCTTCCAGGCCAACAGCTATGCACCGCTGGCGCCGACCTGGGGCGTGGACAACCGTACCGTGAGCCTGCGCATACCGGGCGGCCCGGCCAACAGCCGGCATGTGGAGCACCGCATCTGCGGCGCCGACGCCAACCCCTACCTGGCCGCTGCGGCGATCCTTGCCGCCAGCCACCGGGGCATCCGTGAACAACTTGACCCGGGGGCACCGGTAGAAGGCAACGGCTATGCCCAGGCCACCGAACACCTGCCCACCGACTGGCTGACCGCTCTCGATGCCCTGCAGCATTCCAGCTGGGCTCGCGAAGCACTGGGCGAGGACTTCCTTGGCGTGTACCTGAAGGTCAAGCGCGCCGAGTACCGCCAGTTCATGGCCGAAGTCAGCGAGCAGGACTGGCGCTGGTACCTGCACCAGGCCTGAGCCCCCACCTAACAAGGAACACCCATGAACGCAGCATTGAACAAGGGCCCGGCGCAGCGCGCGCCGTCCTACTACAGCGCCACCCTCAACGACCACACCGAGTACCCGCAGCTCAAGGGCACGGTACAGGTGGATGTGGCGATCATCGGTGGCGGCTTCACCGGCGTGGCCACGGCGGTGGAACTGGCCGAGCGTGGCCTGAAAGTGGCCATCGTCGAAACCAACCGCATCGGCTGGGGTGCCAGCGGGCGCAACGGCGGCCAGGTCACCGGCAGCCTGTCGGGCGACGAAGCCATGCGCACGCAGATGCGTAACCGCCTGGGTGCCGAGGTCGATGACTTCATCTGGCACTTGCGCTGGCGCGGGCACCAGGTGATCGAGCAGCGCGTGGCGCGCTACGGCATCGACTGCGACCTCAAGCGCGGCCACCTGCATGCGGCGATGAAGCCCTCGCACATGGACGAGCTGCGCGCATTCGAAGCCGAGGCCCGGCGGCGCGGCATGGGCGAGCAGGTGCAACTGCTGGACCGCAACGGCATGGCCGAGCACCTGCAAAGCCCGCTGTACCTGGGCGCGCTGAAGAACCTGCGCAACCTGCACCTGCACCCGCTCAACCTGTGCCTGGGCGAGGCCCGTGCAGCCCATGGCCTGGGGGCGCTGATTTTCGAGAACTCCGAAGTGCTGGACATCGTCCACGGCCCGCGCCCGGCGGTGGTCACTGCTCACGGGCGGGTCGAGGCGCGCCAGGTGATGCTGGCTGGTGATGTGTACCACAAGCTGGAAAAGCGCCAGCTCAAGGGCAAGATCTTCCCGGCCATGGGCGGCATTGTCACCACCGCACCGCTGGGGGAACTGGCCGAGCAGATCAACCCGCAGGACCTGGCGGTGTACGACTGCCGCTTCGTGCTCGACTACTACCGCCTGACCGCCGACAAGCGCCTGCTGTTTGGCGGTGGCGCCAACTATTCCGGCCGTGATTCACGGGATATCGAAGGCGAACTGCGCCCGTGCATCGAGCGCACCTTCCCGGCATTGAAAGGCGTGCCGATCGAGTTCCAGTGGAGCTGCGCCATGGGCATCGTGGTCAACCGCATCCCCCAGTTGGGCAAGCTGTCGGACAACGTGTGGTATTGCCAGGGCTATTCGGGGCACGGGATTGCCACCAGCCACATCATGGGCGAGATCATGGCCGAGGCGCTGACCGGGACGCTGGAGAAGTTCGACACCTTTGCCCAGTGCAAGCATGTGCGGGTGCCGATGGGGGATTTGCTGGGCAACCCGCTGCTGGCGGCGGGGATGTGGTACTACCAGATGCTGGAGAAACTGCGCTGAAGCATTCGCGGGCACGCCCGCTCCCACAGGTACAGCGCAGCCCTCTGGCTTGGCGCAATACCTGTGGGAGCGGGCGTGCCCGCGAAGAGGCCGGTGAGGTCGATCAGGCGATCTTCTTCAAGCCCTGCTTCTTCAGCTCTTCATCGCGCAGTTCGCGGCGCAGGATCTTGCCCACGTTGGTGGTCGGCAGCGCATCGCGGAACTCGATCTGGCGCGGAACCTTGTAGCCGGTGACGTTGTCGCGCATGTGCTCCATCACCTGTTCCTTGGTCACGGTCATGCCCGGCTTGACCACGATGAACACCTTGATCACTTCACCGGACTTCTCGTCCGGCACGCCGATGGCCGCGCACTGCAGCACGCCCGGCAGGGCCGCCAGCACATCTTCCAGCTCGTTGGGATACACGTTGAAGCCCGAGACCAGGATCATGTCCTTCTTGCGGTCGACAATGCGCATGTAGCCGTCCGGCTGGATCACGGCGATGTCACCGGTCTTCAGCCAGCCATTGCTGTCGAGGATCTCGGCGGTAGCCTCCTCGCGCTGCCAGTAGCCCTTCATCACCTGCGGGCCCTTGACGCACAACTCGCCCACCTCGCCCAGCGGCAGCTCGTTGCCGTTATCGTCGATGACCTTGCACAGGGTGGACGGCACCGGAATGCCGATGGTGCCGACCTGGTTGGCCTCTGAGGGGTTCACCGCGGCCACCGGGCTGGTCTCGGTCATGCCATAGCCTTCGCAGATGGCGCAGCCGGTCACGGCCTTCCAGCGCTCGGCCACGCTCAGCTGCAGGGCCATGCCACCAGACAGGGTGATCTTCAGCGCCGAGAAGTCCAGGGCGCGGAAGGCCTCGTTGTTGCACAGGGCAACGAACAGGGTGTTGAGGCCGACGAAGCCGCTGAACTTCCACTTGCCCAATTCCTTGACCATGGCCGGCAGGTCACGCGGATTGCTGATCAGCACGTTGTGGTTGCCGATCAGCATCATGGCCATGCAATGGAAGGTAAAGGCGTAGATGTGGTACAGCGGCAGTGGGGTGATGAGGATTTCACAGCCCTCGTGCAGGTTGGCGCCCATCAGTGCCCGGCACTGCAGCATGTTGGCCACCAGGTTGCGGTGGGTCAGCATCGCGCCCTTGGCCACGCCGGTGGTGCCGCCGGTGTACTGCAGCACCGCCACGTCGTTGGCCTGCGGATTGGCCTCGGTCACCGGCTGGCCCTTGCCCAGCGCCAGTGCGTCGTTGAAGCGTACGGCACGCGGCAGGTTGTAGGCCGGTACCATCTTCTTCACATACTTGATCACGCTGTTGATCAGCAGGCGCTTGAGCGGCGGCAGCAGGTCGGCCACTTCGGTGACGATGACGTGCCTGACCTGGGTCTTGGGCACCACCTTCTCGGCCAGGTGGGCCATGTTGGCCAGGCACACCAGGGCCTTGGCGCCGGAGTCGTTGAACTGGTGTTCCATTTCCCGTGCGGTGTACAGCGGGTTGGTGTTGACCACGATCAGCCCGGCACGCATGGCACCGAATACCGCCACCGGGTATTGCAGTACGTTAGGCAGCTGCACGGCAATGCGGTCACCCGGCTTGAGGTCGGTATGCTGCTGCAACCAGGCGGCAAACGCCCCCGACAGCGCATACAGCTCGCCATAAGTGATAGTCTTGCCCAGGTTGCTAAAGGCCGGTTTGTCGGCAAAGCGTTGGCAGGATTGCTTGAGTACCGCCTGGATATTGGGGAATTCGTCAGGATTGATTTCCGCCGTAATCCCGGCTGGGTACTTATCCTTCCAAAAATGTTCGATCATGGAAGCCCACTCCTTCAGCAACAGCGAAGTTCGATTCACGCGTCGATGCGCTTATTATTGATATGAGATGACGGCTCGTTGCAAACCGGATCATCTGAAAGCGGGCCGAGAGTAACAGCTTTGCCTGGGGTCGCCTAGAGGCCAAAACAGGCCTCACGGTCACAAAAATGACTCAATGAACAATACAGGTCATTTTTAGAGTAATTATCCAAAATGTTGCAGATCGGGCTGTAAAAAGCCTGCTAGAGCTGTTTGAAAGCATTCGCGGGTGAACCCGCTCCCACACAGGTACTGCACAGGCCTTGAGAACTGCAAGCCCCTGTGGGAGCGGGTTCACCCGCGAAGAATCCAACTCGGTCTCAAGCGATATCCCGCAGCTCCCGCCGCAGGATCTTGCCCACCGGTGTCATCGGCAACGACTCGCGCAGCACGATGTGCTTGGGCACCTTGTAGCCGGTAAAGTTGGCCTTGCAGTAGGCCTTCAGCTCATCCACGCTCAGCCCGCCTTCGCGCGGCACCACGAACAGCTTCACCGCCTCGCCGGAACGCTCGTCCGGCACGCCGATGGCTGCGCAGTTGGCGACCTTGGGGTGGCCCATCACCACGTCCTCGATCTCGTTGGGGTACACGTTGAAACCCGAGACGATGATCATGTCCTTCTTGCGGTCGACGATGCGGGTGAAGCCGTCCGGGTCGATCACCGCGATGTCGCCAGTCTTGAACCAGCCTTCCGCATCCAGGGCCTGGGCCGTGGCCTCGGGCTGCTGCCAGTAACCTTTCATCACCTGCGGGCCCTTGATGCACAGCTCGCCCCGCTCGCCCAGCGGCAGCTCGTTGCCGTCATCGTCGATCACCTTGAAGGCGGTGCCCGCCACCGGGATGCCCACCGTGCCCAGGCGCGCCAACTGGCCGTAAGGGTTGGTGCTGGCCACTGGCGAGGTTTCGGTCAGGCCGTAGCCTTCGACAATGCGGCAACCGGTAAGCGCCTCCCAACGCTCGGCCGTGGCCTTGACCAGCGCGGTGCCGCCGGAATTGGTGACCTTCAGCGCCGAAAAGTCGAGCTGGCGGAAGCCCGGGTGGTCCATCAGCGCGACGAACAGGGTGTTCAGGCCCAGCAAGGCGGAAAAACGCCATTTGCCCAGCTCCTTGATGAAGCCGGGGATATCACGCGGGTTGGTGATCAGCACGTTGTGATTGCCGGTGACCATCATGCACATGCAGTTCGCGGTAAAGGCATAGATGTGGTACAGCGGCAGTGGTGCGATCATCACCTCCTGGCCGTCCTTGATCAGCTTCTGCCCGTCCGGCCCGTGCTGCGAGAAGCAGGCCAGCACCTGCAGCATGTTGGCCACCAGGTTGCCGTGGGTGAGCATGGCGCCCTTGGCCAGGCCGGTAGTGCCGCCGGTGTATTGCAGCACGGCGATGTCGTCCAGGCAGAGCGGCACCGGCTTGTGCGACAGCTCGCGGCCCTGGCGCAGCACCTGCTTGAACGGCACCGCCTGGGGCAGCTGGTAGGCCGGCACCATTTTCTTCAGCTTGTCGACCACGGTGTTGACCAGCCAGCCCTTGGCGGTAGGCAGCAAGTCGCCCATCTTCGCCTCGATCAGGTACTCGATGCCGGTATCGGGCAGCACCTCCTGCACGCGCTTGCCGAACATGTTCAGGTACACCAGCGCACGTGCGCCGCTGTCCTTGAACTGGTGACGCATCTCGCGCTCGGTGTACAGCGGGTTGGTGTTGACCACGATCAGGCCTGCGCGCAGGGCACCGAACACGGCGATGGGGTATTGCAGCACGTTGGGCATCTGCACCGCGATGCGGTCACCCGGTTTGAGGTCGGTATGCTGCTGCAACCAGGCGGCGAAGGCCGCCGAATGGCGTTCCAGCTCCGCGTAGTTCAGGGTCACGCCCAGGTTGCTGAAGGCCGGGCGGTCGGCGAAGCGTTTACAGGAGCGCTCGAACACCTCGACGACCGAGGTGTAGGCATTGATGTCAATGGTCGAAGGCACGCCCGCCGGGCGCTTGTCATTCCAGAAGTCGGCTTGCATTTATTATTGTTCCTCTGCCTGGACCTGCTGTGAGTCCTGTAGTCCTTTCACCTGCCCGCCCGAAAGCGAAAAGGCGTTGATCCGACGTTAGCAGGTAAGCTCAAGGCGGCATATACGCCAAGTGCCGCCATTAACATTGTGAATCTTATTTGTGTCCTTCCTGCAATCCGGTCGGTTGTGCATACACTGTCCGGATACCTGTGCGCACAAGGACCCGCCATGCCTCACGACGCCTTCTGGCTGCCCGCCAGCGAGCACTGCAGCCTGTACGTGCACCAATGGCTACCGGCCACGCCGGTAAAAGCCGTGGTGCTGCTGGCCCACGGCATGGCCGAACATGCCGGGCGCTACCAGCACCTGGGCCATGCCCTGAGCGCGGCCGGCTTTGCCCTGTTCGCCGCCGACCAGCGCGGCCATGGGCGCACCGCCGAACTGGGCAGCCTCGGCCTGTTCGCCCGCCATCATGGCTGGAATGCCGTGGTCAACGACCTCGGGCTGCTGGCCCAGCACATCGGCCAGCAGTACCCGTGCACGCCGTTGTTCCTGTTCGGCCACAGCATGGGCAGTTACATCGCCCAGGCCTATCTGCTGCACCACAGCGCCAGCCTGCATGGGGCGATCCTCAGCGGCTCCAACTACCAGCCGGCGGCGCTGTACCGCGTGGCGCGGCTGATTGCCCGGCTGGAGGCCTGGCGCCAAGGGCCGCTGGGCAAGAGCGCGCTGATCGAATGGTTGTCGTTCGGCTCGTTCAACAAGGCCTTCAAGCCCAACCGCACCGCGTTCGACTGGCTCAGCCGCGACCCGGCGCAGGTCGATCTGTACGTCAACGACCCGCTGTGCGGCTTTCGCTGCAGCAACCAGTTGTGGCTCGACCTGCTGCAAGGCTTGGCGCAGATCAGCCAGCCGAGTAACCTCGCGCAGATCGATCCGAACCTGCCGTTGCTGGTGATCGGGGGTGAATGTGATCCGGTCAGTGCCGGCAAGCGTCTCACCCACCTGGCCGACGCCCTGCGCGCGACCGGCAATCGACATGTACAGCTGCGCGTCTATCCTGAGGCACGGCATGAAGTACTCAACGAAACCAACCGTGACGAGGTCACCGCCGATATTCTCGGCTGGCTTGAACAGGCGCTTGCCCTTGGCCGCCCTGTGCGCAGTGAATGATAGCCGCCCTCCTCTACCGCTTAAGGAAGCCCCGATGTCCCAGGTCACCAACACGCCTTACGAAGCCCTCGAAGTCGGCCAGAAGGCCGAGTACAAGAAGTCCGTTGAAGAACGCGACATCCAGCTGTTCGCCGCGATGTCCGGTGACCACAACCCGGTGCACCTGGATGCCGAGTTCGCTGCCAAGAGCATGTTCCGCGAGCGCATCGCCCACGGCATGTTCAGCGGTGCCCTGATCAGTGCTGCAGTGGCCTGCACCCTGCCTGGCCCTGGCACCATCTACCTGGGTCAGCAAATGAGCTTCCAGAAGCCGGTGAAAATTGGCGATACCCTGACCGTACGCCTGGAAATCCTGGAGAAGCTGCCCAAGTTCAAGGTGCGCATCGCCACCAATGTGTTCAACCAGAATGATGAGCTGGTGGTCCAGGGCGAGGCCGAGATCCTTGCGCCTCGCAAGCAGCAGACCGTCGAGCTGGTTTCGCCGCCGAATTTTGTGGCTAGCTGAAGATTGATGCAGGCAGTACCGGCCCTTTCGCGGGTAAACCCGCTCCCACATGGACCTCACAGCATCAAGCCGTGACGCAATCCTGTGGGAGCGGGTTTACCCGCGAAGAGGCCGGCACAGCCAACATCATTCGATAGCCTGCAACCGCCGCTCGATATGCCTGCGCTCCGGCTCCTGGCGGGTCAGCGCCAGCGCCCGCCGCCAGGCCGCACGCGCCTGCTCCACATGCCCCAGCTGGTAATACAGCTCGGCCCGCGCCGCATGGGCCAGGTGATAGTCCAGCAGTTCACCCCGCGCCAGAATCCCTTCGACCTCCCGCAGGCCAGCCTCCGGCCCATCCCGCTTCGCCAGCGCCACGGCCCGGTTCAGCTCTACCACTGCTGACGGCCAATGCCGCTGCAACACGTCATACAGCCCGACGATCTCCGCCCAGTCGGTCGCATCGGCGGTCGCCGCTTCGGCATGCACCGCTGCAATCGCTGCCTGCACGGTATAGGCACCGAACGCCCGGCTTTGCAGGGCCTGGCGCACCAGTTCGCAGCCTTCGGCAATGCGTTGCCGGTCCCACAGGCTACGGTCCTGCTGCTCCAGCAATACCAGGTTGCCCTGGCCATCGGTACGCGCCCGCTGCCGGGACGCTTGCAGCAACATCAAGGCCAGCAGGCCGACCGCCTCCGGGTCGGGCAGCAACTGCACCAGCAGCCGCGCCAGGCGAATGGCTTCATCGCTCAGTTCCTGCTGCAACAGCGCCTCGCCCGACGACGCCGAATAGCCCTCGTTGAACACCAGGTAGATCACTCGCAGCACGCTCTCCAGCCGCTCGGGCAGTTCGTTCAGCTCCGGCACCTGATAAGGGATGCCGGCATCGCGGATCTTGGCCTTGGCACGCACGATGCGCTGGGCGATGGTGGCCGGGCTTTGCAGGAAAGCCCGGGCGATCTGCTCGGTGGTCAGGTCGCACACTTCACGCAGGGTCAGCGGCACCTGGGCATCGGCGGACAAGGCCGGGTGGCAGCAGGTGAAGATCAGCCGCAGGCGGTCGTCGGCCAGCAGTTCTTCTTCGCTGGGGTCCTGCGCCTGGCCGTCGAGCAGCATGCTCAGGTCCACCTGGGAACGATCGAAACGGGCGCGCCGGCGCAGCGCATCGATCGCCTTGAAGCGACCGGTTGAGACCAGCCACGCCCGCGGGTTTTCGGGGATACCGTCACGCTGCCAGCGCTCGACGGCGATGAAGAAGGCATCGTGCATGGCCTCCTCGGCCAGGTCGAAATCACCCAGCAGGCGGATCAGCGTCGCCAGGATGCGCCGCGACTCGCGCCGATAGACCGCCTCGACCTCGGCACGTACCTGCGCCAGTGCCGTCATCAGTCGGGCATCCGCTGGGTTACCACCTCCACCAGGCGGTCCAGGCTCTCTCCCCAGCCCTGGTGGAAGCCCATTTCCTCATGGGCGCGGCAGTCGGCGGCATTCCAGTGCCAGGCGCGCGCGGTGTAGCGGGTTTTGCCCTGTTCCTCGTCAAAACTGATCACGGCGGTCATGAAGGCCTTGTCCGAAGGCACCCAGCCCGGGCCGAAGGCATCGGTGAACACCAGCCGCCGCGGCGCGGCGATTTCCAGAAACACGCCCTGGTTCGGGTACTCGCTGCCATCCGGTGCCCGCATCAGGGTGCGGAACAGGCCACCGATCCACAGTTGCATCTCGCACTCCGGCGTGGTCATGCCATGCGGCCCCCACCACTGCATCAGCCACTGGGGGTCGGTCCAGGCGCGGAACACCTTGGCCGGCGGCGCGTCGATCAGGCGGCTGATGGACAACTCGTGTTGCGCTTGCGCGGGGTGTGCAAGGCTCATGCTGGTAGGTCTCCGTTGCTGTCAGGGTTGCAGTTCGCGCACCGGCCGCACCTCGACACTGCCGACCCGCGCGGCGGGGATGCCCTTGGCGATGTTCAGTGCCTCGTTCAGGTCGCGGGCCTCCACCAGGTAGAACCCCGCCAGTTGCTCCTTGGTCTCGGCGAACGGGCCGTCGGTCAGGCTCATGTGGCCGTTGCGCATGCGCACGGTGGTGGCGGTCTGCACCGGCTTCAGCGCCTCGGCCGCCAGCATTCGCCCGGAGCCTTGAATGGATTCGGCATACGCCATGCATTCGGCGTCTTCCGGGCTGTCGGGCAGGCTGTGCAGCAGCCCCTCGTCACAATAGACCAGGCACAGGTATTTCATGGTCACCTCCAGGCATTGGCAAAGTGCGTTTGGCGATAACGGCTCAGGGCTTGAGATCGAACAGGGCTTTCTGGGTTTCCATGTCGAACGGCGCCGACCAGTGCTCGTGGATTACCAGCCACTGGCCACCTTGACGACGATAGCCCACGGTGGCGCGCATGAAGCCGCACTGGCTTTCGTTGTCCGCCGGGCCACAGCGGTTCAGCCAGTGAGCCAGGGCCAGGTCGCCAGCGGCATGCACGGTAAGCTCGGCAAAATCGAAAACCATGGGGCCGGGGCACATGCCCATGCACATTTCCCAGTGCGCCTGGTAGGTGGCCTTGCCTTTGAATTGCAGGGCCTGGATGGCATCGAAGGCGACGATGTCGTCGGCATAGGGAGCGACGATGTTGGGGATGTCGCGGTCGCGCACGGCCTGCATCCAGCGCTCGATCAACTGGCGGATCTCGGTTTCGGCTGCGGTGCTCATCGGGGGTTCCTCCGACAGGTCATGGGTGATTGGGCACGGGGTGCAACGTGCTCTCACCTATTGGTCGAACGGGAACCGGAGGAATCGACAGGCAACGGAAACTATTCTGCATGAGTAATTGCAGAATACCCGCGAGAAACAACGAAAGCAGGCTTGTTCAGGCCATTGCGGCTTGTTCGAAGACCTCGTCGGCCCACTGGTTGAGGCTTTTGCCGGCAGCACGGGCAGCAACACTCGCGGCTGCATGAACTTCGGGCCGGATACGCAGCATTACTTTGCCCGAGGCAGGCTTTTCCGGCGCAATGCCCTGCTCTGCACAGTCGGCCAGGTAATCTTCCAGCGCATCGCGAAACGCCTCATGCAGCTCGGGCACCGAGCTTGCGTGAAAACTGATGATGTCACGCATACCAAGCACACGGCCGACGAAGATATCGTCACGCGCGTCGTACTCGATACGGGCGGCGTAGCCTTTGTAGCGCATGCAACTCATATCCTGACTCCTGCCCGCAAGAGGAATTCACGGGCTTCTTCAATCTGATACCGCTTGGCTTCCTTGCCTGGATGAGGCCGATGGCATCTCCAGAATTGGCCACCCAGCACCAGCTTGACCCTGGAACCTTGCCGCTCCAGCACCTCACCACCCAGATGGAGTACCAATGCCTCGATCTCGGAGAAAGCCAACGACGCCGTGGTCGGCGTTCGGAAAATTGCGTCGAGGATTTTGCGGTATCGAGTGTTCATCGAAAAATGCTATCAAATTAAGATAGCACTTTTTCCTCGATATTCATTCAGGATTTTTCTGTTGCTCGAACTGCAAAACGGTTGATGGCCCCGTCACCAGCAGGCCGGCGAAAGGGCCATCAACACCGGGCAAGCGCCCGCTCAACCCTGCTGGCACCCCTCACCCATGGCCCGGTACTGGATGGTGTGCACCTGGCCTTGATGGTCTTCGTAGGTCATGGTCGCAGGGACCACTTCGCAGACGTTGGGGATGGTCGACAGGTTGATCACCCGCTTGATGTCCAGGTTCATGGAGTAATCGTACTGCTGGGCTACGGGCTCGCTGGAGACGGGCTTGGCCTCATCGGCGAGGGCGAACGAGGACATACCGACCAATGCAAGAATCAGTAGTGGTTTCATGTGTTTGTGCCTTTTGAGCATTCAAGCTGATCGATTGACTTCTATTGCCGTAACCGGCGCGGAGAAGTTGCCATCTGCGGTGGAGATGGCACGAAGTACCGATCCCGCTTCGTACTGCCAGGGGGGATGGGTAAAAGTCTACTCCCGGCCCGGAATAGTTGAACCCCGAACTCGGACATTCACCCTTGCCGAATATGCAACAATCTGCGACAAATTAACCGCAAAATATCGAGCCAGAGCCCCTGGCCGCCTTTCAGGGTAGGACGCGCAATTTCTGAAAACCTGTACTGTTCGAAACTTTCGGACCCGGAACGCCGGCTGCTGGACCACTTTTACCGCCAGCACGGCTCACGCATGCGTGCTGCGGGCGACGCTCAACTGTGGGTAGCGCGGGGCCCCGGCATCATCGCGGGCTTGAGCCTGAGCCCGGTGGGCGATGGCTTCTGGCTGACCGGGTTGTTCGTCGACCCGCAGCGGCGCAGCCGAGGGGTGGCCGGGCGGTTGGTCGAGGCGGCGCTGGCACAGGCTGGCGGGCCCACCTGGCTGTTCTGCCACCCGGACCTTGCGCCCTTCTACCAGCGCCTGGGCTTCGACGTGGCCCGGCAACTGCCGCAAGCCCTGGCTGGGCGCCTGCAGCGCTACCAGCGCAGCAAGCGCCTGGTGGCACTGCAGCGGGGTCAGTCGTCGCTGGCGTCGAGCCCGGGGAACAGCACCTCGGTGTAGCCGAACCGGGAAAAGTCCTGGATGCGTGACGGGTACAGCCGACCGATCAGGTGGTCGCATTCATGTTGCACCACCCGCGCATGGAAGCCGTCGGCAAAGCGGTTGATCGGGTTGCCCTGGGGATCGATGCCTTCATAGCAGATGTGCTTGAAGCGCGGCACCACGCCGCGCAGGCCGGGCACCGACAGGCAACCTTCCCAACCGTCCTCGAGCTCGCTGGACGTTGGCGTGATGACCGGGTTGAGCAGGATAGTCTGCGGCACCGGTTCGGCATCCGGGTAACGCTCGCTGCGCTCGAAGCCGAAGATCACCAGCTGCAGGTCGATGCCGATCTGTGGCGCAGCCAGGCCCACGCCCCCCACATGGCGCATGGTTTCGAACATGTCGTCGATCAGTTGCTGCAGTTCGGCACTGCCGAGCATATGGTCGGGCACTGGCGGGGCGATGCGCAGCAGGCGTTCGTCGCCCATCTTGAGAATGTCACGGATCATCGGGGGTTCGGCTCGGAAGGTTGGTGCTCGCTCGGTATCGGGTGCTCATGGCCCAGCACGGTAATGGTCTCGCGGGGCTTGTGCTCACCGAAGTCCTTTTCGCCAGGGTTCTTGCCCTCGTTCGACATGTGCTCGATCACTGCGTTCATCTCCGCGCCCAGCAGCAACACGGCGGCGGAAATATAGAAATACAGCAATAGTACGATGATTGCACCGATACTGCCGTACATGGCGTTGTAGTCGGCAAAGGTCTTCACGTAGTAGGCAAAGCCCAGCGACGCCACGATCCACACCACCACCGCCAGCACCGAGCCCGGGGTGATGAAGCGGAACTGCTGCTTCACATCGGGCATCACGTAATAGATCAGCGCCACCGCCACCATCATCAGGATGATGATCGCCGGCCAGCGCAGGATGGTCCACACCGTGACGATCACCTCTTGCATGCCGACCTGGGCGGCAATCCACTCCATCACCTGCGGCCCCAGCACCATCAGCGCCGCAGCCACCAGCAGCATGCCGGCGATGCCCACGGTGTAGATGATCGACAACGGAATGCGCTTCCACACCGGGCGGCCCTCGGGCACATCGTAGGCGGCGTTCATCGCGCTCATCATCAGGCGCACACCGGCCGATGCGGTCCACAAGGCAATCACGATACCCACCGACAACAGCCCGCCCTTGGACTGCTGCAACTGGTCGATCACCGGGTTCACCTGCTCCAGCGCCTGGGGTGGCAGCACCAGTTCCGATTGCAGACGCAGCCAGGAGAAGAAGTCCGGCAGGTGCAGGAAACCGATCAGGGCAATCAGGAACAGCAGGAACGGGAACAGCGAGAACAGCATCTGGTAGGCCAGCGCGGAAGCGTAGGTCGACATCTCGTCGTCGAGGAATTCCTTGACGGTGCGTACCAGCACGCGGTGCAGGGGCAGGCCGCGCAGGTCGGGGAAAATCATAGCGTCTCCTTTCGCCGCTTGATTCGTGAGTACCACGGGTAAGTCTAATAGACCATGCCGTTGCTGTGCTGATCCCGGCCATGCTGCGAGAATTTGCTTACGCCTGTACTGGCCTCTTCGCGGGTAAACCCGCTCCCACAGGTCTTCCACTGCCCTTGAGACCTGTGGTGTACCTGTGGGAGCGGGTTTACCCGCGAAGAGGCCGCTACAGGCAGAACAGATGGCAAACCTTGCCCCACTACCCGCCACCCCTCACAATGCAGGCCTTCATAGCGTCAACCCGCAGGAACCTGCATGAAACTCGACAAACCCGCCGCCATTGCCCGGCGCAACGAAGCACTGGCCCGCCCGGTGCTGACCAGCAGCAACACCCTGTTCGCCATCCTCGACCGCAAGCGCAACCTGTGGTGGTTCGAGGTGCCGGTGGCACTGCTGCGCAAGGGCCAGCCCGACTGGGTCAACCTGCTGCTGCACACCCCGGAAAGCGACGAGCTGCAGCATCTGAAGGTGCCGACCAACTTCCTGCGTGCTCACCAGGAACAGATGGAAGTGCGCAACCCCGGCAAGCGCCGCTCGACCATCAGCCTGGCCCTCAGCGCCGACCGCGACTCGCTGCTGCGCGACACCCGCCCGGGTGGCGAGCAGCTGGACTTCCGAACCTTCGTGCAGGCCTGATCAGGCCTTTTCGATGCGATCGTCATGGATGACGATGCGGCCCTGCTTGAACAACCCGCCAATGGCCTTCTTGAAGTTGCCCTTGCTGACGTTGAACAGCTTGCTGATCAGCGCCGGGTCGCTCTTGTCGCACACCCCCAGCACCCCGCCTTCGGCCTCCAGGCGCGCCATGATCTGCTCCTGCAGGCTGTCGGCCAGGGCCGCGCCGACCGGTTGCAGGCTCAAGGCGATCTTGCCGTCCGCGCGCACTTCCTTGATGAAGCCCTTCTCGTGCATGCCCGAGCGCAGGAACTTGAACACCTCGTTCTTGTGGATCAGGCCCCAGTGGCGGTTGTTGATGATCGCCTTGAAGCCCATCGGCGTCTCGCCGGCCACCAGCAGCTCGACCGGCTGGCCCACCTGGTAGTCTGCCGGGGTGCGGTCCAGGTAGCGGTCCAGGCGTGAAGTGGCAGTGATGCGACGGGTGCGCTTGTCGAGGTACACGTGCACCACGCAGTAGTCGCCGATCTTCAGCGGCCGCGCCTCTTCCGAATACGGCATCAGCAGGTCCTTGGACAGACCCCAGTCGAGGAAGATGCCGGCACCGTTGATGTCCTTGACCTTGAGGCTGGCGAACTCGCCAACCTGCACCTTGGGCTTCTCGGTGGTGGCGATCAGCTGGTCTTCGCTGTCCAGGTAGATGAACACGTTCAGCCAGTCATCCACTTCGGTTTCGGCGTTTTTCGGGATGTAGCGCCCGGGCAGCAGGATCTCGCCGTCGGCGCCGCCGTCCAGGTACAGGCCGAAGTCCACGTGTTTCACGATTTGCAAACTGTTGTAACGCCCAAGCAGAGCCATTTCCGATGTTCCTCAAGACAAGGTGGCTATTCTACACCTGAAGCCAGCGCGCCGCCCGACCGCTGATGCAGTGGAACCGTCAGCCTCCCCTTGCATCTACCGTCTGGCCAGTCCCTGCAAGGAACAGCCCATGCCGCTACGCCTGTCCAAAGCCCTGCTCGTCGCCATCGGCTTCGCCCTGGCTCTGGCCGCCTGCAGCCGTATCGACCTGGCCTACCGCAACCTCGACCGCCTGGTGCCTTGGTCGCTGGGCGACTACCTGGCCATGAACCGTGAGCAGAAGGCCATGCTTGACGATCGGCTGCGGGAGCACCTGGCCTGGCATTGCAAGACCCAGCTGCCCGGCTACCTCGACTGGCTGGACCGGGTACGCGGCATGGTCGCCGACGACCAGGTGACCGACCAGGCCCTGCAGCAGCGCACCCGCGAAGCCCGCGAGGCGATTGGCCGGGTGGCCGAGGAAATCACCCCTTCGGCCACCGAGTTGTTGCGCGGCATGAGCGATGCCCAGGTAGCGGAGATGCGCGAGGCATTCCGCGAGGACATCAGCGAACGGCAGAAGCTGTATGTGGATACGCCGCTGGCCAGGCAGATCGCCCGCCGTGCCGAACGCATGGAGAAACGCCTGACGCCGTGGTTTGGCGAGCTGACCGCGGTGCAGAAGCAGCGCGTGCAGGCCTGGTCCGCGTCGCTGGGCGACCAGAACCGCGAATGGATCGCCAACCGCGCACACTGGCAGCAGCAATTGCTGCTGGCGATGAACCAGCGCAACGACCCCAGCTTCGAGCCGCGCCTGGCGACGTTGTTGCAGCGCAAGGAGAGCTTGTGGACGCCGGAGTACCGGGCGGCCTATCAGCATACCGAGCAGCAGGCGCGCAGCTTGCTGGTGGATCTGGTGCACCAGAGTACCCCGCAGCAGCGGCGGTTCCTGCAGGAGCGGTTGGGCAAGGTGCGTAGCGATTTCAGTGAATTGAAGTGCTTGAAGGGGTAACCGGGAAAAGCAGGCCCGGCCTCTTCGCGGGTAAACCCGCTCCCACAGGGACCCCACTGGTTTCGAAACCTGTACCGTACCCGGGAAGAGGCCGGGCTTGCTAAAGCAGAATCACCGGCCCTTGCGCCGATACGGAAACACATCGATCACCTTCCCTTCACGAATCGCTGCCTGCAGCCCCTTCCAGTAGTCCGCGTCATACAACTCCCCATGCAAGCGGCTGAACAAGCGCCGCTGGCCGATATCGGCAAACAGAAACGGTGGAAACTCCTCGGGGAACACGTCATGCGGCCCGATCGAGTACCACGGCTCACCCGACATCTCGTCTTCCGGGTAACGCGGCGGCGGGATATGGCGGAAGTTCACCTCGGTCAGGAAGCTGATCTCGTCATAGTCATAGAACACCACCCGGCCATGGCGGGTAACGCCAAAGTTCTTCAGCAGCATGTCGCCAGGGAAGATATTCGCCGCCGCCAGCTGCTTGATGGCCAGGCCGTAATCCTCCAGCGCCTCCAGCACCTGGCCCTCGCTGGCGTGCTCCAGGTACAGGTTCAGCGGTGTCATGCGCCGCTCGGTCCAGCAGTGACGGATCAGCACCGTGTCCCCCTCCAGCGCCACGGTCGATGGCGCCACCTCCAGCAGTTCGGCCAGGCACTCCGGCTCGAACTTGCTACGCGGGAAGCGAAAATCGGCGAACTCCTGGGTATCGGCCATGCGCCCGACGCGGTCGACGCTTTTCACCAGCCGGTACTTGTCGATCACCGTGGCGCGATCGACTGTCTTGGACGGCGAAAAACGGTCCTTGATGATCTTGAACACCGTGTTGAAGCCCGGCAGGGTGAACACGCTCATGACCATGCCACGCACCCCGGGCGCCATGACGAAGCGGTCGTCGCTGCTGGCCAGGTGGTTGATCAACGCCCGGTAGAACTCCGACTTGCCATGCTTGTAGAAGCCGATAGAGGTGTACAGCTCGGCGATGTGCTTGCCCGGCAAGATGCGCTTGAGGAAGTTGACGAACTCTGCCGGCACCGGCACATCGACCATGAAGTACGAGCGGGTGAAGGAAAAGATGATCGACACCTCGGCCTCGTCGGTGATCAGCGCATCGGCCTCGATACCATGCCCTTCGCGGTGCAGCAGCGGGATGACCAGCGGCCACTGCTCATCGCTGTTGAACAGCCGGCCAACCAGATAGGCGCCCTTGTTGCGGTACAGCACCGGCGAAAACAGCTCCACCGCCAGGGTCGGGTCCTTGCATACCCAGTCCGGCAGGCAGTCGCGCAGTTGCTCTTCAAGGCGCACCAGGTCGCCTTCCAGGTCACCGTACGGCACATCGAACGGGTAATCGGTGAACACCGCCCGCAGCAGGCCCTTGAGCCCAGCGTCAGGCCGATAGGTACGGGTTTGCGCGGCGCGCTCACGGCCGCGCATGGAGGGTCGGGTGGTGTGGATGAACATGCAGCCGTCGCTGATCAGGTCGTGGCTGAACAGGCTGCAGAACAGCGAGTTGTACCAGGTCTCGGACAGTTCGTCGTCCAGCCGTGGGTCGATCAGGTGGATGTAGGCGTTCTTCACCAGTGGCCATTGTTCCACATCCAGCAGCACGTCCTCGGCAAAGCCCTGGCGCAGCCAGCCGTTGACCTCGGCGACCTTCTCTTCATAGAGGTTGATGCGGGCGGCGGAGGCACGCTGGATATCCTGCCAGCGCGCCTGCTCGAAGCGCTGGCGGGCACCTAGGGTGATGCGCTGGAAGTGGTCGCGGTAGTCGTCGAAGCCGGCAAGGATCATCCGGGCGATTTCGACAGCGGGCCAGGGCTGGGGCATGCGAAGACCTCGGTGCAAGGGTGAGATACAGAGCTTAGTCTGCCTGTCCGGAATACGGCGCCTGTACTGGCCTCTTCGCGGGTAAACCCGCTCCCACAGCTTCTCTGCAATGCTCGGCCCTGTGAGTAATCCTGTGGGAGCGGGTTTACCCGCGAAGAGGCCAGCACAGGTTTACACCGCAAGAAAGCACAAGAATCCCCTGCCCCCCTGGCGTACACTCGCGCCCCTGCCCTGCCTCCGGAGACCGTCGTGAGCCCCATCGCCCTAGCCCGCCTGCTGACCCTTGCCGCCGTCTGGGGGGCGAGTTTCCTGTTCATGCGCATCATCGCCCCCGAGCTGGGCACGGTGCCGACGGCGTTCTTCCGCGTGTCCATCGCCTGCCTGGGCCTGGTCGCCCTGCTCGCCGCCGCCCGCGTGCGCTGGGACTTTCAGGGCAAGCTCGGCGCCTGCCTGGTACTGGGCATGATCAACTCCGGTATCCCCGCCACCTTCTACTCCGTGGCCGCCCAGGTGTTGCCCGCCGGCTACTCGGCAATCTTCAACGCCACCACGCCGCTGATGGGTGTGCTGGTCGGCGCGCTGTTCTTCCGCGAACCAATGACCCTGGCCAAGCTCTGCGGCATCTTCCTGGGCCTGTTCGGCGTCGGCATTCTCAGCGGCGCCGGCCCGGTGGCTCTGGACCTGGCATTGCTGCAAGGCGCCCTCGCCTGCCTGGCGGCCACTACCTGCTACGGCTTTGCCGGCTTCCTCGCCCGCCGCTGGGTCAGCGGCCTGGACAGCCGCCTGTCGGCACTGGGCAGCATGCTCGGCGCCACCCTGATGCTGAGCCCGCTGTTTGCCTGGAGCGCGCTGAGCCAGCCACCGGCCAGCTGGGGCGGCTGGCAGGTGTGGCTGTCGCTGCTGGGCCTGGGCCTGCTGTGCACAGCGTTCGCCTACATCCTGTACTTCCGCCTGCTGGAGGAGATCGGCCCGGTCAAGGCCAGCACCGTGACCTTCCTGATCCCGGTATTCGGCGTATTGTGGGGGGCGTGGCTGCTGGACGAACCGCTGTCGATGGCGCACCTGTACGGCGGCCTGCTGATTGGCCTGGCATTGTGGCTGGTGCTGCGCCCGGCGCGCAGCTGAAGCGGAGTACAGGATGAACAGCGCGTACAAGAAAGTCCTGTTCCGCCTGGAGCAAGACGAAAACGGCTACCCGCCCGCCTCGGTCGAGGGCCTGTGGGCCAAGGCCGTGGAAGGCGGCTATGCCGTCGACAACATTCCCTTCCATGTCTACGGCATCGCCCCGGGCGACCTGATCGGCACCCGTGAGGAAGCCGGCGAAACCTGGTTCGCCGAACTGCGCCGCAGCAGCGGCAGCTCGGTGTTCCGGGTTATCGTCAAGCCCCCGGAAACCCTGGACCAGGTACGCGCGGCCTTGCACGACTTCGGCTGCAACTGCGAAACCGAGCAGGCAGTGAAGATGCTGGCGGTCGAGGTCCCGCCGCAGCGCTCGCTCGACACCTTGCTCTACTACCTGCTCACCCAGCGCGAAGCCGGCCTGCTGGACTTCGAGGAAGGCGTACTACGCCACGCCATCCCCGAAGAATTCCGCTAGGGCCTACGCCTCGGCCAGGCGCGCGGCGGGCTTGCGGAACACGAACAGCAGGCCCACCACGATCAGCCCCATGCCCAGCAGGCTGAGCGGCGCCAGGCGGTTGCCAAAGATCAGCAGGTCCATCACCGCGGTCACTGCCGGCACCAGGTAGAACAGGCTGGTGACATTGACCAGGTTACCCTTGGCGATCAGCCGGTACAGCAGCAGGGTCGCCAGCAGCGAGACCACCAGCCCCATCCACAGCAGCGCGCCGACGAAACCGCCAGTCCATTCCACATGCAGCGGCTGCAGCGGCGCGAACAGCGCGCACATGGCAAAGCCGGCCAGGTACTGCAGCGGCAGCGTGCCCATGGGGTTGTCGGTGATGCGCTTCTGCAGGATCGAGCCAAAGGTCATGCTGGCCAGCGCCAGCAAGGCGAACAGCATCCCCGCCAGCGACACCCCGCCCAGGTTGATGCCCTGGTAGACCACCATGATCAACCCGCCAAGCCCCAACCCCAGGCCGAACAGGCGGCTCCAGGAGCGCTGGCGTTCCATCAGTACCACGGTCAGGATCGGTTGTACCCCCATCACCGTGGCCATCACGCCGGGAGTGACATGGGTGGCGAGCGCCAGCAGGTAGAAGATCTGGTAGGCGCCGAGCAACACGCAGCCGGTGCCCAGGGCCCGCAGGATGGCCCCGCGACTGCGCGGCCAGCGCAGCCCCAGCAGCGGGCCGATCAGCAGCAGGCCGGCCAGGGCCAGCGCCGAGCGCAACAGCAGGAAGGCGAACGGGCTGGCATGCGCCAGGCCCAGCTTGGAGACGATCGCCCCACTGCTCCACAGCAGGACGAACAGGCTGGTCGTGGCCGCCGAGGCCACGGATGCTTTGCTAAGGACAGACATGTATTGCCACCTGATATAAGGCGAATAAGCCAGACGGACGGCGTGTGCTTCAGCGTGGGAAGTCGCCGACCGTGTTCAGTAGGTTGCGTGTGCGAAGGGATGCGGCCAGAAGCCGATCAGCCCAGCACGACCACGCAAGGAGGCGGAGCTACGCCGCCTACGACGCCACTGACAGGTGGTGGTGGATAGTGACTGATCATCGCCGGCTGCTGGCAGCCACGCACGACCATGCCCGCGACTGGCGCGATGGCAAAGCTTGTGGTGGAAGGGCTGGCTGGCATGAACAGGTCTTCGGGAAAAGAACAATGGGCTGGACTATAGCCCGGTGCCAGGCAGCTGGCAACCTCCCCAAACTCACCCTCGCGCCAGTAGGGCAACTGCCTGCTCATTGTCTTGAAGCTGCCGCGATCCCTGTGGGAGCGGGTTCACCCGCGAACACCGGCGCAGCCGGTGCCATTCACTGCGTCGGACTGTTCGCGGCGGTTCGACGCCTCGATAAACCCGCACACAGGAGGTTCAGGCAACCCTCCAGTTTCTTCAAGCCAGCCGCGACCATGGGATCGCATCTCTATTGGTTAATTTTTCACCGCCCCGATTCGTCTGAATGCGAAACGCAGCCCGCATTCACCCGTTTCGAGGACCACCGATGAACGTAACCGCCTGGCTCTACCGGCCAGCCCAGATCACCTGCCTGCTGCTGGTCAGCGCCTACGCCCACGCCGCCAAGCCCGGCGACGTGTTCAAAGACTGCAAGGACTGCCCCGAGATGGTCGTGCTGCCCGCCGGCAGCTACGTGATGGGGGCCCCCGACGACGAAGTCGGCCGCCAGCCCGACGAGGGCCCGCTGCACACCGTGACCTTCGCCAAGCCCTTTGCCATGAGCCGCTACCAGGTCACCGCCGGCGAACTGGACGCCTATATCAAGGCCACCGGCACCGTCATCAAGAGCGGCGACGACCGCCCCGGCCGCTGGTGCGAAGCCAGCAAGCCCACTTACAAGCAAGGCCCCCGCCAGCCGGCGGTGTGCGTCGACTACGACGAAGTGCAGGCCTACACCCAATGGCTGGCGAAAACCACCGGCAAGCCGTACCGCATGGTCAGCGAAGCCGAACGCGAATATGCCGCCCGTGCCGGCTCCAGCGGCCCGTTCCCCTTCCCCTTCGACGAACCGGGCAAGTACGAGATCAGCAAGCACGCCAACACCTATGGCCCCAAGGACGGTCATACCTTCACCGCCCCGGTGGGCAGCTACCCGCCCAATGCCTTCGGCATGTACGACATGCACGGCAACGTCTACGAATGGGTCGCCGACTGCTACCACGACAGCTACGAAGGCGCCCCCACCGACGGCAGTGCCTGGATCCAGGACCCCACGTGCATCCGCGCGCACATGCGTGGCAACGACTGGGGCGAACCGCCGATCTTCTCCCGCTCGGCCAACCGCAACGACCGCCTCAAGACCACCCGCGGTGACTTCCTCGGCTTTCGCGTAGCACGCGAACTGTGAAGTTGTGACGCGGTTAACGCAGCATCGGTTAAAAAAATCGTCAATAAGAATCGTTCCGGTTTTTCACAGGTGCTGCGTCCTATAGCTGACATAGAAAAAACCCTCTGCCAACGAGACCGCAATAGATGTCCAAGTCCCTCCCCGGCTCGCTCAACCCGCTTGCCAAAGCATTACTGATCCGTCATTCCCTTCGTCCCCAACGCGCGTTCACACGCATCGGTGTGGGCCTGGCGATATCCGCTGCAATGGTCGCCCAGGTGCAGGCGCAGGAGTGGACCCTGGATATTCCCGCGCAGTCGATGAACTCGGCGTTGCAGGCACTGGCCAGACAGACCGATACCCAGTTGCTGTATAGCCCGGAGGACATCAGCGGGTTACGTTCCACGGCCCTCGAGGGCCGGCATGACCTGCAGTCTTCGCTGCAGACATTACTGCAAGGCACCGGGCTGCGTTACCAGATCGATGGCAACACCGTGACAGTGACAGCCGGTTCGGCGGCACAGGACGGCCAGGTCGAGCTTTCGGCAACCAACGTCAATAGCGTGGGGCTTGGTGCCACTACCGAAGGCACGGGTTCCTACACCACCGGTGTGACCAACACCGCCACCAAGATGAACCTGTCGATCCGTGAGACGCCGCAAACCATCACGGTGGTGACCCGCCAACGCATGGATGACCAGCACCTGAGCAGCATGACCGACGTGCTGAGAGAGACCCCTGGCATTACCATGTCCCAGGATGGGGGCGAGCGCTTCAACATCTATTCTCGCGGCAGCGCAATCAACACTTACCAGTTCGATGGCGTCACCACGTTTCAGGATAACCAGACCCGTAACATGCCCAGCACCTTGCTGGATGTGGCCCTGTATGACCGGGTGGAGATCGTCCGCGGTGCAACGGGCCTGATGACCGGTGCCGGCGACCCCAGTGCCGTTGTCAACCTGATCCGCAAACGCCCGACGCGGGAGTTCAAGTCCTATATCCAGGGCGGCGCTGGTTCCTGGGATTACTACCGCGCAGAAGCGGACGTTTCCGGCCCACTGACCGAAGAAGGCAACGTACGCGGACGCTTTGTCGCCGCACAGCAGAACAACCACACCTTCATGGACTGGTACACCCAGGACCGCAGCATCCTGTACGGCGTACTGGAAGCGGACCTTACCGACACCACCCTGGTTCGTTTCGGTATCGACCGACAGACCTACAAGGTCAATGGCGCCTCAGGCGTTCCGCTGATTTTCACCAACGGCCAGCCCACCAACTTTTCCCGCTCGAAAAGTTCCGATGCTCGCTGGGGTTACGATGACTACGAAACCACCAACTACACACTGACGCTTGAGCAGCAACTGGCCAACGATTGGCAACTGAAAGTTTCCACTCTGTACATGGACGTCGATCGCGACACGTTCTCTTCCTATATTTCTACCAGAACCAACAGGTCGTACCTGGAACCTGATGGCTCGACGACCATCAACGCTGGCGTTGCATCGGCGGACCAATACCAGAAAGCTGCTGACGTTTCCCTCCAAGGGCCTTTCCAGTTGTTTGGACAATCTCATGAACTCATTTTCGGCTACAACTACCTGGAGTATGAGAACAAGCACCGCGAATACGCCGGCCCTGACCAGAAAATCAATTACTTCACTTGGGAAAACGTGACGCCCAAGCCAGGCAAAGACGAGCTTTCGCCAAGCATCAAATTCGATATCTTCAACCGCCAGAGCGGCTACTACGTCGCCGGACGGTTCAACTTCACTGACGACCTGCACCTGATTCTGGGTGCGCGTGCTTCCGACTACCGCTTCGACTACAGCCTGGGCATCATCGGTAAACCAATCACGCCTGATACCCAGAAAGAGCATGGAGTAGTGACGCCGTATGCCGGTCTCGTCTACGACCTGACAGAAGAGCAATCGGTGTACGTCAGCTATACCGATATCTTCAAACCACAGAGCAATATCGACGCCAGCGGCAAACCTCTTGACCCGGAGGTCGGCAAGAACTACGAAATGGGTTGGAAGGGTGAATTCCTGGATGGCCGTGTCAACGCCAACGTTGCCGTCTACTTGGTACAAAGGGACAACTTCGCCGAGGAGACCACCGAAAAGTCGCCGACCGGCGGCAATGCCTTCAAAGCGATTGACGGTGCAGAGACCAAAGGCGTGGACCTGGAACTCTCGGGCGAAGTACTGCCTGGCTGGAACGTCTATACCGGCTACAGTCATTCCCGTACCGAGGACGCAGATGGCGTTCGCCAGACCACCCAACTGCCGATGGACACATTCCGCTTCTGGAACACCTACCGCCTGCCAGGCGATTGGGACAAGCTGACCTTGGGCGGTGGCGTGAACTGGAACTCCAAGTCCACACTGCAGTATCCGCGCTACAACGGCCACGTCACCCAGGATGACTACTACGTCGCCAGCCTGATGGCTCGGTACCGTATCAACCAGAACCTGGCGGCCACGCTGAACGTCAACAACCTCTTCGACAAGAAGTACTACGCAGGCATGGCAGGCAGTTACGGCCACTACGGTGCGCCGCGCAACGCCACGGTGACTCTGCGCTACGACTTCTAAGCCGCACAGGCCAGACCCGGGACATACACCGGGTCTGGCCACACTTACCCCGCTTCGCCCTCCCTGCGCCCTCTGCTGTTTCCTCTCCCCTTGCTACCACACATTGCGTGCCGCCCTTGCAAGTCATTCCTGTCCGTGCAAGCGCAGCCCCGAGGGGTGCAAGGCTACGTCAACCCTGTGAGCAAACGACATCGCCCCGCATCAGCAGCTTCCAGGCTGCCAGTGCGGGGCGATGGGTGATGACATCAGGTCAGCCCGTCAGCGTCCTTCAATCGGCCATGGCGTCCTCCATCGTCCAGTGCATGGCCAAGCCTTCGATCACTTCAGGCTGCCTGAGAATGTCATAGTGCCCCGCCTCGACCGCATGGTTCCCCTCTGTTTCGAAAGTCCAGGCCGGGTCGCTATCCTGGCCAGCCCACCAGCAGGTTGCCAATGCCCGGGTCCGTGGCAGGCTGGTCAGGTTCGCCGACAAGGCTTTCAAGCGCATCGCCACCACAAATGTGTGGGCCAATTCGGCACTGTCGATATCGGCATAACGTGACTGGCCGGCCTGCGCGGCGCGTATCTGCCCAATAACGCCCTGCAGCGACTGAACATCAGTACCCACGGCCACGGCGGGCACTGCCAGCTGTTGCTTGGGTACGCCCAGCAACACGCTGAGGAAACCCTGCAAATCGTCCTTCCAGTCCCCGACCACCTCAGCATGTGACGCATTTGGCACAAAGCTGTCCACCAAGCCAAGCAATGCCACTGCCTGCCCCTGTCGCTCCAGCTCCTGGGTTACCAGCACCGCCAAGGTGCCACCCAGCGACCAGCCAACCAGCCGATACGGCCCTTCAGGCTGCTTCTGGCGGATGTACTGCGCATAGTCGATAGCCATCGCCTGCAGCGACTCGTCCTGCCACGTGCGGTCCAGCAGCATGCGGCACTGCACGCCATAGACACTGCACACACCTTCCAGGCGACGCGCCAGAGGCTCGTAGTCGAACACCGTGCCGAAGCCTGCATGCAGGCAGAACAGCGGCGTGCCACTGGCGATACGGGTATTGAGCAACAGCACCGGGTCCAGGCTGGCTTCAGTAGCCGAGTAGCCCGACAGCTCACCAATGGTCGGTCTGGCCATTACGTCACGCAACTTCAGGTCCAACTGCAAGCCGCTGTGCCCACGCACTTTGGAGAGCATTTTCAGCACCCGTAGCGAATCGCCACCCAGCTCGAAGAAATTGTCGTCCATACCGATTTCCTCAACACTCAGCACCTCTTGCCAGATTTGCGCCAAGGCCTGCTCGACCTCGTTGCGCGGCGCAAGACGCAGGCGCTGCCCTACAAAATCAGGTGCCGGCAGCGCATTGCGGTCGATCTTGCCGTTGGGTGTCAGGGGCATCGCATCAAGCAGCACCAGTTGCGCTGGCACCATGTAATCCGGCAGCTCCGCACGCAGGGCTTCGCGCAATTGTGCCGGCGTGGTGACCACACTACTGCTGACCACATATCCAACCAGTTGCTTGCCGGTGGCACCTTCACGCGCCACTACCACTGCATCGCGCACCCCAGCCAGGTTGCGCAGGCGTGCTTCGATCTCGCCTGGCTCGATGCGAAACCCGCGAATCTTCAACTGGTTGTCGAGTCGGCCGATGAAGTCGACGGTGCCATCGGCACGGCGGCGTACGCGGTCGCCGGTACGGTAAAGGCGCGCACCGTCGGCGAACGGGTCGGCGACAAAGCGCTCGGCGGTAAGCGCCGCACGCTGGTGATAGCCCCGCGCAAGCCCTTCTCCACCGATGTACAACTCACCCGCCACGCCATCAGGCAGTGGATTGAGGTCTTGATCGAGCACATGCAGGGTACGCAGGCCGACCCGATCACCGATCGGCGCATACACTGCCTGGCAGGACTGCATGGCCGATACCTTCCACAGCAACGGCGTGACCACCGTCTCGGTAGGCCCGTAGCCGTTGGTCAGGTATTGCGGCCGTAGCGAACGCTTGACCAGTTCGAACAGGGCATCGGGCACCGCATCGCCACCAAAGCAGTAAATGCGCACAGGCGGCGCAGCCTGTTGCTGGCTCTCGCCGAACTCGGCCAACTGTTGCAGATAGGCCGGCGGGAAGCAGGCGATATCGATGCGCTGCTCATGGAGGACTTGCCAGGTTTCCTCCGCAGTCCACAGGCTATTGCCACGGACCACCAGGCAGCCACCTGACGACAGCGTCGACAGCCAGCGCTCCTGGGCGCCATCGAAAGCGAACGACATGAACAGTAGCTCACGTGTGCTTTCGTCCATCTCATAAAGCTGAACAATGGCCTGGCAATGCATACGGATCTGCCCGTGGCTGACTGCCACGCCCTTGGGCTTGCCTGTCGAGCCAGAGGTGTAGATCAGATAGGCCAGGTTGTCGTCCAGCACCGGCACGTGCGGCACACTGGCAGGCAGGCCTGCCAGCTCCAGGCGGTCAAGCTCGACGCACTGTTCCACCTCGGTGAAACGCTCGCGCAAGGCACTGTTGGTCAGCAGCAAGTGCATGGCCGAGTCTTCGACGATCCACTGCAAACGCTCCTGAGGATAATCGATGTCCAGCGGTACGTAGGCAGCACCGGTCTTCATCACCGCGAGGAAGGCGACAATCACCTCTACCGAGCGTTCCAGGGCAATACCAACCGTGGTTTCCGGCCTGGCACCCAGGGCAAGCAGGTGGTGCGCCAGGCGGTTGGCACGCTGGTCAAGCTGCGCATAGCTCAACTGCTGACCAGCGCAGACCACTGCCGGGGCATCAGGCTGCAGTCGAGCGTGCTCGGCGATACGTTGGGCCAAACCCGGCACATCCGCTGTGCCTGGCACCATCAGGTTGCGCTCGTTGGCCTGCTGCACTTGCCCTGATGTCAGCATTTGCAGGCAGCCCAGGGCGGCATTCGGGTTGTCCAGCATACCTTCGAGCAGGCGCTCGAAGCTGCCACGGATAACCGCGGTAGCGGCCTCACTGAAGCTGCCACGCAGGTACATGAACTCCACCGAGAGAACATCGGTCAGGTGTACGGCAAGGTCCATTGCATAGTTGGTCACACCTCGCTCGGTCACGGCGCCAAACTGCAAGGCGTTATCGCTGCTGTCGTGCAGACGATCGTCCAGCGGGTAGTTCTCGAACACGATGATGCTATCGAACAACGGTTGCCCCGGGCGCCCGGCCCAGCGCTGAACATTCGACAACGCCGCATGTTCGTGGTCACGCAACTCAAGGTTGTAGTCCTGCAGTTGCCGCAGCCAGTCGCTGACGCGCCAATGTGCGGCAGGCGCCTGCACGACGGGGAGCGTATTGATGAACAAGCCGAGCATGTTGTCCACACCCGGCAGGTTCGCCGGCCGGCCGGCCACGGTAGCGCCGAAACAGACAGCCTGTTGCCCGCTGTAGCGCTGCAACAGCAGCAACCAGGCGGCCTGCACCAAGGTATTGGGTGTTACCCGCAGGCGCTGAGCCAGAGCACGCAGGCGCTGGGTACGCTGGGCATCCCAATGCAGGTAGAGCGCTGCATGCCCTGACAGGTTGGCATCCGGCCGTGGCAGCAACGCCTGCTCCAGCAGAGTTGGGCTTTCCAGCGCGGCAAGCTTGCGCGTCCAGAACGCCTCGAGCTCGGCCTGAGGTTGTGCCTCGAGCCAGCGGATGTAGTCGCCAAAGCGCGGTACAAGCGTGTCCAGCGCCTGTCCATGATAGGCCTGGAACACTTCACCCAGCAGGCGCGAGTTGCTCCAGCCATCCATCAGGATGTGATGACGGGTCCAGATCAGTTGCATGCGCTGGCCATCCAGACGCACCAGCGTTATCCGCATCAACGGGGCCTGCGACATGTCGAAGGCCTGCTCGGCGTCGCTGTCGACCAAGGCCTGCAAAGCCGCGGCCTCGACCTCACGGTCACGCCAGTCAAGCACCCGGATCGACAGTTCGGCATGGCGATGAACGATTTGCATCGGTTGTGTCAGTTGCGCGTCGGACCAGAACCCGGTGCGCAGGATGTCATGCCGCGCCACCACCTGTTTCCAGGCCTCTGCAAAACGCTCGATATCCAGGCCGTCAACCGCTACCGACGTCTGGTTGAGGTAGAGCGCCGCGTCCCCACCCTGGGCGCTATAGAACAGCATGCCTTGCTGCATCGGTGACAGAGGGTAGATATCGTCAATCTGCTCCACGGGTACCGGCAGCCGATCCAGCTGCGCCTGGGTCAGGCCAGCCAAGGATACCGGTTGGCTGCCTGTGACCTGATCATCGCTAACTTGCACGCCAACTTCTGCAACGCCAGCCAGCAGTTCCACCGTCTGGTGCTGGAACAGTTGCTTGGGCGTAAAGCGGATACCCGCCTGGCGCGCGCGGCTGACCAGCTGAATCGAAATGATCGAATCGCCACCTAGCTCGAAGAAGTTGTCGGTAATCCCGACTTGCGCCACTTTCAGCACGCCAGCCCAGATATCCGCCAGTTGCCGCTCAAGCGCATTACGCGGTGCCACATGCTCACTGTGCGCCTGCGCCTGGTCGATACCCGGGAGCTGCTTGCGGTCAAGCTTGCCACTCGGGGTCATGGGCATGCGCTCGAGCAGCATCAGGTAGGTCGGCACCATGTAGTCCGGCAGGCTGGCCTTCAGTGCCTGCTTCAGCGCCGCGCACAAATCCGCACTTTCAACGGTTTGGTCAACAGGCACCACATATCCGCACAGCTGCTTGACGCCTGCATGGTCGGCGGCGATAACCGCTGCCTGGCGGACCTGTGGATGCGCTTGCAAGTGTTGCTCGATCTCGCCCAGCTCGATGCGAAAGCCACGTACCTTCACCTGATGATCGGCCCGGCCACGGTAGGCGAGCTCACCCTGCTCGTCGAAGTATCCCAGGTCACCGGTACGGTACAGGCGCGCGCCCGGTGTTTCAGCCAGCGGGTCCGGAATGAAGCGCTCGGCGGTCAGCGACGGCCGCTGGTGGTAGCCACGAGCCAGGCAGCCGTCACCACCGATGTACAGTTCACCCGACACACCGATTGGCGTAGGCGACAGGCCATCATCCAGGGCACGCATGACGCGCCCGGCCAGCGCACGACCGATCGGCACGCCGTTCTGCGCGCCGGGCACCTGTGCCAGACGCGAGCAATCATAGGTGGTAGCGACCACAGTAGCCTCAGTGGGGCCGTAGGTATTGAGCAAGCGTACCTGCACCGGCCCATCCTCCAGCCATGCCTGCAGCCCGTCCAGGGCCACGGCCTCACCGCCGACGTGGATCTGTTTCAAACGGCCATAGGTGTGCGCAGCGCGGCGATCCAGCGCCAGCAAACGCCAGTAGGCCGCTGGCAGGTCAGCCACGGTGACGCCATGGCGAATGACCTGCTCGCTGAAGGTGTCGGTGTCCCACAGCTGCTGGTCGCGCATCACCACGCACGCACCACGCGACAACGGTGGGAAGAACTGCTCGATGAACCCGTCGAAACTGAATGTGGCGAACTGCAGTACCCGGTCTTGCGGGGTCAACTGCGAGTAGACACTGGCGACGTCACAAAACACCGACAGCGTTTGGTGAGCAATGGCCACGCCCTTCGGCATGCCGGTGGAACCTGAGGTGTAGATAACATAGGCCAGGCTGTCGAGCGAAACCTCGCAGGGCAGCGACTGCTCACTAAAAGCTTGCAGCCACTGCTCACCCGGCTGCAGGTCGATGCATGGCAGGCCTGCAGGCACCGGCATGCGCGCCATGGCCTCAGCGTCGCCCAGCAGCGCGCCAATGCCGCTGTCCTGGATCAGGTAGGCCAGGCGGTCCTGTGGGTAGTCCGGGTCCAGTGGCACGTAAGCCGCGCCGGCCTTGTGGATGGCAACCAACGCCACGGCCAGTGCCAGGCCGCGTTCGGCAGCAACGCCCACCAGGCTGTTGGCAGTAACACCGTGCGCAACCAGCAAGTGCGCAAGGCGATTGGTGCGCAGGTCCAGCTCGCGGTAGGTCAATTGCTCCTCACCGAACACCAGCGCCAACGCATCGGGTCGCTCACGGGCTTGCGCCTCGAACAACTGGTGAGCACACATGCCGGACGGGGTAATTGCCGCGCTAGGGTTCCAGTCATGCAGCACCCGTTGGCGCTCGGCCCCACCCAGCAACGACAGCTCACCAATAGCCGTCGTAGCATCATCGACCAGTGCCCGCAACAGATTGCCGAAATGCTCGGCCAAGCGCTGGATAGCCACATCGTCCCAGTTGGCGCGGTTGTGGCTGTACTGGATGGACAGGGTCTCACCCAAGGTGGCGGCCAGGGTCAGGGGGTAGTTGGTCTGCTCCAGGTTGGCCACCGGACCGAAGCGCAGCCCCTCTGGTGCACCCTCTTGCAGAGCCTGCGAAACCGGGTAGTTCTCGAACACCAGCAGGCTGTCGAACAGCGATTCGCCGCCCAGGCCGGCCCAGCGCTGCACCTCGTTCAACGGAGTATGCTCGAACTCGCGCATGGCCAGGTTGCAGGCCTGCACCTGGGCAACCCATTCGGCCACGGTCTGCTCGCTGCGCGGCGCACCGATGACCGGCAAGGTATTGATGAACAGGCCGATCTGCTCCTCCACCCCCGGCAGGTCCGCAGGGCGCCCCGCCACGGTGGCACCAAAGCATACGGCAGGCTGCCCGGTGTAGCGTTGCAACAACAGCAACCAGGCAGACTGCACCAGGGTATTGACGGTAACCCGGTTGGCACGCGCGAAGCCTTCGATTCGCTGGGTTATCTCGCGATCGAACAGTTGATAGTGCTCACCCTGGCCTTGCTGCGGTGGAGCGCCTCGGCGCACCGCCTGGGACAGCCGGGTCGGCTCCCCCAGCGGCGCCAACCGAGCCTTCCAGAACGCTTCGGCTGCCGCTGCGTCCTGGCGCTGCAGCCAAGCGATATAGTCGCGATATGGTGCCGTCTGTGCCGTGACCTGCCGCCCGGCATAACGCTGCAGCACCTCTCCCAGCAGGCGTGAAGTGCTCCAGCCATCCATCAGGATGTGATGGTTGGTGTAGATCAAATGGTGGCAGTCATCCGCCGTGCGCACCAGCGTCAGCCGTTGCAGTGGTGCCTGGTCTAGCGCGAAACCAGCTTGGCGGTCACCCTCGGCCAAGGTTTGCAGTGCCTGTTCCAATGCCGACTGGCCGCGCCAGTCGTGCTCGACCAGCGCCTGCACAACTTCCTTGTGCACCACCTGCACGGCCTGCTCCAACTCACCCTGCCAGATAAAACTGCTGCGCAGGATAGCGTGGTTATTCACCGCCGCCTGCCAGGCCTGGTGGAAGCGCTCCACGTCCAGCCCCTGGACATCCACGCGCATCTGGTTGATGTAGTCACCGGACTGCTGTTCGTACAGGGTATGGAACAGCATGCCCTGCTGCATCGGCGACAATGGATAGAGATCGGCGACCTGCTCGACCTGCACGGGCAGGTTGTCCAGCTGCGCCTGCGTCAGGAAGGCCAGCGGGAAGTCCGAGGGCGTGACGCCACGGTGCTGTGGCTGGCTGCAATGGGCGATAAGCAGCGCCAGCTCTTGCGCATAATCGTCGGCCAGGTGCTGGACAGTAGCCTCGTCGAACACTTCGCGGCTGAAGCTCCAGCCCAGTTTCAGTTCACCTCCATACACCTGCCCGTTCAGTGCCAACAGGCTGCCCAGCGGCGCATCTTCGTCACAGGTGGAGCCAGGGTACTCCTTGGCTGGCTCAAACAACCCCGCTTGCTCGTCGAAGCTGGCGTCAAACTGGCCGAGGTAGTTGAACACGATCTCGCCACGCGGCAAGGCCGCCAGGATCGCCTGCGCCTCGGCGTCGCCCTGGTAGCGCAGCAGACCATACCCAAGCCCTTTGTTGGGCACCGCGCGCAGCTGCTCCTTGATGGCTTTGAGCGAATCGGCCATTCCGGCCTGTGGGCTGAGCCTGACCGGATACATGCTGGTGAACCAACCCACGGTGCGGCTCAAGTCGACCCCCTCGAACAGGTCTTCACGCCCATGGCCCTCCAGGCGCACGAGCACATCGGCGTTACCCGTCCAACGGCTGATCACCCGGGCGAGTGCTGTCAGCAACAGATCGTTGACCTGTGTGCGGTAGGCTGCCGGTGCGTCCTGCAGCAGTTTCCGGGTCAGCTCGCGGTCAAGGCGGGTACTGACCGAGGTGGCATGCCGCCCCAGGTTGCTGCCTTGTGGGCGGTCGCACGGCAGGACATCGCTGGCGCCGTGCAGTTGCGCCTGCCAATAGCCGAGCTCCGCTTGCAGCGCTGCGCTAGTCGCATGGCCCCGTAACTGCTCGGCCCAGGCTTTGAATGACGTTGTCTTGGCCTGCAATTGCACCAGCTCGCCTCTGCGCAACGCCTGGTAGGCCAGCTGCAGATCTTCCAGCAGCACCCGCCAGGACACGCCGTCCACAACCAGGTGATGGATGACCAGCAACAGGCGTTGGCTGCCGTCCGGCAAGTCGGCCAGAACGGCACGCAGCAACGGGCCGTGCTCCAGGTTCAGGCTGCACTGGGCCTCGTTGGCCAACGATGTCAGCGCCCCAGCATCTGCCACCTCTCGACGCCACAACAGAGCCTGCCCGGCACCGCCGAAGCTGGCCTGCCAACGGCCATGCTCCTGGACGAACTGCAGGCGTAGTGCATCGTGGTGTTCGACCAGCGATTGCAACGCTGCTTGCAGGTGGTGTTCATCCAGCGTCTCGCTGGCGCGCAGCATCACCGACTGGTTCCAGTGATGCCGCTCGACGATGTCCGATTCGAAGAACCAGTGCTGGATCGGAGTCAGCGGCATGCTGCCTTCCACCCGCCCTTGATCGATTGCAGTACCGGTGTTTCGTCGTGCAATCGCCGCCAGCCCCTGCACAGTCTGGTACTGGAACAGTTCCTTGGGGGTGAACTGGATGTCCAGCTGACGAGCACGGCTGACCACCTGCAGCGACATGATCGAGTCGCCGCCCAACTCGAAGAAGTTATCGGCAAGGCCAACCTTCTCCAACTTCAATACATCGGCCCAGATCGCCGCGATCTGCTGCTCCAGCTCGGTTTGCGGCGCGAGGTATTCACCCTGCAGCAAGCTGGCGTCCGGCGCCGGCAGGGCCTTGCGGTCGAGCTTGCCGTTAGCGGTCAGTGGCAGCTGCTCCAGGAACAGCAGATGCGCGGGCACCATGTGTTCAGGCAGGCTGGCCTTCAGTTCGGCGCGCAGGCTGTCACGCAACACGGCCTGCTGTTCAGCCCCCTGCAGCATGCCAGCGTCGACGGGTACCACGTAGCCCACCAGTTGCTTGCCACTGGCGCCATCCACCGCCAGCACCGCTACCTGGCGCACCGCAGGTTGTTCGAGCAAGCGTGCTTCGACCTCACCCAGCTCAATACGGAAACCGCGAATCTTCACCTGATGGTCGATACGCCCGATGTATTCGATGACCCCGTCGGTACGGTAACGGGCCAGGTCGCCCGAACGGTACAGGCGGCCACCGTTGTCATCGAAGGGATTTGGCACGAAGCGCTCGGCGGTCAACCCGGGGCGACCGTGATAACCCCGCGCCAGGCCCGCCTGGCCAATCAGCATTTCACCTGTGCAGCCCGGCATGATCGGGTTCAATGCCGCATCGAGCAGGTACCACGACAGGTCGGGAATCACCTCGCCGATCGGGCTGCTGGCACCCTTTTGCAAGTCTTCGAGGGTGATCGGCCGGTAGGTCACGTGCACGGTTGTTTCGGTAATGCCGTACATGTTGATCAAGCGCGGCGTGCGGTCACCAAACACGTCGAACCAAGGCTTGAGGCTGCTCACCTCCAAGGCTTCGCCGCCAAACACCACGTATCGCAGGTTCAGGCCCTGGCCGGCCTTCGCCGCCTCGCAGGCTACCGGGACAAGCGGCTTGAAGGCTGATGGCGTCTGATTGAGTACGGTAACCTGCTCACGTACCAGCAAGGCATGGAAGTCTTCGCTGGAGCGTGCCACATCCTTGGGCACGATGACCGCTCGGCCGCCATACAGCAACGCGCCATACAGCTCCCATACCGAGAAGTCGAAGGCGTAGGAGTGGAACACCGTCCATACGTCACTGGCGTCGAAATGGAACCAGTGGCGGGTAGCTGCAAACAGCCGCACCACGTTCCGATGCGGCAGCAGCGTCCCTTTGGGCTTGCCGGTAGAGCCCGAGGTATAGATCACATAAGCCAGGTTGTCCGCGCTCACCTGGCAGGCAGGGTTGGCTTCGCTGTAGCCGGCCAACTCGGTATCGCCGTCCAGCATCAGTGTCTGCACGCCTGCCGGTACGGGTAGCGCGTCACGCAGGTGCTGCTGGGTCAGCAACAGGCGTATGCCGCTGTCCTCGAACAGGTAGCTGAGGCGGTCCTGTGGATACTCCGGGTCGAGTGGCACGTAGGCAGCGCCCGCCTTGAGAATGCCCAGCAGGCCGATGACCATCTCAAGGCTGCGCTCAACGGCCAGGCCAACCAGCACATCCGGCCCGGCACCCAGCTCCAGCAGTTTGTGCGCCAACTGGTTGGCCCGTCGGTTGAGCTCGGCGTAACTCAGGGTCTGCTCGCGGCAGACCAGCGCCACCGCATTCGGAGCGGCTTGGACCTGGGCCTCGATCAGTTGATGAAGGGGCTGCTCGCCTGGGAAATGCGTCAAGGCCGGGTTCCAGGCCTGCACGGTCTGATCCTGCTGCGCCAGGCTGACCAGCGGCAGATCGACTACGCGCTGCCCGGGCTGGCGCACGATCGCCTCCAGCAGGTTCACCCAGTGTTGTGCCATCTGTTCGATGGTCGCGGCATCGAACAGGTCGGTCGCGTAACTCAGGGCAGCGCCGAGGCTGTGCTCGTATTCAAAGGTGTCCAGGGTCAGGTCGAACTTGGCCGTGTCGTGGTCCCAGGTCAACCCCTCCACCTGCAGCCCCGGCACGCTGCGCTGCTTGCCCTTGGCCTGCATCTGGTGGTTGTACATCACCTGGAACAATGGGCTGTGGCTCAGGCTCCGTTCGGGCTGAAGGGCATCCACCAACTGCTCGAATGGCAGGTCCTGGTGGCTCTGCGCGCCCAGCGCACGCTGTTTGACCTGCGCCAGCAGGTCACTGAAGGTCATCTGCAGATCGAACTCGGCGCGCAATACCTGGGTATTGACGAAAAAGCCGATCAGCCGTTCGGTTTCCACCCGGTTGCGGTTGGCAACCGGGACCCCGACACGGATGTCCGACTGCCCGGAATAGCGGTGCAGCAGGGTCTGGAAACTGGCCAACAGCAACATGAACAGTGTTGCGCCCTGACGCTGGGCCAACTGCCTGAGCGAATGCACCAGGGCCTCGGGCAGCCGAACCTCATGCCGGGCGCCTCGGTGGCTACTGGACACAGCACGGGGGCGATCGGTCGGTAATTCGAGCACTGGCTGCTCATCGCCAAGCTGTGCCTTCCAGTACGCCAGTTGCCGTTCCTGTTCGCCCGCTTCCATCCACTGGCGTTGCCAGATCGCATAGTCGGCATACTGGACCGGCAGCGTCGGTAGCTGCACCTCCTGGCCTTGGCTGTAACCCGCATACAGCTGCATCAACTCATCGATCATCAGCGGCATCGACCAGCCATCGGACACGATGTGATGCATGGTCACGACCAGCACATGCTCGTTCTGGCCCAGGCGCAGCAACTTGCCCCGCAGCAGTGGCCCCTGCTGCAGATCGAACGGGCGGCGTGCCTCGGCTTCCACCTGCTCACGCACCTTGGTTTCGTCGGCGCATTGCAGCGTCTGGATATCCAGCGCCAGAGTGTGTTCGGGGTGAATGACCTGTACGGCGCCCTGCCCTTCTTCGCTGAAGGTGGTGCGCAGGGTTTCGTGGCGGGCAATCAGCGCATCGAAACTGCGCTGCAACGCCTCGACATCCAGATGACCTTGCAGGCGCAAGGCCGCTGGTAGGTTATAGATCGATGCGGCAGGCTCCAGTTGCCAGAGAAACCATTGCCGCTGCTGGGCATAGGAGAGGGGCGGCGACGCTTCAGGCTCACGCTTGAAGATCGGGGTGACGCCATACAGGTTCACCCCCTGTTGCTTGAGCAAGGCTGCCAGGGCCTGGCGCTCTTTGGTGGACAGTAGCTTTACAGACTCAAGCAGCTCTTGCACAGTCAAAATCTCCTAAGAAACCAGCTTTTCAATTTCCTCCGTAGTTAGACGTTTCAGGGCCTCCAGGGATTTAGCCAGTTCATTCTGAACGGGGTCTACCTGTGGCATGAGCTGCTCAAGCTGCGCGCAGTAGTCGCCCAGATCGGGGTGTTCGAACAGCGCCTTCAGACTGACCGGCAGCCCGGCCTGCTCCTGGACCCGACTGGTTACCTGGGTTGCGATCAGCGAGTGCCCACCCAGCAGGAAGAAGTTGTCACCCAGGCCAACCCGTTCGACTTTCAGCACATCTGCCCAGATGGCGGCCACCTGCTGTTGCAAGGGTGTGCGCGGCGGCACATGGGCTTCTTCCGGCAGGGCAACGTCCGGGCGTGGCAGCGCCTTGCGGTCCAGCTTGCCGTTGGGTGTCAGTGGAAGCTTGTCGAGCAGCAACAGGTAGGAAGGCACCATGTATTCCGGCAGGTGTTTCCTCAATGCAGCGCGCAGGTGGTCACGCAGGAACGATTGCGCAGCGGCATCGACCATCACGCCAGCATCGGCAGGCACCACATAGGCCACCAGGTGCTGGCCAGCGGGCCCGTCAACGGCCATGACCACGGCTTCGCGCACAGCCTCCTGCTGCAGGCGCACCTCGATCTCGCCCAGTTCGATGCGGAAGCCGCGGACTTTCACCTGATGGTCCACCCGGCCGACGTACTCCAGCACACCATCAGGCCGATAACGGGCCAGGTCACCGGTCCGGTAGATGCGCCCGCCCTGCGCATCGAAGGGGTTGGGAATGAAGCGCTCGGCGCTGAGCCCCGGGCGCCTCAGGTAACCACGGGCCAAACCGGCACCGGCCAGGTACAACTCACCGACGACGCCCACCGGCACCGGTTGCAGTGCACCGCTCAACACGTAGGCAGCACTGTTGTGCAAAGGCCGGCCGATGTTGGCCTTACCACCGGCCGCCCTCAGCGTGCAGGTGGAATAGGTCGTGTCTTCGGACGGGCCATACAGGTCGTACACATCACTCACATGCTCCAGGTGGTAGAGGTCATCGACAATCGACTGCTTCAGTGCTTCACCACAGAGGTTGATGGTTTTGACCGATGGCGGAATGTTACCGGTTTCGCACAACTGCTTGATGGCCGAGGGCACGGTATTCACCAGCCGCACCCGGTCCTTGGCAGCCAGGTTCGGTAGCTCGAGGGCATTGGCAGCCAGCACCGCATAGCCACCGGCCGACAGGGTGACGAACAGCTCCCAGACCGACAAGTCGAAGCAGATCGAGGTGGAGAACAGCACGCCACACAGGTCTGCCTGGCTGTAAACCGACAGCGACCAGCCGATCAGCGCCGCCACGCTGCGGTGCTCGACCTGCACGCCCTTGGGCTTGCCCGTCGAGCCTGATGTGTAGATGCAGTAGATAAGGTTGCGAGGGCTGGTCACACAGGTCAGCTCGGTGTCCGGGTAGCCTTCCAGCGACAGCTGGTCGAGCAGCAGCGTGCGCGACTGGAACTGCCCGGGCAATCGGGCAATCAGGCTGGTCTCCGACAGCAGCAGGATCGCCTGGCTGTCTTCGAGCATGTATTCCAGGCGGTCCTGCGGGTATTCCGGGTCCAGCGGCACGTAGGCGCCACCCGCCTTGAGAATAGCCAGCAGGCCGACGACCATTTCCAGGGTGCGCTGCATGGCGATGCCCACCAGCACATCCGGGCCAACCCCCTGTTCGCGTAGCTTGTGCGCCAACTGGTTGGCCCGGCGGTTGAGGGCGGCATAGCTCAGCGTCTGCTCGCCGAAGATCAGCGCCGGGGCATCCGGGGTTTTCGCCACTTGCTCCTCGAACAGCTGGTGGATGCAACTGGCATTCGGGTAGCTGGCCTGGGTAGCGTTCCAGTCTTCGATGATCTGCCGGTGCTCATTGGCGTCCAGCAGGGCCAGGTCTGCGATGCGCTGGGTGGGCTGCTCGACGATGGCCGTCAGCAGGTTCTGCCAGTGTCGGGCCAGGCTGCAGGCAGTCGAGGCATCGAACAGGTCGGTGGCGTAGACCAGTGCAGCGCCGATACCGGTTTCGTGTTCGAAGGTTTCCAGGGTCAGGTCGAACTTGGCCGTGTGGTTGTCCCACGCCACAGCTTCCAGTTCCAGCCCCGGCAGACTGCGGCGCTCGCCCCTGGCCTGGGTCTGATGGTTGAACATCACCTGGAACAGCGGGCTGTGGTTAAGGCTGCGCTCTGGTTGCAGGGCCTCCACCAGTTGCTCGAACGGCAGGTCTTGATGGGCCTGAGCCTCGACCACACGCTGTTTGACCTGGCCCAGGAAATCCGTGAAGGTCATCTGCACGTCGAACTCGGCCCGCAGTATCTGAGTGTTGACGAACAGGCCGATCAGGCGTTCTGTTTCCACCCGGTTACGGTTGGCTACCGGCACGCCGACGCGGATATCAGCCTGCCCCGAATAGCGGTGCAACAGGATCTGGAAGCTGGCCAACAGCAGCATGAACGGCGTTACGCCCTGTTGCTGGGCGAACTGCTTGAGCGCACGCGCCTGCTGTTCCTGCAGGTCAATAGCAAGCCGCCCTCCCTTGAGGCTGCTGACCGCTGGTCGCGGGCGGTCCATCGGCATTTCCAGTACCGTGTCCTCGCCACCCAGTCGCGCGGTCCAGTAGGCCAGTTGCCGTGCCTGCTCACCGGCCTCCATCCAGCTACGCTGCCAGATGGCGTAGTCGGTGTACTGGATGGGCAGCGCGGGCAGCTGCACATCACCGCCCTGGCTATAGGCCTCATACAGACGCATGAGCTCTTCCACCATCAACGACATGGACCAGCCATCGGCAATGATGTGATGGAGGGTCAGCACCAGCACGTGCTCGTGCGCATCGCGCGCCAGCAGTTTTACCCTCAGCAGCGGCCCATGCTCCAGGTCGAAGCCTTGACGTGCCTCGTGCTCCACTTGCTCGCGCAAGGCCTCCTCGCCTGCCCCATTCAGCTGTTCATAGGTCACCGTCAACGCAAGGTGTGGGTGAACCACCTGCTGCACCTGCCCGTCCTGTTGGTGGAAGGTGGTACGCAGCGCATCGTGCCTGGCCAGCAGGCTGTCGAAGGCTCGCTGCAGGGCTGCCCGGTCCAGGCTCCCCTTGAACCGCAAGGCCGAGGAAATGTTATACACCGCGCTCGCCGGGTCCAGCTTCCATAGGAACCACTGGCGTAGCTGGGCGTAGGAAAGCGGCAGCTGCTCGAAGTCTCCGCGCACCTGCGGAATGGGCAGTTGCGCCAGGCTGCCGCCCTTGGATGCCAGCTTTTCCAGAAACAGCTTGCGCTGCTCGAGCGGCAGCCGAATGAAGCGGTGAACCAGATCGGTGTTGCGGTTATCGGTGCTCATCTCAAACTGCCTCAAGCTCATTCATGAAATCGTGGAACTCGTCCAGGTCTGCCGTGCATTCGGTAATTGCTGCGCTGACGGCGGCGGCGTAGTCACCAAGGTTGTCGGTCTGGAAAATCAGGGCCAGGGGTGTATCCGCACCCAGTTCCATCTGCAGGCGCGCCACCGCTTGCGTGGCGAGCAGGGAATGCCCGCCAAGCTGGAAGAAGTTGTCGCTCAGCCCGACCCGCTCCAGCTTCAGCACATCCGCCCAGATCGCCGCGATCTGCTGCTCCAGATCACTCTGGGGCGCGATGTACTCGCCCTGCAACTGACTGGCATCCGGCTGCGGCAGGGCCTTGCGGTCCAGCTTGCCGTTCGGCGTAACTGGCAGTTTGCCAAGCAGCAGCAGGTGCGCCGGCACCATGTAGTCCGGCAAACCGGCCTTCAGCGCCTCGCGCAGGCTGTCGCGCAATGCACCTTCGTCTTGCGAGCTGTCGGCAGGCACCACATAACCCACCAGCTGCTTGCCGCTTGGCCCGTCCAAGGCCAACACCACGGCTTCCTGCACGCTCGGCAGCTCCAGCAGGCGCGCCTCGATCTCGCCCAGCTCGATGCGCAGGCCGCGGATCTTCACCTGGTGGTCGATGCGCCCGGCGTAGTCGATCACGCCATCGGCGCGGTAGCGCGCCAGGTCGCCGGTGCGGTACAGGCGCCCGCCGTTGTCGCTGAACGGATCCGGCACGAAGCGTTCGGCGGTCAGCGCCGGGCGTTGGTGGTAACCACGCGCCAGGCCGACACCGCCGAGGTACAGCTCGCCGGCACTGCCGCGTACCGCCGGTTGCAGGCTGCCTTCGAGGATGTGGGTCTTGAGGTTGTCGATCGGCTGGCCGATCGGCACGCTGATGCGTTCGTCCGGCTGGCAGGTCCAGTGGGTGACGTCGATCGCCGCTTCGGTCGGGCCGTACAGGTTGTACAGGCCCGCCGCCGGCAGGCGTTGCAGGGTCTGGCGGGCCAGCTCGGCCGGCAGTGCTTCACCGCTGCACACCACGCGCTTGAGGCTGACGCAGCTTTCGACCGCTTCGTGGGTCATGAACGCCTGCAGCATCGACGGCACGAAGTGCAGCGTGCTGATGCCGTGGTGGTTGATGGTTTCGACCAGCAGCTGCGGGTCGCGGTGCGCGCCCGGCTGGGCCACCACCAGGCGTGCCCCGGTCATCAGCGGCCAGAAGAACTCCCACACCGACACGTCGAAGCTGAACGGGGTTTTCTGCAGCACGCTGTCGCTGGCGTCCAGGCCGTAGGCCTTCTGCATCCACCACAGGCGGTTGACCAGCGCCTGATGGCTGTTGCCAGCGCCCTTCGGGCGGCCGGTGGAACCGGAGGTATAGATCACGTAGGCGAGGTTCAGCGGGGCCACGTCGATGTTCAGGTTGGCATCGCTGTAGCCGTCGAGGCTCTCGGTATCCAGGTCCAGGCTGCGCAGGCCGGCCGGGATCGGCAGGGCTTGGTGCAAGTGCGACTGGGTCAGCAGCAAGGCGATGCCGCTGTCCTCGAACATGTAGCTCAGGCGGTCCTGTGGATATTCCGGGTCCAGCGGCACATAGGCGCCACCGGCCTTCACGATGCCCAGCAGGCCGATGACCATCTCCAGGCTGCGCTCCATGGCGATGCCTACCAGCACATCCGGGCCCACGCCCTGCTCGCGCAGCTTGTGCGCCAGCCGGTTGCTACGGCGGTTGAGCTCGGCATAGCTCAGGGTCTGCTCGCCAAAGGCCAGCGCCGGGGCGTCCGGGGTGGCGAACACCTGGGCTTCGATCAGCTGGTGGATGCTGCGCTCGTCCGGGTACGTCGCCTGGGTTTCGTTCCAGCCTTCGACCATTTGCTGCTGTTCTGGCAGGCCCAGCATTGGCAGCTCGCCCACCACCGCGTCGGCATTCTCCACCAGCGCCTGCAGCAGGTTGGCAAAGTAGCCAGCCAGGCGGCCAATGCTCTCGTCGCTCCACAGCGCACGGTCGTGGCTGTACTGCATCGACAGCGTGGTGCCCAGTTCCACCACCAGGGTCAGCGGGTAGTTGGTCTGCTCCTGCACGGCCACGTCGCCGAAGCGCAGGCCACCGGGCGCGCCCTGTTGCAACGCCTCGGCCACCGGGTAGTTCTCGAACACCAGGATGCTGTCGAACAAGGCGTCACCGCCCTGCCCCGCCCAGCGCTGCACGTCGTACAGCGGGGTATGCTCGAACTCGCGCACGGCCAGGTTGCCGGCCTGCACCTGGCCGATCCACTCGGCCACGGTCTGCTCGGCACGCGGGGCGCCAATCACCGGCAAGGTGTTGATGAACAGGCCGATCTGCTCCTCTACGCCCGGCAGGTCTGCCGGGCGGCCGGCGACCGTGGCGCCGAAGCACACGCTGGCCTGGCCGGTGCAGCGCTGCAACAGCAGCAGCCAGGCCGATTGCACCAGAGTGTTGACCGTGACCCGGTTGGCCCGGGCGAAGGCTTCGATGCGTGCAGTCTGCTCGCGGTCGAAGGCCAGGCGGTGGTCGCCATGGCCGCTGCCGTTTGCGCCTGCGCTGCCGGCGATGGCCTGGGCCAGACGGGTCGGCTCGTCCAGGGCCGCAAGCTGGCCTTTCCAGAAGGCTTCGGCAACGGCCGCGTCCTGGCCCTGCAGCCAGGCGATGTAGTCGCGGTAGTGCGTGGCCTGGGCCTGCGGCGCCAGGCCGGCATAGCGCTGCAGCACTTCACCCAACAGGCGCGAGGTGCTCCAGCCGTCCATGAGGATGTGATGGTTGGTATAGATCAGGTGGTGGCGGGTATCGCCCGTGCGCACCAGTACCAGGCGCAGCAGCGGCGCGGCAGACAGGTCGAAGCCGCGCTGGCGCTCACCCTCGGCCAGTGCCTGCAATGCCTGCTCCAGCGCCGGCTGGCCACGCCAGTCGTGCTCGCTGCACGGCAGTTCGACGGCCTTGCGTACCACCTGCACGGCTTGCTCCAGCTCGCCTTGCAGGATGAAACCGCTGCGCAGGATGTCGTGGGCATCGAGCGTGGCCTGCCAGGCCTGCTGGAAACGCTGCACATCCAGCCCGTCCACATCCACGCGCAGCTGGTTGATGTAGTTGCCGGCCTGCTGGTCGTAAAGGGTGTGGAACAACATGCCCTGCTGCATGGGTGACAGCGGGTACAGGTCAGCGATCTGCCCGGGCTCAAGCGGCAGGCTGTCCAGTTGCGCCTGGGTCAGCGCGGCCAGCGGGAAGTCCGACGGTGTCACGCCATGGTGCCGGGTATCGCAGCAGTGCTCGACCAGCTCTGCCAAGGCCTGCCCGTAGGCCTGGGCCAGCTTCTCGATGGTGGCCGGGTGATGAACGTCGGCGCTGTAGGTCCACTCCAGGAACAACTCGCCGCCGTACACCTGGCCGGTGATGCTCAGCCAGTTGCCCAGCTGAGCGCCGGCACATTGGGTACGGCCTGCACTTTCCCCGCTCGGGGTGAACAGGGTGCCGGCCTCGGCATCGAAGCTGGTATCGAACTGGCCCAGGTAGTTGAAGGTGACACGGGCCTGGGTGGCACGCTCGAGCCGGTCACGCACTTCAGCATCGCCGAAGTAGCGCAACAGGCCGTAGCCGAGGCCTCTGTCCGGCACGCCGCGCAGTTGCTCCTTGATCGCCTTGATCGACTGGCCAAGGTCCTGGGCGGGTGTGAGGCGCACCGGGAACAGGCTGGTGAACCAGCCCACGGTGCGGCTGAGGTCGAGGTCGTCGAACAGGTCTTCGCGGCCATGGCCTTCCAGCAGTACCTGCACGTTGTCCCGTGCGCTCCACTGGCACAGGGTGCGCGCCAGCGCGGTCAGCAGCAGGTCGTTGATCTGCGTGCGGTAGGCCGCCGGGGCCTGTTTCAGCAGCTTGGCGGTGCGCTCGGCATCCAGCCGCGTGGCGGCGGTGCGGGCATGGGTGTTGGCCAGGCTGCCCTGCGGGTTGTCACGCGGCAGTTCGCCGTGGTCGCCGGCCAGGGCCTGCAGCCAGTAGTCGCGCTGTGCATGCAGCGCCGGGCTGCCGGCATGGCTGACCAGGCGCTCGGCCCAGGTTTTTACCGAGGTGGTCTTGGCGGGCAGGCTCACGGCCTGGCCGTTCAGCAGTTGCCGGTAGGCCGCTTGCAGGTCTTCCAGCAATACCCGCCACGACACGCCGTCGACCACCAGGTGATGGACTACCAGTAGCAGACGCTGTTGGCCATCGGCGAAGTCGAACAGTTCGGCGCGCAGCAGCGGCCCGTGCTCCAGGTTCAGGCTGGCCTGTACCTGGTTGCCGGCGGCGTCCAGTTCATTCAGTGCGGCCAGGTTGCGCTGGTGCAGCAGTGGTGCATTGGCCAGCGGCTGGAAGCGCGCCTGCCACTGGCTTTCGCCACGGCTGAAGCGCAGGCGCAGGGCATCGTGCTGCTCGACCACGGCGCGCAGGGCTGCCTCCAGGTGTTGCACCTGCACCGGGCTGGCCGGCTTGAGCAGCACCGACTGGTTCCAGTGCGCCGGCTGGGCGATCTCCATCTCGAAGAAACGCGCCTGGGCCGGCAGCAATGCCACCTCACCGCTGGTGGCGGTGTCCACGGCTGCGGCCGCAACCGCTTGCTTGGGCTCGATGCGCTTGGCTACCTGGGCCAGCTGGGCGATGGTCTGTTGTTCGAACAGCTGCTTGGGGGTGATCCTGATGCCCTGGCGTTTGGCCCGGGCGATGATCTGCAGGCTGAGGATCGAGTCGCCGCCCAGTTCGAAGAAGTTGTCGGTGCTGCCGACCTGCTCCAGCTTGAGCACATCGGCCCACACTGCGGCCAGCTTTTCCTCGATATCGCCTTGCGGCGCCACATAGCCACGGCTGACCGCGCCCGGTGCCGGCAAGGCGCGCTTGTCGAGCTTGCCGTTGGCAGTCAGTGGCAGGCGCTCCAGCAGCAGTATCTGCGCCGGCACCATGTAGTCCGGCAGGCGTGCCTGCAGTTGCGCCTGCAACTGCTGCACGGTCACGCCTGCGTCGGCTACCCCGTAGGCCACCAGTTGCAAGCGCTCGGCGTCGCCCTCCAGCGGCAAGGCCAGTACCACGGCCTCGCTGACACCGGGCAGGCCGGCCAGCACCCGGCCGACTTCACCCGGCTCCACACGATAACCACGGATCTTCACCTGGTCGTCGGCACGGCCAATGAACTCGACCAGGCCATCGGCAGTGAGCCGCGCGCGGTCGCCGGTGCGGTACAAGCGGGCACCACCCTCGGTCGGCACGAAGCGTTCGGCGGTCAACGCTGGCTGGCCCAGGTAGCCCTGGGCGACGCCTTGCCCGCCCAGGAAAAGCTCACCGGGCACCTGCGCCGCCAACGGGTTGAGGTAGCCATCCAGCACCTGGGCGCAGGCGTTGCCCAGCGGGCGCCCGACCGGCACCGTGCGGCAACCTGGCAGCGGCTGACCCGGCTCGAAGGTGAGCACGCCGACAGTGGTTTCGGTCGGGCCGTAGTGGTTGATGACCCGGCAGGCCGGGCGCAGCTCGCGGACCTTTTCCAACAAGCCCCAACTGCATGCCTCGCCCCCCAGGATCAGCGCTTCGGCGGGCAGCACATCGGCGGCGCGAGCCGCTTGCAGCAGCCCTTGCAGGTGGCTCGGCACCAGCTTGAGCACGCCGACCTGGTGCTGCGCCATGTAGCTGGCGAAGCCATCCGGGTCGAACGCCAGTTCCTGCGGTAGCAGGTGCAGCAGGCGGCCCGAGGCCAGGGCACCGAACAGCACGGTGTGGCCCAGGTCGGCCGCGGTGGTGGAGACCATCGCCATGCTCGCTGCGGCCGGCAGTTGCAGGCGTTCCAGCACCGCCTGAATGTAGCTGGCAAGTGCGCCGTGGCTGACCACCACGCCTTTCGGCTGGCCGGTCGAACCCGAGGTGTAGATCAGATAGGCCGGTTGTTCGGCGGCGATGGCCACTTCGACCGGGCTGTCACTGCAGGTAGCCCAGGCGGTGTGATCGCAGGCAATCAGCTGCACGCCGTCCAGGCCAGCAAAGCGCAGGTCGCCCGGTTCGTGCATCAGCACGGCGGCGCCACTGTCGGCAACCAGTTGTTGCAGGCGCTCCTGCGGTTGCTGGGTGTCCAGCGGCAGGTAGGCGGCACCGGTCTTGAGCACTGCGAGCAAGGCGCTGATCCAATCGATGGAGCGTGGCAGGCATAGGGCAACGATGCTGCCGGCACCGACGCCGTGCTGGCGCAGGTAGTCGGCCAGGCGGTTGGACGCCGCCTCCAGCCCGGCCTGGGTCATGAACCGGTCACCGGCACGCACACCGCCGTGGGCCTGGCCTTGCGCCAGTGCCTGGCGCCACAGGGCTAGGAAAGTGCCGTGCGGGTAGGCCTGCGTGGCCGCTGGCAGCAGCGTCGCCACTTGCGGGCTATCGACGATCGCCTGCTGCGGGTCGCGGATCAGCGCATCCAGCACCTGGCGCAGCGAAGCGGCCATGCGTTCGATGGTGGCCTGTTCGAACAGGTCGGTGGCGTAGGTGAAGTAGCCTTCGATGCCGTCAGCCTTGTCGGAGAAGTCGAACGCCAGGTCGAAGCGGGCATCGCCGCCATCACGGGCAAAACCTTCCACCTCCAGCGCGCCCAGGCGCCTGCGCCCTGCATCGCTGGCGGCCACGTGCTGGTTGATCTTGAACTGGAACAGCGGGTTGTGGGCCAGGTTGCGCTCGGGCAGCAAGGCATCGACCAGGTGCTCGAACGGCAGTTCCTGGTGCGACTGGGCGCCGCCGATCACGTCTTTGACCTGCTCCAGCAACGCGGCGAAGGTGGCGCGCTCGTCCACCTGAACACGCAACACCTGGGTGTTGATGAAGAAGCCGATCAGGCCTTCCAGCTCCTTGCGGTTGCGCCCGGCGTTCGGAGCACCGATGCGGATATCAGCCTGGCCGCTGTAGCGCGACAACACCACCGCCATGGCCGCCAGTACCAGCACGAATAACGTGTGGCCACCCTTGCGCGCCTGGCTGCGCAGGGCCTCGGCCTGCTCGGCGCCAATGTCCACGCGCACCACCGCGCCACGCTGGCTGGGCGTGGCCGGGCGCTCGAAGTCCAGCGGCAGGCTCAGCACCGGCTGCTCGTCGCCCAGCTGGGCCTGCCAGTAGGCCAGCTGGCGCTGCGCTTCACCGGCCTCAAGCCAGGCGCGCTGCCAGATGGCGTAGTCGGCGTACTGGATCGGCAGCGCCGGCAACTCGGCCTGCCGGCCTTCGGCCAGGGCGCTGTACAGCTGGATGAATTCCTGCACCAGCACATCGCTGGACCAGCCGTCGGAGATGATGTGGTGCATGCTCAGCGCCAGCACGTGGTGATCGGCGGCCACGCGCAGCAGGGTCACCCGCAGCAGCGGACCGGTCAGCAGGTCGAAGGGCTGCTTGAGGGCCGCGTCCACGGCCACGCTCAGCGCTGCCTCATCGGCGGCACCGTCGAACATCACCAGTTCCAGCGCCAGCGGGCAGTGCTCAAGGATTTCCTGGTGGAACTCGCCCTCCTCCGAGGCGAAGCGCGTGCGCAGCGACTCGTGGCGTTGCACCAGCGCATCCAGCGCCTGTTGCAGCACCGCCTGGTCCAGGGCGCCCTTCAGGCGTACCGCCATCGGCACGTTGTAGGCCGGGCTGTCGGGCTCCAGCTGCCAGAGAAACAGCAGACGCTGCTGGGCGTAAGACAGCGGAATACGCGCCAGGCCCTGGCGCGCAGGCACGATGGGCAGCAGGCGGAAGCTCTGCCCGCTGGCCTGCATCTTTTCCAGGATCTGCTGGCGTTGTTCCACGGGGAGGCCAACGAAACGTTGGGCGATGCGTTGTGCGGCAGTGAGTTCCATGTCAGGCCTCTGTGAATGCATTCATCATTTGTTCGATATCGCTCAGGCCGTCGTCGGAGAGCGACAGGCCCTGTTCGTCCAGCGCCTGGGCGAACGCGCGCAATTCGGGGTGGCTGAAGATCAGCCGCAGGGGGATGTCGAGCCCCAGCTCGACGTTGATCCGCGACACGGCCTGGGCCGCCAGCAAGGAGTGGCCGCCCAGCTCGAAGAAATTGTCGTTCAGGCCGACCCGGGCAACGTTGAGCAACTGTGCCCAGATGCTCGCCAGCTGCTGTTGCCGCTCGGTCTGCGGCGCCTGGTAGTCATGCTGTGGCTGGTTCGGGTCGGGTAGCGGCAGGGCCTTGCGGTCGAGTTTGCCGCTGGGGGTCAGCGGCATGCTCGGCAGGGTCACCAGGTAGGCCGGGATCATGTAGTCCGGCAGCCTGGCCTTGAGGTACTGCTTCAAGGCCAGGCGCAGATCGCCGCGGTAGCCTTCGGCCGGCACCGCGTAGGCGCACAGCTGCTTGCCACTGGGCAGGTCGATGGCCAGCACGGTGGCTTCGCGTACGTCCGGGTGCGCCCGCAGGTACTGCTCGATCTCGCCCAGCTCGATACGGAAGCCGCGCACCTTCACCTGGTGGTCGACCCGGCCGCGATAGGCCAGCTGACCGTTGTCGTCATAGCAGCCGAGGTCGCCGGTGCGGTACAGACGGCCACCGCCAACCGGGTCGAACGGGTCGGGGATGAAACGCTCGGCGGTGAGTGACGGCCGCTGGTGATAACCGCGCGCCAGACACCCTGCCCCGCCAATGAACAGCTCGCCGGGCACGCCTACCGGTGTCGGCGCCAGGCCGTCGTCCAGGGCATGCAAGGTACGCCCCGGCAAGGCACGGCCGATCGGCACGCCACCCTGGCTGACCTGCTCCACGGTCATCTGCGAGCAGTCGTAGGTGGTGGCGACCACGGTGGCTTCGGTCGGGCCGTAGGTGTTCAGCAGACGCACCGCTGGCGGGCCATCGGCCAGCCAGGCGCGCAGGGCATCTTCCGGCACCGCCTCACCCCCCACGTGAATTTGTTTCAGCCGGCCATAGGCCTCGGGGGCTCGGCGCTCCAGCGCCAGCAGGCGCCAATAGGCCGCCGGCAGGTCGGCCACGGTCACGCCGTGGCGGTTGATCTCGTCCAGCAGGATGGCGGTATCCCACAGCCGCAGGTCGCGCAGCACCACACAGGCGCCCTGGGCCAGCGGCGGGAAGAACTGCTCGATGAAGCCGTCGAAGCTGACGGTGGCGAACTGCAGCACTCGATCATCCGGGCTGAGGCGCGAATAGTCGCCGGCCACCTGGCAGAACACCGACAGGGCCTGGTGGTCGATGGCCACGCCCTTGGGCATGCCGGTGGAGCCGGAGGTGTAGATGACATAGGCGAGGTTGTGCGGTGCAGCCAGGTTGGCCAGCGGCTCGGCGGGCCAGGCATGCAGCCACTCGGTGCCCGGTTCCAGTACCACGCAGGGCAGTTGCTTGCCCGCTTGCAGGCGCTCACGCGAGGGCGCGTCGGCCAGCAGCAGGCCGATGTTGCTGTCCTCGACCATGTAGGCCAGACGCTCTTGCGGGTAGTCCGGGTCCAGCGGCACGTAAGCGCCACCTGCCTTGTGAATGGCGACCAGCGCCAGGGCCATGCCCAGGCCGCGCTCGACGGCCACGCCGACCAGGCAATCCGGCCCCACGCCCAGCGCCCGCAGGCGGTGGGCCAGCTGGTTGCTGCTGCGGTCCAGTTCGGCATAGGTCATCTGCTGGTCGTCGAAGATCAGCGCCAGTGCATCCGGCCGCTCACGCGCCTGGCGCTCCAGCAACTGGTGCGCGCACAAGCCGCTGCCAGCCTGGGGTGCCGGGTTCCAGCCGTAGGTCAGCTGCTGGCGTTCGACACTGCCGAGGAAGTCCAGCTCGGCAATGCAGCGCTGCGGTTCGGCGCAGATGGCTTGCAGCAGTACTTGCCAATGCCCGGCCATGCGCTCGATGCGTGCGGCATCGAACAGGTCGGTGGAATAGTTGAACGAAGCGGTTACGCCATCGGAGCGCTCCAGGGTGTTGAGCGAAATATCGTACTGCGCGCCCGGCTCCTGCAGGTCCACTTCCTTGACCTGCAGGCCGTGCAAGGCATCGCTGGAAACCTGCTCGCCAAGGTCGCGCAGGTGGTTGTACAGCACCTGGAAGAACGGGTTCACGCCCTGGTCGCGCTCCGGGTACAGCGCTTCGGCTACCTCCAGGAACGGTACATCCTTGTTGGCCTGGGCCTGCAAGGTGGTTTCCTTGATCGCCGCCAGCAACTGCGGGAACGGCTGGCTGCCGTCGACACTGATGCGGGCCACCACCACGTTGATGAAGAAGCCGATCAGCCCCTCCAGCTCCAGGCGATTGCGGTTGGTGACCGGCACGCCGATGTTGAGCGTGCCCTTGCGGCTGTAGCGCGACAGCACGATGGCATACGCCGCCAGGAACACATGGAACAGCGTGGTGTTGGATGCCACCGCCAGTGCCCGCAGGCGCTCGGTGAGGGCCTGCGGCAGGCGCACGTCGAAGCGGCTGCCCTGGTAGCTTTTGACCTGTGGGCGAATGCGATCGGCGGGCAGTTCCAGCACTTCGAAGTCGTCTTCCAGGCGGGCCTTCCAGTAGCCGATCTGCGCCTGCATCTGCCCCTCGGCCAGCCACTTGCGCTGCCAGGCGGCGAAATCGGCGTACTGCACCGGCAGCGGCTCGAGGGTTTGCGCCTGGCCCGTGGCGGCGGCGTTGTAGGCGGCGGCGAACTCGCGCACCAGCAGGCTCATCGACCAGCCATCGGAAACGATATGGTGCAAGGTCAGCGACAGCAGGTGCTCCTGTGCATGCACCTTGAACAGCCGGGCACGCAGCAGCGGACCGCGCTCCAGGTCGAACGGCACGAAGGCTTCGGCTTCCAGCTTGCGCATCTGCGCGGCGTGGTCCTGGCCGCAGAGGTCTTCGAAACCGATCGGGACCGTGGCCGCCGGCAAGATGCGCTGCCAGGGCAGGCCGTCGGCCTCGACGAACACCGTGCGCAACGATTCATGGCGGGCCACCAAGGCATCCAGTGCGGCCTGCACGGCGGCGCGGTCGAGGTGGCCCTGCATGCGCACGGCCATCGGCGTGTTGTAGGCCAGGCTTTCGGGGTTGAGCTTCCAGAACAGCCACTGGCGGTTTTGCGAACGGGACACCGGCAGGGGTTGCTGGCGGTCGAGGATTTCGATGTCCAGGCCCGCGCCCTGCTCGCCTTCGGCCACAGCCTGGGCAAAGGCCTGCAGGTCGACGGTGTCGAACAGGGTGCGCAGCGGGATATCCACGCCCAGTTGCTTGCGTATCCGCGATACCGCCTGGGTGGCCAGCAGCGAATGGCCGCCAAGGGCAAAGAAGTTGTCGCTCAGGCCTACCTGCGGTACTTGCAGGACTTGCGCCCAGATCTGCGCCAATTGCGTTTGCAGCGGGGTCTGCGGCGCCTGGTAGGCCACCTGGGTGGCGACGGGCTCCGGCAGCGCCTTGACATCGACCTTGCCGTTGACCGTGACCGGCAGGTGCTCCAGCACCATCAGGTGGGTCGGCACCATATGCTCGGGCAGCAGGCTTTTGAGGCTGGCGCGGATCGATTCCTGCCAGGCCAGGCTGTCGGCCGGCATCTGGCTGGGCACCAGCCAGGCAGCCAGTTGCAATTGCGGCGCCTGGCCATGCACGCGAACCAGGGCATTGGCAACGCCATCCAGGGCACGCAGCCGGTTTTCGATTTCGGCCAGTTCCACGCGATGGCCACGGATCTTCACCTGGCCATCCATGCGCCCGGCAAACTGCAGGTCGCTGCCTTGGCGTACCCAGTCACCGCTGCGGTACAGGCGTTGGCCGTGGCTGCCGCTCGGATCGGGGACGAAGCGCTCGGCGGTGAGTGCCGGGCGGTTCAGGTAGCCACGGGCCAGGCCGGCGCCGCCGATATACAGCTCACCCTTGGCCTTGGTCGGCAGGGCTTGCAGGCAGTGGTCGAGCACCGCGACGCGGATGTTGGCCAGCGGCTGGCCGAGGCTGGCCTGCTCGTTCAGCTCGGCGACCAGCACACCGACGGTGGTCTCGGTCGGGCCGTAATGGTTGAACACCTTGAGCGCCGGGGCCAGGTTGCGGACCTTGCCCAGCAGGCTCGGGCTGATGGCCTCGCCTCCGAGCACCAGGCACTGCGCCGGCAGCGCCGAGCGGCCTGCCACCAACATGGCCTCTAGGTGCGACGGTACGATCTTCAGCGCGTCTACCTGGTGCTCGGCCAGGTAGGCGGCGAAGCCTTCGGCATCCAGCACCTGCTCGCGTAGCAGCAAATGCAGGGTGTAGCCGCCGCACAGGGCGCCGAACAGCATGGTGTGGCCAAGGTCGGCAGCCGGGGTCGAGACCTGGGCCATGCTGCGGATACGCTCGACCGGCAAACGCGCGCTGACGCCTTCGACGTAGTTGGCCAGGGCGCCGTGGCTGATCGCCACGCCCTTGGGCTGGCCGGTGGTGCCGGAGGTGTAGATCACGTAGGCCAGGTTGGCCGGTGCCGGGACGATGCGGGCGGCGCGGCCATTGCCGGTTTGCGTCCAGTCCAGACGCTGCACGCCCTCGGGCAGTTCGGCCTGCCAGTCATCGGGCGCCAGCAGCAGGCGCGCGCCGCTGTCGGCAAGCATGTAGGCCAGGCGTTCGGCCGGCTGCTCGGGCTCCAGTGGCAGGTAGGCGCCACCGGCCTTGAGCACGCCGAGGATACTGGCGAGCATGCCGACACTGCGGTTGGCCAGCACGCCGACCAGTGTGTCCGGCCCTGCTCCGGCTTCCACCAGCCGACCTGCAATGGCCTCGGCGCGGGCATCGAGCTCGGCGAAGCTGGCCTGCTCGCCCGCAGCCATCACCGCCGTGCGCTCGGGGTGGCGCTTGGTGGCGGCGGCAAAGCGCTGGTGGACCAGCAGCGTTGCGTCAGCCTGCGCAGGCGCGCCAATGGCAGTAGCCAGGCCTGGTAATGGCAGCTCGCCGACTGCGCCACCCGCCTCGTCGGCCAACGCCTGCACCAGGGCCAGCCACTGCTCGCCAAGGGCTTCGACGGTGGGTGCATCGAACACGTCGGTCGCATAGGTGAACGCTGCGTGCAGTTGCCCCGCTCGCTCATGGGTGTCCAGCGCCAGGTCGAAGCGGGCGCTGTGCTTTGCCAGCACGACCGGCGCCAGGCTCAGGCCGGAGCGGGTCTCGATGGCCTGCACATCCGCCACCTGCGCCTGGTGGTTGAACAGCACGCGGAACAGCGGGCTTTCGCTGGTGCGCGGCAGGTCCAGGGCTTCGACCAGTTGTTCGAACGGCAGGTCCTGATGGCTTTGCGCGCCCACGGCGGTTTCGCGCACGCGCTGCAACAGACCGGCGATGTCCAGCAAAGGGTCGATTTCGGTGTGCAGTACCTGGGTATTGATGAAGCAGCCGATCAGCCCTTGGCTTTCGACGCGGTTACGGTTGGCGATAGGCACGCCGACGCGGATCGCCGACTGGCCACTGTAGCGCTGCAGCAACAGCTTGAAGGCGGCCAGCAGGACCATGAACAGGGTGACGTTATGCTTGCGTGCCAGGCCGCGCAGGCGTTCGGCGACATCGGCGGCGATGGGGAACTCGTAGCGCGCGCCGCGATAGCTGGGGCGGCCCTGGCGGGTGCGGTCCAGTGGCAGCGCCAGCGGTGAATGGTCGTCGCCCAGGCGCGCCTGCCAGTAGGCCAGCTGGCGCTCCTGCTCACCGGCCTGGAGCCAGCTGCGCTGCCACAGGGCGTAGTCGCGGTACTGGATCGGCAGCGGTTCCAGGCGGGCTTCGCTGCCGGCCACGGCGGCGTCGTACAGGTGCAGGAATTCGTCGATCAGCACGTTCATCGACCAGCCGTCGGCGACGATGTGGTGCAGGGTCAGCAGCAGAATGTGCTCCTGTGCCGCCAGTTGCAGCAGGCGTACACGCAGCAGCGGGCCGCTGGCCAGGTCGAAGGGGGCCAGGGCTTCGGCTTCGGCGATGGTTTCGATGGCGGCCTGACGGGCACCCTCGTCAAGGCCGGCCAAGGCATCCTGTTGCAGCTGCAACGGGGCGGCGCTGGCATCGACCTGCTGGCGCACGTCATCGCCGTCGGCGACAAAGCGGGTGCGCAGGGTTTCGTGGCGGGCCACCAGGGCATCGAAGGCATGCTGCAGGGCAGCCAGGTCCAGCGGGCCATTCAGGCGCACGGCCATGGGCAGGTTGTACGCCGCACCTTGTGGGTCGAGCTGCCAGAGGAACCACATGCGCCGCTGGGCGTACGACAGCTGGTCACGCTCGGCCACCTCCACCCCGGGCGCGATCGGCAGCACGGAAAAATCCATGCCCTCGCCCTGCAGCGCCTTGAGGAACAGGCGACGCTTGTCGGGGCTGAGTTCGATGAAGCGGCGGGCGAGCTTGAGCGTTTGGTCGGCATTCATGTCGAGCGGTGTCCTGGCAGTCGAGCGGTAACTGTCAGACGAAGGTGTGGGGGGTTGATTTAGTGGCGCCAACCTTAGGCCCAGCACCATCCCTGTGGGAGCGGGCGTGCCCGCGAAACAGGCGACGCGGTGGCTGGCACCGGCTGCGCCGGTGTTCGCGGGTAAACCCGCTCCCACACCGACTGCGCAGGTTTCAAGGTCTCTGAGCAAGGCCATAGCCGCTACAGGAATGGCGCCAGCCAGGACGGGACGCTATCCCCGTGGGGGATTGCCCAGCCCTTGGGGCTGCGCTGTCGCACAGGGAACAATGTTCGAGAGCGTGTCACCTTCCCTTGTGGGAGCGGGCGTGCCCGCGAAGCGGCCAACGCGGTGTATGGCACCGGCTCCGCCGGTGTTCGCGGGCGCGCCCGCTCCCACAGAACCCTGCTAACTCGATGATTTATGTGTTGTTCTATGAGAGCGGGCATGCCCGCGAAGAGGCCGGCATTGCCATCAATGAAATCACGTAGTCCAAATCTCTATCCCTTGTAGGACTCTTCCTAAACCCCCACCACCCCGAAAATACCCGCCAACCGCCTGCTAGGTTCCTGGCTTCCACCTTAAAAAGAGGCGAGCCATGAGCATGCGCATGAACATCTTCGGCCGATACCAAGGCCTGGACGGCGACGAAACCAGCACAGGCGCCATCTGCATTGCCAGCCAAGCCAGGGGCCGTGTGCATGGCCGCAACTGGCTACTTCAAGGCGACCCGACCACACCCTGCCCGCTATGTGGACAAGCGGGCACCATCGTCGAGGGCGAAGTCCGCTGGCGGCAGGATGGTATTCCCACGGCTCTGGACGGAGCACTGGTGCAATGCGGGTGCCCACAGGGCAGCAATCGCCTGGTTGCAAGTGGGCACGCACCTCCGGCTTCGCGCAGGGCACCCGCACCTGAGCCTGTTCGTGAGGCACCAGCACAGGCCCGGACGGGTAACCCGGCAAGAAGTACCTATCAGCCTGAGGTGGTTCAGCCCTCGCCCACTCCTCAAGGCATGGAGCCCGGCTTCTACATCGTTCCGCGCTGCATGACGTATCAGGAAATCCTGGCAGAACTGGGCGCGCCGCAGGCCAACCTGCCTCGGTCGATTCTGGAGCGGCTGAACCCGACGTACCAGCAGGGGTTCAAGGCGGGCGAGATCTTTGTCATTGGCGATGGTTTGAGGCGCCCGGTGTGCACTCGGGAAGAACTGTCTGCGATGAGTGCAGCAAAACAAGCTCGTGAAGCACTGGCGGAACTGACGCCCGAAGAGGCGGAATTCATGATGCGCCATCAAGCCGAGATTGCTGCGTTGCTCAGCGATGTGAGCCTGGCGATGGGGGTGAGCGAGGCGATGGTTGCCAAGTCGCTGGATGAACTCAGCACCATTTTGAAAAAAATCGAAGAGCTCCATAAAGTCCAATTCGTCAAGCACGGACATCTTCGGCACCCTGAGTTCTTTGCAGAACGTCAAAAGCTGTTCACGCAATTGAGTGCAAACTTGAATGCGACCCTTCTAAAAAAACACCTCAATCTCGGAAACTATGAAAGTCTGCGCCGGGACTTGGGAATTTCTTCGAGAAGCTTGGTGCACCACTGGAGCAAAGCGGGAGGACCGACACATATCCCTGGCTACTCGACACACTTAGACAAGCTGGCCAAGCTGGCTAAATATTTAAAAGCCGGAGGGCGTGTTGGCATTGCTATTGGCGGTGGCGGATCTGCCCTGAAAATTTCAGAGGTGTGCAAAGAGGGCAACACAAATGCCTGTAAAAAAGTCAGCGTTTCTGAGGCAGGTAATTTCTCCGGTGGCTTAGCTGGTGGCTGGTTGGCAGGAAAAATTGCGGGCAGAATCTCTGCGAAGGTTTGCTGGAGAGTCGGACCCTACGCCGTAGCATGCGGAATAGTGATCACTGGTGGAGGCGCCTTGGCCGGCAGCATCGGTGGTATGGAAGCGGGTGAGGAGTTCGGAGAATTAGTCTTCGAGGTCTTTGGAGATGATTGATTACCTTGACGTAAAACTAAGACTATTTCTGTTAGGCACTCCTATCTGCCTCGCCTTAATCGGGCTTGTATCTGACCTTCACATTGCGTGCTCTCGCCAATATAAAGAAATGACTTCAGCACTCCAACGGAGCGCGTGCCTTCCATTTGCGACCGGCATGTGGGGAGAGAAAAAAATAGGTTCCAGAATTCTAGTTATTTCTGTAATCGCTGGCGCCATTGGGTCCCCCGCCTCAAGCATTCGCAGCGGGCTATTGGATGAGCAAGACCATTTACAATTCCCTGAGAAGTTAAGAAGAAAAATTCTTATTGCATCATCACTAAACACCATCGGCATCGCTTGGATAGCCATCTATTACCTGATGAAACTGCTAGACTGAGAGACAAAACAGATGAACTCAAATCTTTCATATAACACCGAACCTCAAGCAAACCGGCGCATTCAAAAACACCGACTTCACGTAGTCTCTACATCGAAGCTGATCACCATGACCTGCTTAACCTGGGGCCTTTATATACCCTATTGGAGCTATTGCCACTGGAGACTTATCCGAGGACAAAGCGGGTTCGCTCTAATCCCGTTGCTCTGCGGCGTGTTTGGCTCTTTCTTGATTTACCCCCTAATGAAAAGAGCAATCACCTATAGCAAAGAATTGGATCTGACCGTCGAAGGTACAGCGCTTGGGGTGACATTGAGATATTGGGTACCTTACCTGCTCTTCGTGAGCTGGCAATTCTGGGCACCCGACCAGCCGGAGGAAAGCCAATCGCTCTATAACATGTTCATGCTGCCGCTCGCGCTTCTGGTCACGTCTGTGACTTTAACCTTGGTAGCGCTGGTGCAAATTCAGCAAGCAGCCAACGCTTATGAAGGTGACCCAACAGGTCTGCGGAACGCTCAAATTACTTGGGCAAACGGGCTATGGATAATTATCAGCTGGTCGCCCTCCGCCGCTCTACTTGCACTAATTTCTCATTATGCCAACCACTAAATGACGTAAAGGTCGGTTTGCCACTGATTGTATGGCACCGGCTGCGCCGGTGTTCGCGGGCACGCCCGCTCCCACAGGAGTTGTGCATACCCTGCGGCATTCTGCTTAACCTGAGGCATGCACAATCCCTGTAGGAGCGGCTTTAGCCGCGAAAGGGCCAGCCCAGCCAATACAAGGATCAGCGCAGCAAACCCAACTCGGCATCATCCAACAACGCCTTGGCCATGGCTGCGAAGTAGTGCGAAGCCCAGAGCATCTGCTGATCGCCGTCCATCAAACCGGTCAGTGACAAGTCGCGTGCATAGCCCATCAGTTCCGAGGCTTGCTCCCGGGCGCTGCGGCAGGGGATGCCCTCAGCGATACGGAACAGCGGATGGGTTTGGCCTTCGCCTTGGTAGAAGTAGGTGACACCGGGGGTGGTTTTGGTTTCGTCGGTCATGGAATGGTCATCATATGAGTTATGTGCCACCCGTCCGTTTCCACACATTGGGGTGACAGCTGCACACGGGGTGGAAAACCAGGCATATGATGAACCCGGTAGGCCCGAAAGCCTCCCGCGTACAGCTGTCGTGTCAACAATCATCATATGTCTTGCCAGGTTTCCACACCCGATCGCTGAACCGTCAGCGACAGGCAAAGCCTAGAGTGCGGGATTTGCAGGAACAATCAGACGCGTGTCGACAGAGGTTGTAGGGTATTTCGCAGGGGGTGGAGTTGCCAGTCCCGAGGCGTAGGAAGAGTCTGGGATTTTTGTAGGTTGCTGGGGGCATGTCTTGAGAATGCGTCAGGGCTGACAGGTGTTCGCCATGACAGGTTCAGCGCCTATGAGATCGAGCGCCGCCCGCGCGGCGCATCGCGAGCGAAGCTCGCTCCTACATCTGTTTCGGGCCAATTATTCCTGAGGCATTGGCGCGCGGCCCCTTGGCGTTCGACTGGATATCGTGTGGGACAAACAAGGCGGCCGCGCGCGCTGGCACAGGCAATACTGGCCCGAAACAGATGTAGGAGCGAGCTTCGCTCGCGATGCGCCGCGCGGGCGGCGCTCGATCTCACAGGCGCCACACCTGCCAAGGCGAACACCTGTCAGCCCAACACCTCCCTATGCCCCTGCGCCATCGCCACCACCACCTTGCGCTTGCCGGTAAACGGCGACCGCGCATGCGCCGCGAGCATGTTATCCAGCATCAGCACATCGTTCTCCAGCCAAGGGAAGCTAATGGTGCATTCATCCAGCACCCCACGCACTTCATCCAGCAGCGAATCCTCGATGGTCGTACCGTCGCCGTAATACACGTTACGCGGCAGGTCCTCTTCCTCGACGATGTCCATCAACGACTCGCGCACTTCTGGCTGCAGGTTCGACACATGGAACAGGTGCGCCTGGTTGAACCACACGTCCTCCCCGGTCACCGGGTGACGCGCCACCACCTGGCAGCGCTGACGGGTGCGCAATTCGCCGTCATCCTTCCAGATGCACTCGATGGCATGCGCCCGGCAATAGGCCTCGACCTGGCGCGGGTCCTCAGTGTTGAACACCTGCGACCATTCCACATCAAGGCCGTTGCCGTAGTTGCGCACGTACATCAGCCCCTTCTCCACCAGCCGCTCACGAATACGCACCGGCATGCGCCGGTACACCTCGCGGCTGTCGGCAATCGGCGTCTGGCCACCGGTCTCGGCGGGGATCACGCTGTAGAACCAGATCTTCATCGGCCATTCCAGGGTATAGGCCTGCTCGTTGTGCAAGGGGATGCTCTGGTGCGCCGGGTACTCGGTGGAGGTGTACACCCCCTTGGTCACGTTGCTGCGCGGGGTGGAGCCAAATTCGTAATTGAGCAACGGGTGGCCGAAAGAAGCGGCGAACTGGCGGAACGCTTCGGCGCCACCCACCTCGAACCCGCGAAACAGAATGCCGCCGGCCTGCAGCAGGTGCCGGTCCACCAGCGGCTGCAACTCGGCAAAGGCTTCCAGCAGGTCGATACCCGGCTCCGGCGCGCGTACCAGCAGCGGCAGGTTGCCGCGCGCGGCGTCCAGGGGTTCGATCGCAAAGCTCAGCAGTTCACTCATGTCCGGTCACCTCAAGCCAGGGCCGCATAGGCGGCGAAATCGGGATGTGCGCCATGTCGGCGCCTGACTAGATGAACGAGCGGGCCATGGGGAAATTCACCAGGGCCACACACACAGGTAAAGCTGGCACGCGCCGGTTCGTCTGAACGATGTGCACCCGTTTATCGCCCAGGAACCGTACATGACTCGCCAGCTTCTGCTCCTCGCCCTGCTCGCCGCGCCCCCTGCCGCGTGGTCGGCAGAGCCATGCGCCGTGGAAATCCATGGCACCGACCAGATGACCTTCGACAAGGCCGCCATCAGCGTGCCCAAGGCCTGCACCGCGTTCACCGTCACCCTCACCCACCCCGGCGCCATGCCGAAGAACGTGATGGGCCACAACTGGGTGCTGAGCACCCAGGCCGACATGCAGGGCGTGCTCGACGACGGCCTGAAAGCCGGCGAAGCGCAGGACTACGTGAAGCCCGGCGACACCCGGGTCATCGCCCACACCCGCCTGATCGGCGGCGGTGAAACAGACAGCGTCACCCTCGACACCCGGTCGCTCAAGGCCGGTACCGCCTACAGCTTCTACTGCTCGTTCCCGTTCCACAGCACCTTGATGAAGGGCACCCTGACCCTCGGCAGCTGACCCCGCCCACTTCACCAGCGAGATCACGCTTCATGAAAACCTCCTCCCCCGGGGCCATCCGCGAATTGCTGGGCCTGCTGAAACCCTACCGCCCGGCGGTAATCGTCTCGGTGCTGCTGGGCATGCTCGGCGGCCTGGCCGTCACCGCCCTGCTGGCCACCGTCAACCAGGGCCTGCATGCGGCGGGCGGCATGAGCCAGGGCGTGATCCTGGCCTTCGCCGGCCTGTGCGTGCTGGCCCTGGTCAGCAGTGTGGCGGCCGACAGCGGCACCAACTACGTAGGGCAGAAAGTCATCGCCCGATTGCGCAAGGACCTCGGCGCCAAGGTGCTGTCGGCGCCGATCGAACAGATCGAGCGTTACCGCACCCACCGCCTGATCCCTGTGCTGACCCGCGACGTCGACACCATCAGCGACTTTGCCTTCGCCTTCGCCCCGCTGGCCATCTCGCTCACCACCGTGACTGGCTGCATGGCCTACCTGGCCTGGCTGTCATGGCCGATTTTCCTCATCACCCTGGCCGCCATCGGCATCGGTAGCGGCGTGCAGTACATCGCCCGGCAAAAAGGCGTGGCCGGGTTCAACGCTGCCCGCGATGCCGAAGACAACCTGCAAAAGCACTACTCGGCCATCGCCGAGGGCGCCAAGGAGCTGCGCATCGACCGCCGCCGCCGCCATGCCATGCTGACCCGCAACATCCAGGGCACCGCCGATTTCATCGCCAACACCCATATCCGCGCCATCAACATCTTCGTCGCGGCCAAGAGCCTGGGGTCGATGCTGTTCTTCGTGGTCATCGGCCTGACCCTGGCCCTGCAATCGCTATGGCCGAGCAACGACCCGGCGGTGATGAGCGGCTTCGTGCTGGTGCTGCTGTACATGAAAGGCCCGCTGGAAACCTTGATCGGTAACCTGCCTATCCTCGGCCGCGCCCAGGTGGCGTTCCGTCGCATCGCCGACCTGTCCGAGCGCTTTTCCTCGCCCGAGCCGCACCTGCTGCTGGAGCCGCCGGTCAAGCGCGCCGCCCCGGCCAGCGCGCATCTGGAGCTGCATAACGTCGAGTACGCCTACCCGCCGGTGGACGGCAACGAGCCGTTCCGCGTGGGGCCGGTGAACCTGAGCATCGAGCCGGGCGAGATCCTGTTCATCGTCGGCGAGAACGGCTGCGGCAAGACCTCGCTGATCAAGCTGCTGCTGGGCCTGTACACCCCGCAACGCGGCGAAGTGCGCCTGAACGGCAAGGCCGTCGGCCCGGAGGGGCTGGATGACTATCGCCAGCTGTTCACCACGGTGTTCGCCGACTATTACCTGTTCGACGACCTGCCCGAGCACGAGCACAGCCTGCCCAGCGATGCCACGCGCTACCTGGAACGGCTGGAGATTGCCCACAAAGTGAGCGTGCGCGATGGCGCCTTTACCACTACCGACCTGTCGACCGGGCAGCGCAAGCGCCTGGCACTGGTCAATGCCTGGCTGGACGGGCGGCCGGTGCTGGTGTTCGACGAATGGGCGGCGGACCAGGACCCGACCTTCCGCCGGGTGTTCTACACCGAGCTGCTGCCGGACCTGAAGCGTTTGGGCAAGACCATCATCGTGATTTCGCATGATGACCGGTATTTCGATACGGCGGACAAGGTGGTGCACCTTAGCCGAGGGAAAGTGGTCGAGGCGTTGGAGCCGGTTTGAGACAGTAAAGGGGGGCTGCGCGCCCCCTCATCAACCACAATCTATAATCGCTCTATAGTCTGTCTATAATTCCCTATAAACACCGAACCAGAGTGGTTTCCTGAGAGGACGCCGGGGGCGCTTTGCACCCCTGTCGCGACACAAGGCCGCTCCCACAGGTGCTGCGCAATTCCAGGAAGTGGCGCGGTAGCTGTGGGAGCGGCCTTGTGTCGCGATGGGCTGCAAAGCAGCCCCAACCGGCAGAATCAGAACAACCAGCGATACAGCAGATACGCCACCACCGCCGCCAACACCGGCCGCAGCACGCGGTAGGCTTTGGGGTTGGCGCGCTTGAACTGCTTCACCTGGCCACTGATCCGGTTGCTGAAGCGCTTGCTCCAGGCATACGCCTGGTTGATCCCGCCAACACGCTCGTCATCGGTGTTCTGCGGCGCAGTAGCACGGCCGAGGAAGGCGCTGACCTGGCGGTTGATGCGGGTCATCAGCGGGCTGCTCAGCGGGCGTTCGATGTCGCAGAACAGGATCACCCGGGTGACGTCGGTCTCGTTCTTGACCCAATGCACGTAGGTTTCGTCGAACATCACATCCTCGCCATCACGCCAGGCATATTCCTCGCCATCGACGTAGATGCGGCAAGCATCGGAGTTGGGGGTGGACAGGCCAAGGTGGTAGCGCAGGGAACCGGCGAACGGGTCGCGGTGCGGGTTCAGGTGGCTGCCGCCGGGCAGCAGGGCGAACATCGCACCCTTGACGTTGGGGATGCTGCTGACCAGCTCGACGGTGCGCGGGCACAGGGTTTCGGCAGAAGGCAACGGTTTGTCGTACCACTTCAGGTAAAAGCGCTTCCAGCCTTTCTTGAAGAACGAACCAAAGCCGGCGTCGTTATCCTTCTCGGCGGCGCGGATGTAGCCCTCGTCGAACAGGCGCATGGCCTCTTCGCGGATTTCCTGCCAGTTGTCCTTCAGCACGTCCAGCTCGGGGAAGCGCTGGCGGTCCAGGTAGGGCTTGGACGGTACGCCGGAGAACAGGTACATCAGGCTGTTATAAGGGGCGAACAGCGCCGAATGGTTGACGAACTGGCGCAACACCGGCAGGCGAGCCTTGCCGCGCAGGTGCACGAACAGCACGCTGCCGAAAAACACCAGCAAGACACCCGCCTTGGCTGCAAAGGAAAAGGTCATGCTTTCACTCCTTGAGGAAGCAACAGGGGTACGCACCCTGCTCTCCGATAAATCATCCTGCCATCATAAACTGATGCCGCCGAGGTAAAAACAACCTGGGCGGCAACTCAATCATGAAGATTTTGCAATGAACCAAGCCGCCAAACGTTGCGCCGGATCAGCGGCAAGGCCGATTACTGCTGGTTTTCCTGCTCGCTGAACATGTCGCTGAACAGCATGCTCGACAGGTAGCGCTCGCCGGAGTCCGGCAAAATTACGACGATGGTCTTACCCTGCATTTCCGGCTTTTCGGCCAGGCGCACGGCTGCCGCCATCGCCGCACCACAGGAAATACCGCAGAGGATGCCCTCCTCCTGCATCAGGCGGATGGCCATGGCCTTGGACTCTTCATCGGTTACCGTCTCCACCTGGTCGACAATCGACAGGTCGAGGTTCTTCGGCACGAAGCCGGCGCCGATGCCCTGGATCTTGTGCGGGCTCGGCTTGAGTTCTTCGCCGGCCAGGGTCTGGCTGATCAGCGGCGATGCCGCTGGCTCCACTGCCACCGACAGGATCGCCTTGCCCTGCGTATGCTTGATGTAGCGCGACACACCGGTGATGGTGCCGCCGGTACCGACGCCCGCCACCAGCACGTCGACCGCGCCATCGGTGTCGTTCCAGATTTCCGGGCCGGTGGTTTTCTCGTGGATCGCCGGGTTGGCCGGGTTTTCGAACTGGCCCGGCAGGAAGTATTGGGCCGGGTCGGAGGCGACGATTTCATTGGCCTTCTCGATGGCGCCCTTCATGCCTTTGGCCGGATCGGTCAATACCAGTTCGGCGCCCAGCGCCTTCAGCACCTTGCGGCGCTCCAGGCTCATCGAGGCGGGCATGGTCAGCATCAGTTTGTAGCCACGGGCAGCGGCAACGAAAGCCAGGCCAATGCCGGTGTTGCCCGAGGTCGGCTCGACGATGGTCATGCCCGGCTTGAGCTTGCCGCTGCTTTCGGCGTCCCAGACCATGTTCGCGCCGATGCGGCATTTGACCGAATAACCCGGGTTACGCCCTTCGATCTTGGCCAGGATGGTCACGCCGCGCGGGGCAATGCGGTTGATCTGCACCAGCGGCGTGTTACCGATGGAGTGGGCGTTGTCTGCAAAGATACGGCTCATGGCAGGGGTCCTTGGCATGAATAAAAGCAGGGAAAGACCTCAAGGGTAAGCCCGGGCCGGTGGCCCGTAAAGCCTGTTCGAACTCAGCCAGACACGTTGCGGTCAACCGCACATCCTGCCTTGGAGACACTTCGATGAGAGCCCGTTATCGCTGGCCGTTGATCGGCCTGGCCAGCCTGATCGTGCTGTTGGTGGCGCTGCACCTGGCCCTGCCCTATCTGGTGCGCGACTACCTCAACGACAAACTGGCCGACATGGGCGACTACCGTGGCCAGGTGGCCGATGTGGACCTGGCCTGGTGGCGCGGCGCGTACCAGATCAACGGGCTGAAGATCGTCAAGACCACCGGCAAGGTGCCGGTGCCGTTTCTCGACGCTCCGCTGATCGACCTGTCGGTGAGCTGGCACGCCCTGTGGCACGACCGCGCAGTGGTTGCCGAAGTGGTGTTCGACCGGCCGGAGCTCAACTTCGTCGATGGCGGCAACAAACAGAACTCGCAGACCGGTCAGGGCACCGACTGGCGCCAGCAACTGGAAAAACTGCTGCCGATCACCCTGAACGAGGTTCGCATCGACAAAGGCGTGCTGACGTTCCGCAACTTCAACTCCAGGCCACCGGTCAACCTCAAGGCCACCCAGCTCGATGCCAGTATTCGCAACCTCACCAACATCCGTGACGAAAAGGGCCGACGCGATGCCAGCTTTGATGGCACCGCGCTGATCGTCGGCGAGGCCAAGGTGGAAAGTCGCGCCACTTTCGACCCCTTCAGCGATTTCGACGACTTCGAGTTCCGCCTGCGCGCCACGGGTATCGAGCTGCGCAAGCTCAATGACTTCGCCAGCGCCTACGGCAAGTTCGACTTCAATGCCGGGCACGGCGATGTGGTAATAGAGGCCGAGGCGACCGACGGCCGATTGAACGGGTATATCAAGCCACTGTTGCGGGATGTGGATGTGTTCGACTGGCAGCAGGATGTGCAGGAAAAGGACAAAGGCTTCTTCCGCTCAGTCTGGGAAGCGCTGGTGGGCGCGACCGAGACGGTATTGAAAAACCAGCCAAAGAACCAGTTCGCGACCCGTGTCGAGCTCAGCGGGAGCGTGCACAAGCAAGATATCAGCGCCTTCGAGGCGTTTTTGCAGATACTGCGCAACGGGTTCATTCAGGCGTTCAATGCGCGGTATGAGCGTGACGCGCCGGATTCCGACTAGGAGCGCGTGACGGGGCATTCAGGGACTGAATACCTGGTCTGCGTTTCCAGTCGACGAACCCCGCGTTATAGTCGGTGACAAATCAAAATATGTACTGCTTGTGCTGGCCTCTTCGCGGGTAAACCCGCTCCCACAGGTACCCCACCTTTCTTGAGGTTTGTGGAATACCTGTGGGAGCGGGTTTACCCGCGAAAGGGCCGGTGCAGGCTTCCAGCAGAGGACAGACCCATGAAGTTCGAAGGCACCCGCGACTACGTCGCCACAGACGACCTGAAACTGGCGGTAAACGCGGCCATCACCCTCGAACGCCCCTTGCTGGTCAAGGGCGAACCCGGCACCGGCAAGACCATGCTCGCCGAGCAGCTCGCGGCCTCGTTCGGTGCGCGCCTGATCACCTGGCACATCAAGTCCACCACCAAGGCCCACCAGGGCCTCTACGAGTACGACGCGGTCAGCCGCCTGCGTGACTCACAACTGGGCGTGGACAAGGTCCACGACGTGCGCAACTACCTGAAAAAGGGCAAGCTGTGGGAAGCCTTCGAGGCCGAGGAACGGGTCATCCTGCTGATCGACGAAATCGACAAGGCCGACATCGAGTTCCCCAACGACCTGCTGCAAGAGCTCGACAAGATGGAGTTCTACGTCTACGAAATCGACGAGACCATCAAGGCCAGACAGCGCCCGATCATCATCATCACCTCCAACAACGAAAAGGAGCTGCCGGACGCCTTCCTGCGTCGCTGCTTCTTCCACTACATCGCCTTCCCTGACCGCACCACCCTGCAGCAGATCGTCGACGTGCACTACCCGAACATCAGCCAGTCGCTGGTCAGCGAGGCGCTGGACGTATTCTTCGACGTGCGCAAGGTACCGGGCCTGAAGAAAAAGCCCTCCACCTCCGAACTGGTCGACTGGCTCAAGCTGCTGATGGCCGACAACATCGGTGAAGCGGTGCTGCGCGAACGCGACCCGACCAAGGCCATTCCGCCGCTGGCCGGCGCGCTGGTGAAGAACGAGCAGGACGTGCAGCTGCTCGAACGCCTGGCCTTCATGAGCCGGCGCGGCAACCGCTGACAGGAGCCGGGCCATGCTGCTCAACCTGTTCAATGAAATGCGCGCGGCCAAGGTGCCGGTGTCGGTACGCGAACTGCTCGACCTGCACCAGGCCCTGCAAAAGCGCGTGGTGTTCGCCGACATGGACGAGTTCTACTACCTCGCCCGCGCCATCCTGGTGAAGGACGAGCGCCACTTCGACAAGTTCGACCGGGCCTTCGCCGCCTACTTCAAGGGCCTGGAGAACCTCGACCGGCACATCGAGGCGCTGATCCCCGAAGACTGGCTACGCAAGGAATTCGAGCGTTCGCTGACCGACGAGGAGCGCGCGCAGATCCAGTCGCTGGGCGGCCTGGACAAGCTGATCGAGGAGTTCAAGAAGCGCCTCGAAGAGCAGAAGGAACGTCACGCCGGCGGCAACAAGTGGATCGGCACCGGCGGCACCAGCCCGTTCGGCTCGGGCGGTTTCAACCCCGAGGGCATCCGCGTGGGCGAGGCCGGCAAGCGCCAGGGCAAGGCGGTGAAAGTGTGGGACCAGCGCGAATACAAGAACCTGGACGACCAGGTGGAGCTGGGCACGCGCAACATCAAGCTGGCGTTGCGCCGGCTGCGCAAGTTCGCCCGTGAAGGCGCTGCCGAAGAGCTGGACATCGACGGCACCATCGACCACACCGCACGGGATGCCGGGCTGCTGAACATCCAGATGCGCCCCGAGCGGCGCAACACGGTGAAGCTGCTGTTGCTGTTCGACATCGGTGGTTCGATGGACGCCCACGTCAAGGTCTGCGAAGAACTGTTCTCGGCGTGCAAGACCGAGTTCAAGCACCTGGAGTACTACTACTTCCACAACTTCGTGTACGAGTCGGTGTGGAAGAACAACCTGCGCCGCACCTCGGAGCGCTATTCCACCTTCGACCTGCTGCACAAGTACGGCGATGACTACAAGGTTGTGTTCGTCGGCGACGCGGCCATGGCGCCCTACGAGATTACCCAGCCGGGCGGCAGCGTGGAGCACTGGAACGAAGAAGCCGGGTATGTGTGGATGCAGCGTTTCATGGAGAAGTTCAGGAAGATCATCTGGATCAACCCGTATCCCAAGCAGGCCTGGGACTACACCGCATCGACCCATCTGGTGCGGGACTTGATCGAGGACAAGATGTACCCGCTGACCCTGCAGGGGTTGGAGGAAGGGATGCGTTACCTGTCCAAGTGATGTTGCCGGTACCGGCCCTTTCGCGGGTGAACCCGCTCCCACAGGTATTGCGCAAGCCTTGAGGCCTGTGGGGTACCTGTGGGAGCGGGTTCACCCGCGAAGAGGCCGGCAGCCTTAACGCCAACGGTCCAGGTATACCTGCTGCTCCCGCCAGGCCTCGTCCTGCACCACCGCCCTGAACCGCACCGCAGCCCCCGGCATGCACTGCGCCAGTTGCGCCAGCGCCAACGGCGTCAACGCCCCCAGCCGTGGATAGCCGCCAATGGTCTGCCGGTCATTGAGCAACACGATCGGCTGCCCATCCGGCGGCACCTGCACCGCCCCCAGCGGAATCCCCTCGGAAATCATCGGCGCGCCCTGGTAGACCAGCTGCGGCCCCAGCAGGCGGATGCCCATGCGGTCGGCCCGACTGTCCAGCGTCCACTCACGGTTGAACGCCTCGAACAGGCTGGTACCGCTGAAGTCACCGATCTGTGCGCCCATCACCAGGTCAAGCACAGGCTTTTGTGCGTACTGTGGCCGCAGCGCTTCCGGTACCTCACGCAGGGTCGCCGACGTGCCTGAAAATGCCAGCGCCTGGCCTTTGCCGAGCGCAGAGCCGTGGCCATCGATACCGCCCAGTTCTTCGCGCACGACCGTGGCACAACTGCCCAGCACATCCTCGCCCAGAAAACCGCCAGGTGCTGCCAGATACGCCCGCACGCCCTGCTTCGGCTGTTTCAGGCTCAACCGCTGCCCCTTGGCCAAGGCAAAGCTGCGCCAGGGCGCCAGCGGCTGGTCATCGACCCGCGCATCAAGGTCAGCACCGGCCAGGGCCAGCACACAATCCTGTTCAGCGACCACACAGAAACCGCCCAGCGCCACCTCCACCACCGGTGCCGCCAACGGGTTGCCCAGCAGCCAGTTGGCCCAGTGCATCGCCACCCAGTCCAGCGCCCCGCCCTGGGTCACGCCCAGGTGGCGTACGCCAAAACGCCCGGCATCCTGCAACTGGCACAGCGGCGTACTGGCCTCTATCTTCAACTGCTTCATGCTTGTGCCTCCACATCACCGCCCAACGCCAGGAACTCGCTGCGCGAAACCGGCACGAAGCGCACCCGGTCACCGGGTTGCAGCAGGCTGTAGCCCTCGCGTTCACGGTCGAACAGGCGCACCGGGGTACGCCCGATCAGGTTCCAGCCCCCCGGCGATACCGCCGGATAGGCTGCCGTCTGGCGCTCGGCAATGCCGACGCTGCCGGCCGCCACGCGCTTGCGCGGGGTGCTCAGGCGCGGGCTGGCCAGGCGTTCGTCCACCAGGCCCATGAAGCCGAAACCGGGGGCGAAACCCAGGGCGAACACCGGGTACTCACGCTGGCTGTGCAAGCGGACCACCTCTGCTTCACTCAAGCCACTACGGGCCGCCAACACCGGCAGTTCCGGGCCGACACTGGCGTCGTACCACACCGGGATCTCATGGCGGCGGCCAGCGCTGCCCGTGTCGGGCTGCAAGCCTTCCAGCGCACGGATGATCAGCGCCCTCGCCTCACCCGGTGGCAGGTCGAACTGCACCATCAGCGTGGTGTAGGACGGCACCAGATCCAGCAAGTGCTCGCCGAACGCCGCGTGCAAGCGCTGGCTGGCGGCGAGCATCCACGGCATGTTGCCCTCGTCGATGCCATCGAACAGGCGCACCATCAGGCTGTCGATGGCCACGACTTCAATGCGCGGTTTCATCGCGACTCCAGGGCATCGAGGGCCTGGCGAATCTGCCGCACTGCCGCCACCGAACTGTCGTTGTCGCCGTGCACGCACAGCGTGCTGGCCACAAGCCTCAAGGCACTGCCATCATCCGCCACCAGCGTATCGCCACGGGCCAGGCGCACGGCCTGCTCCACCACCAGTGCCGGATCGTGGTGAACCGCGCCCGGCAGGCGCCGCGACACCAGATGACCGCTGGCGGTGTAGGCGCGGTCGGCGAATGCTTCGAACCACAGCGGCACGCCAATTTCATCACCCAGGGCCTGGGCGGCGCGGTTGTCGGCAGTGGCCATCAGCATCAGCGGCAGGTCGCCGCCGTAGGCCGCCACAGCTTCCAGTACGGTACGCAGCTTGAGCGGGTCGGCCATCATGTCGTTGTACAGCGCACCATGGGGTTTCACATAGGCCACGCGGCCGCCCAGCACTTTGCAGATACCCTCCAGCGCACCGATCTGGTAGTGCAGCAGGTCGCGGATTTCCTCCGGGCTGCAGGCCATGGAACGGCGGCCGAAGCCGACCAGGTCCGGGTAGGCCGGGTGCGCGCCGATGGTCACCCCGTGCTCCAGCGCCAGCGCCACGGTGCGGCGCATGATGCCGGGGTCCCCGGCGTGGTACCCGCAGGCGATGTTGGCGCAATCGATGTAGGGCATGACCTCGGCATCCAGGCCCATGCGCCAGCTGCCAAAACTCTCGCCCATGTCACAATTGAGTAGCAGGCGTTCCACCGCGCGGCCTCCATTGTCGTTGTTCATATGCCTACCTTACCGCGCCTGCAGCTGTTTGCCGCGGGTTTCCGGCAGGCTCAGCGCCGCCACGATCACCACGCCGTAGGACACGGCGGAGAACACGCCGATGCCCAGGCCCAGCGGCACTTTCTGGCCGAGCACGCCGATCAGCAGCGGGAACAGCGCCGCGATGACCTTGCCGATGTTGTAGCAGAAGCCCTGCCCCGAACCGCGGATACGCGTGGGGAACAGTTCGGTGAGGAACGCGCCCATGCCGCTGAAGATGCCCGAGGCGAAGAAGCCCAGCGGGAAGCCCAGCCACAGCATCACGCCATCGCTGACCGGCATTTGCGTGTACAACAGCACGATGACGAACGAGCCCACGGCGAACAGGATGAAGTTCTTCTTGCGCCCCAGCAGGTCGGACAGGTACGCACTGACCACATAGCCGACGTAGGAGCCGACGATCACCATGGCCAGGTACCCACCAGTGCCCAGCACGCTCAGGCCGCGCTCGTTCTTGAGGAAGGTCGGCAGCCACGAGGTGATGGCGTAGTAGCCACCCAGTGCGCCGGTGGTCAGCAGAGACGCACGCACGGTGGTCCAGAGCATGCCCGGGGCGAAGATTTCGTAGAACTGTGCAGGTGCCTCGGCGTTTTCCACCGCCTTGGCTTCGCGGTACACCTCGGGGTCCTTGACCAGGCGGCGGACAAAGATCACGAAGATCGCCGGTACCAGGCCCAGCAGGAACAGCGCGCGCCAGGCCTGCTCTGCCGGCAGCCAGGAGAACAGCAGCGCGTAGAGGATGGCGGTGAGGCCCCAGCCAAGGGCCCAGCCGGACTGCACCATGCCCACCGCCTTGCCACGGTCCTGGGCGCGGATCACCTCGCCGATCAGCACCGCGCCGGCGGTCCACTCACCGCCAAAGCCAAAGCCCATCAGGGTACGGGCAATCAGCAGCTGTTCGTAGTTCTGGGCGAAGCCGCAGAGGAAGGTGAAGAAGGCAAACCACAGCACCGTCAGTTGCAGGGTGCGTACGCGGCCAATACGGTCGGAGAGTATGCCGGCCACCCAGCCACCCACGGCCGAGGCGATCAACGTGCTGGTATGGATCAGCCCGGCTTCGGTGGTGGTGATGCCCCACAGCATGATCAGCGTGGGGATGACGAAACTGAGCATCTGCGTGTCCATGCCGTCCAGGCCATAGCCGATCTTGCAGCTCCAGAATGTCCGGCGTTGCTGTGAGTCGATGTCGCGGTACCAGGCGAAAGGCCCGGACGAAGAGGGGGTACTGACCTGCTGCTGCACGCCGGTAGGGTTCATGCTTGCCTCGGCTTGTTGGTATTGTTTTATAGGCGACAAAGGGTCGCGGCCTGAGCGCCATTGTTCAGAGGCCGCGCCACCTGCGTCCAACGAGAAAAACCGCCGGTCTGGAACAAGAAAAACTGATCATGAACCTTCGCTTCCTCGAAACCTTCGTCTGGGTCGCCCGGCTCAAGAGCTTCCGCCTGACCGCGGAGAAGCTGTTTACCACCCAGGCCTCGGTGTCCAGCCGCATTGCCGCGCTGGAAGCCGACCTGGGCGTGAAGCTGCTGCTGCGCGACTCACGCGGCGTCAGCCTGACCCCGGAAGGCGGCAAGGTGCTGGAATATGCCGAGCGCATGCTGGAAACCGCCAAGGCCATGAAACAGTCGCTGGACAGCGACCGGGCCAAGGTCGGGCGCATTCGTATCGGGGTGATGGACACGGTGATCCACACCTGGATGAGCGCGCTGGTGGCGGAGCTGACCGAGCGTTACCCGCAGGTGGAGATCGAACTGGTGGCCGACACGGCGCTGAACCTTCGCGAGCAATTGCAGAAGGGCTTTCTCGACGTGATCCTGCAGACCGACCTGCTGCGCGAGCAGTCGATCCGCAGCCTCGACCTGGCGCGCTACCCGATGGGTTGGGTGGTGGCCGCCGGCTCGCACCAGCACCGCGACTACGCTTCACTGGCCGAGCTTGGGCGGGAACGCATCATCACCTTCTCGAAGAACTCGCGGCCGCACCAGGAAGTGCTGAGCCTGCTGCAGGGCGCGGGGGCCGAAGCGCCGCGGCTGAACTGCGTGAACTCGGTGGCGGCGATTACCCGGCTGTTGCGCGACGGGTTTGGCATTGGCGCACTACCCCCGGCGCTGGTGGATGCCGAGTTGAGCCGGGGTGAGCTGGTGTTGCTGCAAGGGTTGCAACCGCCGCCAAGCCTGGAGCTGGTGGTGGCCTGGCAGACCGGGGTGGCGTTGGTGGATGAAGTGGTCGGGGTGTGCCGGCAGGTGCTGGAGGGGTATGCGCGGGATGTGGGTGGGCAACGGATTGTGTTGGTCTGACAGATTTGCAGTGCCTGTGCTGGCCTCTTCGCGGGTAAACCCGCTCCCACAGGATCACCACAGATCTTGAAGGCTGCGCTGTACCTGTGGGAGCGGGTTTACCCGCGAAGAGGCCAGCACAGGCACAGAATGCCTTAGCGCCAGCTCTCTTTCACCGCCCCACGCCGCCCGCCCAGGATCACCCAGCCAATCCCCAGCAACAGGCTCTCGACCACGAAGGCCAGCACAAACCCTGCACCAAGCCCCCAGCCAACCGCCTCGGGCACCAGCAGGATCTGGTAGCTGTAGCCATTGAGGGTTTCTTCGCGCAACTGCGGGTCGGCCTGCACCAGCACATGCCAGGTACGCTGCACCCATGGCCCTTGCAGCGCCTGCCATTCGTTTTCCAGCAGTTCGTTGCGGATCATCAGGCTTTCGATGCTGTTGGCATCACTGTTGAAGACCGGGTCGTCGCTAGTGCGGTAATGCCGCAGCAGCGCCTGCAGGTCGCCATTGAAGAAGCGTTCGGCGGTCTGCCGGAAGCCGTCGAGCGCCTCGCGCGACTCGAACAGGTGCGCCTCGACCCGCTGGCTGTAGTCCTTGACCAGCCCCGGGACCTGGATACCGGCCAGCAAGCCGAAGGTGAACAGCAGCAACCGCAGGTAACTTCTGAACATGCCGCGTCCTTAGCTCTGGCCGTGTGCCACGCACTCGCCGTGCCGCCACAGGGCCCACTGACCCGGCTCGTAGCGCTGCCAGGTCTCGTTCTCGGTCAAGGCCTCGGTGGCGATTACCGTGACCACGTCGTTGGGGGTGGTTTCGGTGTGAAAATCGACGATCAGGTCGACATCCTTCAACCGCGCCGCACCAAAAGGTGCACGGCGGGTGATGTGCACCAGCTTGGTCGAACAGAAGCAGAACAGCCAGTCGCCGTCGCTGAGCATGCAGTTGAACACGCCCTGGCCACGGTAACCGGCACAGGCTTCGACCAGCACCGGCAACAGCTGCTCCACCGGCACGGGCTCGGGGAAGGCGCTGCGGATGCGGTTGAGCAGGTCGCAGAAAGCCGCCTCGCTGTCGGTGTCGCCCACCGGCCGGTAGAAACTGGCCTGGCCCTTGAAGTCGCCCAACTGGCCGTTGTGCGCAAAGCACCAGTTGCGGCCCCACATTTCCCGCACGAAGGGGTGAGTGTTGGACAGGCACACCTTGCCGACGTTGGCCTGGCGGATATGGCCGATGACCACCTCACTCTTGATCGGGTAACGCTGCACCAGGTTGGCCACTTCCGACTCGCTGCTGGCGGCCGGGTCCTGGAACAGGCGCAGGCCTCGGCCTTCGTAGAAGCCGATACCCCAGCCGTCACGGTGCGGGCCGGTACGGCCACCGCGCTGCATCAGGCCGGTGAAGCTGAAGACGATGTCGGTGGGGACGTTGGCACTCATGCCCAGCAGTTCGCACATAGGCGTGTCTCCGCTTACAGACGGGGCTCGACCCGGCCACCGCCACGAGTGGCGGCTGGGGCGGCAGGGGGTGGCGCGTCACGGTAACGGTCGCGGCGCTCGGCGGCCAGCGGGGCATGGGCACCGAGCTGTTCATCTTCGGCCGCCTGGCGCTGGGCAGCGGCCTCGGCCTGTGCACGGCGCTCGCGGGCGCGTTTTTCCAGCGGAAAGCGCAGCAGTACGAAGAGGAAATACAGGGAAAAGGCGCCCATGCCGTACATGGCGAAGTCGGACACCGCGCGCCAGGCGTTGTTGCCGACCTTGAAGGCGACATCCAGGGCGGTGATGGCGATGGCCGGGGCGAAACTGTCCTTGACCGGGTCGACGATGGTCGGGGTCAGCAGCAGCACCGCCAGCACCACCCGCAGCGGTTCGCGCAGCCAGCGCCACATCCAGCCGGTGAGCTTGAAGCCCACCAGCAGGCAGCCCAGGGCGGCAACCGCGTAAAGGCCCCAGGCGAGGGTGTAGTCGTTCTCGGTCATGGTGTTCGTGCAAGCCAGGCAAAGAGATGCCTATGATAAACACTTTTCCGGGCGCAGACAGTGTTTGCCTGTACCGGCCTCTTCGCGGGCTTGCCCGCGAAGAGGCCGGTACAGGCACCCCCAATCAAGAGATCTTCAATGCCAACCAAGCCCCAACCCCCGATTGCCCACCAGGCCCAGACCGCCGACCCGTACGCCTGGCTGCAACAGCGCGACACCCCCGAGGTGCTTGCCTACCTGCAGGCCGAGAACGCCTACCAGGAAGCCTGCCTGGCCGATCAGGCGCCACTGCGCGAGCAACTGTTCGAAGAGATCAAGGGCCGCATCCTGGAAACCGACCTGTCGCTGCCGGCGCCCTGGGGCCCCTACCTGTACTACACCCGTACCACCGCAGGCGACGAATACCCGCGCCACTACCGCTGCCCGCGCCCTGCCGATGACTCCAACACGGTCGATGAAAGCCAGGAGCAACTGCTGCTTGACCCCAACGCCCTGGCCAACGGCGGCTTCCTGTCCCTTGGCGCGTTCAACGTCAGCCCCGACCACCGCCTGCTGGCCTACAGCCTCGACACCAGCGGCGACGAAATCTTCACCCTGTACGTCAAGGACCTGGCCAGTGGCAGCGTCACCACCCTGCCCTTCGACGACTGCGACGGCAGCATGACCTGGGCCAACGACAGCCAGACGCTGTTCTTCGCCGAACTGGACGACACCCACCGCCCGTGGCGCCTGCGTCGCCACACCCTGGGCAGCGAAGGCGCGCAGACCGTGTTCGAGGAGCCCGACGGGCGCTTCTTCCTGCATTGCTACCGCACCAGCTCCGAGCGCCAGCTGGTGCTGCTGCTGAACAGCAAGACCACCAGCGAGGCCTGGGTGCTGGACGCGCAAACCCCGCAGGCACCGTTCACCTGCCTGGCGCCACGCGTCGAAGGCCACGAGTACTTCCCCGACCACGGCCAGCTCGACGGCCAGTGGCGCTGGTTCATCCGCACCAACCAGGACGGCATCAACTTCGCCCTGTACCACGCCCCGGTCGCACCGGTGCCCAGCCGCGAGCAATGGCAGTTGCTGGTCGCGCACCGCGACACGATCATGCTCGAAGGCCTCAGCCTGAATGCCGGGGCGCTGACCCTGAGCCTGCGCGAAGGTGGCCTGCCAATCATCGAGGTACGCCCGCAGGGCCTGGCGGCTTACCGCGTCGAGCTGCCCGACGCGGCCTACAGCCTGTACGTGCAGGACAGCCTGGAGTTCGCCAGCCCACGCCTGCGCCTGCGCTATGAAGCACTCAACCGCCCCGCCCAGGTACGCCAGCTGGAGCTGGCCAGCGGTGCCCAGGCGGTGCTCAAGCAAACCCCGGTGCTGGGGCCGTTCGATGCCGACGACTATGTCAGCGAGCGCCTGTGGGCCACTGCAGCGGACGGCACCCGGGTACCGATCAGCCTGGTGCGCCGCCGCCAGGACCTGGGCCGGACCGTACCGCTGTACCTGTATGGCTACGGCGCCTATGGCGAAAGCCTCGACCCGTGGTTCTCGCATGCGCGCCTGAGCCTGCTGGAGCGCGGCGTGGCCTTTGCCATCGCCCATGTGCGTGGCGGTGGCGAACTGGGCGAAGCCTGGTACCGCGCCGGCAAGCAGGAGCACAAGCACAACACCTTCAGCGACTTCATCGCCTGCGCCGAGCACCTGATCGCCGAAGGTGTGACGGCTGCCGACCGCCTGGCCATCAGTGGCGGCAGTGCCGGTGGCCTGCTGATGGGCGCGGTACTCAACCTGCGCCCCGAGCTGTTCCGCTGTGCGATTGCCGAAGTGCCGTTCGTCGACGTGCTCAACACCATGCTCGACCCCGAGCTGCCGCTGACCGTGACCGAGTACGACGAATGGGGCAACCCTGAGGAGCCGCAGGTGTATGAGCGGATCAAGGCCTACGCGCCGTATGAGAACGTGAAGGCACAGGCCTACCCGGCGATGCTGGTGGTGGCGGGCTACAACGACAGCCGCGTGCAGTACTGGGAGGCGGCCAAGTGGGTGGCGCGGCTGCGCACGCGCAAGACCGACAGCAACCTGCTGCTGCTCAAGACCGAAATGGGGGCTGGGCATGGCGGGATGAGCGGGCGGTATCAAGGGATCAAGGATGTGGCCCTTGAGTATGCGTTCGTATTCGGCGAGCTAGGTATCGTTTGATATGGCTGGGGGCGCCTTGCGCCCCTTTCGCGACACAAGGCCGCTCCCACAGGTACCGAGCATGCCCTGAATCCTGTGCGATCCCTGTGGGAGCAGCCTTGTGTCGCGATGGGCTGCAAGGCAGCCCCAAAATCCCACAGCCAACACAGCCCTCTCAGTCATCCTGCACCGGCTGCTTCGGCGGATCCTGGCGCAACCCCGGCAATGGCTGGTCCTTCGGCGGCCCGGGCACCGGCATCGGCGGCAACAGGGGCGCCCCCGGCTGGTTGTCGTAGGCCTTGGGCGGCGTACTCGGGGTAATCTGCGGGTATGGCGTAGGCGTAGGTGTACCCGGTGCACCGGGCACCGGCGTGGTCAGCCGGGGTGGCGTGCTGGCAGCTTCGGCCATGGACAGGCCGGCCAACAACAGCACAGCGAGGATCGCGCGAAACATCAGCAACCTCCTGTCGGGAACCTTCCTACAGGCTACGCCTAAATCGAAGCTTTCGCCTGTCCCCCGGCCCCGCAAGCGCGCTAGACTCAATGGCATAACCGTCATCTGCCTGATCAGAACAAAGGAAACACCATGAGCTCCACCTCTTCTGCCGCCGCCACCGCGCGCCTGGACCGCATCTTGGCCGATGCCAAGCGCGACAAGGAAATGGGCTACCGCGACAAGGCCCTGAAAATGTACCCGCACGTCTGCGGCCGCTGCGCCCGCGAGTTCTCCGGCAAGCGCCTGAGCGAGCTGACCGTGCACCACCGCGACCACAACCACGACAACAACCCGCAGGACGGCTCCAACTGGGAGTTGCTGTGCCTGTACTGCCACGACAACGAGCACTCGCGCTACACCGACCAGCAGTACTTCAGCGAAGGCTCCACCAGCACCCCGAGCATCGCCAAGGCCACCCACAACCCGTTCGCCGGGCTGGCGGGCATGCTGAAGAAAGACTGACCATCGATTCGCCCCCCGCTGCTACCGGGCAGCCCGTATAATCGCGCTTTTTTTCGCGAAGGGCCCCGGTACGTGGCAAACAAACGATACAGCTGCATCGGCCTGTTCAACCCCAAGTCGGCAGAAAATGTCGGCTCGGTGATGCGCGCCGCGGGTTGCTACGGCGTCAACTCGGTGTTCTACACCGGCAAACGCTACGAGCGCGCGCGTGACTTCGTCACCGACACCAAGCGCGTGCACTACGACATCCCGCTGATCGGCATCGACGACCTGCAGCGCATCATCCCGCTGGGCTGCACGCCGGTGGCTGTAGAACTGGTTGAAGGTGCGCGGCCATTGCCGGAGTACACCCACCCGGACCGGGCCATCTACATCTTCGGGCCGGAAGACGGCAGCCTCAGTGCCGATGTACGGGCGTGGTGCGAAGAGACCATCTACATTCCGACCGAAGGCTGCATGAACCTGGCGGCGACAGTGAATGTGGTGCTGTATGACCGCATGGCCAAGGGGCTGAATACCCGTTCGGGGCCCAGGTTCAAATAGCCGACTGAACGATGACGGTGGCCGACAGGTCACCTGCATACACTTCAGACGGAGACCTTGCCATGCTTGATATCCATTCGGCAGCGACATCGCAGGACAACAACGTTCGTGGCCTGGAGCGCGCCAGTTCGCTGGCTGGTGGCGCGTTGATGGTAAGCAAGGGGTTGCGCCACGGCGGCCTGGTCGGGTTGTTGCAGATCGCAGTTGGCGGCCTGGCACTGGCTCGGGGCTTCAGCGGGCGTTGTGCGACCAAGGCCTGGTGGCAGCGGCATCGGCAGGAATATCACCGCTTGCGTTCGGACATCGAGCGCAGCGCGGCGGAGCTGAAGGCATTGAAGGCCAGTGCCGACGCAGCGACGCGGGGGGTGACGGTGACCGGGAAGGATCCGTTGGCCAATTGATTTTGCACTGCCTGTGCCGGCCCTTTCGCGGGTAAACCCGCTCCCACAGGATCACCAAGGCTTCGGCCTCTTCGCCGTACCTGTGGGAGCGGGTTTACCCGCGAAGAGGCCGGCACAGGTACAGAGATGGCTAGCGCAACGCCTTGCTCTGCAACACCTCGGAGCGCCGCCCCAGCACGTTCTCGCTGATCTGCACGAAGTCTTCGGTGCTCACGCTTGGCAAGCGCATCAGCCCGCGTGCCACATCGTCCAGCGAGCGTTTGGCCTGGGTGTGGATGCGGATTTCCTTGTCCAGCGCCTGCAGTAACATCACCCCACGCGCCACCTGCGCCGGGGTGGCATGCTCGCCCTTGAGCCGGGTGACTTTGGCACCCTGCTTGCTCAGGCGCGCCTGCCAGGCCTGGTAACGGTCGTCACTCACCCCGCCCGAGCGACGCAGCAACTCGCTGGCGTAGTAGTCGGTCAGGCTTTCCACCAGCCAGTCACTGCCGTCACGCCCACGGATCTGCGCAAACAGTTGCACCACTTCGCGCAGCAACGGGCTGCTGCCGTTCTCGCTGATCATCGGCCGGGTACTGTGCAGGTACAACGAGCCTTGCGCAGCCATGGCCCCGCGCCACATGCCGTCGCGGGCGCCGACCAACAACAGCTTCGGCGGATTGCGCGGGAACACCGCCTGCAATTGCGGCCAGACAAAAGTCAGCAAGGTCAGGTTGTCCATGCGCCGCATACCCTGCCCCACCGGGGCGGCCACAGTCACCTCGGTTTCGCCCAGGCGGGCGCGGCGGCTGCCCAGGTCGCCGGCGAGCATCCAGCCAGTGGGCCGGTCGAACAGCCGCGAAACGTTGTCGATGCGGAACTTGTCCTTGCCGATGCGCGGCCACGAGGTCTCGATGCTCTTCCAGCCCTCGGGCAGGTCGAACGCCAGGCGCGCCACCAGCTCGGTGCCATCCTGCTGGTCGAGCCGTGCAGGCGGTACCAGCTGGTCGCCGAGGAACAGCGCCCAATGCGGGGTAATGCGCGAAGAATAGGCGCCGCTGCCGCGCTTCTGGTCCAGTTGCACGCGGTAGCTGAGGCTGGTCTTGCCGGCCGCCGGTTGCCACACGCCGCGCTGGCCTTGCAGATGCCATTGGCCATCAGCCTGGAAGCCGCTGTAGGCTCCGGCCTTGCCCAGGTCGAAGTCCAGGCTGCGCACGGCACTGCCTTCGGCCAAGGTGAGGCGGACTTCCGCCTGGCCACTGGCCGGTAACAGGCGCACCTGATAGTCGAGGTCGACCTTTTTCGCCCAGGCCGGCGAACTGGCCATCAGGCCCAACAGCAACAACAGCTGGCAACGCATACAGAAACTCCTTGTTTCCCCGTGGCAGCGGGCCGCGCCGGTCAGCTGGCGCGGAAGATCAGGTGGTCTTCCCAGTCGTCTTCGTGCACATCATGCTCACTGAGCATGCGCCCCGACTGGGAAATGCGCTGTTCATGGACCTGCTGACGATCGCCGCAGACCAGTTGATGCCAGGCCGGCAGGTCCTTGCCCTCGCTGACCAGGCGGTAGCCACAGGTGCTCGGTAGCCACTTGAACTGGTCGGCCTTGCCCGGGGTGAGCTGGATGCAGTCAGGTACCTGGGCGAAGCGGTTGGGGTAATCGCTGCACTGGCAGGTGTCCAGATCCAGCAGTTTGCAGGCGATGCGCGTGTAATAGACGCTGTTGTCGTCCTCGTCCTCGAGCTTTTGCAGGCAGCACAGGCCGCAGCCGTCACACAGCGACTCCCACTCTTGCGGGCTGAGTTGCTCGAGGGTCTTGCGCCGCCAGAACGGCGCGTTTTCAGCGATCATGACACGGGTTTCCTGCATTCATCTTGGGGCCACGGCGCGCGGCGGCGCCAGTCTAGAGCCTGGCCTTCGGCAAAGCCAGACCGCTTGTCAGTCGCGACGCGACGCAGTAGCGTGCGCGTTTCCCGTACTTTTGCAGGAGCCGCCATGAGCGCCAACCCCCGCATTGCCGATTACGCCATCAACGAGCAGTTCATCAACCGCTGGTCGCCACGCGCCTTCACCGCCGAGCCGATCAGCGAAGAAACCCTGCTGAGCTTCCTTGAAGCCGCACGCTGGGCACCGTCGGCGAACAACTCGCAACCTTGGCGCTTCCTCTATGCCCGCCGTGACACGCCGAACTGGGAGCGTTACCTGAACCTGCTGGTGCCGGCCAACCGCAGCTGGGCGCAACAGGCTTCGGCACTGGTGGTGGTGATTTCCAAGACCACCTACGCCGCCCCGGGCACCACGGAAGAAAAACCGGCGCTGTGGCACACCTTCGATACCGGCTCCGCCTGGGGGCACCTGGCCCTGCAAGCCAGCCTCAGCGGCTGGCACACCCATGGCATGGCCGGTTTCGACCAGGCGCTGGCGCGTCAGGAGCTGAAGGTGCCTGAGGGCTACGTGCTGCATGCCATGGTGGCGATCGGCAAGCTGGGTGACAAGGCCAGCCTGAACGAAGCCCTGCAGGCGCGTGAAGTGCCGAGCCCGCGCAAGCCACTGAGCGAGCTGGCTGCCGAGGGTGATTTCAGCCTGTAAGCCTTGCACTTGCTGTACTGGCCTCTTCGCGGGTAAACCCGCTCCCACAGGTGCCCCACAGAACCTGAGGGCCATGGAGACCCTGTGGGAGCGGGTTTACCCGCGAAGAGGCCGGCACAGGCATTACAAATTCAGTAGCCCCGGGCGAAGTCCACTTCCCCACGCAATGCCTGCCCCGCCGCAAACGCCCGCACATTCTCGACAAACAACCGCACCATCGCCGCCGGCGAGGTAGGCGCCGAGCTGTGCCCGGTCAGCAGCAGGCCCCACGCCGTCCAGAACGGATGCTGCCTGGGCAGTGGCTCCTGCCGGCAGACATCGATCACCGCCCCCGCCAGGTGCCCTTCCTTCAGCGCTTCGACCAGGTCGGCGTCGACCACCGCCACCCCACGCCCGGCATTGATGAACAGCGCCGTGGGCTGGAAGCATTTGAACAACGCCGCGTCATACAGGTCGTGGGTGGCCGGGGTATCGGGCAGCAGGTTGAGCACGTAGTCGGCCTGGCCAACCATGCGCGGCAGGTCGGCCAGCGCCGCTACCTCGACGAACGGCGCCTGCTCGCGGGCGCTGCTGGCAACGCCATACAGCACCACGCCGAACGCCTGCAGGAACTCGGCCACCCGCTGACCAATGTCGCCAGTGCCGACGATCAGCACCTTGCGCCCCTCCAGGGTACGCCCCGGGCGATCATCCCATCGCCGCTCCACCTGGCTGACCAGGCGCGACAGCACCTCGCGCTCATGGCCGAGCATGTAGGTGAGCATGTACTCGGCCATCACCTGGCCAAAGATGCCCACGGCGCGGGTCAGGCGATAGTCACGCGGCAGGCCCTCGGCCAGCAGCGGAGTGATACCGGCCCAGGTGGATTGCATCCAGCCCGGCTTGTGGCCCTGGCGCAGCAGGCTTGCCAGCAGGTCCGGCTGGCCCAGCCACACCGGGCACTGCGGCGCCTGGAGGGCCAGTTCGGCGGAGTCACCGCTGGTGAGGATTTCCAGTTCAGGCGCGGCTGCGCGCAAAATCTCGGCGTATCGAGCATGATCATGCTCAGCAATCAGTACTCGCATGATCAGGCCGGGTCGTTACGTCGCAGCAACTCTTCGGGCAGGTGCTCGATGTAGTCGTCTTCCGGCGGCGGCATCTGCAGGTGGTAACCCTGGTTGTCGAGGTTTTCCAGCACCTTGGCGATGTCCTCGCGGGCCAGCTTGCGCTCGGGGGTCAGCACCAGGTCAAAGGCATGCATGGGCGTGCCGAAGAACGGCAGCAGGCCTTCGGGCACGCGCTCCAGGCCGTCGGCCTTGAGCACGTAAAGGTACATTTCGTTCTTGCGGGGGCTCTTGTAGATAGAGCAAATGCGTTTCATCGGGTCTCTCCGGCGCCTGCCAGGCTGTCCAGCAGGGCCTGGCCCATACGCTCACGGCGCCAGCCGCGCAGCGAATCGGGCAATTGATAGGGGCCATTGGGGTAGCCGCTCTTGAGCAGCGCTTCCAGGGCTTTCTTGCGCAGCATCAGCTCGGGGGCAATGCCCAGCCGCTCGCCTTCGGCCTGGCCGATGGCACGCAGCTGCTTGAGGATACCGGCGGCCTCGATTGGCAAAGGCTCGGGCAAGGCCTGGGGCCATTGCTCGGCTGGCAGGCTGGCGGCACGCTTGATCAGCTGGATGAGGAACTCACCGTCCTGACGAATGGTGCGCGGATGCATCTCGTCGATCTTGGCCAGCGCCGACAGGTTGTTCGGCTGGCTCTTGGCCATGGGCCACAGCGAGTGTTCCTTGAGGATGCGGTTGCGCGGCACGTCGCGGTTGCGCGCTTCACGCTCGCGCCAGGCGCACAGCTCACGCAGCACTGCCAGTTGCTGGGGGGCCAGCTTCCAGGCCAGCTTGACATCGCGGTACAGGCTCTCGGGCTCGACTTCGCGGCGCAATGCGGCCACCAGCTCGGCGCCGTCCTCCAGCACCCAGGCGTACTTGTCGTCACTCAGGCGCGGGCGCAACACAGTGAACAGCTCGGCCAGGTGCACGGCATCTTCGGCGGCATAGCTGACCTGGGTATCGGACAGTGGGCGCTGCAACCAGTCGGAGCGGGTTTCGCCCTTGGGCAGTTCGATGCCCAGCACTTCCTGCACCAGGCGCGAATAGCCCATGGAGAAGCCCAGGTTCAGGTAACCGGCGGCCAGCTGGGTGTCGAACAGCGGCTGTGGCAGTTTGCCGGTCAGGCGCAGCAGCACTTCGAGGTCTTCGCTGCAGGCGTGCAGCACTTTGACCACCCCGCTGTCATCCAGCAGTTCGGCCAAGGGTTGCCAGTTGCCGATCAGCAGCGGGTCGATCAGGAAGGCACGCTTGCCGTCGCCGATCTGGATCAGCCCGGCTTTGGGGTAGAAGGTGTCGACCCGCATGAATTCGGTGTCGACGGCGACAAAGGGCAGCTGGTGCCAGTCGCGACAGTGTTCGGCCAGGCTCTGGTCGTCACGGATCCAGTGTATTTCGATGGCCACGAGGCTCTCCCACTAACATTGGCGCGCAGTATATACGGCGCGGGCACTGCTGGTGAAACCCGGGCCATCCTTGATATCGATCAGTGGTGCTGTTGTGCATGTTCAGTGCGCAATATCCGCAAGCTTCGCGATCCCTGTGGGAGCGGGCATGCCCGCTCCCACAAAGACCGCGCAAGCCCAAGTATGGAACGCGCTTCGACTCAGCGCTTGGCTGCCAGCCACGGCCGGCAGCTGGCGAACATGTCCAGCGACTGCTGGTAGACCTCGGTGTGCACCTGCAACAGGCCGAGCATCGAGTGGAACAGGTTGTCCTGCGACAGCGGCGCATCGCTGAGCTTGGCCAGGCAGTCGGTGTCGACGCCGAAGTCCTCCTTGTAGCTGTCGGAGAACCAGGTCAGCAGCGGCACGTGCTTCTGCTGCTCGGGGGCGATGGCGTAAGGCGTGCCGTGCAGGAACAGGTTGTACTCACCCAGCGATTCGCCATGGTCGGACAGGTAGATCATCGCCGTGTCGACCTTGTCCTGCTTGCTGCGCAGGGTGTCGATCAGCGAGGCCAGCACCTTGTCGGTATAGGCCAGGGTGTTGTCGTAGCCGTTGATGATTTCCTGCTCGCTGCACTGGTCCAGCGCGTTGCTCTGGCACACCGGGGCAAAGCGCTGGTCGGCGCCGGGGTAGCGCTTGAAGTATTCAGGCCCGTGGCTGCCCATCTGGTGCAGCACCAGCACGGTGTCCTTGTCGAGGTTGTCGATCAGCTCACCCAGGCCCTGCAGCAGGATCTGGTCATGGCATTCACCATCAGCACACAGCTGCGGGTCCTTGAGGTTGCTGACATCGATGAACTGCACACGGTCGCAGGTGCCCTTGCAGCCCGACTGGTTGTCACGCCACTGCACCGCCAGGCCGGAACGCTGGAGGATGTCCAGCAACCCTTCGCGGTTCTTCGCCACGCGGGCATCGTAGTCCTTGCGCTTCATGCCAGAGAACATGCACGGCACCGAGACGGCGGTTTCAGTGCCGCAGGAGTGCACATCGGAGAACGCCAGCAGGCCCTGCTCTTTGGCAAGGTTCGGCGTGGTATCGCGGTTGTAGCCGAGCACGCCGAAGTGGTCTGCCCGCGCACTTTCGCCCACTACCAGCACGGTCAGCGACTTGCGTTCATGTTTTTGCCAGGCGGCATCGCGCTTGGCATCTTCGCCATAATGCTGGAAGGGCCGCGATGCGGTACCGAGGCGCTCGCTGACATAACCGATGGAGGCACCCACGATATTGCTGGGGGTGAGCATCAGGCGCAGTTCGTGATGATTGCGAAACAGCGACGACAGGCCCTGGTAGTTGATCAGTGCCACCGAGCCCAGGGCCACCACGCAGACACCGCCAACCACCAGTTTGCCGAGCAGTTCACGGTGCCAGGCGCGGTAGGCGATCGGCGCCTTCCACAACAGCACCGAAGGCACTACACCGAGGCCCAGGATATACAAGGCAAACTTCAGCGAGAGCAAGTCACGCACTTCCGCCACGTTGGTTTCCGCCATATTGCGGAACATACCCGCGTCGATAAGTACACCGTATTGGTTCATGAAGTAAGCCACACCCGCACCACTCATGAACAACACGATAAGTATCGGTTTCAATACATACCGGAAGGCGAACAAGGTAAGGATCAGGTTGAATGCGAACAACATCAGCACGGCAAACGCCAGGCTCAGCCAAAGCCCCGGCAAACCGGACGGAACGATCTGTTCAAGGTGTTGCCAGAGGAAGACATTGAAGCCGATCAGCAGGTAAAGGCTGGCCAGCAGCGTGACCCATTCAGTCCGCAGGGATTTGAAGTTGAGCATTAGTGTTCGCAATCAAGAGTGATTATCAGCCCAAGGGCCTGCGCGGCACCGGGGAAATTTGGCTGAACTCTAGAAAGCGCACCATCAATTTTTTGTGAAAAAGACGCCAACAAATTCGTGAGCAGGCGCCTTTTCTACATTAAAAGAAGTTCATTCGGCACTGTTCAGCCTGGCAGGCGCGCCTTGGCGTATGGCTCGCGGTCGATGTCCAGCACTTCCACGCACAGCTGAATGTCCAGCCCGGGTTGCTCGGGAATGGCTTCACGCAGTACCTCCAGCAGGCTGGCGGACAGTTGCGTCTTCACCTCTGGCGAGCGCCCGCTGAGGATGGCCAGGCGCACATGGGCAAAGGCGCGCTCGCCTGGCGCGGTGCCCACCCGATAGTGCTTGAAGGCTTCGGCGCGGCTTTTGATATCAGCCTCGTCGGCGAACTGGCCACTGCCGACCAGGGCGTGGTTCAGACGCAGCAGCAGGACGTCGACTTTGAGCTCGCGCAGGTTGTCGCTGTATTCCAGGTTCAGGTGGGGCATGGTGCAGGTTCCGGGTCACGGGAGAGATGCGACAGCCTAACCCAGACCCCTACCTGCGCAAAGGCGACTATCCTCAAAGGTCAGAACCATTCGCCAACCCCCGACAGAGGTGAAGAAATGCCAGTTCCGCATGATCTGCTCGCTGACCTGCACGTTACCGCTGATGCATTCCAGGCGCTCATCGACAAGGACCAGACGCTGCACTCACTGCACAAGGAATACAACGCCAAAGACAAGGAGGTAGTCGCCGCCGAAGGCAACGGTACCAACGACGAGGCCGTCAACCGCCTGCGCAAGGAGCGGTTGCTGATCAAGGACAAGATCGAACGGATCATTCATCCGCCCAAATCCTGACAGGAATTCATTGAATCCACCGACCTCTTCGCGGGTGAACCCGCTCCCATAGGTACAGCGCCAGCCCTGATGGCAGCCGAGTCCCTGTGGGAGCGGGTTTACCCGCGAAGAGGCCAGCAGCCCTTACACAGCAGCCGCAGCCTTCAACGCCCCATCCAGGTCCTCGACCAGGTCGCGGTAATCCTCGATCCCCACCGACAACCGCAGCAGGTTCTCGCTGATCCCCATCACGCCCTTCTGCTCCGGGCTCAGCGAGCAGTGCGACATGCTCCAGGAGTGGTTGATCATGCTCTCCACCCCGCCCAGCGAGTCGGCCAGCACGAAGATCTGCAGCGCCTCGACCAGCCGGTTGAGCGCGGCCCGGTCGCCCTTGACCTTCATCGCCACCACCGCCCCGCCACTGCGCATCTGGCGTTTGCACAGCTCATGCTGCGGGTGGCTTTCCAGCCCCGGGTAATACACCTGCTCGATCTGCGCGTGGCTTTCGAGGAAGCGCGCTACCTGCAGGGCATTGGCACACTGGCGCTCCATGCGCACATCCAGGGTCTTCAGGCCGCGCAGGGCCAGGTAGCAGTCGAACGGCCCCTGCACCGCGCCAATCGCCATGCTGATGCGGCGCAGGCGCGCCAACAGCGCATCATTGGCGGCTACCACCACGCCACCGGTGAGGTCGGAGTGGCCGCCGATGTATTTGCTGGCCGAGTGCATCACCAGGTCCACACCCAGGGTGATGGGGCGCTGGTTCCATGGCGAGCAGAAGGTGTTGTCGATGCAGGTAAGGATGCCCCGCGCCTTGGCCAGGTCGCACACAGCCTTGATATCGACCAGGTGCAACAAAGGGTTGGTCGGCGATTCGATCCAGATCAGCTGGGTTTCCGGCTTGATGGCGGCAGCCACCGCCTCGAGATCGTTGAGGTCGACGTAGGTGGTGGTCAGGCCCGAGGTGCGGCTGCGGTAGTCTTCGAGGATACGGAAAGTACCGCCGTACACACCGTTCATCACCACCACGTGGGCATCCTTGGGCAGCAGCTCCAGCACGGTGGCGGTGGCGTTCACACCCGAGGCGCAGGCAACCGCGCCCACCCCTTCTTCCAGGGCGGCGACACAGGTTTCGTAGGCATGCCGGGTGGGGTTGCCGACGCGGCTGTAGGAGTATTCCGGTTTGTCATCCAGGCTGCGCTTGGTGAACGAGCTGGCGGTGACGATCGCCGGAAAGATAGCGTTATCGGCGACGCTGAACTGCTCACCGGCGTGAATGGTACGGGTGGCGAAATTGCGCGGCTTGTCGGACATGGTCAGGCCCATTGGCAGAATGAAAGTTGCCACTATCGCACAACCCAAATCTTCTGGCCTTGGGGTAATCTGTGAAAAATTTTTCTCCACGGCCCACATGCAATATGGACAGCTTCGACCAGCACATTCTCACCCTACTTCAGCGCGACGCCTCGATCTCGCTCAAGGACCTGGCAGAGGCCGTCAACCTGTCCACCACGCCATGCTGGAAGCGGGTCAGGCGCCTGGAGGAGGACGGCTACATTGTCGGCCGCGTTGCCCTGCTGGACCCGCAACGGCTGGGGCTGGGGCTGACGGTGTTCGTCCAGCTCAAGACCCAGCGCCACGACAGCGCCTGGCTGGAGCAGTTTGCCGCGACCGTGACCGGGTTCGAGGAAGTGATGGAGTTCTACCGCATGTCGGGGGACTGGGATTACATGCTGCGGGTGGTGGTGGGGGATATTGCGGCGTATGACCGGTTCTACAAGAAGCTGATTACCAGTACTGATGGGCTGTCGAACATTACTTCCAGTTTTGCCATGGAGCAGATGAAGTACACCACGGCTTACCCGGTGCATCGTTCCTGATCGGTGCTGGATTCTTCGCGGGCTTGCCCGCTCCCACAGGAGTACCACAGTGCTGAAACTGTGGGGTCCCTGTGGGAGCGGGTTTACCCGCGAAGAGGCCAGCACAGGCAACCCATCATTCCGAAGCAAGCACCGCCGCGATCCGGTTCCCCGCCTTGGCCTTCTCCACCTTGATCGCCACGAACTTCGAGGTCGGCGTATAGGTCCCCTCGCCGTAGCTTTCCAGCGGCACCAGCGGGTTGGTCTCCGGGTAATAGGCCGCCGCCTGCCCTTCGGGCACGTCATACGCCACCAGGCGGAAGCCCGACACCCGCCGCTCCACGCCATCCTCCCACAGCGACACCAGGTCGACGTGCTCGCCTGGCTCGAAGCCCATCCGGCGGATGTCGACCTCGTTGACGAACACCACTTCACGCAGGCCGAACACCCCGCGATAACGGTCGTCCAGGCCATACAGGGTGGTGTTGTACTGGTCGTGCGAACGCAGGGTCTGCAGGATCAGGTCGGGCTTGTCACCGCGCGCCAGCACCTTGGCATTCACCAGTTGCTCCGGCAGCAGGTGCGGGCTGAAGCGCGCCTTGCCAGTGGCCGTGCGCCAGGTACGGTCGGCGGCGTTGTTGCCCAGGTGGAAGCCGCCCGGGTGTTGCAGGCGCTCGTTGAAATCGGTAAAGCCGGGGATCACATCGGCAATCATGCTGCGGATACGGCCGTAGTCGGCAACAGCGTACTCCCAGTCGATCGGCTGCTTGCCCAGGGTCGCCTGGGCCATGCCGGCGATGATCCAAGGCTCCGAGCGCAGGTGCGGCGAGCGCGGGCGCAGCTGGCCGTGGGAGATGTGCACCATGCTGAAGGTGTCCTCCACGGTCACGCCTTGCGGCCCGCTGGCCTGCATGTCGATTTCGGTACGGCCCAGGCACGGCAGGATCAGCGCGTCGCGGCCGGTGACCAGGTGCGAGCGGTTGAGCTTGGTGGAAATCTGCACGGTCAGCGCGCAATTGCGCATGGCCGCATGGGTGCGCGGCGTATCCGGCGTAGCCTGGGCAAAGTTGCCACCCAGGCCGATGAACACCTTGGCCCGCCCCTCTTCCATGGCCTTGATCGCCAGCACCGCGTTGTGCCCGTGGGCGCGCGGCACGCGGAACCGGAAGCGTTTTTCAATGGCATCGAGCAGTGCCGCCCCGGGCTTCTCGTCGATGCCCATGGTGCGGTCGCCCTGCACGTTGCTGTGGCCACGCACCGGTGACAGGCCGGCGCCGGGCTTGCCAACGTTACCGCGCAGCAGCTGCAGGTTGACGATTTCCTGAACGGTCGGCACCGAGTGGCGGTGCTGGGTGACGCCCATGGCCCAGCACATGATCACCCGCTCGGCCTTGCGGTACATGCGCGCGGCCAGTTCGATCTCGGCCTGGGTCAGGCCCGACTGCTCGACGATGTGCGCCCAGGGCGTGGCATCCACGGCTTCCAGGTATGCGTCGATGCCACTGGTGTGCTCGGCGATGAAGGCATGGTCGAACACCGCCGGTTCGCCCTTGGCCTGGGCTTCACGCTCCCACTGCAGCAGGTACTTGGCAATACCGCGCATCACCGCCATGTCGCCACCCAGTGCCGGGCGGAAGTAGGCAGTGTTGGTTGGCTCGGAGCCATTGCTGAGCATCTCGAACGGGTGCTGCGGGTGCTGGAAGCGCTCCAGGCCGCGCTCCTTGAGTGGGTTGAAGCAGACCACCTGGGCACCACGCTTGACCGCTTCACGCAGCGGTTCGAGCATGCGCGGGTGGTTGGTGCCGGGGTTCTGGCCGATGACGAAGATGGCGTCGGCCAGTTCCAGGTCGTGGAACACCACGGTGCCCTTGCCCACGCCCAAGGTTTCCGACATGCCCACGCCGCTGGCCTCATGGCACATGTTCGAGCAGTCGGGGAAATTGTTGGTACCGTAGGCGCGGACGAACAGCTGGTAGAGGAACGCCGCCTCGTTGCTGGCCCGGCCCGAGGTGTAGAACTCGGCCTGGTCGGGCGATTCGAGAGCGCGCAAATGTTGGGCAACCAGCGCGAAGGCTTCTTCCCAACTGGTTTCCACATAGTGGTCGGTGGCCGCGTCGTAGCGCATCGGGTGGGTCAGGCGGCCCTGGTACTCCAGCCAGTAGTCGGTCTGCTCGGCCAGCGCACTGACGCTGTACCTGGCGAAGAACGCCGGGTCCACCGAGCGGCCGGTGGCCTCCCAGTTGACCGCCTTGGCGCCGTTTTCGCAGAACTTGACCATGTCGTTTTCCGGCGACTCGCCCCAGGCGCAGCCGGGGCAGTCGAAGCCGCCGTTCTGGTTGGTCTTGAGCATGGCCCGCAGGTTCTTGAAGGCATTGTCGCTGCCCAGCCAGCTCTTGGTCACGCTCTTGAGCGCACCCCAGCCGGCGGCGGCGCCCTTGTAGTCCCTGATATGTTGGTCCTGGCTCATGCGGTGAATCCTCACGCTTCGATGCTTTTTTTCAGCCTATGGAGCGTGGGGTAGAGCCGTCCAATCGAAAGATCTTACGGGGTGATAGGCGGTTTCGATCATGGGCTGGAACCGCGTCACGGCCTTCGCGGGTGAACCCGCTCCCACAGGGCCCCCACAGGTTTCGAGTCCTGCGCTTTACCTGTGGGAGCGGGTTTACCCGCGAATTGGGCGACGCGATGAAATACGTGGCCTGCAGCCATGATAGAGGCCATCGATCAATCGGTCGGACAAAGCAATTTGACGGCCCTGCGCCCAAGTTATAGCTTGAATCGAGTCCCAAGCCATTCGAGCGCGAACGTGGAACAGAACAGCCGGGCCCTGATCGACGGCTTCAACCGGAAAATCGACTACCTGCGGATGTCGGTCACCGACCGCTGCGACTTCCGTTGCGTGTACTGCATGGCCGAAGACATGCAGTTCCTGCCGCGCCAGCAAATCCTCAGCCTCGAGGAACTGTTCCAGGTGGCCGAGCGCTTCGTCGCCCTTGGCACCCGCAAAATTCGCCTGACCGGTGGCGAGCCTCTGGTGCGCCGGGGCATCGTCGACCTGTGCGGGCGCATCGCCGCCCTGCCCGGCCTGCGCGAGTTGTGCCTGACCAGCAACGGCTCGCAACTCGGGCGCTTGGCCCAGCCGCTGTTCGACGCTGGCGTGACGCGCCTGAACATCAGCCTCGACAGCCTGGACGCCGACCGTTTCAAGCAACTGACCCGCACCGGCGACCTGCACCAGGTGATCGCCGGCATCGACGCCGCCCGCCAGGCCGGCTTCAAGCGCACCAAGCTCAACTGCGTGGTGCTCAAGGGCCGCAACGACCATGAACTGGTCGACCTGGTGCGCTTTGCCATCGACCGCGAGCTGGACATCACCTTCATCGAAGAAATGCCCTTGGGCGTGATCAGCGAACATGAACGCGGCGAGTCGTTCTGCTCCAGCGATGAAGTACGCGCGCTGCTGGCCGAGCAGTTCACCCTGGTCGAGTCGACCGAGTCGTCCCAGGGCCCGGCCCGCTACTGGCGCCTGGCCGAAGCTGCCAATATTCGGGTCGGCTTCATTTCGCCACACAGCCACAACTTCTGCGCCACCTGCAACCGCGTGCGCCTCACCGTCGAAGGCCGCCTGCTGCTGTGCCTGGGCAATGAACACTCGGTGGACCTGAAACAGGTGCTGCGCGCCCACCCCGGCGACCCCGAACGCCTGGAAAAGGCCATTCGTGACTCGTTGCACCTCAAACCCTACCGCCATCACTTCGAAGTCGGTGGCGACGTGCAGATCCTGCGTTTCATGAACATGACCGGCGGCTAGGCAGCCGTCTCTGGATTTCCATGATCGTCCATCCCACCCCCGATGTGCTGCGTGTGCTGTTCACACTCAAGGGATCGATCGTCAAGCGCATTGCCCTGCGCTGCCTGACGATCACCCTGCTGGCCGCGCTGATCGTGTTGGTCGAGCGGCATTTCCCGGCGTTTTTCTACCCGGTCAGCGCCACCCCGTTCACCTTGCTGGGCCTGTCACTGTCGATTTTCATGAGCTTTCGCAACAACGCCTGCTATGACCGCTGGTGGGAGGGGCGCAAGGCCTGGGGCAAGCTGATCATCGAAACCCGCTCGTTCGTGCGCGAAAGCCTGGTGATTACCGACGAACCCCTGCGTGCCGAACTGTTGCGCAGCCTGTGCGGCTTTGCCCATGCGCTGAATGCTCGGCTGCGCAGCGAGGACGAACTGGCCGCCGCCCGGCCCTGGCTGGCCCGCCCCGAGGTGATCAGCCCGCACAATGTATGCGACGCTATCCTTCGCGAAGTTGGCGGGCATTGCTCGCGGCTGGCTGAACGGCAGCAGATCAGTGACTGGCGCTACAGCCTGCTGGAGCAGCGGCTGGTGGGCCTGACCGAAGTGCAGGCCACCTGCGAGCGGATCAAGGGCACGCCGTTGCCATTCCCCTACACGCTGTTGCTGCACCGCACCATCTACATCTTCTGCCTGCTGCTGCCGTTTGCCCTGGCCGAGCCGCTGGGCTGGCTGGCACCGCTATTCACCACCATCGTGGGGTACACGTTCTTCGGGCTGGATGCGATTGGCAACGAACTGGAGGACCCGTTCGGGCGCGATGAGAACGACCTGCCGACCGATGCCATGGTACGGACCGTGGAGCGCGATGTGCTGGCGGGGTTGGGAGAACAACAGCTGCCGCCAGCGTTGTTGCCTGTAGACCATGTATTGAGCTGACCGAATGCAGTGGCCTGTGCCGGCCCTTTCGCGGGTAAACCCGCTCCCACAGGTTTCGAACCCTGCGCGTTACCTGTGGGAGCGGGTTTACCCGCGAAGAGGCCAGGACAGGAGAAGACTCAGCCCCGGCTTGCGCAGGCCTCGATCGGTTTCAGGTGCTTGACGAAGTTGCACGGCCGGTGCCGCGCATCCAGCTGCTCCGCCAGGATGCCCTCCCACGCCGTACGGCAGGCCCCGGTGGACCCCGGCAGGCAGCACACCAACGTGCGGTTGGACAGCCCGGCCAGCGCCCGGCTCTGCACGGTCGAGGTACCGATATCGAGAATCGACAGGGCCCGGAACAGTTCGCCAAAGCCATCGATGCGCTTGTCCAGCAGGCACTCGACCGCTTCCGGCGTGCTGTCACGGCCGGTAAAACCGGTACCGCCCGTGATCAGCACCACCTGCACCTGCTCGTCGGCAATCCAGGTGGCGACCTGGGCGCGAATCTTGTAAAGGTCGTCCTTGAGCAACGCCCGCGCCACCAGGCGGTGACCAATCTCTACCGAGCGGCTGGCCAGCAGCTCACCGGAGGTGTCGTTGTCGTAGGTACGGGTGTCGCTGACAGTCAGCACGGCGATATTGAGCGGTACGAAGACCGCGTCGGGTTGGACACGCACGGGGAGGCTCCTTGAGTGGCATTGCCGCCACGCTAGAGGCATGGCCCAGGAGCGTCCAATCGATATGGCGTACCGACTGATCAATGACATCTATCGCAGACGTGGGTTAAGGTCTGCACAACCCGCTACCAGGCACTTCCATGGACATCAAGCAGCTCAAATTCCTCATCGCCCTCGACCAGACCCGCCACTTCGGCCAGGCGGCGGCGCTGTGCCATATCACCCAGCCGACGCTGTCCATGCGCCTGCGCAACCTGGAAGACGAACTGGACCTGGTGCTGGTCAAGCGTGGCCAGCGCTTCGAGGGTTTCACCGAGGCCGGCGAGCGCATCCTGGCCTGGGCCCGCACCCTGCTCGCCGCTCACGACGGCCTGCAGGCCGAAGCCGCCAGCTGCCGTGGCCAGGTGGTCGGCAGCCTGCGCCTGGGCACGGTGCCGCTGGCCAGTTTCAACCCCATGCACCTGTTGCTGCCGCTGCGTGAAAAATACCCTGAACTGCACTTCCAGCTCAGTTCGCTCAGCTCGGAACAGATCATCGACGGACTCAGCCGCAACCAGCTCGACCTGGGCATCTGCTACCTCGACCAGGTCAACACCAGCTTCTTCGAAGTGATCGAACTGGGCACCACCACCATGGGCCTGCTGCACGATACCCGGCACTTCCAGTTCACCAGCGATACCCTGCGCTGGGACGAGCTGGGCGACATTCCGCTGGGCCTGCTGAGCAAGGGCATGCATTACCGCCAGTCGCTGGACCTGAGTTTCCGCAGCCGTGGCCTGGAGCCGAATGCGGTGCTGGAAAGCGACTCGAGCTTCCAGCTGATCCAGGCCATCAACACCGGCATGTGCTGCGCGGTCATGCCACTGGACTGCGGCCTGGAAGACCTGAGCGAGCACCTGCGCATCCTGCCGGTGGCCGACGCCGCGATCCACAGCCCGGTCGGCCTGCTGCTGCGCCGTAGCGAGCCGCGTTCGGCCATTGCCGAGCAGTGCTTCGATGAGGCGCGGGCGCTGTTTCAGGCCAGCTGAGCGCTGGTCGCCTGGCGGTACTGGCGCGGGGTGAAGCCGGTCAGCTGCTTGAACTGGCGGCTGAAGGCGCTGTGGTCGGTATAGCCGCAGCGCATCGCCACATCAGTGATCGGCATTTCCGAGTGCAGCAGGCGGTGAGCGTGTTCCAGGCGCGCCTTGTGGATCATCTGCCTTGGCGTGAGGTGGAACACTCGCTTGCAGTAACGCTCCAGCTGGGCCACGGAGATGCCGGCGATACGGGTCAGCTCGCCCATGCTGATCGGCTGGTGGAAATGCCGGCGGATATGCTCGTCCACCGCGGCCAGGCGCTGGTACGCGGGGTGGCTGTCGGCGGCTGATTGCAAATCGACCGAGATGCCGACCAGGCCGATGATCTCGCCGGCCTGGTTATACAGCGGGCGCTTGTGGGTCAGGCACCAGCCGGGTTCGCGGCTGCCGTACAGGTGCAGTTCCAGCTGGTCTGCCAATACCAACCCTTCCTTGAGTACACGACGATCCTGCTCGGTGTAGCCGGGGCCCAGCTGTGCCGGGAACACTTCGGCGCTGGTCTTGCCTAGCAGCGGTTGCAGGCGCTTGAGGCCGCAGCGCTGGACCAGGGTGTTGTTGGCCAGCACGTAGCGGGCGGCCGGGTCCTTGATGAAGATCGCGGCGTTGGGGATGGCGTCGAGGATTGGCAGCAGCAGGGAGACACCGGCGAGCAGCGCCTCGAGGCTGGCGGGGCGGTGCTGGTCGAGGGACTGGTACAGGGTTGCCAGGGGGGTGTTGGTCATCTGCTCTGTCTCGGTCTGCTGTGCCGGCCCTTTCGCGGGTAAACCCGCTCCCACAGGTACTGCGCAGCCCTCGAAGCTGCGGGGGTACCTGTGGGAGCGGGTTTACCCGCGAAAGGGCAGGCACAGCGAGTAAATGTCTACAACCCTTATGCGGTATGGCTTACAGCCTATTCACCCCCCGTTCCTCTCGCCACTGTTTTTCTGCAACTGTGCCGATTTCGTCATCAGCCCTGCAGAAAACCATCAAGATCCGCCGCCCTGATCGGTCCACTCTATGCCCCACGCAAGCCGCCCCAAGTCCTACAAGAGCGCGGCCCAAAAAGCCGCATCTCGTGACATCAGACCTGCCTATCCAATAACCAACAAAAAGGCGAACCCATGTCAGGCAAATTCAAAAAACAGTTGTCATTGCTGGACCTCACCTTCATCGGCCTAGGCGCCATCTTCGGCTCCGGCTGGCTGTTCGCCGCCAGCCACGTTTCGGCCATCGCCGGCCCGGCCGGCATCCTGTCCTGGTTCCTTGGCGGCTTCGCCGTGCTGTTGCTGGGCATCGTCTATTGCGAACTGGGCGCTGCCCTGCCGCGCGCCGGGGGCGTGGTGCGCTACCCGGTTTACTCCCACGGCCCGCTGCTGGGCTACCTGATGGGCTTCATTACCCTGATCGCCTTTTCCAGCCTGATCGCCATCGAAGTGGTCGCCTCGCGCCAATACGCCGCCGCCTGGTTCCCCGGGCTGACCAAGGCCGGCTCCAGCGACCCGACCGTGCTCGGCTGGCTGGTGCAGTTCGCCCTGCTGGGGCTGTTCTTCTTCCTCAACTACCGCAGCGTGAAAACCTTCGCCAAGGCCAACAATCTGGTCAGTGTGTTCAAGTTCATCGTGCCGCTGCTGGTAATCGGCGTGCTGTTCACCTTCTTCAAGCCGGAAAACTTCGAGGTCCAGGGCTTTGCCCCGTTCGGTCTGTCCGGTGTTGAAATGGCGGTATCGGCCGGTGGCATCATCTTCGCCTACCTGGGCCTGACACCGATCATTTCGGTGGCCAGCGAGGTGAAGAACCCGCAACGCACCATCCCGATCGCACTGATCCTCTCGGTACTGCTGTCCACCGCGATCTACGCCCTGCTGCAACTGGCCTTCCTTGGCAGCGTGCCAACTGAAATGCTGAGCAACGGCTGGGCCGCCGTGACCAAGGAACTGGCCCTGCCCTACCGTGACATCGCCCTGGCCCTGGGTGTGGGTTGGCTGGCCTACCTGGTGGTGGCCGACGCAGTGATCTCGCCCAGCGGCTGCGGCAACATCTACATGAACGCCACCCCGCGCGTGGTCTATGGCTGGGCGCAGACCGGCACCTTCTTCAAGTACTTCACCCGCATCGACGCCGAGTCCGGCATCCCGCGCCCGGCGCTGTGGCTGACCTTTGGCCTGTCGGTGTTCTGGACCCTGCCATTCCCGTCCTGGGAAGCACTGATCAACGTGGTTTCCGCCGCCCTGGTACTGAGCTACGCCGTGGCCCCGGTCACCGTCGCCGCCCTGCGCCGCAACGCCCCCGACATGCCGCGCCCGTTCCGGGTCAAGGGCATGGGCGTGCTCGGCCCGCTGTCGTTCATCATCGCCGCGCTGATCGTGTACTGGTCGGGCTGGAAGACCGTGTCATGGCTGCTGGCCCTGCAGATCGTGATGTTCGTGCTGTACCTGCTGTGCGGCCGCTTCGTGCCGACCCAGCACCTGTCGCTGGCCCAGCAAGTGCGCTCGTCGGCGTGGCTGATCGGCTTCTACGCAGTGACCATCCTGCTGTCGTGGCTGGGCAGCTTCGGCGGCCTGGGAGTGCTCGGCCACCCGTTCGACACCGTGGTCGTGGCCGCTTGTGCGCTGGGCATCTACTACTGGGGCGCGGCCACCGGCGTGCCTGCCCACCTGGTGCGCCTGGAGGGTGAGGATGAAAGCGAAGCCTCTGCCGAAAGCTACCCAGGCCAGCGCCCTGCCGCCGTCGCCTCCTGACCCACTCCGGAATGGACAAGCTCATGAAACAGATTCACGTCATCGACTCCCACACCGGCGGCGAACCCACCCGCCTGGTGATGAAAGGCTTCCCGCAACTGCATGGCCGCAGCATGGCCGAGCAACGCGACGAACTGCGCGAGCTGCACGACCAATGGCGCCGCGCCTGCCTGCTGGAACCACGTGGCAACGATGTGCTGGTCGGTGCGCTGTACTGCCCACCGGTGTCGGCCGACGCCACATGCGGGGTGATCTTCTTCAACAACGCTGGCTACCTGAACATGTGCGGCCACGGCACCATCGGCCTGATCGCCTCGCTGCAACACCTGGGCCTGATCGCACCGGGCGTGCACAAGATCGACACCCCGGTCGGCCAGGTCAGCGCCACCCTGCATGAAGACGGCGCCATCACCGTCGGCAACGTGCCGTCCTATCGCTACCGCCAGCAGGTGCTGGTGGAGGTGCCCGGCCATGGCCTGGTGCGCGGTGACATCGCCTGGGGTGGCAACTGGTTTTTCCTCGTCTCCGAACACGGCCAGCGCATAGAGCTGGACAACCGTGAGGCGCTGACCGAGTACACCTGGGCCATGCTCAAGGCCCTCGAAACCCAGGGCATCACCGGTGAAAACGGTGCCCCCATCGACCACGTAGAACTGTTCGCCGACGACGCCAACGCCGACAGCCGCAACTTCGTGATGTGCCCCGGCAAGGCCTACGACCGCTCGCCCTGCGGCACCGGCACCAGCGCCAAGCTGGCCTGCCTGGCCGCCGACGGCAAGCTCGACGAAGGCCAGACCTGGGTTCAGGCCAGCATCACCGGCAGCCAGTTCCATGGCCGCTACGAGCGCGACGGCGAACGCATTCGCCCGTTCATCACCGGCCGCGCCTACATGACCGCCGACAGCACCCTGCTGATCGACGAACAGGACCCGTTCGCCTGGGGCATCTGACCCCGGCTTTTTCCAAAAAACGAATAGTGCGAGGAGTAACAACAATGACCAACAATATCTTCACCGGCACCATGCCCGCCCTGATGACCCCCTGCACCGCCGAGCGCAAGCCGGACTTCGACGCCCTGGTGCGCAAGGGCCGCGAGCTGATCGAGGCCGGCATGAGCGCCGTGGTGTACTGCGGCTCGATGGGCGACTGGCCGCTGCTGACCGAGGCCGAGCGCCAGGAAGGCGTGGCACGCCTGGTGGCCGCCGGCATCCCGACCATCGTCGGTACCGGCGCGGTGAACACCCGTGAGGCGGTATCTCACGCCGCCCACGCGGCCAAGGTCGGTGCCGCCGGCCTGATGGTCATCCCTCGCGTGCTCAGCCGCGGTGCCTCGCTGATTGCCCAGAAGCATCACTTCTCGGCCATCCTGGCAGCCGCGCCGAAGCTGCCGGCGGTGATCTACAACAGCCCGTACTACGGCTTCGCCACCCGCGCCGACCTGTTCTTCGAACTGCGCCGCGAGTTCCCCAACCTGATCGGCTTCAAGGAGTTCGGCGGTGGCGCCGACCTGCGCTATGCCGCCGAGCACATCACCTCCAAGGATGACGACGTGACGCTGATGGTTGGCGTGGACACCCAGGTGGTGCATGGCTTCGTCAACTGCAACGCCACCGGCGCCATCACCGGCATCGGCAACGCCCTGCCGCGTGAGGTGCTGCACCTGGTGAGCCTGAGCAAGCAGGCGGCCAAGGGTGACGCCAAGGCCCGCCGCCTGGCACGGGAACTGGAAGCGGCGCTGGCGGTGCTGTCGTCGTTCGATGAGGGCTGCGACCTGGTGCTGTACTACAAGCACCTGATGGTGCTGAACGGCGACAGCGAATACAGCCTGCACTTCAACGAAACCGACCTGCTGACCGACGCCCAGCGCAATTATGCCGAGCAGCAGTACGCGCTGTTCCGCACCTGGTACGCCAGCTGGTCGGCCGAGCAGAACATCGCCTGATCGCCTGATTCAGGCCGAGCCGCAGCCCCTGTGGGAGCGGGTTCACCCGCGAACACCGGCGAAGCCGGTGCCAGGCACCGAGTCGCCTGCTTCGCGGGTAAACCCGCTCCCACAAGAGCTGCGGTCTCCCTTGATATTGATTCCAAAGGAGGCCCCATGACCCTCACAGGCAACCTGCTGATCGGCCAGACACCGGTAACCGGCAGCCGCGAAGCCATCCGTGCCATCGACCCGGCCACCGGCCAGGCGCTGGAACCGGCCTACCTCGGTGGCAGCAGCGAACACGTAACCCAGGCCTGCGCCTTGGCCTGGGCGGCGTTCGATAGCTACCGCGAAACCTCGCTCGAACAACGGGCACAATTCCTCGAAACCATCGCCGCGCAGATCGAAGCGCTGGGCGATGCCCTGATCGACCGCGCCGTGGCCGAAAGCGGCCTGCCCAAGGCGCGCATCCAGGGCGAACGTGGCCGCACCTGCACCCAACTGCGCACCTTCGCCCGCGTGGTACGGGCCGGCGAATGGCTGGATGTGCGGGTCGACAACGCGCTGCCCGAGCGCCAGCCCCTGCCGCGTGCCGACCTGCGCCAGCGCCAGGTGGCCCTGGGGCCGGTGGCCGTATTCGGCGCCAGCAATTTCCCCTTGGCCTTCTCGGTGGCCGGTGGCGACACCGCCTCGGCCCTGGCTGCCGGTTGCCCGGTGGTGGTCAAGGCCCACGGCGCCCACCCGGGCACCAGCGAGCTGGTAGGCCAGGCAGTGGCACAAGCAGTGAAGCAATGCGGCTTGCCGGCCGGCGTGTTTTCGCTGTTGTACGGCTCCGGTCGTGAAGTGGGCATTGCGCTGGTCAGCGACCCGCGCATCAAGGCCGTTGGCTTTACCGGCTCGCGCAGCGGCGGCATTGCGCTGTGCCGGGCGGCCCAGGCCCGCCCGGAGCCAATCCCGGTGTACGCCGAAATGAGCTCGATCAACCCGGTGTTCCTGTTCGACGGTGCCCTGCAAGCCCGCGCCGAGGCACTGGCTCAAGGCTTCGTCGCCTCGCTGACCCAGGGCGCCGGCCAGTTCTGCACCAACCCCGGCCTTGTGATAGCCCGCCAAGGGCCCGACTTGCAGCGTTTCATCAACGCCGCCAGCGAACACGTGCGCCAGGCTGCTGCACAGACCATGCTCACCCCAGGCATCTTCAGTGCCTACCAGGCCGGTGTCGGCGCCCTGGCCGCAAACGCCAATGCCCAGGCCGCCGCCAGTGGCCAGGCCGGGCAAGGCCCCAACCAGTGCCAGGCGCAGCTGTTCGTGACCCAGGCCGAAGCGTTCCTCGCCGATCCGGCGTTGCAGGCCGAGGTCTTCGGCGCGGCGTCGCTGGTGGTGGCCTGCGCCAACGATGAGCAGGTCCGCCAGGTGGCCGAGCATCTGGAAGGCCAACTGACCGCCACCCTGCAACTGGACGATGCCGACATCGACAACGCCCGCGCCCTGCTGCCGACCCTTGAGCGCAAGGCTGGCCGCATTCTGGTCAATGGCTGGCCGACCGGTGTAGAGGTATGCGACGCGATGGTCCACGGCGGGCCGTTCCCGGCCACCTCCGACGCCCGCACCACCTCGGTGGGCACGGCGGCAATCCTGCGCTTCCTGCGCCCGGTGTGCTACCAGGACTTCCCCGATGCCCTGCTGCCGCCGGCGCTGAAACACGGCAACCCGCTGCAACTGCGGCGCCTGCTCGACGGTAAACGGGAAGGCTGAGCATGGTCGAAACCGCTGAAACCGATATCGCCGTGGTCGGCGCCGGCATTGTCGGCGTCGCCTGTGCCCTGCAACTGGCCCGCCAGGGCCGCCGGGTAACCCTGGTCGACCGCCAGGCACCCGGCCAGGGCGCGTCCTACGGCAACGCCGGGCACCTGGCTACCGAGCAGGTATTCCCGATTGCCGACCTGTCGATCCTCAAACGCCTGCCGCGCATGCTGCTGGACCCGATGGGCCCGCTACGCCTGGACTGGAAGTACCTGCCCAAGGCCATGCCCTGGTTCACCCGCCTGCTGCTCAACCTGCGCCCGGGCCCGTTTCAGCGCAGCGTGGCCGGCATTCGCACATTGAACGAAGGCAGCCTGGGTGCCTGGCAGCGGTTGCTGGGTTCGATCGGGCGCAGCGAACTGTTCCAGGAAGATGGCTCGTTGCTGGTGTTCGAACGGCCTGAGTCGCGCCAGGCGCTGGAGGCCTTGCGCGCACGCATGCAACAGCAGGCGGTGCCGGTGGACTTCTGGTCGGCCGACACCGTGCGCGAGGCGGCGCCGCAGTTGAGCCCGTCACTGTTGGGCGGGCTGTTCTTTCCGCGTACCGGCCACTTCATCGATCCCTACCGGGTAGTGTGCGAATTGTTCGAAGCTGCCAAGGCCAGTGGTGTGCGCTTTGTCCAGGCACAGGTCGATGGCGGGCGGCTGCACAGCGGCGGAGTCAGCCTGGCCAGCGACCTGGGCACGCTCGATGCCCGCCAGGTGCTGATCAGTTGTGGCGCGCACTCTGCGCGGTTGACCGGCGCGCTGACCGGCAAGCAGGTGCCACTGGATACCGAGCGCGGCTACCACCTGATGTTGCCTGGCGAGCATCAGCGCCTGCCGTTTGCAGTCACATCGCTGGAACGCAAGTTCATCATGACGCCCATGGCCGAGGGTTTGCGCCTGGCCGGCACCGTGGAATTCGCCGGGCTGGACACGCCGCCGAGCATGCAACGAGCGTGGCAGTTGCACCGGTTGAGCAAGGGCTTGTTCCAGCGGGACTTGAGTGTGGAGGGAGCGACGCCGTGGATGGGCTTCCGGCCTTCGTTGCCGGATTCGTTGCCGGTGATCGACCGGGTGTGTGACGGGCGGGTGCTGTTGGCGTTCGGGCATCAGCACCTGGGGTTGACCCAGGCGGCGGTGACGGCGGAGTGGGTGGGGCGGTTGGCTGACAGGGACAGTGGGGCTGATATGGCGGCTTACCGGTTGGACCGGTTTTAGCCTGTACTGGCCTCTTCGCGGGTGAACCCGCTCCCACAGGGATCGCACAAGCCTTGAGGGCAGTGGAGATCCTGTGGGAGCGGGTTTACCCGCGAATGGGCTGCAAAGCAGCCCCTTCATGCCTCAGCGATAACGCTCCAGCCAGTGCGCATACGGTGCCGGCAAGGTCCAGGAGGCTTTCTCCACCCCCAGCTCCTTGGCCGCAAAATATGCCCAGTGCGGGTCAGCCAGGTGCGCACGCCCTACCGACACCAGGTCCAGCTGGTTGGCCTGCAGCGCCGCTTCCGCCAGTTGCGGCGTACCAAAACCCCACGCCGAAGTCACCGGCAGCTTCGCCTCGCGGCGCACACGCTCGGCAATCGGCCCCATGAACGCCGGGCCCCACGGGATCTTGGTGTCAGGAATGGTGAAGCCGACACTCACGCTCAGCAGGTCAAGGCCACCGGCCTTGAAGCGGCGCGCCAGTTCGATCGACTCTTCCAGGGTCTGCTCATCGCGGCCATCGTATTCCAGCACACCAAAACGCGCGGTCAGTGGCAGGTTTTCTGGCCATACCTCACGCACCGCTGCCAGGGTTTCCAGCAAGAAGCGGCTACGGTTGTCGAAGCTGCCACCGTAGGCATCGGTACGCTTGTTGGAGTGTTCGGAGAAGAAGCTCTGGCCCAGGTAGCCATGGGCAAAGTGCAGTTCGATCCACTCGAAGCCGGCATCACGCGCCCGGCGGGCGGCATCGACGAAGTCCTGCTTGACCCGGGCGATGTCGTCCAGGGTCATCTCGCGCGGCACTTGCGGCAGGTGTGCACCGAAGGCGATGGCGGACGGGGCGATGGTTTCCCAGCCGCGGGGGTCGCCGGCAGCGATGTGGTCATCACCTTCCCACGGGCGGTTGGCGCTGGCCTTGCGCCCGGCATGGGCAATCTGGATACCCGGCACGGAACCGGCGGCCTTGATTGCCTGCACCACTGGCACGAAAGCCTGGGCGTGGGCATCGCTCCAGATACCGGCGCAACCGGGGGTGATGCGCCCTTCCGGGGCTACTGCAGTGGCCTCGACCACCAGCAGGCCGGCACCGCCACGGGCCAGACCGGCCAGGTGCACGTGGTGCCAGTCGTTGATCATGCCGTCCTCGGCCATGTACTGGCACATCGGCGGGATGGCAATGCGGTTGCGCAGGGTAACGTCCTTGAGGGTGTACGGTTCGAACAAGGCGGACATGGGCAAGCTCCTGGGCTATTTGATTACGATAGTTCGATCATAATCGAACTATGGCAATTAATGATAGCCCCGTTATCATGAACACCATGCGAGCTTATCAACATCCCAATTCCGAAGACCTCACCCTGGAACGCCTGCTCTATGCCCTGAGCGACCCGGTGCGCCTGGGTATCGTGCGCCACCTGGCGGGCGTGGCCGAAGCCAGCTGCGGCGAGCTGGACGGCGGCCGGCCGAAGTCGAGCATGTCCCACCACTTTCGCGTGCTGCGTGATGCGGGGTTGGTGCATACCCGCAATGTGGGGACTACCCATATGAATTCGTTGCGTAGCGAGATGCTGGGGGAGCGGTTTCCCGGGTTGCTGGACTGCATTCTGCGGCAGCAATGATTTTCCTGTGCCGGCCTCTTCGCGGGTAAACCCGCTCCCACACGGACCGCGTTGGCCACAGGCTTGGCGCTATCCCTGTGGGAGCGGGTTTACCCGCGAAAGGGCCGGAACAGGCAACAAAAAAGCCACGAGGTCTCCCCCGTGGCTTCTGTCACAACAATGGCCGATTACAGCGCCATGTCATTCTCAGGCTTGCTCTCGACCGGCTGGCTCGGTGCAACCGCAGTGCCGACGCTTTCGTCGATCACCGGTGGCTTCTCCAGCTGCAGCACTTCAGCGGTGTAGTTCCACTCTTTCTGGGTGGCCGCCGCCGAGTCGTTCAGCTTGGTGCCGTAGCTCGGCACGATCTGCTTGATCTTGGCCTGCCACTCAGGGGTAGCGACCTTCTCCTTGAACACGGTTTCCAGCACGTTCAGCATGATCGGTGCAGCAGTCGAAGCACCTGGCGATGCACCCAGCAGGCCGGCAATGGTGCGGTCTTCGGAAGCGACCACTTCAGTGCCCAGCTTCAGCACGCCGCCCTTCTCGGCATCACGCTTGATGATCTGCACGCGCTGGCCGGCCTGCCACAGGCGCCAGTCTTCCTTCTTGGCGTTCGGGAAGTAGGTGCGCAGGGCTTCGAAGCGGTCGTCGTCAGACAGCATCAGCTGGCCAGCGAGGTACTCCACCAGCGGGTACTGGTCGATGCCGACCTTGGTCATCGGCCACACGTTGTGGGTGGTGGTGCTGCTCAACAGGTCCAGGTACGAGCCGTTCTTCAGGAACTTGGTCGAGAAGGTGGCGAATGGGCCAAACAGGATCACGCGCTTGCCGTCCAGCACGCGGGTGTCCAGGTGCGGTACCGACATGGGTGGTGCGCCGGTCGAGGCGATGCCGTAGGCCTTGGCCATGTGCTGCATGGCCACGGTCGGGTTCTCGGTCACCAGGAACGAGCCACCCACCGGGAAGCCTGCGTATTCCTTGGCTTCAGGAATGCCCGACTTCTGCAGCAGCTTCAGCGCGCCGCCGCCGGCACCGATGAACAGGAACTTGGCGTCGGTGGCCGATTCGCTACCGTCCTTCAGGTTCTTGTACTCGACGTGCCACGAACCGTCCTTGTTGCGGGTGATGTCCTGCACTTCGCTGGACAGCTTCAGGTCGAAGTTTTCCTGGGTTTTCAGGTGGCCGACGAACTGGCGGGTGATCTCGCCGAAGTTGACGTCGGTGCCGATCGGCGTCCAGGTCACGGCCAGTTTCTGGTTCGGGTCGCGGCCTTCCATCATCAGCGGGACCCACTTGGCGATCTGCGCGTGGTCCTCGGAGTACTGCATCGGGCGGAACAGCGGGCTGGCCTGCAGCGCGTCATAACGCTTCTTCAGGAACTTGATGTTGTCATCGCCCCACACGAAGCTCATGTGCGGCGTGGTGTTGATGAACGAGTGCGGGTTCTTCAGCACGCCCTGGCGGACCTGCCACGCCCAGAACTGGCGGGAGACCTGGAAGGCTTCGTTGATTTCGATGGCCTTGGCGATGTTGACGTTGCCGTCTTTGTCTTCCGGGGTGTAGTTCAGCTCGGCCAGCGCGGAGTGGCCGGTACCGGCGTTGTTCCAGCCGTTGGAGCTTTCTTCGGCCACACCATCCAGGCGCTCGACCATTTCCATCGACCAGCTTGGCTCCAGCTCATGCAGCCACACGGCCAGGGTCGAACTCATGATGCCGCCGCCGACCAGCAGCACATCTACTTTCTTGGTTTCTGCAGCGTGCGCTTGCATGACGCTTGCAGCGACAGCCAGACCCAGCAAGGTCTTGCCAGCTTTCTTGAACATTGATCGATTCCAGTCAGGAGAACAGAGGGCGGGCCTGTGGCTGGCCCAGGTAAAGCGTGTTCTGCAGCGCAGGCTTGTTGTTGATCGTTATTCAGCAGCCAGAGAACCAGAAAACGACTCGGCCTTTTGTCGAATTGACCGACAAGGCTGAATCGTTTTTCCGATTGTAGCTCAAATGCCAGCACAAACAAATTGCCGCCCGGAACGTCAAGGCGACGGGTTGCCTCAGTGGCAGAATGTCACGCCGAAAAACAAAAACCCCCGATCATGTACATGACCGGGGGCCTTGGATCACGCCGCAAGCGTCGCGATCAGGGTACCGCCAAGATTACTGCTGCTGAGGCAGTTTATCGATCGGGCCGCAGCCACCGATGATCTTGGAGATGGAAACCGAAGGGTGGAACAGGTAGTCGTAGGTGCAGTTTTTCGGCTGGTTGTAAACCTGGCCGGTGCAACCCGACAGCAGGGCAACACCCGAAACGACAGCAACGGCTACGGTAGCCTTGAACAGCTTTTTCATACTAAATCCTTTAAATGAATCATCTTCGGCCATCGTCTGATGGCGGCGGGATGATACAGAACCTGGGCATTGGATCCAAGCAGCGGATGGCACTTGTTCGTTGCAGCCGCGCAACAATACGTTGCGGTTGCAGGCAATGTCTCACTTTCCTGAAACCGGATGTTATGTCCAATTCGCAATGCATGGTTGAAAAGTGAGCGGGTGGCGACGATAGTCTTGAACGCTGCTTTCTCACTGCCCTACAGGAGTTCCCCATGCTCGGCGTCACCGACTACGGCGCGTTCGTCATCGCCTTTATCATCGTCCTGGCCATCCCCGGCCCGGGCAACTTCGCCCTGATCACCGCCACGGGCAAGGGCGGGATCAAGGCCGGCATGGCTGCGACCTGTGGGGTAATCCTGGGTGACCAAGTGCTGCTGTGGCTGGCGGTGGCTGGCGTTGCCACCCTGCTGGCCGCCTACCCTGCCGCCTTCCACGTGGTGCAGTGGGCCGGTGCCGCGTACCTGGCGTACCTGGGCCTGCGCATGCTGCTGAGCAAACCCGGTGGCGCGCCGCGGGCCAGCCGCATGGACAACGGCCAGTACCTGCGCCAGACCATGATGATCACCCTGCTCAACCCCAAGGCGATCATGTTCTACATGGCGTTCTTCCCGCTGTTCGTCGACCCGGTGAAACACCAGGGGCTGGTGACCTTCGGCTTCCTCGCGGCGACGGTGGCGGTGGTGACCTTCCTGTACGGGTTGATTGCGGTGGTGCTGACGCACCAATTGGCCGAACGCATGCGCGCCAATCCGCGGATATCCAATATGTTCGAGCGGTTGGCGGGGGCTTGCCTGGTGGGGTTTGGCATCAAGCTGGCGGCGATGCGCTGAGGGCCCTGGGGGGCGCTTTGCGCCCCTTTCGCGACGCAAGGCCGCTCCCACAAGGTGGCCTTACGCAAATCCCTTGTGGGAGCGGCCTTGTGTCGCGATGGGCCGCAAAGCGGCCCCCAGTCCTACAGCTGAAACTCAGAATAATCCCCTTCCCTGTAGGCCATTTCCCAAACATACTGCCAACCCGCTCAAACTGTTGCGACGGATTGGGTCGCGCTCTAGTCTCGGCTTGTCGTTTCGAAATCAACGACCGGCTTTGACAGGCCGACGATTTCCCGCACACGTGCACTGTTTATGGCGGCTGTACGTGGGGCACCTCGTGTGCGCCGAGTTACTCCGGGATCCTCGGTCTGTCAACCCATGTACAGCTGCCACCCTCTTGTTTGACAGCAAGCTTGCGGCAGCTCCAATGATCCTGGAGATGTGTATGCGCAAGATGGTCCCCGATCCACCCCACTCCCTCGATTCCACCCAGGTGCTGCAAGACACCCTGGTCCAGTCCTCAGAGTACGTACTCTGCGCCCTGTTCGTGGCCCGCCAATCCGTGCAACTCAAACCCACGGCCCCAAGTTCGATCGTGATGCAGGCTGTGATCCATGAAATGGAAGCAGTACAGGGCCTGGTCGAGTCGGCATTGATGCATTTGCAGATGCAGGCCCATTTACCGGTTGAGCCGCGCACCTTGCACTAAGCAGGTCTGGCCTCTTCGCGGGTAAACCCGCTCCCACAGGGGTAATCATTGCCCTCAAGTACTGCGCCGTACCTGTGGGAGCGGGTTCACCCGCGAAGAGGCCGGTACAGACACCCAAAATCCCAGGGAGATTCACCAATGCCCACCGACGACACAAAACAACCCACCACAGTCGGCAAGACCTGTTTCTATCAAGGCGAAAACAACACCCACCCGCTGTTCCGCATCGAGCCCGGCATCCCCTGCCAGGACGCCCGCGAACAGGCATCGGAACTGATGGGCTACGTCCGCGACCTGATCATCACCGGTTTGATGGATGGCGACCAGAAGCTGATCTGGGCCTCGCATTACCTAAGTGCGATGGCCAAGGCGCTGCTGGATGATGCTGAATTGGGGATGATGAAAAAATAAGAAAAAAGAAGCCCTTGGAAACGCATAACACCCAGGGGCTTCATTCATCGCATCTCGTCGCGATCACACTCAAATACGCTCCGGCCCCACGCGGTAATACGACCCCTTCCATCGCGATGTAGTCCATTTCCCAAACAAACAGCAAACCCGCTGTATTCGTTGCCAGTGCACAGCCCGCACCTTAGCCTCGTCTCTTCATCGCCATTCAAGACCAACGCAGGAAGGCGATCATCAGGCTAGGCGCAACCAACCATTGCGTAATGGCCTCCACCTCGTTTCCGCAGGGCCACTCGGTCAAATCGGCAGAGGTGCTGTCACCTCAAGGATTGCCAGAGCCGAAAATGACAGCTTCGGTGATATCGAATCGGTTGGCGATGGTGTCAGTGAGATGCGCGTGTTTGTCGGCCCCGGATATCGAATCTACTTCGTACGAACGGGCCCAACCCGCTACCTGATGCTCTATGGCAGCGATAAAACGGATCAACACAGAGCCATCAAACGAGCCAAGGAAATTCTTGATGCGGTACGAGGTAAAAAACGATGAGCGACAAATCCACCCCTGAAGACATGCCAATCCTTGATCTGGACTTGAGCAATACCAAACGATTCGAGGCATCCCGGTTTCTCGACAGCCCAGAAACCATCGCAGCATTTCTGGCAGAGGCTATGAAGGCTAACGATGCTCAAATCCTGATGCATGCCCTGGGTGAAGTGGCAAAAGCCAAGGGCGTTAACCAGTTTGCGCAAGACGCAGGCGTCAACCGCGAGTCTCTCTACAAAACTTTGAAGGGCGGCGATAAAACCCGTTTTTCTACAATTCAGAAGCTGATGCTTGCCCTGGGCGTAGAACTCACCGTCAGGCCGCTCAAGAAGCTCCCCGCGTCTTCATAGGCTCGCACGCGCAAATGGGATGCTCGCTACAAACAACTTCGCGCCACACAACGAAAAAGCCCCTGAAAACTTTCGTTCCCAGGGGCTTCATCTTGTATGGCGGAGAGATAGGGATTTGAACCCTAGGTACTGTTGCCAGTACAACGGATTTCGAATCCGTCCCGTTCGACCACTCCGGCATCTCTCCAATGCCGCGCATCATACCAGCGTTCTTTTAAAACGCAAACCTTTTTTTCAAAAAAATCGCGTGGTATCAGGCGCTTGCGTGAACGTGCCGCTTACAGCGGCACGCCCAGGCGCTTGGCAACTTCTTCGTAGGCTTCGATCACGTCGCCCAGGCCCTGGCGGAAGCGGTCCTTGTCCATCTTCTTGCGGGTCTCTTTGTCCCACAGGCGGCAGCCGTCCGGGCTGAACTCGTCGCCCAGCACGATCTGGCCGTGGAATACGCCGAATTCCAGCTTGAAGTCGACCAGCAGCAGGCCGGCGTCATCGAACAGCTTGCTCAGCACTTCGTTGACCTTCAGCGACAGCTTTTTCATTTCGGCCAGCTGCTCGGCGGTGCCCCAGCCGAACGCGACAACGTGGGATTCGTTGATGAAGGGGTCGCCCTTCTCGTCGTTCTTCAGGAACAGCTCGAAGGTGGACGGCTCCAGCTTGATGCCCTCCTCCACGCCCAGGCGCTTGACCAGGCTGCCGGCGGCGTAGTTGCGCACCACGCACTCGACCGGGATCATGTCCAGCTTCTTCACCAGGCACTCGTTGTCGCCCAGCAGCTTGTCGAACTGGGTCGGCACGCCGGCTTCTTCCAGTTTCTGCATGATGAAGGCGTTGAACTTGTTGTTCACCATGCCTTTGCGGTCGAGCTGTTCGATACGCTTGCCGTCGAACGCCGAGGTGTCGTTACGGAACAGCAGGATCAAGCGGTCGGCGTCGTCGGTCTTGTAAACCGATTTGGCCTTGCCGCGGTAAAGTTCGTCGCGTTTTTCCATGATTGGGCTCCGCTTGCTTGAGGTGTTGGGCTAGGCGATTTCGCGCCAGTCGAGCCCGTGTTCCTGATTCGCCACCTGGAGCCAGTCCGGGTCGCACCCAAGGGTGTCGACGAAGCACTGGCGAGCCAAGTGTGGCAGGTTGTTCTTGCTGCTGAGGTGGGCCAGCACCAGGTGCTGCAGGTTGTGCCAGCCCAACTCATGCACCAGGCGCGCGGCCTGGTGATTGTTCAAATGCCCTTGCATGCCACCCACCCGCTGCTTCAGGAAGGCCGGGTAGTGACCGCGTGCCAGCAGGTCGCGGCAGTGGTTGGCCTCGATCAGCAGTGCATCCAGGCCCTGGTAACGCTCCAGCAGCAGCGCGTCGTACGAACCCAGGTCGGTCAGCATGCCGAAGCGCCGCTGGCCGTCACTGACCACGTACTGCAGCGGCTCGTAGGCGTCGTGCTCGACCCGCGCCGCGGTCACTTCCAGGCTGCCGATACGCAGGCTGTCGCCACAAGCGAGAAAACCGGCCACCTCCACCGGCTTGCGCATGCCGCGCAAGGTCCCTTGGCTGAGGTAGACCGGTACATTGTAGCGCCGTGACAGCAAGCCGACCCCATGCACGTGGTCGGCATGTTCGTGGGTGACCAGTACCGCACTGAGCTGGGCCGCCGACACGCCGAGCAGCGCCAGGCGCCGCTCGGTCTCGCGCAGGGAAAACCCGCAATCGACCAGGATGAACGTGTCACCACTGGCGATCAGCGTGCCGTTTCCCTGGCTGCCGCTTCCGAGTACCGCGAAGCGCACTTAGCCCAGGTGGTCCTGAATGGCGCTCAGCACGCGGCGGGCGACATCGGCCGGAGCCACGGTGTTGATGTTCTTCTCGACCGTGACCTGCACGCTCTCACCCACCTTGCTCAGGCGAACCTGGTAGCGCTCGGCACGGGCTTCACGCTCTTCCTTGGTCGGCTCGCTGCCGAACATGCGGCCAAAGAAGCCAGGCTGGTTCTGCTTGTCGTCAGGCTTTTCCGACAGGTTGATGTAGTAGAGGCCCAGGCTGCGGTTGATGTCCTCGACACGCCACTGGCCACCCTGCTCCAGGGCACGGCCCACGCTGGACCAGGCGCGGTCCAGGTCGGCGCCCAGGTACAGCACCGGGTTGCCGCTGCCGTCTTCGCTCAGGCTCACGCGGCTCGGCGCGTCGAAATCGCGCGCGGCCAGCAGCGACACCGAACCGCCCTTCTCGGCGCTGCGGTTCATGCTGGCAAGCATTTCGTCGACCAGCAGGGCATCGGCACCGGTGTTGCTGGAGGTGGACGGGAAATCGGGCTCGGCAGTGCTGCCGGCCGGGCGCTCGACGCTGACCACATACACCTCGGAGGTGTTGCGCTGCACGCCAGGCTCCATGCGAACACGCACGCGCACTTCGCTGTCAGCGCTGCTGGCAGTGCTGGCCAGACGCTGGCCGAGCGATGCCGACAGTTCGTCGAAACGCTGCCAGGTCGTGTTGAATTCGCCGGTCTGCGGGCGCTCTTCGGCGATGCGGAAGCCGTTGTCCTCGAAGAACTGGCGGGCCACCGGCCATACTTCGGCCGGCGAATGCTGGGCCAGCACCCAACGGCTGCTGCCGCTGCGCTGCAGGCTGTAGTCGGTAATCTGGGCGGCGCCACCGGTCATCGGTTGCGGGCGCGGCACCTCGAACTCGCCGGTGGCGCTGTCGTCGGCGACGTTACGCGGGATCGGCAGCAGCGGGTCAAGGCGCTTGACGTTGCTGGCGTCCGGCGGCAGTTGCATAGGCGCGGTCGGGCGCGCCTGCAGGTAATCGCTGCCGCGGTCGCGGAAATAGCCATCCTCGCCCCACAGCCAGCCACACCCGCTGGTGCTGGAGATGATCAGGGCAAGGGCGGAAAGACCAGCCAGTCGCTTCATGCGGTGTACTTCCTCTTAAACCAGTACGCCGGACTGGCGCAAGGCAGTACGGACTTTTTCGTGGCAGCCTTCGCTCAACCAGGTCAGCGGCAGGCGAATGCCTTTGTGCATCAGGCCCATTTCGACGAGTGCCCATTTCACCGGGATCGGGTTGGACTCGCAGAACAGGTCTTTGTGCAGCGGCATGAGTTTTTCGTTGATTGCGCGGGCCTTCTCGGCATTGCCCTCAAGGGCGGCCTCGCACAGGTCGGCCATTTCGCGCGGGGCGACGTTGGCGGTGACGGAAATGTTGCCCTTGCCGCCCATCAGGATCAGCTCGACGGCGGTCGGGTCGTCGCCGGACAGGACGATGAAGTCGCTATCGACGCCATCGAGGATCGCCTTGGCGCGTACCAGGTCGCCGGTGGCTTCCTTGATACCGATGATGTTCTTGACCTTCGACAGGCGGATCACGGTATCGGCCTGCATGTCGCAGGAGGTGCGGCCGGGTACGTTGTAGAGGATCTGCGGGATGTCGACGGCTTCGGCAATGTGCTTGAAGTGCTGGTACAGGCCTTCTTGCGTCGGCTTGTTGTAGTACGGCACTACCAGCAGGCAGGCGTCGGCACCGGCGCTCTTGGCGTTCTGGGTCAGGTGCACGGCTTCGGCAGTGGAGTTGGCACCGGTACCGGCGATGACCGGGATGCGGCGGGTGCTGCGCTTGACGCGCTCGACCACGTGCTTGATGACCAGGATATGTTCTTCGACATCCAGCGTGGCGGACTCACCGGTGGTGCCGACAGCGACGATCGCATGGGTGCCGTTTTCCAGGTGGAAGTCTACAAGTTTGTCGAGGCTGTCCCAGTCAAGACGCCCTTGTGCATCCATGGGAGTGACCAATGCCACCATACTGCCCGCAATCATGTAACTGCTCCTGCCGGAAAAAGAGAGCGGTAATGGTACTGGGGGCATCGGCCTTGCACAAGCGAAGCAGGCGGGTGGAGCATTCCCCTCGGCGCCTTATTTCGCTACCCTTGCTGCTTTGATCGGTGCAGCGCGGCCCGCCGGGCCGTCGACCTTGCTCCCCGCCAGCGTCCACGACCTCGCATGCGAGCCCCGGGCCCTGCCGACTGGAGGCTTTCGCCCGTCCTGTGCCGACCGCTCATCGCTTTAGGAATGCTGCATGTCCACCCCCACCGTCCGCGAACAATTCCTTGTCATCAGCGCCTTGGGCCCCAACCCCATGGAGCTGGCCAACGTCCTCAGCCGCGCTGCCTTCGAAAACCGCTGCGCGGTGGTCACCTCGCGCCTGAGCCGCCACGGCGAGACCAGCGCCCTGGTACTGCAGGTGGGCGGCAGCTGGGACGCCCTGGCGCGCCTCGAAGCCATGCTGCCGGGCCTGGGCAAGAAGCACGGCCTGACCCTGGACGTGGTGCGCAGCGCCGACCAGGAAGTGCGCCCGCAGGCCCTGCCCTACGTGGCCTACGTCAGCGCCGCCTACCGCCCGGACATCATCAACGAGCTGTGCCAGTTCTTCCTCGACCACCGCGTCGAGCTGGAAGCCATGACCTGCGACACCTACCTGGCGCCGCAGACCGGCAGCAGCATGCTCAACGCCCAGTTCACCGTGATTCTGCCGGCCGGCACCCAGATCAGCTGGCTGCGTGACCAGTTCCTGGACTTTGCCGATGCCCTGAACCTCGATGCGCTGATCGAGCCATGGCGTCCACAGAACCCAATGTAAGGAAACCGACCATGGCTGTAGCACTCGACCAACCCGTTGCCGACTTCCAGGCCCAGGCCACCAGCGGGCAAACCGTCAGCCTGGCCGAGCTCAAGGGCCAGCAAGTGGTGGTGTACTTCTACCCGAAGGACAGCACCCCGGGCTGCACCACCGAGGGCCAGGGTTTCCGTGACCAGCATGATGCCTTTGCCGCGGCCAACACCGTGGTGTTCGGCGTGTCGCGCGATGGCATCAAGTCGCACGAGAACTTCAAGGCCAAGCAAGGCTTCCCGTTCGAGCTGATCAGCGACAAGGACGAAGCCCTGTGCCAGCTGTTCGACGTGATCAAGCTGAAGAAGCTGTATGGCAAGGAATACATGGGCGTTGACCGCAGCACCTTCCTGATCGACAAGGACGGTGTGCTGCGCCAGGAATGGCGCGGGGTGAAGGTGCCCGGGCATGTGGATGCAGTACTGGCTGCTGCCCAGGCCCTGAACAAGGCTTGAGATCGTTGGGGGCGCTTTGCGCCCCTTTCGCGACACAAGGCCGCTCCCACAAGGTCCGCGAATGGGCCGCAAAGCGGCCCCATTTGCATTCAGAGCATCGGCGAAACGCTAGGCTCCTGCCGCGGCCAGGCATCCAGCACGGCCTTGATCAGCGTCGCCAGCGGGATGGCGAAGAAGATCCCCCAGAACCCCCACAACCCGCCAAACAGCAGCACTGCGCAAATGATCGCCACCGGGTGCAGGCTCACCGCCTCGGAGAACAGCAGCGGCACCAGCACGTTGCCGTCCAGCGCCTGGATGATCGCGTACACCGTCATCAGGTAGATGAACTGGTCACCCCAGCCCCACTGGAACAGTGCGATCAGCGTCACCGGCACGGTCACCACCACCGCGCCCACGTAAGGCACCACCACCGACAGCCCCACCAGCAGCGCCAGCAACGCGGCGTAGTTGAGCCCCAGGCTGATGAAGGCGATGTAGGTGGCAATGCCGCAGATCAGGATCTCGATGCCCTTGCCGCGGATGTAGTTGGCGATCTGCCGGTTCATCTCGCTGCCCACGCGGTTCAGCAGGCTGCGCTGGCGTGGCAGGTAGCCGCTGACCCAACGGCCGATCAGTTCACGGTCCTTGAGAAAGAAAAACACCAGGATCGGCACCAGCACCAGGTAGATCATGGCATTGACCAGCAACGGCAGGCTCGACAGCGAGAAGGTCAGTGCCCACTGGCCGAACTTTCCGATTTCCCCGCGCACCGACTCGATGGCATGCAGCACCTGCTCGTCCGACACCAGGTGCGGGTAACGCTCGGGCAACAGCAACAGCAGCGACTGCCACTTGCCGAGCATGCCCGGCAGTTCGTTGAACAGGGTGATCAACTGGTGCCACAGCAGCGGCACCAGCACCAGCATGAACACTGCCAGCGCGCCCATGAACAGGGCGAACACCAGCATCACCGCCAGCCGGGTCGGTACCCGCACGCGCTCCAGGGCATTGACCAGCCCCTGCATCAGAAACGCCAGCACCATGCCCGCCAACACCGGTGCAAGCATGCCACCCAGGGTGAGTACCGCGGTAAAAGCCAGGAACAACAGGACCGCCAGCACCACCGCTTCCTCATCGGAGAAGTAGCGCTGCATCCAGTCGCGAAGCACTTTGAACATTGACGATCCTTGGAAAGACTCAGGCCTTGCGCAGCCAGTAAGTGTAGGTACCGGCCTCGGCCGTTTCCCGCAGCAGGGTATGACCTGCCAACTGGGCGAAAGTGCGGAAGTCGCGTTGTGAGCCGGCGTCGGTGGCGATGACCTTGAGCACCGCGCCGCTGGCCAGGCGGTTGAGTTCCATCTTGGCCTTCAGCAGCGGCAAAGGGCAATTCAGCCCGCTGGCGTCCAGCTCGGCGTCACAGGTCAGGGTGTCACTCATCGTGGGGCTCTCCAAAGGCATTGCCAGGCTGTATCTGGATTTGGCCGGCTAGGATAGCGCCACTGGTCGCCAACGTGTGAGCCCGCTACAGTAGGTATCTTTGACCGACGCGAGCTTCATGCATGAATCTACTGCGCCCTACCCTGCTGACGCTGGCCTGCCTGTTGGCCCTCCCCGGCCACGCTGACGACCTGCCATCACTGGGCGACGCCAGTTCCGCGATCGTCTCGCCACAACAGGAGCACCAGCTCGGCCGTGCCTGGTTGAGCCTGCTGCGTGGCCAGGTCAACCAGCTCAACGACCCGCAGCTGAAAGATTACGTCGAAACCAGCGTGTATCGCCTGGCCGAAACCAGCCAACTGCAGGACCGACGCCTGGAATTCATCCTCATCGATAGCCGCGAGCTCAACGCCTTTGCCGCCCCGGGCGGCATCGTCGGGGTCAACGGCGGGCTGTTCCTCAACGCCCAGACCGAAGGCGAGTACGCCTCGGTACTGGCCCACGAACTGGCGCACTTGTCGCAACGCCACTTCGCCCGCGGCGTCGAGGCCCAGCAGCGCATGCAGTTGCCGATGATGGCGGCGTTGCTGGCCGGTATCGTGCTGGCCGCCGGTGGTGGCGGTGATGCCGGTATCGGCGTGATCGCCGGCACCCAGGCGGCGGCGATCCAGGAACAGCGGCGCTTCTCTCGGCAAAACGAACAGGAAGCCGACCGTATCGGCATCCAGAACCTGGAAAAGGCCGGCTACGACCCGCGCAACATGCCGACCATGTTCGAGCGCCTGGCCCGGCAGTACCGCTACGACGCCAAGCCACCGGAATTCTTGCTGACCCACCCGGTAACCGAGTCGCGTATCGCCGACACCCGCAACCGTGCCGAGCAGGCCCCCAAGGGCGGCGTCGAGGACAGCATGCGCTACCAGCTGATCCGTGCCCGGGTGGCGCTGACCTACGAAGGCACCCCGGGGCTGGCAGCCAAACGCTTCCGCGCCCAGCTGGACGAAGACCCCAAGCTGGACGCCGCGCGTTACGGCCTGGCCCTGGCGCAGATCAAGGGTGGCCAGCTGAACGAGGCGCGCGAACTGCTCAAGCCGCTGCTGGCCAAGGCGCCCAACGACATTACCTACAACCTGGCGCAGATCGACCTGGATATCACCAACAACCGCCTGGCCGACGCGCAGCAGCGGGCCGAACGCATGCAGGGCCTGTACCCGGGCAACTACCCGCTGAAACAGGTGCGTGCCGACTTGCTGGTGAAGCAGAACAAGCCCGCCGAGGCGGAGAAGGTGTTGAACGAGCTGGTGAAGAGCCGGCCGGATGACCCGGACGTGTGGTACGACATGGCCGAAGTGCGGGGCCTTTCGGGCAATACCATTGGTTTGCACCGGGCGCGTGCCGAGTACTTCACACTGGTGGGCGATTTTGACCAGGCCATCCAGCAGCTGGATTACGCCAAGCGCCGTGCGGGCGGGAACTTCCCGCTGGCAGCACAGATTGACCAGCGCCAGCGCGAGGTCATGGAGCAGCAGCGCATGGTTCAGGAAATGATGGGGCGTTGAAGGCCCTTTCGCGGGTAAACCCGCTCCCACAGGGACCGCACCGCCCGTGAGCGCTGCGCTGTACCTGTGGGAGCGGGTTTACCCGCGAAGAAAGCGACGCGGTACAGCGTCAGGCGTTACCGGACAACTTCAGGCGCGCCGCCTGGGTAAAGTCCAGCATCCGGTTCAGCGGCTTGATCGCTTTCGGCACCAGCGCCGGGTCGACAAAAATCTCGTTAGACCCATTACGCAGGCAATCCAGCACACGCTCCAGGGTGTTCATCGCCATCCACGGGCAGTGCGCGCAGCTGCGGCATGCCGCGCCGTTACCGGCGGTCGGGGCTTCGACGAACTCCTTGTCCGGGCACAGCTGCTGCATCTTGTAGAAGATGCCGCGGTCGGTGGCGACGATGAAGGTCTTGTTCGGCAGGGTCTGGGCAGCCTTGATCAGCTGGCTGGTGGAACCCACCGCGTCGGCCAGTTCGATCACCGCTTCCGGCGACTCGGGGTGCACCAGAATCGCTGCATCCGGGTACAGCGCCTTCATGTCGGCCAACTGGCGCGACTTGAACTCTTCGTGAACGATGCAGGCACCGTCCCACAGCAGCATGTCGGCACCGGTTTGCTTCTGGATGTAACGCCCCAGGTGCTGGTCCGGGCCCCAGATGATGGTCTCGCCGTTGTCCATCAGGCTTTCGACGATTTCCAGCGCGCAGCTCGAGGTGACCACCCAGTCGGCACGGGCCTTCACGGCAGCGGAAGTGTTGGCATAGACCACCACGGTACGCTCCGGGTGCTGGTCGCAGAAGGCCGAGAACTCTTCCACCGGGCAGCCCAGGTCGAGCGAGCAGGTAGCCTCCAGGGTGGGCATCAGCACGCGCTTTTCCGGGGTGAGGATTTTCGCCGTCTCGCCCATGAAGCGCACACCGGCAACGATCACGGTTTCGGCCGGGTGGTTCTTGCCGAAGCGGGCCATTTCCAACGAGTCGGACACGCAGCCGCCGGTTTCTTCGGCCAGCGCCTGGATGACCGGGTCGCAGTAATAGTGGGCGACCAGCACGGCGTTCTGGGCCTTGAGCTCGGCAGCGATGGCCGCACGGTATTCGGCCTCCTGCTCGGCTGTCAGCGGGTTGGGCTGCTTGGCGTCGAGGTGGGCCTGAACCAACAGGCGTTCGGAAATCTGGGTCATGATCGCTGGACCTGCAGGCGCTTGTGCGCGTCAAATCGAGTGTATCACCCGGCCCTGACAGATCGGCTAGGGGCGCCGGACGGCACACAGGCCGCCACGGCCCTCTGCGGGCGCGGATTATTATCGGAGGCCGAAGGCTACAGACAATCCAGCGAATTCTAAAGTGGTTTTTGTGTTGCCTGTGCTGGCCCTTTCGCGGGTGAACCCGCTCCCACAGAATCTGCCAAACTCCTGTGGGAGCGGGTTTACCCGCGAAGAGGCCGGTACAGGCTTTCGATCAGCCCTGCGGCGACAGGGCCGCCAGGTGCGAGGCCATGAGCATCGCGAACTCTTCCACGGTCATTTTCTGGCCGTTGAAATCGACCATGCCATCGGCATAGTGCAAGCTGCTTACCACATCATCGCCCTGCACGGTGGCCATGCCGCTCTGCAACGCCATCATGCCGACCATTTCCCCGGCCTGGCTCGATTGCATGGCAATGGCCTGGGCGTCGGTCTGGCCATCCAGCAGCGCCTGCAAGGTTGCCAGGTCACCGATCATCGGCTTGGACAACGACAGCTTGCCCTTAACCTCGGTGATCAGCTGCTTGCTCAACTGGTCAGGCGGCAGGTCGAAGCTGGCCGGGGCAGCGAAGCCCATCGAAAGGTCAAAGCGGCTTTCGCCATTGGCGGTCTTGAACGACAGGTTTTCCACCGCCACCCGGGGCTTGGCAGCCAGCAGTTTCTGCAGCTCGCCCTGGAACCTGGCCTTCTCCACATCGTCCATCTGGATTTCCGGCACCGGCTGGCCGGCTGCGGCTGCGGCCTCGAATTCCGGCAGGTGCGCCTGGTACCACGTCGACAGCGCCTGCAGCGCCGGGGCGTTGACCGACGTGATGCTCACCGCCATTTGCGCCTTGCCCACCGCACGGCCATCCCAGGTGATATCCCCAACCTTGTACTCCACGCGGCCACCCACGGTATCCGGGCCGTCAAGGGTTTGCAGGGCGTTCTGCTCCAGGCCCTTGACCACCAGCACCTGCTGCCTGGGCCCCAGAGTGACCTTGGTTTCGGCCAGCGCCAGGTCGACGTTGCCCACATAGATGGCCTCGTGCGCGGTGGCCGCCAGCTGGCCGCCGACCTTCAGGCCGTTGAGCTCGAAGGTGGCAGGCGGCTGGTCATCGCGCACCAGCTTCATCACGAAACGGTCGGCCTGGCCGTGGAAGCGCGAGGCTTTGCCTTCCTGATCACCGCTTACTTGCAACTGCATGCCCGAGAAGTCGAGGCTGTTGCCATCCGCTTCGTCAAGCTTGACCGGCGCCAGCTGGATCTGGCTGACCACATTGCCGTCGTAACCCAGGCTGGTCTGCGCGCTGACCGGTGCCTGCTCGCCTGCGGCGGCGAACCACGGCGCAGTGGCGTCGTCCTTCTGCAGCGTGCTGTTGCTGACCGCCAGCACCGGCATCAGCTTCAACGCCTTTACCCGCGACCAGGGGAACGGGCCATGCTCGATCTGGTCGGTCACGCCCACGTCGAAGTTCACCACTTCGCCTTCGCCCAGGTTGATATCGCGGGCCTTGAGCCGGTACTGGGCGGTACTGCTGAAGAAATGCTGCTCCAGCGATACCCGCTCGATACTCATGCTGCCACCGGTGCTCACCAGGGCCTTCTTGAGTTCGGCGTTGCTGCGGACAAGGGCGTTGTCCAGCTCCGCAGGCAGCTGCTTGCCGGTGTACCAGGCGCCAGCGGTGATTGCGACGGCGATGGCGATAGCCAGGCCGGAAAGGATGCCAACTGATTTCTTCATGAATAGAACCGATCGCTGTCCGTAAGGGCTTCGTAGGCGGCCAAGGGCCACACAGAACGCCAAGAGTACCACCGCAGCCCAGGCCTGGCGCTGGCCCGGCTCGATAAATCCCGCTTTTGGGAAACGCCTGACAGCCTTTCCATGGGAGACCGGCATTCGTTAATTTTTACGAACACTCAAATTGATCAAAACCGCAAAAAAACGCGCAATAACCGAACAAAACCCCACTTGAATCGATAAATATTTCAATTCAGCAACATCTTGTCATGTTTAACTTGACACCCAGCTACCCATCGTTTTTTATTTTCACCACTTTGCGCGCTCCCCCGCGCCCCCGCCGCTCCAACAATAAAGGTGAACAACATGGAGCCCACCCGCTCGCCCTTGCCGCATGCGCAGTACACCGTGCCCGCCGTTTACGCCCAGCCGCAGGAGCCATGCCAGCATGCAGCATGACCACAGCGCCTCCGGCAATGGCCAACTTCGCAAAACCCTGCGTCTCTGGCACGTGATCATCATCGGCCTGGCCTACCTGACCCCGATGACCGTGTTCGACACCTTCGGCATCGTATCCGGGATTACCGCCGGGCACGTACCCAGCGCCTACATCCTGGCGCTGGCCGGGATCCTGTTCACCGCCGTGAGCTACGGCACCCTGGTACGACGCTTCCCACAGTCGGGCTCGGCCTATACCTACACCCAGCGTGCGATCAACCCGCACGTGGGCTTCCTGGTCGGCTGGTCGTCATTGCTGGACTACCTGCTGCTGCCAATGGTCAATGCGTTGCTGGCCAAGCTGTACCTTTCGGCCATGTTCCCGGAAGTACCGGAGTGGATGTGGGTGGCTGGCTTCGTCACCCTGATCAGCCTGATCAACATGCGCAGCGTGAACCTGGTGGCGCACTTCAACCTGCTGTTCGTGGCCGTGCAGGTGGCGATCATCGCCGTGTTCATCTACCTGTGCGTGCGCGGCCTGGACCAAGGTGAAGGGCTGGGTACCGCCTGGAGCCTGCTGCCATTCGCCGACAACCAGACCCAGCTCAGCGCCCTGGCCGCCGGTGCGACCATCCTGTGCTTCTCGTTCCTGGGCTTCGACGCGGTCACCTGCCTGTCCGAAGAAACCCGCGACCCGGGCAAGACCATCCCTCGGGCAATCTTCCTCACCGCACTGATCGGCGGCATGGTGTTCATCACCGTGTCATACTTCATCCAGGCCTACTTCCCGACCATGTCCCGCTTCCATGACCAGGAAGCGGCACTGCCGGAAATCGCCCTGTACGTCGGCGGCAAGCTGTTCCAGTCGATTTTCATCGCCTGCACCGTGATCAACACCATCGCCTCGGGCCTGGCCTCGCAGACCAGCGTGTCGCGCCTGCTGTACGTGATGGGCCGCGACAACGTGATCCCGGCCAGCCTGTTCGCCCGCCTGCATTCCCGCTACAAGACGCCAGTGCTGAACATCGCGGTGGTGGGGCTGATTTCGCTGTCAGCGATCTTCTTCGACCTGGTCACCGCCACCTCGATCATCAACTTTGGCGCACTGGTCGCGTTCAGCTTCGTCAACCTGTCGGTGATCAACCACTGCTACCTGCGCGAAGGCAAGCGCCAAGGCCTGGCCAACCAGCTGACGTACCTGGTGGCGCCCACCATTGGCTTCTGCATCATCGTTTCGCTGTGGCTGGACCTGAACGCGCATTCGCTGCTGTTCGGTGGCGTCTGGGCACTGCTCGGCCTGCTGTACCTGGCCTGGCTGACCAAAGCCTTCAGGGACACCCCGCCCAACTACATCGCTGAATGACCCACGCTGCCGACAACGCCCGCGCCTGAACGCGGGCGTTGTACTTGATCGAAAAGGAAAGCCCTCATGCCGCTGCGCCGCCTCTCCATCCAGTGGAAGATCACCCTGCTCGCCGGCCTGTGCCTGCTGGCCATCGTCGCCTTGCTGGTGACTACGTCGCTGGCCCAGGCGCGGCGCAGCGCGGCACTGGTCAACCAGGCCAACACCGAAATGCTCGACAGCAGCGCACGCCTGCGCCTGCAGGCCCATGCCGAAGCCCAGGCCCTGCGCATCCAGCGCTATTTCATGGACGCCTACCAGTACGGCAATGGCTTTGCCCGCCTGGTACAGGTGCTCAAGGCCCGTGGCGGCAGCGACCTGCGCGCCGAGCTGACGCGCCAGGCCCGCACCAGCCTGGCCGGCAACCCGGACGTGATCGGCCTGTACCTGGTTTTCCAGCCCGACGCCCTGGACCAGGACAGCCAGTACCTCGGCCAGGATGCCGTGGGCAGCAACGAAAGCGGGCGTTTCTCACTGTACTGGTCACAACCCCGCCCCGGCACTCTGGAGCTTGAAGCCATGCCGGAATCGATGCTCGGTGACGCCAGCATCGGCAGCAACGGCGTGGCAAAGAACCGCTGGCTGACCTGCCCGCAGGACACCGCCAGAACCTGCATGCTCGAGCCATACCTCGACGAGGTGAATGGCCGCCAGGTGCTGATGACCAGCATCGCCCTGCCGCTGCTGGAGCATGGCAAGGTGGTCGGCGTGGTTGGCCTGGACATCGGCCTGGCCAACCTGCAGCAGTTGAGCCTGGACGGCCGCCGGGAGCTGTTCGATGGCCAGGGCCAGGTCAGCATCACCAGCGCAGCCGGCCTGCTGGCCGGCAACAGCCGCGACGACAGCAAACTCGGCGAGCCCATGGACAAGACGGTAGCCGATGGCCTGCTGCGTGTTGCCCACCCATTCACACCGATCCCTGATGCCGCCCCTTGGCAGGTACTGCTGGAACTGCCGGAAAGCGTGCTGCAGGCGCCTGCCGTCGCCCTCAACCAGCGCCTGGACGCGCACAACCACAGCGCCAACCTCACCAGCCTGCTGGTTGGCCTGGGCGCTGCGGTAGTCGGTTTGCTGCTGGTGTGGCTGACCGCGCGTGGCGTGACCCGACCAATCCTGGCCGTGGCCGCACGCCTGGAAGACATCGCCAGCGGCGAAGGCGACCTCACCCGTCGCCTGGACTACGCCCGCCAGGATGAACTGGGCCAGCTCACCGGCTGGTTCAACCGCTTTCTCGACAAGCTGCAACCGGTCATTGCCCAGGTCAAAGGCTCACTGCAGGAAGCACGTGGTACCGCCGACCAGTCGGCCGCCATCGCCAGCCAGACCAGCGACGGCATGCAGCAACAGCACCGTGAAATCGAACAGGTGGCCACCGCTGCCAACGAGATGAGCGCCACCGCCCTGGATGTCGCCCATAACGCCTCGCAGGCGGCCCAGGCTGCACGCGCAGCCGACCAGGCCAGCCGCGAAGGCCTGCAACTGATCGACAGCACCCGCCAGGGCATCGACCGCCTGGCTGCCGGCATGAACACCGCCATGGACGAGGCGCGCGCGCTGGAAGGCCGCAGCGGGCAGATCGGTTCGGTGCTGGAAGTGATCCGTACCATTGCCGAGCAAACCAACCTGCTGGCGCTCAACGCCGCCATCGAAGCCGCCCGCGCGGGCGAAGCCGGGCGTGGTTTTGCCGTGGTAGCCGATGAAGTGCGTGGCCTGGCCCAGCGCACGCAAACATCGGTGGAGGAAATTCGCCAGGTCATCGAGGGCTTGCAGCAAGGCACCCAGGATGTGGTGGGCGCCATGCACGAAGGTCAGCGCCAGGCGCAGGACAGCGCCACGCGCATGGAGCAGGCGCTGCCGGCGCTACAACGGATTGGCGAGGCAGTGGCGGTGATCAGCGACATGAACCTGCAGATTGCCTCGGCAGCCGAAGAGCAGAGCGCGGTGGCCGAAGAGGTGAACCGCAATGTGGCCGGCATTCGCGATGTGACCGAATCGCTGGCAGGCCAGGCCGATGAGTCGGCGCGGATCAGCCAGGCCCTGAACCGGCTAGCCAACCAGCAGCAGGCGCTGATGGAGCAATTCCGCGTCTAACCTGTCAGGGCCAATGCGCCTTCTTCGCGGGTGAACCCGCTCCCACAGGGTTTTGCGCCGATCTCCAAGGCGACGCCAACCTGTGGGAGCGGGTTCACCCGCGAAGAGGCCCTGACAAGCAATACAGCATCACCGTTTCTTCTAGAGCACATTTTATGCAAACCGCAACCAGATCCACCTTCTTCGACATCACCAGCGAACAGGGCCTGTTACGCACCTCGATTGCCGTCACCCTGTTCATCGCCATCATCGGCATCGCCTTCGGCCTGGCCTCCGGCTCGTTCTCCATCGTCTTCGACGGCGTCTATTCGCTGGTCGATGCCAGCATGAGCGGGCTGTCGCTGGTGGTGGTCAGGCTGATTACCGCGCACACCACCAGCGTGCAGATGTCGCGCAAGCTGCGCGAGCGCTTCACCATGGGCTTCTGGCACCTGGAGCCGATGGTGCTGGCGCTCAACGGCATCCTGCTCAGCGGCGTGGCCATCTATGCACTGATCAACGCCGTCAGCAGCTTGCTGCAAGGCGGGCGCCACCTGGAGTTCGGCATCGCCATGGTCTACGCGCTGCTGACCGTGATCGCCTGCGTGACCATCGCCATTGTCGAGGCCCGCGCCAACCGCAAGCTGGGCTCGGATTTCGTGCGCATGGACGTAAAAGGCTGGGTGATGTCAGCCAGCATTACCGCCGCGCTGCTGATCGCCTTCTGCTTTGGTTACGCGGTACAGGGCACTTCACTGGAATGGGTATCGCCGTACATCGACCCGGCTGTGCTGGCGCTGGTTTGCCTGGTGATCGTACCGTTGCCAATGTCTGTGGTGCGCCAGGCCCTTTCGGAAATTTTCCTGGTGACCCCTGGCGACCTCAAGCTGCACGTGGATGAAGTCGCCAAGGCCTTCGTTGCTCGCCACGGGCTGCAGTCATACCGCGCCTATGTGGCCAAGGTCGGGCGCTCGCGGGAGATCGAACTGTATTTCATCGTGCCGAAGGCCATGGCCGCGAAAACCATCGATGAATGGGATGCGTGGCGCAACGAGATCGGTGATGCCGTGGGTGGTGAAGGTCCGGACCGTTGGCTGACGGTGGTGTTTACAGGGGATCCGGAGTGGGCCGAATAAGCTGGGGGGCGCTTTGCGCCTCTTTCGCCAGCAAGCCAGCCCCCACCTCGACCGCATCAGCCCCGAGTCATGCGCAAGCCCTGTGGGAGCTGGCTTGCCGGCGATGGGCCAGCACAAGCAGCCGAAAACGAAAAAGCCCGCGACCGTTGCCGGTAGCGGGCTTTGACGTACTGCATATGGTGGGTCGTGTAGGATTCGAACCTACGACCAATTGGTTAAAAGCCAACTGCTCTACCAACTGAGCTAACGACCCGTTGGATGGCGCGTATAATACTGATTTCTAACAGGAAATCAACACCCCATCAAAGTTTTTTCAAAAGTATCGCGTCGGGTCTGCGACACCGGCTGCCTTGAAGCCGTCGGCACGCAGGCGGCAGCTGTCGCATTTGCCGCAGGCACGCCCGTCATCGTCGGCCTGGTAGCAGGAAACGGTCAGGCTGTAGTCCACGCCGCGGGCCATGCCGGCCTGTACGATCTGCGCCTTGCTCATGTTCTGCAGCGGCGCCTGGATGCGGAAGCCCTGCCCTTCGACACCGGCCTTGGTCGCCAGGTTGGCCATGCGCTCGAAGGCTTCGACGAACTCGGGGCGGCAATCGGGGTAGCCGGAGTAATCCACGGCATTGACGCCAATGAAGATGTCACGGGCATCCAGTACTTCTGCCCAGCCCAGGGCCAGGGACAGGAACACGGTGTTGCGCGCCGGCACGTAGGTGACCGGGATGCCTTCACCCGGGGTTTCAGGCACGTCGATACTGCTGTCGGTCAATGCCGAGCCGCCGATACCGTTCAGGTTCAGGCCAATCACCTTGTGCTCGACCACACCCAGGTCGCGGGCAACGCGGGCAGCGGCGTTCAGTTCGGCGCGGTGGCGCTGGCCGTAGTCGAAACTCATGGTGTAGCAGCTGTAGCCTTCGGCCTTGGCCATGGCGACCACGGTGGCCGAGTCCAGGCCGCCGGACAACAGGATGACTGCGCGTTTGTCGGTCATGTGTGCTTGCTCCTCAATCAACGTCCGGGTTCGTCGTTCCACAGCAGCTTGTGCAGCTGCAGCTGGAAGCGTACGGGCAGGTTGTCGGCGACGATCCAGTCCGCCAGGTCGCTGGCGTTCACCTGGTGGTGGCTGGGCGAGAACAACACCTCGCCGGCACGCTCGGCCAGGTTGTACTGGATCAGCTTGGAGACCGCCCAGTCGTAGTCCTCACGGGAACAGATGACAAACTTGACCTGGTCGTTGCGGGTCAGCTGCTCGATGTTCTCGTAGCGGTTACGGTGCGACTCTTCGGAGCCTGGGGTCTTCAGGTCGACCACGCGGCTGACGCGGGTGTCGGTGCCGGCAATATCCAGCGCGCCGCTGGTCTCCAGCGACACCTTGTAACCGGCGTCACACAGGCGCTGCAACAGCGGCAAGGCATTGGGCTGGGCCAATGGCTCGCCACCGGTGACGCAGACGTAGCGCGGCTTGAAGCCGGCGACCTGCTCAAGGATCGAATCGAGGGTGCGAAGGGTACCGCCACTGAAGGCATAGGCACTGTCGCAGTACTGGCAGCGCAGGGGGCAACCGGTGAGGCGCACGAATACCGTGGGCAACCCGGCCGTTCGCGTTTCACCCTGCAAAGAGTAAAAGACTTCGGTGATGCGTAATGTGTCTTGCATGCTCGCCACGGGCGTGACAGCTAAACAGGCTGCCCGCCTCCGTCAGGCACTGTCGCGGACTCGACATAGCGTTATCCGCAGCAGCGTGTTTACGAAAAAAGGGCAGTGATTCTAACGAAAAAACCCGCGACAGGCGCGGGTTTCTTTCAAACGGTGCTGCTTAGAGCTTCTGCAGGTCACGCTGGGCCAGTTGCGCGGCCGAGGTGCCAGGATACTGGCTGATGACCTGCTGCAGGATACCCTTGACCTTGTCGGTATGGCCCATGCGGCGCTCGACATCGGCCAGCTTGTACAGCGAATCCGGCACCTTGCTGTGCTTCGGATACTTCTGGCTGACCTGGGCAAAAGCCTGGCTGGCGGCTGGCAGGTCGCCCTTGGCCAGGTTCACTTCACCCAGCCAATACTGGGCATTGCCCGCGTACTGGCTGTTGGGGTACTTGCGCAGGAAGGCGTTGAACGCCTGGCTGGCCTTGTCGAAGTCTTTCTGCTTGATCAGGTCGAAAGCGGCATCGTAATAGAGCTTTTCTTTCGCCGGATCACCGGGCTCGCTACTGGCGGCCGGTTGTTGCGCAGCAGCACCTGCTGCTGCATCGGGGGCGGCACTGGATGCACCACCACCGGAGGAATTGTCAGGGGTCGCGGCAGGCGCGGCGCCACTGTTGATGCGACGGTCCAGGTCCTGGTAACGCTCCAGGTTTTCCTGCTTCATGCGCGACACATCGTTCTGCAGCTCTTCGATGATGCCTTGCTGGCGGGAAAGCTGATCCTGCATCTGTTGCAGCTGCATGAACAGCTGGCCCTGTGCAGAGGCAGGGGCCGAAGCCCCCGACCCGGCATAGGCGCCGCTCGTGCCATAACCCGCAGGCGGATAACTGCCTGCGTTGTCATCAATTACAGGGACCTCAGCCCAGGCCGCGAGCGGCAGGCTGAGTGCGAGGACGGTTACTACACGGCGGCACATACGCATAAGAACTTACTTACGCAGTTCTACGCGACGGTTCTGAGCCCAGGACTGCTCGTCGTTGCCAGTGGCAACCGGACGCTCTTCACCGTAGGAGACCAGTTCCAGCTGAGCAGGGGAAACGCCCTGCAGAACCAGGTAGCGCTGAACGGCCTTGGCACGACGCTCACCCAGAGCCATGTTGTACTCGCGGGTGCCGCGCTCGTCGGTGTTGCCTTCCAGGACAACGCGGTTGCCGTTGGCTTTCAGGTCCTTGGCGTGAACGTCCAGAGCGCGCATGGCTTCTGGCTTCAGGTCCGAGCTGTCGTATTCGAAGTAGAAGGTGGTGATTGCGCGCAGGGCAGCTTCTTCGCTCAGGGAGCCGTCAACAGCGCCAGCGTTGGCACCGTAGCCAGCGTTCGGATCTACAGCAGCGCCTTCGCCTGCGTTGTCACCGCCCTTCGAGGAGCAACCTACAGCTACGGCCATGGCCAGAGCCAGCGCAGCAAATTTACCAAACTTCAGCATTTCCATCGTGAAACTCCTAATGAAACCCCAGTGTGTTAAGCAAAAATTATTACGCCGCAATCAGTTCAGGTAAGGGGACCAGGACGGTTCTCTGACTTCGCCTTGAGCGGTAGGAAGTGGGAGCCTCACGCGGCCATTAAGCGACACGAGCATCAAGACTCCCCGGCCCTGCTGGCGGGTGGCGTAGATTAGCATGGTGCCGTTTGGCGCAACAGTGGGAGACTCATCAAGACTCGTTTCCGAGAGAATCTTTACACTTCCGCGCTGCAAATCCTGGGCCGCAACTTTGAAGTTGGTGAAGCCCTGCTGGCGATGGATCATCACCAGGGTCTTTTCGTCCGCCGACAGTTTCGGGTTGGCGTTGTAGTTACCCACGAACGTTACACGCTCGGCGCCACCGCCACCGACCGACTGCTTGTAGATCTGCGGCTTGCCGCCACGGTCGGAGGTGAAGTACAGGGTGTTGCCATCCTTGCCCCAGAACGGCTCGGTGTTGATGCCCGGGCCAGCGGTGACACGGCTGATCTGGCGCGAAGCCACGTTCATCACGTAGATGTCCGGGTTGCCGTCCTTCGACAGCACGAACGCCAGGCGCGAGCCGTCCGGCGACCAGGCTGGCGCGCCGTTCAGGCCTTCGAAGTTGGTGACCTGCTCGCGGCGACCGGTATCGATGTGCTGGACGAAGATGCGCGGGCGCTTCTGCTCGAACGAGACATAGGCGATGCGCTTGCCATCCGGTGCAAAGCGTGGCGACAGGATCGGTTCACGCGATTGCAGCAGGGTGACCGCACGTGCACCGTCGTAGTCCGAACGCTGCAGGGTATAGCGGGTGTTGTTGGTGGAGAAACGCTCGGCCGTCACGTACAGCATGCGGGTGGAGAACGCACCCTTGATGCCGGTGAGCTTCTCGAACGACTGGTCGGAAATGTAGTGCGCCATGTCGCGCAGCTGGTCGACGCTGCCCGCCACGCTACCGGTCAGCACTTGCTGCTCGGTGGCGACGTTGAACAGCGCGTACTGCACCTGCAGGCGACCGCCCGACGGCACGATGCTGCCGACCATCACGTACTGCGCGCCCAGCGCTTTCCAGTCACGGAAGATCACTTCGCTGGCCTGCGACGGCTGGCTGATCATGTTCTGCCGCGGAATCGGCGAGTAGTAGCCGGAGTTGCGCAGGTCGTTGCCGATGATGTCGGCCATGTCTTCCGGCAGCACGCTGCCGCCCTGCAGACCAAACGGCACTACCGCGATGGGCGTGGCCCGGTCGCTGCCGCTGGTGACCAGGATGTTCTTTTCCTCTGCCACGGCCATGCCTGCCACGCAGCACAGCATGACCAGCAGTCCTCTCAGACGTTTAATCACAACGCTAGATCCTCAGGTGTAAATGTCATCTTGAACGAACGATATTGGTTGAAATCGCTCGGCTTCATACCCTGCATCTCGGTCAAACGACCAATGTTCTTCACCGCAGCCACCGCCGAACTGTCGTACGGGCCGTCACCACTGGACCGGGCCACGCTGACGTTGGTGATGGTACCGTCCGGCAACATGTTGATCTGCAGGACCACCGTCATGCCCTTGCGCGCGGAAGGCGGACGCGCCCAACCCTCGGCCGCGCGCAAGCGGATCAGGTCGTCGAAGTCGCCAGCCACCTGGTCACCCTGCTCGTCGGCCAGCGCCTGCTGCCGTTCGGTGGTGTCGGACAACAGCTCGGCCAGGGCCTGGGCTTTCTTGTCTTCCGCCGCCTTGCGGGCCGCTTCCTGTGCCTTTTTCTTCTGGGCGTCTGCAGCGGCCTTTTTCTTGGCCTCTTCAGCTGCCTTCTTCTTCGCTTCCTCGGCCGCCGCTTTCTTCTTGGCGTCCTCGGCAGCTTTCTTCTTGGCCTCTTCGGCTGCCTTTTTCTTGGCGTCCTCGGCGGCTTGTTTCTTCGCCTCTTCAGCGGCCTCTTTCTTGGCCTCTTCTTCGGCTTTTTTCTTGGCTTCTTCTTCGGCCTTCTTCTTGGCGATGTCGGCCTGCTGCTTCTCGGCAGCCTTCTTCGCCTCTTCGGCCTTCTTCGCCTCTTCGGCCTTCTTGGCTTCGGCGGCTTTCTTGGCCTCGGCAGCCTTGGCGGCTTCGGCCGCTGCCTCGGCTTTCTTGGCTTCGGCGGCCTCGCGGGCCTCTTCGGCCTTTTGAGCGGCGTCGGCTTTCTTTTGTTCCGCGGCCTTCACGGCCTCCTGCTCGACCTTCTTCTGTTCCAGCTGCTCGACCTCGGTCTGGCGCGAAGCGGTTTTCTTCGCTTCCCCGGCAATCTTCTGATTGGTCTGGGTGGTCGCCTGGCTCTTGGACTTGAGCTGGTACAGGGTAGCCTGGACGATCGGCTTGGATGGCGGCAGCTCAGGCGTCATGGCAAAACTGACGAACAGCAGGGCGAACACCAGCACATGCAGGCCGATGGCCCAGACACTGGGCCAGAAGTAGCTTTCCGAGGCGGATGGCTCTCGCTGTTGCATCAGGGCGCCTCGGTAATCAGGCCAACGTTACCGACACCGGCCTTCTGCAACCCGCCCATGGCACCCATGACCGCGCCATAGTCGACAGCCTTGTCGCCACGAATGAACACCTGGGTCTGCTTGCCCTGGTCACGGCCGGCGGCAATGATCTTGGTCACCGCGTCGGTCATGGCAGGCAAGGTCATGGCCTTGTCCATCTGCTTGTCGGTATCGACTTCGCTGCCGAGGTTCCAGTAGTAGGTCTTGTCAGCCTTGATGGAGATGGTGAGGATCTGGACGTTGTTGTCCTGCGGCAAGGCTTCACTGGAAACCTTGGGCAGGTCTACCTTCACGCCCTGGTTGAGCATGGGCGCCGTCACCATGAAAATGACCAGCAGTACCAGCATCACGTCGATGTAGGGCACCACGTTCATCTCGGCGACGGGCTTGCGTTTGTGGCGAACTCGGGCCATGGGCTTCTACCTGATTACTCTTCGCTGGTGTGCACTTTGCGGTGCAGGATCGCCTGGAACTCGTCGGCGAAGGTGTAGTAACGGCCGATCAGCACTTCGCTGCGGGCCGAGAAGCGGTTGTAGGCGATGACCGCCGGGATTGCCGCGAACAGGCCGATGGCGGTGGCGATCAGCGCTTCGGCGATACCCGGGGCAACCGTGGCCAGGGTGGCCTGCTGGGCGCTGGCCAGGCCGCGGAAGGAGTTCATGATGCCCCATACGGTACCGAACAGGCCGATGTACGGGCTGGTCGAACCGACGGTGGCCAGGAACGGCAGGCTCTGCTCGAGTTTTTCTTCCTCGCGCGAGATGGCTACGCGCATGGCACGGGCAACACCCTCCATGACCGCGTCCGGATCAACGCCCGACTGCTGGCGCAGACGCGAAAATTCCTTGAAGCCGGCACGGAAGACCTGCTCGACCCCGGAGTCCGGGTCCGGGTTGCTGCCTGCCTGGCGGTACAGCTTGGACAGGTCGATACCCGACCAGAAGCGCTCCTCGAAGGCATCCAGCGCACGACGACCGGCGCGCAGCATGGTGCTGCGCTGAAAGATCATGATCCATGAGGTGACCGAGGCGGCCACCAGGATCAGCATTACCAGCTGTACCAACACGCTGGCATTGCTGACCAGACTCCACATGGAGGTATGGTCGACGACGTTAGCTTCCACGCTTATTCTCCTGCATTCGATTGAGTACCCGAGCCGTCCGCCGCAAAGGCGTCACGCAGCTCCGGGGGTATGGCTCGGGGTTTGAAAGTGTCGGCGCGCACGGCGGCCACCAGGAACTGCCCTTCGCAGAGCAGCGTTTCATCCTTTTCCCGCCAGACCTGCTGCACGAAGCGCAGGCTGGCGCGATTGAGTTCAAGTACTTGCGCGGTAACCCGAAGCTCGTCGTCCAGCCGCGCCGGCGCGTGATAGCGCGCTTCGCTGGAGTGGACCACGAACAGCAGGTTGTCTTCGGCCAGTTGCGCCTGGGAAAAGCCCAGGTGCCGCAGCCGCTCGGTACGCGCGCGCTCCATGAATTTCAGGTAATTGACGTAATACACCACACCACCGGCATCGGTATCCTCGTAATAGACACGACAACGGTGTGCGAACGGTTCCAGGCCATTTTGCGCGCGCATACTCTAGTGCTTACTCCTCAGCTTGCCAATCCGCTGTGGCAACTGTTTTTTCTTCATTTATGTCCTATTGCCAGCGCACCCTCGGCATGCCAGCGGTAGGACCACGAAAAGCTGTTTTCGATCTGTCACTCATCGCCCGTTTCGGAAAAATCCCCACCCTCCCCCAGGCGCCCGGGTACGTTCAGGCCAAAGTGCAGGTAGGCATGCCGGGTGACCACGCGGCCGCGCGGCGTGCGCATGATGTAGCCTTGCTGGATGAGGTACGGCTCGAGCACGTCCTCGATGGTGTGGCGCTCTTCGCTGATGGCTGCCGCCAGGTTGTCCACGCCGACCGGGCCACCGTCGAACTTCTCGATCATGGTCAGCAGCAGGCGGCGGTCGGAGTGGTCGAAACCGCGCTCGTCGACATCCAGCAGATTGAGCGCCATGTCGGCCACGGCCTTGGTGATCTGGCCCTTGCCGCGCACCTCGGCGTAGTCGCGCACGCGGCGCAGCAGGCGGTTGGCGATACGTGGCGTGCCGCGGGCCCGACGGGCGATCTCGTAGGCACCCTGGTCTTCGATGGCCAGGCCGAGGATGCCGGCCGAACGGCTGACGATGGTGGCCAGGTCCTTGTCGCTGTAGAACTCCAGGCGCTGGACGATACCGAAACGGTCCCGCAGCGGGTTGGTGAGCATGCCCGCACGGGTGGTGGCACCGACCAGGGTGAACGGCGGCAGGTCGAGCTTGATAGAACGGGCCGCTGGCCCTTCGCCGATCATGATGTCGAGCTGGAAGTCCTCCATCGCCGGGTACAGCACTTCTTCGACGACCGGTGACAGCCGGTGGATCTCGTCGATGAACAGCACGTCGTGCGGTTCGAGGTTGGTCAGCATGGCCGCGAGGTCGCCCGGGCGCTCGAGGATCGGCCCCGAGGTACTCTTGACCGACACACCCATTTCATGGGCGATGATGTTGGCCAGGGTGGTCTTGCCAAGGCCGGGCGGGCCGAAGATCAGCGTATGATCGAGCGATTCGCTGCGGCCACGGGCGGCCTGGATGAACAGCGCCATCTGCTCGCGCACCACCGGCTGGCCGATGTACTCGTCCAGCCGCAGCGGGCGGATCGCACGGTCCTGGACTTCTTCACGGTCGCGGCCACTGGCGGCGATCAGGCGGTCGGCTTCGATCACTTGGTAATCATCCCTTTCAGGCTGCGACGGATCAGTTCTTCACTGCTCAGGCCGGCCTTGTCCTTGATCGCGGCGATCGCCTTGCTGGCTTCCTGCGGCTTGTAGCCGAGCGAAACCAGGGCGCTGACTGCGTCGGCTTCGGCTGTGGATGCGCTGGCCACCGGCAGCGGCCCGTCGGAGACCAGGGTGAACATGGCCGGGGAAGTTTCCCAAGCCTTGAAGCGGTCCTTGAGCTCTACCAGCAGGCGTTCGGCGGTCTTCTTGCCGACACCGGGCACGCGCACCAGGGCCGAGGTGTCCTGGGCCTGCACGCAGCGCACCAGCTCGTCCACTTCCAGCCCGGACATCAGCGCCAGGGCCAGCTTCGGCCCTACGCCGTTCAGGCGGATGAGTTCGCGGAACAGCTCGCGCTCGCGCTTTTCGGCAAAACCGTAGAGCAGGTGAGCGTCCTCGCGCACCACCAGGTGGGTATGCACGGTTACGGGTTCGCCCACCTTGGGCAGACGGTACAGCGTGGTCATGGGAACTTCCAGTTCGTAACCCACGCCATTGACGTCGATAATCAGGTGCGGCGGCTGTTTTTCCGCCAGGGTGCCGCGCAAACGTCCAATCACGTTCCGATCCTTCCTCTCGGGGAGCCGGTCAAAGACCGCTCAACCCTATCAGCAAATGCAGCGGGTGAACGCATCACCCGAACAAAATGTGTATCAGCGCATGAAGCGCCTACAGACGCAAGCGCCCTCCGCGTCGCCGCGCCGTGGCCAGGCCATGCGGCACCAGGCTGGAGCGGGTATGGGCGTGGCACAAGGCGATGGCCAAGGCATCGGAGGCGTCGATCTGCGGCTTCTGCGTCAGTTTCAGCAGGTGCATGACCATCATCATCACCTGCTCCTTGTTGGCCCCGCCGGTACCGGCTACCGCCTGCTTGACCTGAGTGGCGCTGTATTCGGCGATTTCCAGGCCGGCTTCGGCGGCGGCGACGATGGCCGCGCCACGGGCCTGGCCAAGCTTGAGCGCCGAGTCGGCGTTACGGGCCATGAACACCCGCTCGATGCCCATGGTGACCGGGCCGTGCTGGGCGATGATTTCACCCACGCCACGAAAGACGATCTGCAGCCGCTCGTGCAGCTCGCCGCTGCCGGTGCGAATGCAGCCCGACGCCACGTACTCGCAACCACGGGCGGTCTGGCGTACCACGCCATAGCCGGTGATGCGCGAACCGGGGTCGATACCAAGAATCAGAGTCATAGTGCCTGTCAAAAAAATTGATGCATCTGTGCAAACTGTACCGGCCCTTTCGCGGGTAAACCCGCTCCCACAGGTACTGCACCGATTCTGAATGTGGTGCAGTACCTGTGGGAGCGGGTTTACCCGCGAAAGGGCCGGTACAGGCGCTGACAAACTTGAAGAACTGGCCTGGATAGCCAGGACACCTTAGCCGAGGTTTTCCATGATCTCGTCGGAAATCTGGGCATTGGAGTAGACGTTCTGCACGTCATCCAGGTCTTCGAGCATGTCGATCAGTTTGAGCACCTTTTCGGCACCGTCCTGGTCGAGTTCGGCGCTGGTGGTCGGCTGCATGACGATTTCCGCGTCAGCGGCCTTGAAGCCCGCCTCTTCCAGGGCATTGCGCACGGCGTAGAAGCTGTTGAACGAGGTGAACACGTCGAACGAGCCGTCATCGTTGGCCACCACGTCGTCGGCATCGGCTTCCATCGCCGCTTCCATCAGCGCGTCTTCTTCCACGCCCGGGGCAAAGCTGATCTGCCCCTTGCGCTCGAACAGGTAGGCCACCGAACCGTCGGTACCCAGGTTGCCACCACACTTGGTGAAGGCATGACGCACGGCGGCGGCGGTACGGTTGCGGTTGTCGGTCATGGCCTCGACCATGATCGCCACGCCACCCGGGCCGTAACCTTCGTAGCTGAGTTCTTCGACGTTGTCGCTTTCGTTGGTACCGGCACCACGGGCCACGGCGCGATCGATGATGTCGCGGCTCATGTTGGCGCCCAGGGCCTTGTCCAGCGCCAGGCGCAGGCGTGGGTTGGAGGCCGGGTCAGCACCGCCCTGCTTGGCGGCGACCGTCAGCTCGCGGATCCACTTGGTGAAGATCTTGCCTCTCTTGGCATCCTGGCGCTCTTTGCGGTGCTTGATGTTTGCCCACTTGGAATGACCAGCCATAACGACTCCGAATCCTTTGAATCACAAACAGCCCCGCCCCTGTGCGGGGCGGGACGGGAAATTGCCTGCGCCGAAACGCAAAGGCGCATCCATGTGGATGCGCCCGGGGACTGCTTACTCGACCTTGGTCTGTTCGCGCAGCCGGATGTGCAGCTCGCGCAGGGCCTTGGCGTCGACCATGCCTGGGGCCTGGGTCATGACACACGCGGCGCTCTGGGTTTTCGGGAAGGCGATCACTTCACGGATCGACTGGGCGCCGGTCATCAGCATGACCAGGCGGTCCAGGCCGAAGGCCAGGCCACCGTGAGGCGGTGCACCGAACTTCAGGGCGTCGAGCAGGAAGCCGAACTTCTCTTCCTGTTCTGCCGCTTCGATGCCCAGCAGGCGGAACACGGCCTGTTGCATCTCCTTGCGGTGGATACGGATCGAACCGCCACCCAGTTCGGTACCGTTCAGGACCATGTCGTAGGCACGCGACAGAGCGCTGGCCGGGTTGGCCTCGAGCTCTTCCGGAGTGCATTTCGGCGCGGTGAACGGGTGGTGCAGCGCGGTGAAGCTGCCGTCTTCGTTCTCTTCGAACATCGGGAAGTCGACCACCCACATCGGTGCCCACTCGCAGGTCAGCAGCTCGAAGTCGTGGCCCAGACGGATACGCAGCGCGCCCAGGGCTTCGCTGACCACCTTGAACTTGTCGGCACCGAAGAACACGATGTCGCCGTCAACGGCGCCAACGCGATCGAGGATGGTGTTGAGGTTGGCCTCGGGGATGTTCTTGACGATCGGCGACTGCAGGCCTTCGACGCCCTTGGCGCGCTCGTTGACCTTGATGTAGGCCAGGCCCTTGGCACCGTAGATGCCGACGAACTTGGTGTACTCGTCGATCTTGCTGCGCGGCATGCTGGCGCCGCCTGGCAGGCGCAGGGCGGTAACGCGGCATTTCGGATCGTTGGCCGGGCCGGCGAACACCTTGAAGTCGACGTCCTTGAGCTGGTCGGCAACGTCGACCAGTTCCAGCGGAATGCGCAGGTCCGGCTTGTCGGAGCCGTAGCGGCGCATGGCCTCTTCGAAGGTCATGTGCGGGAATTCGCCGAATTCCAGGTCCAGCACTTCCTTGAACAGCTTGCGGATCATGCTTTCGGTCAGGCCCATGATCTCGCTTTCATCGAGGAAGCTGGTCTCGATGTCGATCTGGGTGAATTCCGGCTGGCGGTCGGCACGCAGGTCTTCGTCACGGAAGCACTTGGCGATCTGGTAGTAGCGGTCGAAGCCGGCGACCATCAGCAGCTGCTTGAACAGCTGTGGCGACTGCGGCAGGGCGAAGAAGCTACCGGCGTGGGTACGGCTAGGCACCAGGTAGTCACGCGCGCCTTCCGGGGTGGCACGGGTCAGGATCGGCGTCTCGACGTCGAGGAAGCCGTTTTCGTCGAGGAAGCGACGAATGCTGCTGGTGATGCGCGAACGCAGGCGCAGCTTGTCGGCCATTTCCGGGCGACGCAGGTCGATGAAGCGGTAGCGCAGGCGGGTTTCCTCGCCGACGTCGGAGTATTCGTTCAGCGGGAACGGTGGGGTTTCCGCTTCGTTGAGCACGTTCAGCTGGTAGCCGAGGATCTCGATGGCACCGGAAGCCATGTTGGCATTCACCGCACCTTCAGGGCGCTTGCGGACCTTGCCGGTGATCTGCACGACGTATTCGCTGCGCACGCGGTCGGCAGCGGCGAAGGTTTCGGCGCGATCCGGGTCGAACACGACCTGGGCCATGCCTTCGCGGTCACGGATGTCGAGGAAGATCACCCCGCCGTGGTCGCGGCGACGATGGACCCAGCCGCAAAGGGTGACTTCCTGGCCGTCCAGGCTCTCGTTCAGTTGGCCGCAATAATGGCTGCGCATCATGATGGTGGTTTCGCTTCTCGTGATTCGTGTATTCGGTGGAGGCCTTGGCCGCCCGGAGGGCTAATACTGCAAGACCCGGTCACAGCATTCAACTCAGTCGGCCTTGTCGCCGCCTGCCAGATTCTTTTTCGCCCCGGTCTTGAAGTCGGTTTCGTACCAACCGTTACCGCTCAGGCGGAAGCCTGGCACCGACAGCAGCTTCTTCAGCGCCGGCGCCTGACAGGCCGGGCAATCGGTCAGCGGCGCGGCGCTGATCTTCTGCAGCACTTCCATGCGGTGCTCGCAGGATGCACATTGATAGTCATAAAGGGGCATGGGTGTCTCTCGTCAACCATAACGCTGGCTGCCGGGGCAGCAAAAAGCGGGATTATATATGGTTAGCAAGCACTGCGCAGCCCGCCAGGCGATCAGCGCGCACTTGGCGGGTCCTGAAGCCAGGCGACGCAGATCACCCGGATCAGCCCGCTGAAGTTGCGCACCCCACCCTGGCGCAGGTGCACTTCGCGGTCCACATAGGACAGCACCGCGCTGACCGAGCAGCGGTTGGCCGCGGCGATGCGCTCCAGGATGCCCCAATAGACGGCCTCCAGCCGCAGGCAGGTGGAAAAGCCGTTGAGCCGCACCGAACGCGACACCGGCTGGGTCTGCAACATGTCGAAATCCGCCCTGAACGGATCGATGCACTGTTTTCCCGGCCAGCGCCCCTGGCCAGCCACACGTTTGCTCGCTTGCATCATGCGCCACACTTCCTCGTCACAGGTACCAGGTGGCCTATGAAGCGCTGACGGGCGTGGTTAAAGCAGCGGCAAAATCTTCCTGCACAAGCTGCATTACCCGCCGCGCAGCCTGCGGTTTGAGTAGCCTGCGGCTTTACTGTTAAATAGGCATGGTGCCACCCGTGCAGATTGTCATTGCCGGGTGCATAGGCTGGCCTGTCCCGTGTTCGCGCTCTACACCTCATGCGCACCGTGCCGCCAGCTCTTCCTGTGATCGGCCTTATCAACTGTGAGCCAACCCCATGTTCAAGATCGTCCATCTGGTGACGGGCGTGGCAGCATTGCTGCTATCGCTCCTACCCAGCCTGAAAACCGATGCGACCCCCTTCCTTCAACAACCCGACGCGGTCTACCTGGCCCTGCTCGGCCTGCTCAACCTGGTGCTGGCCCCGGTCGTGCCACTGTACTACCGCGGCGCACGGCAACAGCTGCAGCACCTGGCCTGCGCCCTGCTGGTGGTGGCCGTGGTGCTGCAGACCCTGACACTGCTGGCCCGCCCGGAAATGGGCAACCTGGCCGCTCTGGTCTGCGCGGCGCTGGCTGTGGCCGTGCACCTGGCCGTGGGCTTTGCCCGCAGCCCGCGCAAGGCACGCGCCAGCCAGCACGCGGCGCAGGATGCCGGCAATCGTGATACCGGTACCGTGAAGTGGTTCAACACATCCAAAGGCTTTGGCTTCATCTCCCGCGACTCGGGCGATGATATCTTCGTGCACTTTCGCGCCATTCGCGGTGAAGGCCACCGCATCCTGGTGGAAGGCCAGCGCGTGGAATTTTCCGTGATGCACCGCGACAAGGGCCTGCAGGCCGAGGATGTGGTTGCGGTAACCCGCCGCTGATTCCATTTGCAGAAACCATCCCTTGTGGGAGACAGCCCAGCCCTTCGGGCTGCGCTGTCGCGCAGCGAACTGAATTCGCAAGCGGTCCGCTCCCACAGGGGCCCTGCCAATTCAATGAGTCATGTGCAGCTCCATGAGAGCTGGCTTGCCGGCGACAGGGCCCTGAAAGGTATCAATAATGAGGCGGCGGCGCCTCGTCCCCTTCGCTGCCGTACTGGCCAACCATCTCTTCGTAACGCTTGATCAGCTCGGCCATCTGCAACTGCAGCCGTTCGATCACCCGCCCCTGCTCGACCACCACGTCATTCAGCGCCTGGATGGTGTCATCCTGGAACGCCTGGCGGGTTTCCAGTTCGACCACTCGTAATTCAAGCGACATTCAGGCCTCCTGGTAGCCGGCAAGTTGCAGCCCGCGCAGGCGCTGGCGAATGGCTTGCACCTGGTCGTCGGTGTAGGCCACCGCCGGGCACTTGCCCCACACCGGTGCCGGCCAGGCGGCGTCGTCGCGCTGGCGCACGATCACGTGCATGTGCAACTGGCTCACCACATTGCCCAGGGTAGCCACGTTCATCTTGTCGGCGTTGTAGCTGGCCTTCAGTGCCTCGGCCAGGCTGGTGGTTTCCTGCCACAACTGCTGCTGCTCCGCAGCATCGAGCTCGAACAGTTCGCTGATACCGGCGCGCTTGGGCACCAGGATGAACCACGGATAGTTGGCATCCTTGCTCAGCAACAACTGGCACAGCGCAAACTCCCCCAGCACCAGGGAATCCTGCTGCAAACGCGAATCGAGGACGAACACGGCAAATCTCCTTGAGGCAGAACCAACCGCTTCACGCGGAAAACAGGCCTGCAAGGATACCTTGCACGTTCCCGGTAACACAGCGCTACTTTTCGCACCAAAATGAGGCCGCCGGTACACCTCCCACCACACTTGCCACCCACAGGTGACGCTGCATGAACAAGTTGCGGTAACACATTGACTTTCATGGCAGCTTTTCAATTTTTAATGATTCTCGACAGCAATACGCCGCCAGACGGCTCCCGCCCCGTGTTTACGGCACTTTCCGACCCCCGGTAGCAGGTTTTGTGAAAATTTCATGAAGCGTTGCGAATTTTGAGCACGCTTGTTGCATTCCTTTCACGCCAAGTCGGCACGACATCTGCAACAGCGGGTGTACGCGACAAATAACAACAGCGACATTGGTTACCAGGGAGTTTCCCCAACCGGAATCGGTAGTTACAGATTCATTACGGTGACAGGAACAGCGCTGGGGTTGTACGGCCCTTGAACCGGGGCGTGATTTGCGACATGGAAATACCTAGAAGCGACATGGTGAAAAAGTTCCGAAAAGGATGTTTATACCCATATCGCCAACAACAGTCTGCGTGCTATACATTTTCGCCGACATAACAAGAAAGAGCTGCCCCATATAACTAAAAGACTTGGACGCAGCGGTACTCTTCCTAAAAACCAAAGGAGCAAATCACGATGCGCGTGATGAAGTGGAGCATGATCGCCCTGGCCGTTGCGGCAGGGACCTCGCAGTTGGCATTGGCCTCTTCCCAGGACGAGTCCAAAGGTTTCATCGAAGACAGCAAGCTGAACGTCAAGACCCGCATGCTGTACTTCAGCCGTGACTTCCGTAACAACGAAGGCGGCCAGAGCCGTCGCGAAGAAACCGGCCTGGGCTTCCTCGGCACCTTCGAGTCCGGCTTCACCCAGGGCACCGTGGGTGTGGGTGTCGATGCCATCGGCATGCTCGGCCTGAAACTGGACAGCGGCAAGGGCCGCGCCGGTACCGGCCTGTTCCCGACCGGCTCCGACGGCCGTTCGCAGGATGATTACTCCAAGGGCGGTGGTGCGGTTAAGTTCCGTATCTCCGACACCGTGCTGAAAGTGGGTGACCAGTTCACCGCACTGCCGGTCTTCGCTACCGACGACAGCCGCCTGCTGCCAGAAATCGCTCAGGGCACCCTGATCACCAGCAACGAGATCGAGGGCCTGACCCTGCACGCTGGTCACTTCACCAGCCTGACCGCCCAGGAGCAGACCAACCGCGACAGCTTCGGCCTGAAGGAAGCCAACGTGGTCGGTGGTACCTACGCCTTCACCGACAACCTCAGCACCAGCCTGTACTACTCGAAGGTCGAAGACTACTGGCGCAAGTACTACGCCAACGTCAACTGGGCGCTGCCGATCTCCGACAAGCAAGGCCTGGTGTTCGACTTCAACATTTATGACACCAAGAGCGAAGGCTCGGCCGAGTACCGCGCGTTCGACGGCGACAAGCTGGACAACCGCGCGTTCAGCCTGTCGGGCGCCTACAACATCGGCGCGCACACCTTCACCCTGGCCTACCAGAAAGTCACCGGCGACGGCGACTATGGCTATGGCATCGACGGTGGCGGCACCATCTTCCTGGCCAACTCCATTGCCCGTTCCGACTTCAACGCCGAAGACGAGAAATCCTGGCAGGCTCGCTACGACCTGAACTTCGCCGAATACGGCATCCCGGGCCTGACCTTCATGACCCGTTATGTACGCGGTACCGACGCCAACGTCGCCGGCACCAGCAACGGCAAGGAATGGGAACGCGACGTCGATATCAAGTACGTACTGCAGAGCGGCCCGGCGAAAGACCTGAGCTTCCGCGTACGTCAGGCCACCTACCGCTCTTCCGATGGCGTTTACTACGATTCCCCATCGATCGACGAACTGCGCCTGATCGTGGAGTACCCGCTGAGCATCCTGTAAGCCTGGCTTGCAGTGCCCCGCACCTGAAAAAGCCCGGCGATCACGCCGGGCTTTTTCTTGGCTGACAAGTGTCACGCCCTGGGGCATCCTGTACGCCTTCGTTTCGCCCCCGTACAATGCGGGGTCATTTCAATGTCTTAGGCAATCGACACGGCTCACCATGCGCACCAGTCAATATTTGCTCGCCACCCAGAAAGAAACCCCTGCCGACGCAGTGGTCATCAGCCATCAGCTCATGCTGCGTGCCGGCATGATCCGCAAACTGGCCTCCGGCCTGTACACCTGGCTGCCGATGGGCTTGCGGGTGATGCGCAAGGTCGAGGCCGTGGTGCGTGAGGAAATGAACGCCGCCGGCGCCCTGGAAGTGCTGATGCCCAGCATCCAGCCCGCCGAACTGTGGCAGGAATCCGGCCGCTGGGAACAGTACGGCCCCGAGCTGCTGCGCCTGAAAGACCGCCACCAGCGCGACTTCTGCGTCGGCCCGACCCACGAAGAAGTCATCACCGACCTGGCCCGCAACGAGCTGTCCAGCTATAAACAGCTGCCGCTCAACATGTACCAGATCCAGACCAAGTTCCGTGACGAGATCCGCCCGCGCTTCGGCCTGATGCGCGGCCGCGAGTTCATCATGAAGGACGCCTACTCGTTCCATGCCGACCAGGCTTCCCTGCAGGAAACCTACGACCGCATGCACCAGGCGTACAGCAACGTGTTCACCCGCCTGGGCCTGGACTTCCGCCCAGTACAGGCTGACACCGGCTCTATCGGTGGCAGCTACTCGCACGAGTTCCACGTACTGGCCGAGTCCGGCGAAGACGACGTGATCTTCAGCGACAGCTCCGACTACGCCGCCAACATCGAGAAGGCCGAGGCCATCCCGCGCGAAACCGTGCGCCCAGCCCCTACCGAGGAGCTGCGCCTGGTCGACACGCCGAACGCCAAGACCATCGCCCAGCTGGTGGAAAACTTCGGCCTGCCGATCGAGAAAACCGTCAAGACCCTGATCGTGCGCGGCGCCGAGGAAGGCAAGCTGGTTGCCCTGGTGGTACGTGGCGACCACGAGCTGAACGAAATCAAGGCGGCCAAGCTGGAACAGGTTGCCGACCCGCTGGTCATGGCTACCGACGCCGAGCTGCGCGAGGCCATTGGTGCCGGCGCCGGCTCGCTCGGCCCGCTGAACCTGCCACTGGAATGCGTGATCGACCGTTCGGTTGCCCTGATGAGCGACTTCGGCATTGGCGCCAACATCGACGACAAGCACTACTTCGGCGTGAACTGGGAGCGCGACCTGCCGGTTCCACAGGTCGCCGACCTGCGTAACGTGGTCGAAGGTGACCCGAGCCCGGACGGCCAGGGCACCCTGGTGATCAAGCGCGGCATCGAAGTGGGCCACATCTTCCAGCTCGGCACCAAGTACAGCGAGGCGCTGAAGTGCCAGGTACTGGGCGAGAACGGCAAGCCGGTAACCCTGTCCATGGGCTGCTACGGCATCGGCGTGTCCCGCGTGGTCGCCGCTGCCATCGAGCAGAGCTACGACGACAAGGGCATCATCTGGAACGACGCCCTGGCCCCGTTCCAGATCGCCCTGGTACCGCTGCGCTACGAGACCGACGTGGTTCGCGAGGCGACCGACAAGCTGTACGCCGAGCTGACTGCTGCCGGCTACGAAGTGCTGCTGGACGACCGTGACAAGAAGACCAGCCCAGGCATCAAGTTTGCCGACATGGAGCTGATCGGTATCCCGCACCGCATCGTCGTCAGCGATCGCGGCCTGGCCGAAGGCAACCTGGAGTACAAGCACCGCACCGAGCAGGACGCCCAGCCGTTGCCGCTCAATGAAGTGCTGACCTTCCTGCAGGCTCGCGTTCGCCGCTGATAACCAATGCACGAGTGATCATGTTCAAGCGAAGTACCTTTCCCCTGGGGGGCGCCGCACTGTGCGGCGCCCTGCTCGTCAGCGGCTGCGCCAACCAGATGTCCCAGCGCAGCGACCATGAGGAGCGCATCGAGCGCAAACTGCTCGAGCACACCCTGCAGATCGATGTCGGCGAGCCGAAGGTGATGGAGCTTCCGCAGCGACGTGTGCGGGTGCATGAGCAGAAGCGCTTCGAAGTCACCGAGTTCGAAGTCACCCGCAGCTATGACCGCTACACGCCTTACCAGCCCTGGCGGGAGATCTACGAGATCCCGCTGGGTGCGGTGGCGGTAGTAGCGGGCGTCGGTGCCAACGTGGTCAACGTCTTTGCCCTGGGCAACCTGCCGGAAAGCATCACCCACGACTGGCTCAGCTACGGCGTGGACGGGCTCAACCCGTTCATGAACGTGCCGTCCAACGGTCGTGCCCAGCAGAACCTGGCCGGAATCAGCGAAGTGCAGAAAGGCAAGCGCGAGGAATCTACCAGCGTGCCCTGGAGCGAGCGCCTGGTCGAGGTCAAGGCCGGCAAGATGACCCACGAGCTGACCACCGACAGGAACGGCGTGCTGCGCCTGAACCTGCTCGACAGCCCGTTCTCCGAGCAGAACCTCAACCACATCGGCACCCTGCACCTGCAGGTGCTGGACGAGGACAATGCGGTACGTGGCGATGCCAGCCTGCTGGTCAGCGCCACCCTGCGCAACAAGCTGCTCGAAGCCCATGAACTGATCTTCGATGACCTGGAAGACGACGATGTCGGCCAATGGGTACACCGGGTCAAGCGCTTGTCCGAACTGGGCCTGGAAGAGGAAGCCAGTGAAATGGAACAGAGCCTGATCGAACTGACCCGCAACGACCCGGAGCTGCAACAGGAGTTTCTGCAGTCGCTGACCAAGGCCACTGGCCGGTTGGTGGCTGATCCGGGCGTGCAGTAACTGCTGCGGGGCAACGCATCCCCCTGTGGGAGCGGCCTTTTGTCGCGAAAGGGCTGCAGAGCAGCCCCGACAATTGATGCATCATTGCTGAAATCCTGGGGCCGCTACGCGGCCCTTTCGCGACACAAGGCCGCTCCCACAGGGGGCCGTGCAGCCAGGCCCAGGCCATTTATTGAGGCGGGAACAGCTCCAGCTGCTCATGCGCCCCGCGCAAGTCGCGCAACCTTACGCCTACCCCCAGCAAGCGCACCGGCTTGCCACCCCGGGCAAACGCCTGCCCCAGCAACTGTCGATAACTCTCCAGGTCCCTGCCCGCCCCCGCCTGCTCCATGGTGGTCTGGCTGAAGTCATGGAACTTGACCTTGACGAAGGGTTTTTCCGGCCGGTAACTGCTGTCCATGCGGGCAATACGCTCGTTCAGGCTTTCCAGCAACTCGGGGAGCCGTGCCAGGCAACTGGCCAGGTCCGGAAGGTCGGTGTCGTAGGTGTTTTCCACACTGACCGACTGCCGGCGGCTGTCATTGTGCACTGCACGCTCATCGATACCCCGCGCCAGCCCCCACAAACGCTCGCCAAAGCTGCCGAACTCGCGCACCAGCGCCAGACGCGACCATTCGCGCAGCTCCAGGCAGGTTTCGATCCCCAACCGCGCCAGCTTGTCTGCCGTTACCTTGCCCACCCCGTGCAACCTGGCCACCGGCAGGGCGGCGACGAACGCCTCCACTTCGCCGGGGGTAATCACGAACAGGCCATTGGGCTTGCGCCAGTCACTGGCGATCTTGGCCAGGAACTTGTTCGGCGCCACACCGGCCGAGACGGTTATATGCAGGGTGCGGGCGACACGCCGGCGGATATCCTCGGCAATACGCGTGGCGCTGCCCGAGTACCACTGGCTGTCGCTCACATCCAGGTAGGCCTCGTCCAGCGACAGCGGCTCGATCAGCTCGGTGTAGTCGCGGAAGATCGTGTGGATTTCCCGCGAGGCCTCACGGTAGGCCTCGAAGCGCGGCTTGACGATCAGCAAGTCCGGGCACAGCTTCAGCGCATGCCGCGACGACATGGCCGAGCGCACGCCATAGGCACGCGCTTCATAGTTGCAGGTAGCGATCACCCCTCGATGGTCGGGCGAGCCCCCCACCGCCATGGGCCGCCCGGCCAGGCGTGGGTCGTCACGCATTTCGATCGCGGCATAGAAGCAATCGCAGTCGACATGGATGATCTTGCGCAAGGACATGGATGACCGTCAGCACTGTAAATTCATACAGATAGTATCGCATGCGCCCTCGGGGTATGCAGCCTGTAGGCGGCATTGCTCGATAATCGGCCTGAAAGCCCCGTCGTGCCTGAGCTGCGCGTCATATTCAAACGCTAAGAGTTTGAACAGGAAAGGTTTTTTTCAGAAAAAAGCTTGACACCCACGGGTAAATCCGTAGAATTCGATCTCACAGGCGCGGGATGGAGCAGCCTGGTAGCTCGTCGGGCTCATAACCCGAAGGTCGTCGGTTCAAATCCGGCTCCCGCAACCAGATTCGAGAAAAGGCCACTGTTCACACAGTGGCCTTTTTCTTTTGCGTCAAATAATGCATTCGTAGAAATATTAAAAAAATCAACGACTAGCGCTTGACATCCATTCTGAAAACTGTAGAATTCGCACCACTGACGCGGGATGGAGCAGCCTGGTAGCTCGTCGGGCTCATAACCCGAAGGTCGTCGGTTCAAATCCGGCTCCCGCAACCATATTCGTCAGAACAAACCCCGCCTGTGTAACAGCAGTGCGGGGTTTGTTGCTTTTCCCTTCCTGCTTTTCGTCGCCCCCAAAATCCCTCGCCCTCCAGCCAACCCGCAGGCTTGAGAGGTCGTGCCCTGGATGAACTATCTTTAACCCTGCCAGGCCGCTGCAAGTGCCTGAGGCCGGAGTAACATTGGATACGTTTTCCTAAGGGACTTTCACTTGGCCACACCTTCCCCTCACCTCGCGCTGCATGCCCGGGGCAATCCATGACTTCGCACAACCCCGAACCCCCGGTGCCGCTTGCCTCGGCGCTACCCGGTGCCGTGCAACGCCTGCCCTTGCTCGAACGCTTGAGCCGCTACCGCCAGCCCATTGGGCTGGTGGTGACCCTGGTGTTGTTCACCATGGGCTTGATCGCCTGTCGCCACCTGCTGAGCGAGCTGGACATCTACGCCCTGCATGATGCCATGCTCAGCGTACCGGCCCAGTCGCTACTCGGTGCCTTGCTGGCAACCGTGCTCGGTTTCGTGATCCTGCTGGGTTACGAGTGGTCGGCCAGCCGCTATGCCGGCGTGAAACTGCCGACGCGCAGCTTGGTGCTGGGCGGTTTCAGCGCCTTTGCCATCGGCAACGCCATCGGCCTGTCGATGCTTTCGGGCGGCTCGGTGCGCTACCGCCTGTATGCACGCCAAGGGGTCGGTGCAGGTGAAGTTGCACGGATGACCGTTTTTGCCAGCCTGTCACTGGGCTGCGCGCTGCCGCCTCTGGCCGCCTTGGCGACCTTGAGCGACCTGTCGGCAGCCTCGGCCGCACTGGGTTTGGCGCCTGGCTTGCTGGCGGGTATCGCCACAGCAGTGCTGCTGGCGTGCAGCGTGCTGGTGTTCGGCTTGTACCGCCGGCGCCTGGCTGAACAACCACTGGCCAATAACCTGCTGGTACAACTGGGCCGCCGCACACTGCGCCTGCCGGGTGCACGCCTGGCAGCCCTGCAATTGCTGATCACCGCACTGGATGTCGCCGCTGCCGCCACGGTGCTGTACCTGCTGCTGCCCGAAGCACCGCCATTCGGTGCCTTTGTCCTGGTGTACCTGCTGGCCTTGGCTGCAGGTGTGCTCAGCCATGTACCGGGCGGCGTCGGGGTGTTCGAAGCGATCCTGCTGGCGGCTTTTGCCGACCAGCTCGGCGCGGCGCCGTTGGCAGCGGCCCTGTTGCTGTATCGGCTGATCTACGTGGTGCTACCACTGCTGCTGGCCTGCGTGTTGCTGCTGGCCAACGAAGCCCGGCGCCTGCTGTTCGCGCAACAGGCTATCAAGGCCGCTTCCGGGCTGGCCGCGCCGATCCTGTCGATTCTGGTATTTCTGTCCGGGGTGGTGCTGCTGTTCTCCGGGGCCACGCCCGAGATAGACACACGCCTGGAGCACATGGGCTTTCTGGTGCCGCACCGTCTGATCGATGCCTCGCACTTCGGTGCCAGCCTGATCGGCGTGCTGTGCCTGCTGCTGGCCCAGGGCCTGCGCCGGCGCCTGTCCGCCGCCTGGCTGCTGACCACTGTACTGTTGCTGGTCGGCGCCTTGCTGTCGCTGCTCAAGGGCTTCGATTGGGAAGAAGCCTGCCTGCTGACCCTCACAGCTACCTTGCTCGCGCTGTTCCGGCGTTCCTTCTACCGCCCCAGCCGCTTGCTCGAGTTGCCGTTCTCGCCGGTGTTTCTGGTGGCCAGCGCCTGTGTGGTCGGCGCATCGATATGGCTGTTGCTGTTCGCCTACCAGGATGTGCCCTACAGCCATCAGCTGTGGTGGCAGTTCACCCTCGATGCCGACGCCCCGCGTGGCCTGCGCGCCGCCATGGGCAGCGCCTTGCTGCTGGCGGCCGTGGCCCTGACCTGGCTATTGCGCACGGCACCGCCGGTGATCCACCTGCCCGACGAAGAGGAGCTGCGGCGTGCCAACCGCATTCTGCTGGCCTCCGACCAGCCCGATGGCGGCCTGGCCCTGACCGGCGACAAGGCGCTGCTGTTCCACCCTCGCGACAACGCCTTCCTCATGTACGCCCGTCGCGGCCGCAGCCTGGTGGCCCTGTACGACCCGATCGGCCCGGCCCAGGAGCGCGCCGAGATGATCTGGCAGTTCCGTGACCTGTGCGATCTGCACCATGCCCGCCCGGTGTTCTACCAGGTGCGCGCCGAGAACCTGCCGTTCTACATGGACATCGGCCTGACCGCACTGAAGCTGGGCGAAGAAGCCCGGGTCGACCTGCGCCGCTTCGACCTCGAAGCCAAGGGCAAGGAGATGAAGGATCTGCGCTACACCTGGAACCGTGGTGGCCGTGACGGTTTGAGCCTGGAAATCCACGAACCCGGCCATGCCCCGCTGGCAGAGCTGAAGGAAATTTCCGATGCCTGGCTCGGCGGCAAGAACGTGCGCGAGAAAGGCTTCTCGCTGGGGCGCTTCAGCCCTGAATACCTGCAGCACTTCCGTATTGCCCTGATCCGCTTCCAGGGCCGCCCGGTGGCTTTCGCCAACCTGCTGGAAACCCATGGCAACGAACTGGCCAGCCTCGACCTGATGCGTGCGCACCCCGAGGCCCCGAAGCTGACCATGGAATTCATGATGATCGGCCTGATCCTGCACTACAAAAGCCATGACTACACCCGCTTCAGCCTGGGCATGGTGCCGCTGTCCGGCCTGCAGCCGCGACGGGGCGCGCCCTTGACCCAACGCCTGGGCTCGATGGTGTTCCGCCGTGGCGAGCAGCTGTACAACTTCCAGGGGCTTCGTCGCTTCAAGGACAAATTCCAACCGGACTGGGAACCCCGCTACATGGCCGTGCCGGCCGGGCTCGACCCGCTGGTGGCACTGGCCGACACCGCCGCCCTGATCGCAGGCGGCCTGACTGGATTGGTGAAACGTTGATGACCCGACGCTTTTGGCTGTACCTGCTGGTTCCCCTGCTGTTGGCCACCCTGGGAGGTGCGCTGGCATTCTGGTTGTGGACGCGCCCGGCTCCCGAGGCACGCCTGGAACAACTGAGCATCAATGACACCCGCATCACCCGCGTGACCCCAGGCGTGCACCCCAAGGCCCGGGTGGCCATCGGTGTACCCCAGGACCAGGCGCTGACCGACAGGCAGCTGCTGGACCTTGCCCAGGCCGGCGAAGCGCAGCTGGTGCAGGTGATCCTGCCGCCCAACGATTGCAGCAAGCAGCAACAGGCCCTGGACCAAGCCCTGGGCCAGCTGTCGGAGAAACCGACCCTGGTCGCTGGTATCGGCCCTGGCGCCGCCCAGGCCTGGCGCTGGCTGGCCAGCCAGAACAACGACAAGGCGCGGGCGATTTCCGTGGACTTCAGCCTGGAACAACCCGGCTGCCAGGCCCCACTGCCGAAGTCGGCCGCCCACGGCCACTGGAACGTCGCCTGGAACGACAACCCGGATGACGCCAGCGCCGCCTTCGTGCGCGACCAGGCCAATGCCGAGACCAGCATCAGCGACTACGACATCCACCTGCCACAAGTGCTCAAGGCCCAGCTGACCCAGGCCCTGGTCGGCCACGACGGCAACGCCCTGGCTATCCCGGTGGTCGAGGTGCCTGCCGGGCAGACCACCGACACGGTTACCCTGTTCCTTTCCGGTGATGGTGGCTGGCGTGACCTGGACCGCGACGTGGCCGGGGAAATGGCCAAGCTGGGCTACCCGGTGGTGGGCATCGACACGCTGCGCTACTACTGGCAGCACAAGACCCCGGAGCAAAGCGCCGCCGACCTGTCCGAACTGATGCAGCACTACCGGCAGAAGTGGGGCACCAAGCGCTTCGTGCTGACCGGCTATTCGTTCGGTGCCGACGTGCTGCCGGCGATCTACAACCGCCTGCCGGCCGAGGACCAGCAACGGATCGACGCGGTGATGCTACTGGCCTTTGCCCGCAGCGGCAGCTTCGAGATCGAAGTCGAGGGCTGGCTGGGCAAGGAAGGCCAGGAAGCGCCAACCGGGCCGGAAATGGCCAGACTGCCGGCGTCCAAGGTGGTGTGCGTGTATGGTGTGGAAGAGGCCGATGAGAGCGGTTGCACCGACAAGACTGCGGTGGGTGAACGCCTCAAGCTGCCGGGTGGGCACCACTTCGACGAAAACTACCCGGCACTGGCCAAGCGCTTGATTGGCGAGATCGAGACGCGCCAGGGCAAGTCCAGCGTGGCTGAGCAGAACTGATAGGACCTTGCGGCCCATTCGCGGGTAAACCCGCTCTCATCGAACTGCACATAACTCATTGAATTAGCGGGGCCCCTGTGGGAGCGGTTTGCTTGCAATTTCAGTTATCTACGCGCCAGCGCAGCCCAAAAGGCTGAGCCATCTCCCACAGGTCCAGCGCAAGCCTTGAAAGCTATGCGGCCCATGTGGGAGCGGGCATGCCCGCGAACACCGGCGAAGCCGGTGCCCTACACCGAGTTGCCGGCTTCGCGGGCACGCCCGCTCCCACATGGGGCGAGTTGAGCCTCAGATCTCGACCTGGGTACCCAGCTCGATCACCCGGTTCAGTGGCAGGTTGAAGAAGCGCAAGTTGCCGTTGGCATTCTTCAGCAGGAACGCAAACAGGTTGCCCCGCCAGCGCGACATCCCCTCCAGCCGTGAGGCGATCACGGTCTCGCGGCTGAGGAAGTAGGTGGTGCGCATCGGGCTGAAGTCCAGGTCTTCCAGGTGGCACAGCTTCAACGCCGCCGGTACGTCCGGTTCGTCCATGAAGCCGAAGTGCAGCAACACGCGGAAGAACCCGTCGCCATAGGCCTCCACTTCAAAACGCTCATGCTCCGGCACCCGCGGCCGGTCCTCACTGACCACCGTCAACAGCACCACCTGGCTGTGCAGCACCTGGTTATGCAGCATGTTGTGCAACAGTGCATGGGGCACCGCATCGGAGCGCGCCGTAAGGAACACCGCCGTGCCTTCGACCCGGTGCGGCGGCTGAATGCGTATGCTGCTGATGAACAGCTGCAGCGGCAGCGCGCCTTCGTCGATACGCTCCATCAGGATCTGCTTGCCGCGCTTCCAGGTGCTCATCAACAGGTACAGCACGCCACCAGCCAGCACCGGGAACGCACCACCCTGGATGATCTTCGGTACGTTGGCGGCGAAGAACAGCCCATCCACCAACAGAAAACCCATCAGGATCGGCACCGCCAGCACCGGTGGCCACTTCCATAGCAGCAGCATCACCGCCGAAACCAGGATGGTGGTCATCAGCATGGTACCGGTCACAGCCACGCCGTAAGCCGCCGCCAGGGCACCGGATGACTCGAAACCGAGCACCAGCAGTACCACGCCGACCATCAGCGTCCAGTTAATCGCGCCGATGTAGATCTGCCCCTGTTCATCGCTGGAGGTGTGCTGGATCTGCATGCGTGGGATGTAGCCCAGCTGGATGGCCTGGCGGGTCAGGGAGAACGCCCCCGAGATCACCGCCTGCGAAGCGATCACCGTGGCCATGGTAGCCAGGCCGACCATCGGCAGCAGTGCCCAACCCGGCGCCAGCAGGTAGAACGGGTTACGTGCCGCATCCGGGTCCTGCAGCAGCAACGCGCCCTGACCAAAGTAATTGAGCACCAGCGCCGGCAGCACCAGGGCGAACCAGGCCCGGGCGATCGGCTTGCGGCCAAAGTGGCCCATGTCGGCGTACAGCGCCTCGGCACCGGTCAGCGCCAGCACCACCGCGCCGAGGACGGCCACGCCGATGCCGGGGTGGACCACGAAGAAGTTCACTGCCCAGACCGGGTTGAACGCCTTGAGCACTTCCGGGCTCTGCGAGATGCCATGCACCCCCAGCGCGCCCAGCGCCACGAACCAGGTGACCATGATCGGGCCGAACAGCTTGCCGATCTTCTCGGTGCCGTGCTTCTGCACCAGGAACAGCGCCACCAGTATCACCAGCGAAATCGGTACCACCCAGTGATCGATACCATCGAACGCCAGCCCCATGCCTTCCACCGCCGACAGCACAGACACCGCCGGCGTGATCATACTGTCGCCATAGAACAGCGAAGCGCCGATCAACCCGCACACCACCATCAACGTGCGCAACCTCGGGTAGGCCGCCGTGGCCCGCCGCGCCAGCGCGGTCAACGCCATGGTACCGCCCTCGCCCTGGTTGTCGGCGCGCAGGATGAACATCACGTACTTGAACGACACCACCCACAGCAGCGACCACAGGATCAGCGACAGGATCCCCAGCACGCCGTCATGGTTGACCGGTACTCCGTACCCGCCGCTGAAGACTTCCTTGAGGGTATACAACGGGCTGGTACCGATATCGCCATAAACTACCCCGACCGCCGCCACGAGCAGGCTCATCGACCGCATCGCCCCCTGCTTCCCCTCGTGCCCGCCCTCGGCGTGACTGCTTGCCTGAACCATCGACCACTCCCGCAGACGGCCTTGCAAGGCCAGTAGAATTCCCCATGCGCCAGGTGATACGGATACCCCCGACGCAATGGCGCGAAGCATAGCGCAGCGTTCGTCGTATTTCTGCTGGTCAAGCGATCCTGCGCTCGCTAGAATTGCGCACTTTTTGATCAGAGGCGCCAAAAGCGCCCGTCAAGATCGCCCGCGATTCCGGTCGGGCGACCTGCATTCAATACCGAGGTTAGTCATGTCCACCACGCCCGCCACCCCCAAGGTAGGTTTCGTAAGCCTGGGTTGCCCAAAAGCCCTGGTCGATTCCGAGCGCATCCTGACCCAGCTGCGCATGGAAGGCTATGAAGTCGTGCCCACCTACGAGGACGCCGACGTGGTGGTGGTCAACACCTGCGGCTTCATCGACAGCGCCAAGGCCGAGTCGCTGGAAGTGATCGGCGAAGCGATCAAGGAAAACGGCAAGGTCATCGTCACCGGCTGCATGGGTGTCGAGGAAGGCAGCATCCGTGACGTGCACCCGAGCGTGCTGTCGGTTACCGGCCCGCAGCAGTACGAGCAGGTGGTCAGCGCCGTGCACGAAGTCGTGCCGCCACGCCAGGATCACAACCCGCTGATCGACCTGGTACCACCTCAGGGCGTCAAGCTGACCCCTCGCCACTATGCGTACCTGAAGATTTCCGAAGGCTGCAACCACAGCTGCAGCTTCTGCATCATCCCGTCGATGCGCGGCAAGCTGGTCAGCCGCCCGGTCGGCGAAGTGCTGAGCGAGGCAGAGCGCCTGGTCAAGGCCGGGGTCAAGGAGATCCTGGTGATTTCCCAGGACACCAGCGCCTACGGCGTCGACGTCAAGTACAAGACCGACTTCTGGAACGGCCGCCCGGTCAAGACCCGCATGCTCGAACTGTGCGAAGCCCTGAGCAGCCTGGGCGCCTGGGTCCGCCTGCACTACGTGTACCCGTACCCGAACGTCGACGACGTGATCCCGCTGATGGCCGCCGGCAAGATCCTGCCGTACCTGGACATCCCGTTCCAGCACGCCAGCCCGAAGGTGCTCAAGGCCATGAAGCGCCCGGCCTTCGAAGACCGCACCCTGGCGCGTATCAAGAACTGGCGCGAGCAGTGCCCGGAGCTGGTGATTCGCTCCACCTTCATCGTCGGCTTCCCGGGCGAGACCGAGGAAGACTTCCAGTACCTGCTGGACTGGCTGACCGAAGCCCAGCTGGACCGCGTTGGCTGCTTCCAGTACTCGCCGGTGGAGGGCGCCCCGGCCAACGACCTGGGCCTGGAAGAAGTACCGGACGACGTCAAGCAGGAGCGCTGGGACCGCTTCATGGCCCACCAGCAGGCCATCAGCGCCGCCCGCCTGCAACTGCGCATCGGCAAGGAAATCGACGTGCTGATCGATGAAGTGGAAGAGCAAGGCTCGGTTGGCCGCAGCTTCTTCGATGCCCCGGAGATCGACGGCAGCGTGTTCATCGATGGCGACCACGGCTTCAAGCCGGGTGACAAGGTACGTTGCCGCGTAGTAGATGCCGACGAATACGACATGTGGGCTGAACCCATCTGACGCAGCCGGAGCCTGAAAAGCCCCTGCCCCGGTATTCCCCGCAAGGAACTGCCGGTGCAGGGGCTTTTTCGTCAGAACGCATGAAATAGCATCAGGCCACCCTCTGCATCCGGGCTGGCATCCGAGAAGCCCTTGACTGCGTAGAGTTGCACTTTCCACTGCTGGTTGAGCTTGTGGGTCAGGAACAGGGTAAGTTCCTTGATCTGTGCGCCCGTCGAGACGACTTTCTGCCGCCAGTCGTAGGAGGCACCCGCCGAAGTGCCTGCGGCCACCGGCATGGCGAAGCCGAGACTGGCAAATACCGGGTCGTCGAAATCGCTGTCGGGCGGGTCGCCGAACTTCTTCCAGCCCAGGGTCGCGAAGCCGGTCACCGGGCCAAAGGCCTTGGCGATGTCGACCTGGCCGGTGTAGTCGTATTCACCGGTGCCCAGACACTGGTCTTCATCGGCAGTGGGGAATTTGACCTTGCCGATCAGGTCCAGCATCAGGCCGCCGTCACTGCCATCGAGCAGGGCATAACCGGCGCTGGCAACCGTATCTCCCAGCCCGCTTTCCACATCCCGGCAGCCACCGGGCAAGGGGTCGCCATTCGGGCCCACTTCAGGGTTGGTGATGCGCAGCCAGGGCACGGTGACCTTGTAGGTCATGGGGCCGGTTTCATACTTGCCGACCACGGGGACGTACCAGATTTCCGAGGTGGTACCCGTGCCATAGTCGCCACTTGAATAGTCCATGCCGATGGCGGCGCTGAAGGTATCGCCCAGGACCGAGGCGCTGGTGCATGACAGCAAGCAGGCGAAAAGAGGGAGCGTGGGTCTCATCTGCACCTCGGTATTCCGGCGGGAAGTGTGATCGCACTTACCCAGCCTAGTTGCCTAATGCCCGGACCGCTCTGGATGCTCCACTTTTTCGATTTTCTCTACCGTCTCGGGCCTTTCGACCTTTTCGACCTTTTCGACCTTTTCGACCTTTTCGACTTTCTCGACCTTCTCTACTCTTTCGACCTTCTCGACTTTTTCTACCTTCTCGACTTTCTCAGGCTTTTCGATTTTCTCGACTTTTTCGGGCTTCTCCACCTTCTCGACTTTTTCTACCTTTTCAACCTTCTCTACTTTTTCCACCCGTTCAAGCTCGACCTTCTCTACCCGACCAGAGCTCCCACTATTGCTGCTCTCGGGCTGCTCCACGGTGTCGACATGTTCCGACTTCCCGGACTTGTCCAGGCTTTCAGTACTGTCACGACCGCTGGAATCGTCAACGCCGCCGTGCCCGCTGTGATCATCACTGCTTTCAATGCGAACGCTGGTCGCATCGCGCCCGCCATGCCCGCTATTGCTGGCGCCTTCAGATTCACCAGTGCCGTGCTCGCTGCCCCGCCCCGAATGCCCTCTGTCCGGGTTGTCGGCACGGTCGTCATGGAACTCCACGCGGGTTGCCCGCAGCTCGTGCTTGCCACTGAACACCCCGCTCACCCGCACACGTTGATCGAGCGCCAATGCCGCGGGCTGCTTGCCAACGATCACGGTGCCCTGCCCCAGCGTCACCTTGATGCCGGCGACCACCAACTGCTGTGCGTGGCTGCGCTGTACCAGCCCCTCGATCACCGCCGTCTGCACACGACCAGCAAAAGGCAGGCTCGGGTCTGGGCGGGTTTGCGCCACTTCCAACTGACGCCCGGTCCACTGCCCACGCACCAGCACTTCCCGCGCGGGTGCCACGCGGGTTCCCAGCTTCAGCCCCTGGAGGCTACCAGTACGATCAACCGCACCGATGGCACTGGCTTCCCTGAGCCCCGGCGCCCGTTCGATACGACTGGCTACCACTTCGCCCCTGGCATCGCGCAGGCCACTGACCCTGACCGGCTCGCCCGGGCGCAGCCCTTCAGCCACCCGCGCGCCTGCAGCAAGCCGCACAGGTTGGCCCATGACCCGCAGAGGGGCCGAAGCATTCGGCAGTGCCGTCAGCGGCCCTTCGTAAACGTTGAGGATCGAGATGCGCCCTGCTTGCAGGCCGCGTTTGCTGGCAAATGCCTCCACCGCAACAACCTGGCCGATTGCCAGGTGAGCGCTACTGGCAGGCGCACCGTTTTCACTCACCGGTACGTCTTTGCCAAAGTGCACTTCCAGGCCATTGACGCAGATCGAAGCGAACCCGGTGATGGTGCCGACGATGCCCGTGCCACCGGTGCCGCCCGGGCGCAGGATCGGCGCGCCGGTACCGCCGACACCGCCGTGATCGATAAAGGTGCCGTCCACACCGTCGGCCACCGCACCGGTCCCGCCTGTGCCGCCGGGACGCTGCTGCAGCGGCGCACCGGTGCCACCCACACCACCGTTTTCACTGCGTACCCCAGTACCACCGACACCGCCCGTTCTGGCCCCGGTACCACCAATACCACCCGGAAACTGCAAGCCCGCTGCCCCCGCCATACCCACTTCGTCACGGCTGACACACACCGGTGCTGCGGCCACCTCGGCAGGCGCCATCAGGTTCAGCCCGAAACCCAGGGCCAGTGTGACGACACTGAGGCAGCGCGCGAGGAAAGTCATGGGTCTGGTGTCTTCGACAGATCGGGGTCGGTGGTTTCAGTGTAGAAATAAAGCCCGACAGTGATGCGCTGACGCTGCTCGGCGCTGGGTACATCGGCATCTTCCAGGTCTGATGCAAGCCGGCTGAAGGCAAGCAGCGTCTGCATGCCTTCCTTGTCCACCGCTTCGCGCAGATGGTCGACGCTGGCCGGGCTCAAAGCGTCGTAGTGCACACTGCGTTCAAAGAACGACTGCCCTTCACCTGTCAGGTTGTGCACTGCTGCGCAGGCATGGTCATGCAGGTTGTGGCCGAAGTACGCAGCCTTTTCATCAAAGCCCTTCTGCGGCACGAATGCCTGGGCTTCCAGGTGGACACAGTCCTGCTCGTCGAGCCGGACGATGCCCAGGCGCAACCACTCATCCAGCACCACCCGCCCGCGAATGTCGGTACTGATCTTCGCCACCAGGGCATCGAAAGAGCAATCGCCGCCGACACTCGCCAGGCGCGGTAACGGCAGCGCCTGGCCAGGCTCCGAGCAGAACGGTTTGCCAGTGGTCCACATATTGACCAACTGTGCGCCTAACGTGATGTTTTCCGGCAGCGCAGCGAGCGACGTGCCACCCTCGCTGCGCAAACGCCGTACATCCTTGCGATGCACGCCTGTAAGCAGGCTGACACGGCTGTCGGTCGGCACCGTGCCATCCAGGCGAAACTCGCGATGGGCCACATCGACGAACACTTCCTTGAGCAAGTCGGCGAACATCGTATAGGTGACCCCTTTGCGCAGCATCAGGCGCACCAGAGGGCGCATGACACGCCGCAGTGCGCTTAACATCGAAGGGGGGATGGTAGGCGATTGCATTGAGCGCGTTCCTTGACAGATGAACCCAGTATACGACGCGGGAAAACATCCCACACCAACTGTGACCCTATCCCGGACGAGATGAGGGATGGTCTTCAGCGCTCATTGCATTCGCGTTGAGTGGGGCTGCCGTGCATCCGAACCTGGCCTCATGCAGGCCCGCCCCGAGGGCGCTGCATGAAACCGTTCAGAGCCAGTCAGCTCCGGCTGTTGTCATCACCCGGTTCGCCTGCGGCATGCTCACCGCGGTCATCACCCGGTTCGCCACCCAGATGGTCGCCACGATCATCACCAGGTTCACCACCAACGTGATTGCCGCGGTCATCGCCAGGCTCACCGCCAACATGATTGCCATGATCGTCCCCGGGCTCACCGCCAACGTGATTGCCATGATCGTCACCGGGTTCACCGCCAACGTGATTGCCGTGATCGTCCCCAGGCTCACCGCCAACGTGATTGCCATGATCATCACCCGCTTCAGCGTGGTTACCGCTGCGCCCAGAGTTTGAGGGACCGTCATGGCCGCGACCACTGTTGCCGGCATGGCCATCGCCATCGCCGTGGCCGCCGTGGCCGCCGCCTTCACCACCATGGCCGCCACCACCATGACCACCACCGCCGCCACCGTGACCACCGCCACCGCCGCCGCCACCATGGCCGCCACCGCCGCCACCGTGACCACCACCGCCGCCACCATGGCCGCCACCGCCACCACCGTGACCACCACCGCCGCCACCATGGCCGCCACCGCCACCACCGTGACCACCGCCGCCACCACCATGGCCGCCACCGCCGCCGCCATCCTTGGCGTAGGCACTGGAACCATTGGATATCGAGTCAGGGATCAGAACGATGGAAGTCGACAGCACGCCAGCAACGGCAGCCGCCAATAGCGCCTTTTTGAACAGCATATGGATGTGCATGTTTCGTCTCCAGGTCGTCGCCATGAGAAACGCCAAATCAAGCCGGAAATTCTGTGTTCAGTTTTTTGCTTCTTTCTGCGTGGGATTTTTTCCCACGTAAAAGTAATAGACCTCTACACCCCGAGGTTCAAGCACCGCACGGAAAAGCCGACCGGTGGTTGGCCTGCTATGTTTGCCTTATCGTCACGGAGGAACACCGGCATGCATTCGGTACTGACGTTGCAAACCCCGCGCTTGAGTGACTACGGCGAACTGGTACAGGTGTGGGAGGACTCGGTACGCGCCACCCACGACTTCCTGCCCGATGGCTACATCGTCTTGCTGCGCGAACAGGTACTGCGTCGTTACCTCGACGCGGTGATGCTGATCTGCTGCAAGGACCGCCAACGCATCTGCGGCTTCGCCGGGGTCGCCAACGGGCGCGTGGACATGCTGTTCGTTGCACCTGCCTACCGGGGCAAAGGGGTTGGCAAGCGCCTGCTGCACTATGCGATCGACGAGCTGAATGCCGAGCGCCTGGACGTCAACGAACAGAACCCGCAAGCCTTGGGCTTCTACCTGCATGAAGGCTTCGAGGTGATCGGCCGTTCGGAAACCGACGGCCTGGGGCAGCCCTATCCCTTGCTGCACATGCGCCTGCGCAAAACGGCGTAAATGACACAGATTCCCAGCCCCTCTGCCGCGCGGGCAGGTACAATGCAGGTCTTTCCCTGCCTTTGCGAATTGCCGTCATGTCCGAACCCGTCCGCCTGTCCAAACGCCTTATCGAGCAGCTTGGCTGCTCCCGCCGGGAGGCCGAGCTGTATATCGAAGGCGGCTGGGTCACGGTCGATGGCGTGGTGGTCGAGCAACCGCAGTTCAAGGTCGGGCAGCAGCGCGTCGAACTGCTGCCGGGTGCTCGTGCCGAAACGCTGGAACCGGTAACCCTGCTGCTGAACCAGCCAGCCAACGTGGACAGCGAAATCGCCCGCGCCAGCATGAACATGGGCAGCCTCAGCGAGGCCCATCGCGAGGGTGTACGCGCCCTGCACGGGCATTTCGCCCGGCAGGCCTGCGTGGCACCGCTGGAGCGCGGCGCCAGCGGCCTGCAGGTCTTCACCCAGGACTGGCGGGTAACCCGCAAGATCGACGCCGACCTGCGCCGCCTGGAACAGGAATTCATCGTTGAAGTGCGCGGCGAGACCACACCCCAGGCGCTGGAACGCCTGGCACGCGGTGCCACCCGCAATGACCGCGAGCTGCCCAGGACCAAGGCCAGCTGGCAGAACGAGACCCACCTGCGCATGGTCCTGAAAAACCCGCAGCCAGGGCAGATTGCCGAGCTGTGCGCCTATCTGCGCCTGGAGCTGGTAGGCATGCGCCGCATTCGCCTGGGTGGCGTGTCGATGGGCAAGCTGCCCTTGGGCCAGTGGCGCTACCTGGCCACTACCGAACGTTTCTAAGCAATACGCCGCGCGACAGGTGCGGCACCTGAACAGGATTCTGCAACAATGAACCACAACGACGTCCTGCGCAGCCTGCGCTACATGCTCAAGGTGAATGACGCCAAGATGGCCGAAATCATCGGGCTATCCGGCCTCGACGTGCATCCCCTGGTGCTGGCCACCTACCTGAAGAAGGAAGACGAGGAAGGGTTCGTGCGTTGCCCGGAACGGGTCATGGCGCACTTTCTCGACGGCCTGGTGATCCACCGCCGCGGCAAGGATGACAGCCGCCCGCCGCAGCCGATCGAGCTGCCGGTGACCAACAACCTCATCCTCAAGAAACTGCGGGTGGCCTTCGAGCTCAAGGAAGACGACCTGCATGCGATCCTCAAGTCGGTCAACTTCCCGGTCAGCAAGCCCGAACTCAGCGCGCTGTTCCGCAAGGCCGGCCACGACAACTACCGCCCGTGCGGCGACCAGTTGCTGCGCAACTTCCTCAAGGGCCTGACCCTGCGCGTGCGCGGCTGAGTGGCCATGCAGCATACGGTTACCCCGGTCGGCATCATCCGCTCCTGTTTCAAGGAGAAGTTCGCCATCCCGCGCCAGCCACAACTGGCACCCGCTGCACGCGGTGTGCTCGAACTGCTGCCACCGTTCGACCAGGGTGATGCGGTCGAGGGCCTGGAGCAGGTCAGCCATGTCTGGCTGCTGTTCCTGTTCCACCAGGCGCTGGAAGACAAACCCCGCCTGAAGGTGCGGCCACCGCGCCTGGGCGGCAACAAGAGCATGGGCGTGTTCGCCACCCGCGCCACTCACCGGCCCAATGGTATCGGCCAGTCGGTGGTGCGTCTGGAAGGCGTGGAGCCAGGGCGCCTGCTGCTGTCCGGGATCGACCTGCTCGATGGCACGCCAGTGCTGGACATCAAACCGTATGTGCCGTACGCCGACAGCATCGCTGGCGCCAGCAACCGGATGGCCAGCGAAGCACCTGCCGCGATCGCCGTGCAGTGGGGCGACAACGCCCTGCCCCAGGCCCGTGAACATGCACTGCGCCTGGGTGAGCCGTTGGTGGAACTGATCGAGCAATGCCTGGCACAGGACCCCCGGCCGGCCTACCAGGTGCCACCGGCAGAGCGGGTGTATGGGGTGAAGTTCTGGGATGTGCAGGTAAGGTGGCATTACCCGCAGCCGGAGGTGATCCGGGTGTTGGAGGTGGTGCTGGCCTGAAGGGCGTGTGCAGACCTTGTGGGAGCGGCCTTGTGTCGCGAAAGGGCTGCGCAGCAGCCCCGGCAATCTTGCAGGATGGCTGATATCCTGGGGCCGCTGCGCGCCCCCTTCGCGATACAAGGCCGCTCCCACAAGGAACCGCGCACCGCACAGACATGAAAAAGGCGACCCTGAGGTCGCCTTTTTCTTTTCACCAACCCGCGATCAGCGAGCCGGGCCTTCAGCCACGCCCAGGTCGTCGGTCGGACGGGTGTCGACCAGCGGCGCACCACCGGAGGCCAGCTCCGATGCCAGCTTGTCGTTGTCCATTTCCTTCACCCACTTGGCCACGACCACAGTGGCAACGGCGTTGCCTACCAGGTTGGTCAGGGCACGGGCTTCAGACATGAAGCGGTCGATGCCGAGGATCAGCGCCAGGCCGGCAACCGGCAGGTGGCCTACGGCCGACAGGGTGGCAGCCAGGACGATGAAGCCCGAGCCGGTAACGCCGGCAGCACCTTTGGAAGCCACCAGCAGCACCAGCAGCAGGGTGATCTGGTGAGTGATGTCCATGGTGGTGTCGGTGGCCTGGGCGATGAACACTGCAGCCATGGTCAGGTAGATCGAGGTGCCGTCGAGGTTGAACGAGTAACCGGTCGGGATGACCAGGCCAACCACCGACTTCTTCGCACCCAGACGCTCCATCTTGGCCAGCATGCGTGGCAGGGCCGATTCCGAGGAGGAAGTGCCCAGCACGATCAGCAGTTCTTCACGGATGTAGCGGATCAGCTTGAGGACACTGAAACCGTGGGCGCGGCAGATACCGCCCAGCACCACCAGCACGAACAGCAGGCAGGTGATGTAGAAGCAGGCCATCAGGTAGCCCAGTTGCACCAGCGAGCCAACGCCGTACTGGCCGATGGTGAAGGCCATTGCACCAAAGGCACCGACTGGGGCGAGCTTCATGATCATGTTGATGATGTTGAACATGACGTGGGCGAAGCGGTCGATCATGTCCAGCACCGGCTTGCCGTAGCTGCCCAGGCGGTGCAGGGCGAAGCCGAACAGCACGGAGAACATCAGCACTTGCAGGATGTCGCCGTTGGCGAAGGCGCCGACCACGGTGTTGGGAATGACGTTGAGCAGGAAGCCGACGGTGGTCTGCTGCGCGCCGGCGGCGGCGTAGGCAGCCACGCTGCTGGCGTTCAGGGTGCTGACGTCAATGTGCATGCCAGCGCCCGGCTTGACCACGTTGACGACGACGAGGCCGATGATCAGGGCGATGGTGGAGACGATTTCAAAGTACAGCAGCGCGTAGCCACCGGTCTTGCCGACCGACTTCATGCTCTGCATGCCGGCGATGCCGCTGACCACGGTGCAGAAGATGATCGGGGCGATGACCATCTTGATCAGTTTGACGAAGCCGTCTCCCAAGGGTTTGAGAGCGACGCCCGTCTCCGGGTAGTAGTGGCCGAGCAGGATACCGATGGTGATGGCGACCAACACCTGGACATACAGGGATTTGTAAAGCGGCTGACGTGTCGTCATGGCTGATTTTCCTCAAGTGTGCCGGTTCACCCTTCCCAGGGCGATGTGGCACCTGAATCGCTAACCCTCCTGCACATGGAGGGATTTGTCGTTGTGTTCGAGCTGCCTGGGCAGGCCTCTGCGAGGATCAATAGCAAGGGTGGTGCCAAAATGCCCACGAAGGGTGCAAGGGCCGTATTTGCCTGGGATAAACGCCCAACGACGGGGCGATTCTGCGGAGAAAGGCTGGCGGATTTCCGCCCGGTGGCGGGATTTGTACAGGGGTGTTGGCGGGAATCCGCCCATTGTGTTTTGCCTGCGCTGGCCCTTTCGCGGGCTCGCCCGCTCCCACAGAGTGCCCGCAGGGCTCAGGACCTGTGCGGTACCTGTGGGAGCGGGTTCACCCGCGAAAGGGCCGGCACAGGCTACAAATCAATCCAGGTTGAAAGTGATTCTGAACGCCGCACCGCCCAAGGGCGAATCTCCCAGGCTCAGCTCGGCGTCATAGCTGTCGACGATATCCTTGACCACCGCCAAGCCGATCCCCTGCCCCGGGTGCTGGCTGTCCAGCCGTTCACCCCGTTCGAGAATGCGCTCACGCTGGTCGGCCGGCACCCCAGGCCCGTCGTCCTCGACGCACAAGGTCAACTGCCCAGGCGCCTGCTCCAGGCTCACACGCACCTGGCCCAGGCTCAGGCGGTAGGCGTTCTCCAGCAAGTTGCCCAGCAGCTCCAGCAACGCGCCCTGCTCCATCGGCACCTGCGCCGCCTCGGGCAGTTGCAGGGTCACGTTCACCCGCTTGTCCCGGTACACCTTGGCCAAGGTACTGCAAAGGCTGTCGAGCAACGGTCGCAGCAACACGCTGTGGCGCACCAGGCCACTCTTGCGCAGGCTGGCGCGTTGCAGCTGGTAGTCGATCTGCTGGCTCATGCGCTCGATCTGGCTCTGCAGCACGCGCGCCTGCTCGCGCTCGCCGCTACGCTGCTGCAGGCTTTCGCCCACCCCCTGCAACACCGCCAGCGGCGTCTTCAGGCTGTGCGCCAGGTCATCGAGCGAATCGCGGTAGCGTTGGCGCTGCTCGCGCTCGCTGCGCAACAGGCGGTTCAGCGAGCCGGTCAGGCGCAGCAGCTCACGCGGGTGTTCGCGGCTCAGGCCATCCCGCGCCCCCGACTCCACGTCGTCCAGCTCGAGGCTGAGCCGGCGCAACGAACGCAGGCCCCAGGTCAGGCCGGCCCACAACAGCACCAGCAACGCCAGCAGGGCCGCGCCAAAGCCGAGGTAGAGCTTTTCGCGCAGCCCGTCGAGGGTGTGCTGGTATTCGCGCACCGGTTGCAGGGCGACAATGCTGTAGGCGGCGCTCTGGCCACCCAGCAGCTTGATCTCGACGTCATAGACGAAGAACTCTTCGCCATCGGCCTGGTGAATGCGGGCGAATTCGTTGCCGCGGCCGTCGTAGCGCGGGCGGTAGTTGATGTTCTGCGCGGCGGTGGCCCGCGACTGCCAGACCAGCTTGCCATCGCGGTCGAAGATATAGCCGAGCAGGCCGGTGTACGGCAGGTTGTAGCGCTCGTCCGGCAGCAGGGTCGGCATCTGCAACTGGCCGTGCTCGATGCGCGCAGCGGAAATCAGCGTGGTCACATCCGAGGCCAGGCGTTGTTCGATCGACTCCTGCAGGGCCAGGCTGAAGGCTTTCTGCAGGGCCGGCAGCAGCGCCAGCATGAACAGCAGCGCCAGCACCGCGGCCGCCAGCATCAGGCGCACCCGCAGCGAACGGATCATCGGCAGCGCTCGGTGAACAGGTAGCCCAGACCGCGCACGGTGTCGATGGGTTTGAAGCCGCGCTCGCCCTCTAGCTTGCGCCGCAGGCGGCCGACCAGCACTTCGATGACATTCGGGTCACGTTCATCATCACCCGGGTACAGCTGTTCCATCAGGCGGTCCTTGGCCACCACCTGCTGGTGATGGCGCATGAGGTATTCGAGGATGCGGTATTCGTAGGCAGTCAGGGCCAGGGGGTGCTCGTCCAGCGTCGCCTGCTTGCGGTTGAGGTCGAGCACCAGCGGGCCGGCGGCGATGGTTGACTGAGTGAAGCCGCTGGAGCGGCGCAGCAGGGCATTCAGGCGTGCTTCGAGTTCTTCGAACTGGAACGGCTTGACCAGGTAGTCGTCGGCACCGGCGGCCAGGCCCTCGACCTTGTCCTGCCAGTTGCCGCGGGCGGTGAGGATGAGAATGGGGAAGGTCTTGTCCTGGCTGCGCAGGCGTGTGATCAGGTCCAGGCCGCCGATGCCGGGCAGGCCCAGGTCGATGACGGCCAGGTCGAAGTGGTATTGCCCGGCCTGGTACAGCGCCTCCTCGGCATCGGCGACGGCCTCGACCACATGGCCGCTTTCGCCCAGGCGGGTGTAGAGGTGATGGCGAAGCAGGGCTTCGTCCTCGACCACCAGCAGTTTCATGTGCAGCTCCTTGATATGTATTGCCTGTACCGGCCCTTTCGCGGCTAAAGCCGCTCCCACAGGTATTGCACAGGTTTTATGGACTGTGCGATCCCTGTGGGAGCGGCTTTAGCCGCGAAAGGGCCGGTACAGGATAACCCGGCTCGCCGGTCAGAACTTGTAGCTTGCAGCCAGGTAGGTCTGCGCGCTGCTGGTCAGGCGCAGGGTGCCGTCCTTCGGCCCGCCGTGCGCACCCACTTCGGTGGCGGCATTGGTGCGCAGGTAACGGTAGCCCAGTTCCACCGAGGCCTTGTCGGTGATGTCCTGGATCACACCGGCCTGCAGGCCATACGCGTAACCGTAGTCGGTATCCCGGCTGGCACCTGGCGAGTCCTGGGTCAGCTTGGTCACGCCCAGGCTGCCACCGCCAAACAGCTTGGTGGTATCACCCACCGGCAGGAACAGGTCGTAGCTGCCCAGCAGGTTCTCCTGGCGCAACTTCAGGCCACTGTGGTCGCCCGAGACGTTGTCGTAAGTCATGTAGTAGCGGCCCTGGTCATTGATCTTGCCCACCCGCACACCCCAGGTGTCGTCCTTGCCGATGATGCCGTCGGCGTTGAGGTGGTCGGTGTTGCGCTGCAGCAGGCCGGACTTGCGAACCTTGTCGCTGGTCTGGCCGTAGGTCAGGCTGGCGAAGTTGTCGTCCGCGGCCTGGGCGGTGGTGATGCCAGCGGCGCAGACGGCCATGGCGGCAAGCAGGGTGTTGAAGGTTTTCATGGCTGGATACTCCAGTTGGGTGCGCTGTTTCGGTCTGGAAGCTAGAGTAAGCAGGGCACCCTGAACCGCGACTGAACCCTGGCTGAACCCCGGCTGAACGAACCATTTGCAGAACAAGGAGTAGTGACCATGCGTGCCCTGCTGGCCTTGACCCTGATGTGCTGCGCCGCCCTCGCCCAAGCGGCGGTACAAACCCGCGAGATCCCCTACCAGGACGCCGACGGCAACCGCCTGGTCGGCTACTACGCCTATGACGACGCCCTAGAAGGCAAGCGCCCCGGCATTGTCGTGGTGCATGAGTGGTGGGGGCTGAACGACTACGTCAAGCGCCGCGCCCGCGAGCTCGCGGCGCTGGGCTACAACGCACTGGCCATCGACATGTATGGCGACGGCAAGCACACCGAGCACCCGGCCGACGCCCAGACGTTCATGGCAGAGGCGATGAAGGACCCCAAGGCCGCGGAGCGGCGCTTCGATGCCGGCCTCGAACTACTGAAACTGCAGCCGAACACCAACAAGCACCAGTTGGGCGCGGTCGGTTATTGCTTCGGCGGCAAGGTGGTGCTGGATGCCGCACGCCGCGGCGAAAAACTGGACGGCGTGGTGAGCTTCCATGGCGCACTGGCCACCCAGACCCCGGCCAAGCCTGGGGTGGTACGCGCGCAGATCCTGGTCGAGCACGGCGCGGCAGACAGCATGGTTACCTCGCAGCAGGTGGAGGCGTTCAAGGCCGAGATGGATGCAGCCAAGGTCGACTATGAGTTTGTCAGTATCGAAGGGGCCAAGCATGGGTTTACCAACCCGGATGCAGACCGGCTGAGCCATGGCGAGCATGGCGGGCCGGATATCGGCTACAACAAGGCGGCGGATGAAAGCTCGTGGGCGGATATGCAGGCGTTCTTCAGGAAGGTGTTCAAGTAAGGATTGCCGGGGGCGCCCTGCGCCCCTTTCGCGACGCAAGGCCGCTGCCCCAAGGATGCATTGCCACGCTAGCTCCCTTAGTGCCCGTACAGCTGGCACAATACCCCCCATGAACACACTCCCCGCCTGCTGCGCCCCGCTCCAGCACCACTGGCCCCTGCCCCGCCCGCTACCCGGCGCGGTGCTGGTCAGTTGCGCCTTCGACCCCACACGACTGGCACCCGACGACTTCCAGCGCGCCGGCGTCGTGCCAGGCGCCAGCCTGCAGCGCTCGGTGGCCAAGCGCCAGGCCGAGTATCTGGCCGGCCGGGTGTGCGCCCGCGCCGCGCTGCTACGCCTGGACGGCCGTGACTACGTGCCCGGCACCCACGAAGACCGCTCGCCCATCTGGCCAGCCGGTATCCACGGCTCGATCACCCACGGCAAAGGCTGGGCCGCTGCCGTGGTCGCCGCCGAGGGCAGTTGCCAGGGCCTGGGCCTGGATCAGGAAGCGCTGCTGGATGACCAGCGCGCCGAGCGGTTGATGGGCGAAATCCTCACCCCACCCGAAGTCGAACGCCTGGACCGCCGCCAGCTCGGCCTTGCCGTCACCCTGACTTTCTCGCTCAAGGAAAGCCTGTTCAAGACCCTTTACCCGCTGACCCGCCAGCGCTTCTACTTCGAGCACGCCGAAGTGCTGGACTGGTCCGCCGAAGGCCTGGCCCGCCTGCGCCTGCTCACCGACCTGTCGCCGCAGTGGCGGCATGGCAGCGAACTGCAGGGCCAGTTCTGCCTGCAGGACGGCCACCTGCTCAGCCTGGTCAGCGTCTGACCGTCACAACGGTGCCTGCTGCCGTGGCCAGTTCAGGCTGAAGCAGGCCCCGCCCAGCGCGGCGCTGCGCCCCACCGTGGCCCGGCCCGCGTGCCAGTAAATGATCCGCCGCACGATCGACAGGCCCAGGCCATGCCCGCCCGAGGCGCGGGTGCGGCTGTCGTCGAGGCGGGTGAACGGTGTGAAGATGCGGTCCCAGAAGCCCTCGGGGATCCCCGGGCCGTCATCCTCCACATCGATACGGCAGCGTTGCTGCCCCAACTGGTAGCTTAGGCGCACCTCGGCCTCGGCATGGCGCATGGCGTTGCCCACCAGGTTCTGCAGGGCCCGGTGCAGGTAGCGCGGCTCGGCCTCGACCCAGGCACCTTCGGCATCGGCGCCCTGGCATTCACCTCGCACCACCCGTACCTCGGCACGCAGCGGCGCGAGCTCTTCGATCACCCGGTCAAGCAAGGCATCCAGGTCGATCCGCTGGAACTTCAAGGCCGGCGCCCCCTGCTCCAGACGGGCATAGGTGAGCATCTCGTCGACCAGCTTGTCGAGATCCTGGATATCGCCGTCTATGCCCGCCAGGTGTTTGGCCCGTGCCTGCTCGGTGGTGGCGTTCTCGATCATCTCCAGGCCAAAACGCAGGCGGGCCACCGGCGTGCGCAGCTCGTGGGAAACCGCCCGCACCAGCTCACGCTGCATGGTCAGCGAGCGCTGCAGGTGCTCGGCCATGCCGTTGAAGGCTGCAGCCAGGCGCCCTACCGAGTCGGCGTCGCCGGCCGGCACGCGGGTGTCCAGGCTACCCTGAGCGATACGCGTGGCGGCAATCTCCAGGCCCGACACGCGCCGCTCCAGCTGGCGCACCAGCAGGTAGACCACCAGGCCGATCAGGCACAGGCCGAGAAAGGCGATCAGGATCAGCAACTGCGGCGGATACGGGTTGAGCTGGTACAGCGGGCCGATTTCCAGCACCCAGGGCGAGCCAGCCAGCCCGGCGAACACGCGGATCGAGTCACCATCCTTGCCCAGGGCCATGACCGTGTCGCCCTCCTCGACCCGGCGCCGCTGGTCATCGTCCAGGCTCACCCGCTCGATGCGCTGCAGGGCCACGCCAAAGCCGAAACCCTTTTCTTTCTTGATCTGTGCCAGGCGCTGCTGCTGTTCGGTTACCGGGTAGCGCACCAGTTCGTCGGCCAGCAGGTAGAGGGTGGCCCGCGCCAGTTGCTCACTTATCTGCTTGATCTGCGCTACCAGCATCAGGTCTTCCTGGCCGACCTTGCGCAGTACCTGGGCCGCATGCGGGCCGGTCTTCTCGACCACCACCAGGCCGCGGTACAGGCGCGCCCGCTGGCCACCATCGAGGGTGCGCGCGGTCATTGGCTGCAGCGCCAACGGCACGCCAAGCAGGCGCTCCCAGATCAGCAGTGAACGCTTGCGCTCGGTGTCGTTCTGCAGCGCCAGGTTGTCGGCCATCAGGCTGAAAGTCCCCTGGGCCAGGCCCTCGCGGTGCTGGGCGGCACGCACTTCGTTGACCAGGTGCAGGCTGAGCACCCCGAGCAGAGCCACCAGCACCAGCACGGCCAGCATGCCGCCATAGATGCGCAGGAAGATCGAGTTGTTCATGAGGCCTCGCCAACGAACAGGTAGCCTTTACTGCGCAGGGTCTTGATCAGCCTTGGCTGGAGCGGGTCGTCGCCGATCTTGGGGCGGATCCTGGAAATGCGTATGTCGATGGAACGGTCCTGGCCGTCGTAGCCGACGCCACGTAGCGCGGTGAAGATCTGCTCGCGCGTCAGCACCCGGCCGGCGTTGCTGGCCAGCAGCCAGAGCAGGTCGAATTCGGCACCGGTCAGCTCGATCAGTTGTTCACCCAGACGCGCCTCGCGCAGGCGATTGTCGATGCGCAGCGCGCCGAAGGCCAGGTCCTGGCGCTTGCTGTCCGGTGCTTCGCTGCGGCGCAGCAGGGCCTGAATGCGCGCCAGCAGCAGGCGTGGGCGTACGGGTTTGCAGACGTAGTCGTCGGCCCCCAGGTCCAGGCCCTGGACCTGGTCGAGTTCATCGCTGCGTGCGGTCAGCATGAGGATCGGGCCGGGGTACTGGCTGCGCACCCGGCGGCAGATGCTCAGGCCGTCCTCGCCGGGCAGCATCAGGTCGAGAATGACCAGGTCGGGCTGGCTGTCGACGATGCGCCGCGCAGCGCGGGCGCCATCGCCCTCGACGCTGACTTCGAAGCCGTTGGCCTGCAGGTACTCGGCGGTGAGCTCGGCCAGGCGCTGGTCGTCTTCGACGATGAGGATACGGGGTGCGGGGTGGTCCATGGCTTGTGCCTTTGCTTGTTGTTTTTCTGTGGCCTGTACCGGCCTGTTCGCGGGCACGCCCGCTCCCACAGGGACCGCGCCCCTTTCAAGGCTTGCACAGTACCTGTGGGAGCGGGCGAGCCCGCGAAGGGGCCGGTGCAGGAAACATGACCCTTTAACCAAAAGGCAACATCTGCTTCGGATACTACGTCCCGCCCCCAGGCACTGCCAACCTGCCAGCAGCCCCTCGACTGAACCGTTTTTTGTGACAGGGTTCGCGCCCGAAAAATTCTGCCCAGAACCGGCAAGGCGCAGAAAAATACTGCAAACCACTTGGCACAAGGCCTACAGCGAATACCCACCATTCACTCACAAAGTACGCACAAGTTATCCACAGGCGCTCGCCTTGCAAAGCCCCCAATACCGCATTATCTTGTATCCCGATCGCAGCGAACCACTAGATATAGGGTTTCGTGCAAAATCACACACAAAAGTCAACCCGCAAAATCAAGCGATTTTTCGGGTGAACTTCAAGTGATTTCAGCAGCCAAACCGCTCCTGCGGAGGCGACCGAGGCAAGCCCTTCCAGGGCCTTGTTCGGGTATGGGTGTGGCAGGCCAGGCCTGGCATCCATCAGCAACAGTTTTTGGGCACGGCCCAGAACCTTTGACTTCGGCCAGGGAGCGGCAAGCCATTGCCCCTTATTCCTGAGTCTGTCCCGAAGTCGGTACGCCCGCGCGGGCGGATGCGCATGCATTGCCCATCCCCGCCAGGCCATCGAGCAAGTGGACGGAACGGTGGGCGCCCAAAAGGCGCCTGAACAATATAGAAACTGTGGAGACACCCACCCATGCAAACCGACACAACTCGCGAGAACCCGCAGGCCAAGGTGCCGCAGGCCGCCGATTCCAACCAGGATCTGGCCGCCACCGCCCCCGGCCAACTGCGCGTGATCAAGCGTAACGGCACTGTCGTCCCCTACACCGACGACAAGATCACCGTTGCCATCACCAAGGCGTTCCTCGCAGTTGAAGGCGGCACCGCCGCCGCTTCGTCGCGCATCCACGACACCGTCGCGCGCCTGACCGAGCAGGTCACCGCCACGTTCAAGCGTCGCATGCCATCGGGTGGCACCATCCACATCGAAGAAATCCAGGACCAGGTCGAACTGGCCCTGATGCGCGCCGGCGAGCAGAAAGTCGCCCGTGACTACGTGATCTACCGCGAGCAGCGCGCCAAGGAGCGTGCCACCCGCGTGAACGCCGAGTCCGTGGTCGAGCCGCACCCGTCCATCCGCATCACCCTGGCCGACGGCAGCCTGGCGCCGCTCGACATGGCCCGCCTGAACACCATCATCAGCGAAGCCTGCGAAGGCCTGGCCGAAGTCGATGGCGACCTGATCCAGCGCGACACCCTGAAGAACCTGTACGACGGCGTGGCCATCAAGGACGTCAACACCGCCCTGGTAATGACCGCCCGTACCCTGGTAGAGCGCGAGCCGAACTACTCGTTCGTGACCGCCCGCCTGCTGATGGACACCCTGCGCGCCGAAGGCCTGGGCTTCCTGAACGTGGCCGAGAGCGCCACCCACCACGAAATGGCCGACCTGTACGCCAAGGCCCTGCCAGCCTACATCGACAAAGGCGTCGAGTTCGAGCTGCTGGACCCGGCCCTGAAAGGCTACGACCTGGACCGCCTGGGCAAGGCCATCGACCACGAGCGTGACCAGCAATTCACCTACCTGGGCCTGCAGACCCTGTACGACCGCTACTTCATCCACAAGGATGGCGTGCGCTTCGAGCTGCCACAGGTATTCTTCATGCGTGTGGCCATGGGCCTGGCGCTGGAAGAGAAAGACAAGGAAGCCCGTGCGATCGAGTTCTACAACCTGTTGTCGTCGTTCGACTACATGGCCTCGACCCCGACCCTGTTCAACGCCGGCACCCTGCGCCCGCAGCTGTCCAGCTGCTACCTGACCACCGTGCCGGACGACCTGTCGGGCATCTACCACGCGATCCACGACAACGCCATGCTGTCGAAATTCGCCGGTGGCCTGGGCAACGACTGGACCCCTGTGCGTGCACTGGGCTCCTACATCAAGGGCACCAACGGCAAGTCGCAGGGCGTGGTTCCGTTCCTGAAAGTGGTCAACGACACCGCCGTTGCCGTGAACCAGGGTGGCAAGCGCAAGGGCGCCGTGTGTGCCTACCTGGAAACCTGGCACCTGGACATCGAAGAGTTCATCGAGCTGCGCAAGAACACCGGTGATGACCGTCGTCGTACCCACGACATGAACACC
>NZ_JBIWEM010000002.1:0-13513 GCF_044762545.1 Pseudomonas sp. NPDC096925 | reverse complement strand
ACCGCCACCCCCCCCCCCGCCCCCCCGACCCCCACAACAAGCGTGTCTTCGATGACGGCAAGTGGACCCTGTTCTCGCCTTCGGAAGTGCCAGACCTGCACGACCTGACCGGCAAGGCCTTCGAAGAGCGCTACGAGTACTACGAAGCCCTGACCGAGTACAACAAGATCAAGGTGTTCAAGACCATCCAGGCCAAAGACCTGTGGCGCAAGATGCTGTCGATGCTGTTCGAGACCGGCCACCCGTGGCTGACCTTCAAGGACCCGTGCAACCTGCGTTCGCCGCAGCAGCACGTGGGCGTGGTCCACAGCTCGAACCTGTGCACCGAGATCACCCTGAACACCAACAAGGACGAGATCGCGGTCTGCAACCTGGGCTCGATCAACCTGCCGAACCACATCGTCGATGGCAAGCTGGACACCGCCAAGCTGCAACGCACCGTGAACACCGCCGTGCGCATGCTCGACAACGTGATCGACATCAACTACTACTCGGTGCCGCAAGCGCGTAACTCGAACTTCAAGCACCGCCCGGTCGGCCTGGGGATCATGGGCTTCCAGGATGCGCTGTACCTGCAGCACATTCCGTACGGTTCCGATGCCGCCGTCGAGTTCGCCGACAAGTCGATGGAAGCGGTCAGCTACTACGCCATCCAGGCGTCCTGCGACCTGGCCGACGAGCGCGGTGCGTACGAGACCTTCCAGGGTTCGCTGTGGTCCAAGGGCATCCTGCCGCTGGATTCGCAACAGATCCTGATCGAAGCCCGTGGTGCCAAGTACATCGACGTCAACCTGGAAGAGTCCCTGGACTGGGCCCCGGTGCGCGAGCGCGTCAAGAAAGGTATTCGTAACTCGAACATCATGGCCATCGCGCCGACCGCGACCATCGCCAACATCACCGGCGTGTCGCAGTCCATCGAGCCGACCTACCAGAACCTGTACGTGAAATCGAACCTGTCGGGCGAGTTCACCGTGATCAACCCGTACCTGGTCCGCGACCTGAAGGCCCGTGGCCTGTGGGACTCGGTAATGATCAACGACCTGAAGTACTACGACGGTTCGGTGCAGCAGATCGAGCGCATCCCGCAAGAGCTGAAGGACCTGTACGCCACCGCGTTCGAAGTCGAGACCAAGTGGATCGTCGATGCCGCCTCGCGTCGCCAGAAGTGGATCGACCAGGCCCAGTCGCTGAACCTGTACATCGCCGGCGCCTCGGGCAAGAAGCTGGACGTGACCTACCGCATGGCCTGGTACCGTGGTCTGAAGACCACCTACTACCTCCGTGCCCTGGCCGCGACCAGCACCGAGAAGTCGACCATCAACACCGGCAAGCTCAACGCCGTTTCCAGCGGTGGCGACAGCGCCCCGGTCCAGGCAGCCGGCCCTGCGCCAGTGCCGAAGGCCTGCGCGATCGACGAGCCTGACTGCGAAGCCTGCCAGTAAGGCGTAGCGATGGAGGAGGAAGGCTTACACAGCTTTCTCCTGCATCAAACGCATGTAAAACGCTTTCAATAGGCAATAAAAAACCCGGTGCAGCGGGAACTGCGCCGGGTTTCAATCTCCCAGGAACGAAGAGCATCGTTCAAAGGGAGGCTAGATCCTACAGATCTAAGTTGAGCGCGGATTCTCGTGCCTGTCAGGACTAGTGTCAAGGGATGCTCATCGGGATGGAGAATCACACCATGTCCAAGAAGTCATCTTCTAGCGGCCAAAAAATTGGTCGCGATGCAGGCAGCGGGCGCTTCACCACAGTCGAGAAGGCTCGTAAGAACCCAACGACTCATGTGGTTGAAACCGTGAAAAAATCGAAGTAAGTCAGTAAAAGCCGGGAGAACTCTCCTCCCGGCTTCTGATTTTCTGAATGCTCGGAATCAAGCTCCTGTGTTTACAGAGGTGCGGCCCTTAGCGCCAGCGATATGCGAGCCACCGAAAGGGCCTGATCGATCTACTTCGTAATTTCAGCATGCCTCCGCAATCTGCCCCCCCGCCTCTAGGCACAACCGGAGCAAATGCTCCGTTTTTCCGCCTACTTTTCGTTACCGCTGCTCGAATCCTCCCGCTGCATCGCGTCAGATCCCTTACGTAGCATCAGTATCCAACAACCGGACGACTGGCCTTGGCCTTCCGCACCTCCGTTTTCACGGGGCATCGAGCTCCTTCTCCTTGACCTGAGACAAAGCCATACGAAATTTGATCTTGTCCCCTCCTCTTCAAAACTATATCGTGTGCCTCGGAACAAGACACAACACCATATAGGCGAATTTTGCCGTTTTTGCGTCTTGACAAACTCATCGACGGTAACCGGGTCTCTTTTCCAAAAAAGGGATCGGAGACACGACATGAAAGCCCCAAAATTGCTGTTTTCCGGTACAATGTTGCCCCTCAAAAAGCGGCTCAAAACTACAATGACCGCTTACGATGGCCACCCCCCCCTTCATGCCTTTCGCGGGCGGTGCGCCGACGAAGCTCGTGATTGTTGATCGCTGAGCTCATGGCCAACTCAAATCAAAATTCCAGACCTTGTGGGACACCTCGGGAGCCGAGGCGCTTCCTACGCGGTCTCTAGCAGTATCCCATTATCTTAAAATTTAACGGTCGCCTTGGCGCGACCCACAAGCGGAGCCAAAACACCATGCTGAGCTGGGACGAATTCGACAAGGACGAAAACGAAGTCACCACTAAAGGCCTAGGCAATACGCAAGCCAGCCAGCCAGTTATCGACAAGCTCGACAGCGCCGGTGGTGCCGCCGCCCTGGAAGCCCGTGTCGCCACCGCCGACGACTCCGACGCGGTCAAGCGCGCCAAGGCTGCCCTGAACGACCTCGACATCGCCGAAGGCCTGGCCGAGCTGGAAGGCTCCAGCGCCCGCGTGCGCGTTGATGAAAAGCGCATGATCAACTGCCGCGCCGACCTCAACCAGCTGGTACCGTTCAAGTACGACTGGGCCTGGCAGAAGTACCTGGACGGCTGCGCCAACCACTGGATGCCGCAAGAGGTCAACATGACCGCCGACATCGCCCTGTGGAAGAGCATGGACGGCCTGACCGAAGACGAGCGTCGCATCGTCATGCGTAACCTCGGCTTCTTCTCCACCGCCGACTCGCTGGTCGCCAACAACCTGGCCCTGGCCGTGTACCGCCTGATCACCAACCCGGAGTGCCGCCAGTACATCCTGCGCCAGGCCTTCGAAGAGGCGATCCACACCCACGCCTACCAGTACTGCATCGAGTCGCTGGGCATGGATGAAGGCGAGATCTTCAACATGTACCACGAGATCCCGTCGGTCGCGAAGAAAGCCGCCTGGGGCCTGAAGTACACCCGCGCCATCTCCGATCCGGAATTCAACACCGGCACCGTCGAAACCGACAAAGAGCTGCTGCGCAACCTGATCGCCTACTACTGCGTACTGGAGGGCATCTTCTTCTACTGCGGCTTCACCCAGATCCTGTCCATGGGCCGCCGCAACAAGATGACCGGCGTGGCCGAGCAGTTCCAGTACATCCTGCGTGACGAGTCGATGCACCTGAACTTCGGTATCGACGTGATCAACCAGATCAAGATCGAGAACCCGCACCTGTGGGACGCGGCGATGAAGGAAGAAGCGACCCAGATGATCCTGCAAGGGACCCAGCTGGAGATCGAATACGCCCGTGACACCATGCCACGCGGCGTGCTGGGCATGAACGCAGCGATGATGGAGGACTACCTCAAGTTCATCGCCAACCGTCGCCTGACCCAGATTGGTCTGAAAGAAGAGTATCCAGGGACTACCAACCCGTTCCCGTGGATGAGCGAGATCATGGACTTGAAGAAGGAGAAGAACTTCTTCGAGACTCGTGTGATCGAGTATCAGACTGGCGGTGCACTGAGCTGGGACTGATCGTCCGGGCTGAGCATCGAGAAGGCTGCCAATTGGCAGCCTTTTTTATTGGCAGGGGAAAAGCCGACCAGGAAGCTTCCTACAAATAGCCAAACAGGGACAGGCTCGACCCGGATCAGTACCGCTCCGTGCAGTTGCTGCGTTATGGCAAATACCAGGCGACCACCATGGTCAGCGAGTCCGGGGCCTATACCTTGTTGGCGCATCACCATGTGCCGAAGAACCGGCATCTGCGTTGGTGGCTGACACATGAGGTGGTGGTGGTGCTGGCTGGGGAAGTGGACCAGCTGCCCCAGGTAGAAAAGCGGAAGTTGAGTTGGCGGGAGTGTGCGCAGCGGGCGCTGCGATTGCATGGGGTTTAACCGGCGGGTTTGCCTGGGTGGGCCTCTTCGCGGGTGAACCCGCTCCCACAGGTATTGCGCTGGCTTCGGGATCACGCAGTACCTGTGGGAGCGGCTTTAGCCGCGAACACCGGCGCAGCCGGTGCCATGCACCGCGTCGTCTGCTTCGCGGGCTTGCCCGCTCCCACAGGTACTGCGCTGGCTTAGGGTTCAAGCAGTACCTGTGGGAGCGGCCGTGGCCGCGAACACCGGCACAGCCGGTGCCATGCACCGCGTCGCCTGCTTCGCGGGCTTGCCCGCTCCCACAGGTATTGCGCTGGCTTCGGGTTCACGCAGTACCTGTGGGAGCGGCCGTGGCCGCGAACACCGGCGCAGCCGGTGCCATGCACCGCGTCGCTTGCTTCGCGGGCTTGCCCGCTCCCACAGGTACTGCGCTGGCTTAGGGTTCACGCAGTACCTGTGGGAGCGGCCGTGGCCGCGAACACCGGCGCAGCCGGTGCCATGCACCGCGTCGCCTGCTTCGCGGGCTTGCCCGCTCCCACAAATACCGAGGACATCCACAGCTAGTTCATTTGCCTGCCTACAACCACCACAGCCCTGCTACTCCCCCTCCCCAACCGGCTCCACCCGCTGCACCACGATCTGCATATGGGTCGCCATGTCAGTCAGTATCACCTCCCCCTCCTTGTACTCCGGGGTGATCATCAGCGAGCGGACAACATGCTCGTTGCCGCCCTCGCGCTTCTGCACGTTCTCAAACGCCACGATGATCGTGTCGTTGCGCCAGTTGCTGATGTCGAAACCGCCCGCAGCAACGAACTCACTAATGTCACGCTCGTCGTTGAAGACATTGGTGCTCACCCAGCCGGTCAAGGAAGCCTTGGAAAAAAGCGGCCTGAAAGGCATCAGCCGGTATGAGCACCTGGAAAAAACCCACATCGTGCACCTTGACTGGCTGCACTGGGATACCAGCAAGCCCATCACCGATTACCTCGAGCTTAACGGTGGGCCGACCTCGATCATCGACTCCCTGCCACATGAACCTGCGCTTGCCGCACGCATGCCGGAGTATTGGCAGGCATTCGTCGTGGGCAAGCTGAACCTGCTCAAGGACCCACGCCACGAACCTGCTGACCTCGGCCAGTATCTCCAGGTGGTCAAGGCCGACGAGCACGCCGACTTCTTCAAAGGGGATGTCTATCGCGGGTACTTCCTGAGCGAACGCGCCAAAGCGTGGCTGGAACAGCAATGCCCTGGCTGCTTTACATTCACCTTGCTCCGTTGAATCAGTCCAGCTGCTGAGCCCTCAATGCCTGCGCCAGCATGTCAATGAACGCCCGAACCTTGGCCGAACCGTACTTGCTCTCTCGGTGCAGCACATGGATCGGCCATGGCGCCTCCTCGTACTCGGCCAGGATCACCTGTAGTTGCCCACTGGCCAGTTCATCCGCGACCTGGTACGACAGCAGACGGGCAATGCCCAATCCGCCGCAAGCGGCGGCGATTGCGCCGTCATTGCTGGTGACCGTCAAGCGGGGTTTCACGCGCACCAGGGTCGGTTCCTCGGTCACGCCGAAGCGCCAGCCGGCACGTGGCGACAGGTTGGTGGTGCCGATCACCGCATGCCCCGCCAGGTCGGACGGGTGCATCGGCACGCCATGGCGCGCCAGGTAGTCGGGGGACGCACACAACATGCGCCGCACCCTGCCCACCCGCAGCGCTTTCAGGCCGGAGTCTGGCAAGGGGCCGATGCGTACGGCCACGTCCATACCCTCCTCGACCATGTTCACTATGCGGTCGAGGAAGTAGGCGGAAACGTCAACCTCGGGGTACTGCTGCAGGTAGCGGACGATGCACGGCATGACGTACTTCTTGCCGAACAGGATCGGCGCGGTGACGGCCAGGTCGCCTTTGGGTGTGGCATTGATGCCGGCAGCCGCTTCGTTGGCCTCGTGGATGCTGGCGAGGATAAGCCGGGTGTCTTCCAGGTAACGGCCACCCGCTTCGGTCAGGCGCACGCTGCGGGTGGTGCGCAGCACCAACTTGACCCCGAGCTGCTCTTCCAGGGCGCTGACGGCACGGGTGACTGCGGCTGGGGAAATGTCCAGGCGGCGTGCAGCGGCGGCGAAGCTTTCCAGTTCGCCTACGGCGACGAACACCTTCATCAGGTGGATCTGGTCCATGCGAGCTCCTGGGATTGTGAGGTGCCGGGATTATCTTTCATCTGGGCATTTTGTGTTGCCAATACCGGCCCTTTCGCGGGCTTGCCCGCTCCCACAGGTTATTCACCGCTCCTGAGGGCAGTGGAGTACCTGTGGGAGCGGGCAAGCCCGCGAAAGGGCCGGGACAGGCTACCTTACAGATCCAGCACCAACGCCTGCGTCCCCTCCTCTGACCGGGCCGGCACGGCACAGCAGATCAATACCGAACCCGCCTCCGGCAGTTCGGCCGGCGGGTTCGGGTAATGCACCTGGCCACTGACCAAGCGGGTCTTGCAGGTACCGCACGACCCGCCCCGGCAACTGAACTCCGGCGCCAGCCCACGCGCCTCGGCCAACTCCAGCAGCGTCCCGCTGCCGGGCGCCCAGCGCGCCTCCTTCGCCGAAGCCGCAAAGTACACCGGCACCGGCTCGCTGGCAGCAGGAGGCTGTTGCAATGTGGGTTGGTCATCGTCGGTGTGCCGCCGGAGCGTCGACGGGCCAAAGGCTTCGGCATGGATCCGCGCATCCGGCACATGCACCCCGCGCAGCCCTTCATACAGGTCCTGGGTAAAACTGCCCGGGCCGCACAGGTAGAAATCGTAGTCGTCCAGCGCCAGCGTCGCCTTGACCTGCTCGATACCCAGCCGACCGGCAAACGCGTAATCACGCCCCGCCAACGCATGCGCTTCCGGCTGGCTCAGGGCGCGGTGCACCTGCAGCAGGCCGCCGGCCCGTTGTTGCAAGCTCGCCAGCTCCTCACGGAACGGCAGGTCGGCCAGGCTGCGCGCACCATGGAACAGATGAATGCGCCGTGTCCTCCCCTTGTTCAACTGCTCGCGCAGCATGGCCAGTAACGGCGTGATACCCACACCCGCGCCGATCAGCACCAGCGGCCGTGTGCTCTGCTGGTCCAGCGTGAAGCTGCCCATCGGCGGGCGCACGTTCAGCACATCGCCTGCCACGACGTGCTCATGCAGGTGCCGCGAGGCCTGGCCCTGGGCTTTGACGCTGATGCGCAGGTAGCCATCGGAAGGCGCGCTGGACAGGCTGTAGGTGCGGATCAGTGCCGCCTCGCCGTCGAGCTGGATCTGCACCGGAACATGTTGCCCTGGCGCAAAGGCCGTCGCACTGCCAGCAGGTGGCTCAAGGTAGAACGAGCGGATGTCGCGGCTCTCCTGCTCCACCCGCTGCACACGCCAGGCCTGCCATTGGCGCTGCCGCTGGCGTTGCTGCAGGCGCGCGTCGGCCTCGGCCCAGGTGCCGGTCATCAGGCTGGTCGGCGCGTACTCCTTGAAGGCCCACCGCAGGGAAACGGCAGCCGGGCGCCACACCACCTGCTCGACCTCCAGCGTCCACAAGCGCTCGGCGCCTTCGAACGCCTGGATGGCGGGGCTGTCCAACAGCAACTCGGCATGCCCGTATAGCTGCAACACGTTGCCGTTGCTGAAATCGATGAACAGCAACCCTGCTTGCGGGTTCACCAGCAGGTTGCCCAGGGTATTGAAGTGCAGGTTGCCAGCATAGTCGGGAATGGTCAGGCGGTTGCCTTCAACCTTGACGAACCCGGGCCGCCCGCCACGGTGGGAGACATCCACCGAGCGCTGGCCGTCGCCTTGCTCGACATAGCTGGCGACAAAGAAAGTGTCGGCTGTCTGGATCATGCGGGCAGCCGTGGCATCGAGTGTCGTCGCATCGACACGCCCTTGCGCGGGTTCCGCGACGCGGGTGTAGTCACGCAGCTGAATGTACTGCGGGCAGTTGCCGAACGACTGCTCCACAGTCACCTGCAGTTGCCCGTCGCCGGCCTCGTGGACCTGCCCGTTGAGGCGGTTGCGTCGACGGGTGTGCAGTTCGATACCCAACAGGCCGACCGCCTGCCCGGCAGACAGCCCCGGGGTAGCGGGATCGTCTGCTGCCAGCTGAGTGTTGATCGTCAGCTGGCGTGGGTTCGGCGAGCTGACGAAACCTTCCGGCCCTTCCAACAATGTTGCCCAGGGCCGCCCCCGGTCATCTACGCTGGCGGCGACCATGAACGGCAACTGGTGATAGAAAATACGGTGCTGGTCGGGCATGTAGTCACGAATGACCTTCTGCCCGAACGCCTCCATGCGCTCCGCGACACCGGCTTTTTCCTGCAGGGTTTTCTCCCCCGCATGCCAGGGCGAGGGGTGGTGCTCCGGGTTCTTTTGCATGGCGGCGTTCCTCGCGGTGGCGGGATGTCAGGCGCTGGTCTGCAGCCCGATCACGGTGCGTGGCATGGGCACGAAGCCAGGCAGCGCCTCAATCCGCGCCAGCCAGCTGCGTACGTTGGCATAGGGCTCCAGCGACACATTGCCCTCCGGTGCGTGGGCGATGTACGAGTAGTTGGCGATATCGGCGATGGTGGGTGTGCTACCGACCAGGAACGGCGTTTTGGCCAGCTCGGCGTCGATCACCTTGAGCAGGGTGTGGGCGCGAGCAATGACCTCGTCAGTGTTGAACGCGGCGCCGAATACGGTCACTAGGCGCGCGGCGGCAGGGCCGAAGGCCAGCGGGCCGGCAGCGACCGACAGCCAGCGCTGCACGCGGGCGGCGGCGGCGGGCTCCTCGGGGAGCCAGGTGCCGTTGTCGTACTTCTTGGCCAGGTACACCAGGATGGCGTTGGAATCGGCGATCACCGTACCGTTGTCATCGATGACCGGGACCTGGCCGAACGGGTTGAGGGCCAGGAAGTCCGGCTGCTTGTGCGCACCTTTGGCGAGGTCGACGAACACCAGCTCGGTGGGCAGGTTCAGCAGCGAGAGCATCAGCTCGATGCGGTGGGCATGGCCGGACTTGGGGAAGTTGTAAAGCTTGATCGGGTTCGACATGGGCTTGGCTCCTGGTCAGCGCCGGGGTGGGCTGATGGAGCACATGCTGCACCGGTTCGGCTGGCAGCAGAATCCGTGTGGCGGGGAAACCATAATTTCGCGAGGCGGAATAATCGTGAGGCCGGCTCCCACAGAAGAACGCACCGGCCGGGGGCTTGTGCGGTCCATGTGGGAGCGGGTTTACCCGCGAAGAATGCAACGCGGCGTATGGCACCGGCTGTGCCGGTGTTCGCGGGTGAACCCGCTCCCACAGGGCTCGCGCCAGTTTTTAGATATTGAGCAAGACAGTTGCTCCCACTGGATCGGTTAACGCGGTCGGTTGTCGGCGCTGGGGCCGGTAGCATCAATGCAGATGCAAGATCAGTGCAACTTGTTGAAATACCGGAACAACCCACGCGCAGCCTCGACCACCTGTGGCACGCAGGCCTGGATATCCTCTTCGCTCATCTGATCCAGCAGCTCGAAGTTGTCCTCCAGCCCATGCAGCGAAATGGCCTTGAGCAGTTGGTCCTGCTCCGGCGGCAGCTCGGCCCAGCCGGCGACCTGAGTGCCGCGCATGTAGCCAAAGCACCACTCCTCCATGACAATCACACTGCCTGTCTCGCCTTCGCTTTCCTCGAACAGCGGCTCGAAGTGATCGACGTCGTCACCCAACTCCTCCGCCACCTGGCTGGCATAGCGCAGCATCAAGGCCACGTAGGCCTCTTCATGCGCCGGTTTCTTGAATTTCGGCACCTTGCCACCAGCCACCGCGGGTAGCCACTGTTCCGGGGTGACAGTGGCCGGCGAAGTGGCCAGTGCAGTGAAAAAGCCATTGAGCTCGGCCAGGTTGAGTACCGAGTAGTCATTGCCGTAGGTGATCAGCAGGTCTTCAAGGCGGTCGAGTTCTTTTTCGCTGAGTGCGGGGAGCATGGGTTGGACATCCTGGGAAGCAAAAGTGTGTGCACCCTAGCACAGAACAGCCCAAGGGCTGCGATAGCGATTGTTCATGGCCTCAGCGCGGCATCGGTGCATGCAGGCGATAGCCAAGGGTTGCATCATAGAGATCGGTACGCCGGTCTCGCGGCAGGTCGTTGAGGCTGTTCCAGATCGGTGCCGAGCGTGCGCTGCTGAGGTCGACATCGGCGTAGAGAATGCCCTCCTCCTCTGCACTGGCCACCTCGCCAATTGGCCAGCCATTGGTACCGGCAATCAGCGAACAGCCCAGGAAGCGCCCTCCCCGCTCGCTGCCTATGCGGTTGGCGGCAGCGATGTAGACGTTGTTGACGTGTGCCGCCGTCATGGTCAGGTAGGAAGCCATGCAGCGCCCGGCTTCATCGAACAGCGGCGGTGGTGTCCATACCCAGTTGTTCAGGCTGCAGATGATGTCGGCGCCTTGTGCGGTCATCAGCCGCGGCACCTCCGGGAACCAGATATCCCAGCAGATCAGCAGACCGATACGGCCGATCGGCGTCTCGAACACGGGGAAGCCTAGGTTGCCAGGGGTGAACCAGAGCTTTTCCTGGTTCCACAGGTGAGCCTTGCGGTAATGCCCGAGCAAGCCTTGCGGACCGAACAGTACAGCACTGTCGTAGAGCTTCAGCCCGTCACGTTCGGCAAAACCCGCAGCCAGGTACACCTGATACTCCCTGGCGAAATCCGCCCAGAGGTTCAGGCTGCGACCTTCCTCCAGCGTTTCGGCATGGGCATAGGCCTCTGCACGGGTGTGGAAGGTGTAGCCGGTGTTGGCCAACTCGGGCAGCACGATCAGGTTGGCGCCTTCACGCACTGCCCGCCGGGCCAATGCCAGGCCTCTGCTCAGGTTACCGTCACAATGCTCGAGCCCGACTTGGGGGTCGTACTGGATGACGGCGATGCGTACGGGGCTGACGGGGGGGCAATGTTCGGACATGGCGACTTCCTTCTTATGGTTGTTTTGGAAGGGCGCCAGTAAAGCGGGGTTGGGCTGGGGAGTGACAGTCGGGGTATTCCTGCAAGCTTGTAGGAATAGGGGATGGGTGTGACAGGAAGGGCCTTACACGCCGCAGAGGTCAATGCGATCAGTGTGGGAGCGGCCTTGTGTCGCGAAAGGGCCGCAGAGCGGCCCCAGGATTTCAGCGACATGGCAAAAATTGCCGGGGCTGCTTTGCAGCCCTCTCGCGACACAAGGCCGCTCCCACAGGCGCCATACCTGTAGGGGGCCTCAGGCCTTACACCGCCAGCGCGCGCTCACGCAGCTCGCTGTTGAGGATGCGGTCGTTCTCGCTGTAATCGACCGGGCAGTCGATCACGTGCACGCCCGGGGTCTTGATGCAGTGCTCGAGCAGCGGCAGCAGGCCTTCGGCGCTTTCCACGCGGTGGCCGTTGGCACCGTAGGCTTCGGCGTACTTGACGAAGTCCGGGTTGCCGTAGTCCAGGCCGAAATCGGTGAAGCCCATGTTCGCCTGCTTCCAGCGGATCATGCCGTAGCCGTCGTCACGCAGGATCACCACGGTGATGTGCATCCCCAAGCGTACCGCAGTCTCCAGCTCCTGGCTGTTCATCATGAAGCCGCCGTCACCGCAAACCGAGATCACCGGGCGGTCCGGGTGCACCAGGTGCGCAGCCATGGCCGATGGCAGGCCGGCGCCCATGGTCGCCAGGGCGTTGTCCAGCAGTACGGTGTTCGGCTTGTGCGCCTTGTAGTTACGGGCGAACCAGATCTTGTAGATGCCGTTGTCCAGGGCAACGATGCCTTCGGACGGCAGCACGCGACGGATGTCGGCGACCATGCGCTGCGGGTAGACCGGGAAGCGGTTGTCGTCGGCACCTTCGGCGATCTGTGCTTCGTTGGCTTCACGGATGGCCATCAGGCGAGTGAAGTCCCAGTGTGTGGTGTCACTCAGCGCTTCGCTGATCTGCCACACGGCGTTGGCGATGTCGCCAATCACTTCCACCTGCGGGAAGTACACGGCATCGACTTCGGCAGAGCGGAAGTTGATGTGGATGACCTCGGTGCCGCCACGGACCATGAAGAACGGTGGCTTCTCGATCACGTCGTGACCGATGTTGACGATCAGGTCGGCAGCTTCGACGGCGCGGTGCACGAAGTCACCCGACGACAGCGCGGCGTTGCCCAGGAAGCGTGGGTGACGCTCGTCGACCACACCTTTACCCATCTGGGTGGTGATGAACGGGATGCCGGTCTTGTCGATCAGTTGCTTGAGGACCTTGGCGGTCATCTTGCGGTTGGCGCCGGCGCCGATCACCAGGATCGGGTTACGGGCGTTCTGCAGTTTCTCCACGGCAGCTTCGATGGCCTTGTGCTCGGCCAGCGGGCGACGGCTCAGGCTAGGCGGGATCGGCAGGCTGTCGGTCTGCTCGGCGGCGATGTCTTCCGGTAGCTCTAGGTGCACGGCACCCGGCTTTTCTTCCTCAGCCAGGCGGAAGGCTTCGCGCATACGGGCCGGGATGTTGTCGGCCGAGGCGAATTGGTGGGTGTACTTGGTGATGGGGTCCATCATGCCGCACACGTCGATGATCTGGAAGCGGCCCTGCTTGGACTTCTTGATCGGCTTCTGGCCGGTGATCATCATCATCGGCATGCCGCCCAGGTAGGCGTAGGCGCTGGCGGTGACCAGGTTGGTGGCGCCAGGGCCGAGGGTAGACAGGCTGACGCCGGTCTTGCCGGTCAGGCGGCCGTAGGTGGCGGCCATGAAGCCTGCGGACTGCTCGTGACGGGTCAGTACCAGCTTGATCTTCGACTTGCGCAGGGATTCGAGCAGGTCGAGGTTTTCCTCACCGGGAATACCGAATACATACTCGACACCTTCGTTTTCCAGGCATTGCACAACGACATCGGCGGCCTTGGCCATCTTGCTTGCTACCTCAAGTGATGGGACGGTGGAAGTCCAGAAATGCGCAGCACGGTACGCTGGCATCGCTCAGCCCAGGGTCAGGAGTGCCCCGAACCAGAGTCTTGACGTAGGGTGGGCGCGGGAAAGTCACGTTAATGTGGCGGGAATATTGTCGCACCCAGGATATTACGCGCTCGGTGTGGGAGTTGTGGGAGCAGGCGACGCGGAGGATGGCACCGGCTTTGCCGGTGTTCGCGGGTGAACCCGCTCCCACAGGGGGCGCGTATGCCCGGGAGTTTTTGCGCCACAAAGACAAAACCCCTACCTGCAGGCGCAGATAGGGGTTTTGCGAAATGAATCTTGACGATGACCTACTCTCACATGGGGAAACCCCACACTACCATCGGCGATGCATCGTTTCACTGCTG